>NZ_JBDJNU010000003.1:0-185137 GCF_039674585.1 Stenotrophomonas lacuserhaii | reverse complement strand
GCGAAAGCCGATTCAGGACCTGACTCATGCGGAGCTCATTGAAGAAGTCGCGTACCTGCGTGCGGAGACCGATTTCTTAAAAAAAATCGATGCCTTGATCCAGGAAGAGCATCGGCGGACAGCGAGCTGGCGCACGCGCACGCGCACGCGGCCAGGAAAAAGGCGGGATTATGGTGGGTGTGGCGGCCACCGGGCTGGGGCTGCTCACTGCCGCCTTGCCAGACAGCCTGTTTCCCGCAGGCTCGCAGATCATGATCCTGATGGGGTGTCTGCTGACCGAGATCGTCGGGTTCCTGCTGTCGTTCGTGCTGATGCTCAAGCGGGAAGGGCGACAGTACATCAAACCTCGCCTGACCCATGCGGCAGAGATGGATGGTGACTTCGCGTACTGGGCGTATCTGGTTGATCAGCTCAGTGCATTCCCGAGAGACGAGCGCGAGCAGCGGCTTCGGTTTGCGAGCACGCTTCGGCAAGGCATGACGGAGCGGATGGGCCTGGTCTTCGGCGGGCTGCAGAAGCTCGGCTTCTTCCCCGTGTTGGGGGCACTCTACCTGCAGCTTCGCACCTGGAAGTGGGGTGACTGGGCCGGTGCCTTCGATGTGAATCCGATCGCCGCTGTGCTCATCTTCGGCATCGTCCTGCTGTATGCCCTCGGCTGGGTTCTGGTCGGTATCCGCAGCAGGCTGGAGATCTATGTGAACCTGCTTGAAGCTTCATTGGCTGAGCAGTCGGCGCGAGCGGGCCCCGCCTTGTAGTGATTACAGAGCGTTCCACGCGTCGCCATTCAGTTCCAGACTCCCCGTAATACCCCGGGCGTATAGTGGTCGCATCCTCACCGCAAGGATCGACGCTATGCAGAAGGGCTCGGATCTACTGGTCAAGGCGCTGGAAAACGAGGGCGTAGACCGCATTTTTGGCGTGCCGGGCGAAGAGAACCTGGACTTCCTGGAGTCGCTGCGAAACTCGACGATTGAACTCGTCCTCACCCGCCATGAGCAGGCAGCCGCCTTCATGGCCGCTACCCACGGCCGGCTCACCGGCAGGCCCGGCGTGTGCCTGGCGACGCTCGGCCCGGGCGCGCTCAACTTCTCCACCGGTGCAGCTTATGCCCACCTGGGCGCGTGGCCGATGATCCTCATCACCGGCCAGAAAGCGGTAATGAGTGCCAGGCAGGCGCGCTTCCAGATCGTGGATATCGTGGCGTCGATGAAGCCGCTCACCAAAATGACGCGGCAGATCGTCAGTCCGGCCTCGATCCCGGCGATGGTGCGCGATGCGTTCCGTGTGGCAATGGAAGAACGGCCCGGGCCGGTCCATCTGGAACTGCCGGAGGACATCGCCGGCGAGGAAGTGGAGGATGTCCCGGTCATCCCCGTCCATGCGCTGGAACGGCCCATCGCGGCCCCTGCCGCGCTTGATCGGGCTGAAGCGGCCATCCTCGCGGCCAAGCGCCCGCTGGTGATGATCGGCGCGGCCGGAAGCCGGCCGTGGCTGACCGAGGCGCTGTCCGCGTTCGTGACGCGCACACGCCTGCCATTCTTCAACACCCAGATGGGCAAGGGCGCCGTCACCGGTGGCTCCAACCTTTATATGGGCACCGCGGCACTGTCCGAAGGGGATTATGTCCACGAGGCGGTGGCGCGCGCCGACCTGATCATCGCCATCGGCCATGACACGATCGAAAAGCCGCCCTTCCTGATGAAGAGCAGCGGCGGGCCGAAGGTCATCCATATCAGTTTCCAGTCGGCCACGGTCGAGCAGGTCTACCACCCGGATATCGAAGTGCTGGGCGATATCGGCGCCTCGGTTGACGCCCTGGCAGAGCGGCTGGAAGGGCGCCTGTCTACCGACGAAGGCATGACCGGACTGCGCCAGGACATCCTCGCCCGGCTCAATGATCGTGCCGAGGAAGACCGTTTCCCGATCACCCCGCAACGGATAGTGCACGACGTACGCCAGGCCGTGCCGGACGATGGCATCGTCTGCCTGGACAATGGCATGTACAAGATCTGGTTTGCCCGCAATTACCGCACACACGTGGCCAACACGCTGCTGCTCGACAATGCGCTCGCCACGATGGGGGCCGGGCTGCCGTCGGCGATGATGGCGGCGATGCTGTACCCGCAGCGCCGGGTCGTGGCGGTGTGCGGCGACGGCGGCTTCATGATGAACTCGCAGGAGATGGAAACCGCCGTGCGGCTGGGGCTCAACCTGGTCGTG
This sequence comes from Stenotrophomonas lacuserhaii, assembly GCF_039674585.1. Taxonomy (GTDB): domain Bacteria; phylum Pseudomonadota; class Gammaproteobacteria; order Xanthomonadales; family Xanthomonadaceae; genus Stenotrophomonas; species Stenotrophomonas pennii_A. The sequence goes on along the minus strand of NZ_JBDJNU010000003.1, from coordinate 182,917 downwards.
GTGATCCTCAACGACAGCGCCTACGGCATGATCCGCTGGAAGCAGGCCGTGGATGGCTTCGAAGATTTCGGCATGCGCTTCGGCAACCCGGATTTCGTGAAGTATGCCGAGGCGTACGGCGCGAAGGGCCGCCGGGTGACCGCCGTGGGGGAACTGGTGCCGCTGATCGAAGCGGCCTTCGCCGGCGGTGGCGTGCACGTGCTGGATGTGCCGATCGACTATTCCGAAAACACCCGCGTGCTGGTGGATGAACTGCGCAACCGCACGCCCGACGTGGGCTGCGCATGACCGCCCGTGACCCTGGAAAGGAGCCCAACATGCTGACCGTCGTACAGGCCTTCGACCGCGCGCCCATCACGGAAATCGGATTCGACACCGCCGCAGCACTGGAACACAAGCTCAGCGCCGCCGAGCGGGTGTTCAAGGATCGCGACGGCTGGCTGCCGCCGCACGAGCGCATCGCGATCCTGCGCAGGCTGGCCGCGTTGATGGACGCCAAGCGCGACCACCTCGCGTTGCAGATCGCACGCGAGGGTGGCAAACCGTTGCCGGACGCCATCATTGAAACCACGCGCGCCATCGATGGCGTCCACAATGCCGCCGACGAACTGCGCAACTTTGGCGGCCGGGAGATCCCGATGGGTCTTTCAGCCGCGGCGGTGGGACGCTGGGCATTCACCACCCGCGAGCCCATCGGTATCGTGGCGGCGATCTCGGCCTTCAACCACCCGCTCAACCTGATCGTGCACCAGGTCGCCCCGGCAATCGCCGTGGGGTGCCCTGTGATCATCAAACCCGCATCGGCAACGCCCCTGTCGTGCCTGGATTTCGTGGCGATGGTGCATCAAGCCGGGCTGCCCGAGCCGTGGTGCCAGAGCTTCCTGCCGGAAGGCAACGAACTGGCCGAGGCACTGGCCACCGACAAGCGCGTTGCCTTCCTGAGCTTCATCGGATCGGCCAGGGTAGGGTGGTCGCTGCACAGCAAGCTGGCACACGGCGCCCGCTCGGCACTGGAGCACGGCGGGGTTGCGCCGGCCATTGTCGACCGCAGCGCGGACCTGTCCAGGATCATCGAGCCGATCGTCAAGGGCGGCTATTACCATGCCGGCCAGGTGTGCGTTTCCACCCAGCGCATCTTCGTCCACAACGATATCGCCGATGACTTCACCGAGGCACTGATTGCCCGTGTGGAACGGCTGCGTACCGGTGATCCCACCCTGAAAGACACCGACGTGGGGCCGCTGATCCAGCCCCGCGAGGCCGACCGGGTGGCCGAGTGGATCGACGAAGCCGTGAAGGGCGGTGCGACGCTCGCCAGCGGCGGCAAGCGGCTGTCCGAGACCACGCTGCAGCCGACCGTGCTGCTCGATCCGGCCGCTGATGCGCGGGTGACCACGCAGGAAGTGTTCGGACCGGTGGTGGCGGTGTATCGCTATTCGGATCTGGACGAAGCCATTGCCCGGGCGAACTCGCTGCCGACCGCCTTCCAGGCCAGTATCTTCGCGCAGGATATCGACATCGCCCTGCGTGCAGCCAACCGGTTGGATGCCTCGGCAGTAATGATCAATGACGCCACCGCGTTCCGCACCGACTGGATGCCGTTCGCAGGCCGCCGCGAATCGGGTTACGGCACCGGCGGCATTCCGTACACCATGCGGGACATGTCGCAGGAGAAAATGATCCTGATGCATAGAAGCTGAGCTTGGTGGGCGGCATCGGCTTCATGGTTGCGTCCCTGTAAGCCTGACTGCGCGATGCGGTTGGGCAGGTATGACGCGGGTTGTCGTTCGAAACCTCCAGCGGGTTTTGCTCCTTTTTTGACAGTCCGGCCGTGAGACAATCGACTGAAGCTCAGCCGAAGGCACTCCGTCCATATCCTGGAATCCCGAATTCGACAAGTTCCTTGCCAGTCAGAGGAGCGACAAGGAGCGGCATGGCAATCTGACCGAGCGTAAGACGCAGTGGCTGGGGAAGATCGAGGAACTGTACGCCCAAGTCACTGACATCCTGCGGCCATACTCCGAGAATGGCAGCATGCACGTCAGCAGGTCTACAGCCGAGCTCAGGGAAGAAGCCCTGGGCACGTACCACGCACCAGGCCTGACCATAGATCTCGGCGGCAGCAGCGTTCAATTCGTACCCATTGGAACCATGCTGCTGGGTTCGCCCGGTCGCGTCGACCTCATAGGGGTCCGCGGCAGCGTCCGGTTCGTGCTTGTTCTTCCCGACCTTGACCGGCCGATTTTTACAGTTACCACGACGTTCGGCGACCGCCCTCGCGAGACCAAGCGAGGGCCATTGGATCTGACTCCTTACCAGTGGAAAATTTCGACGTTGCCGCCGAAGATCCGGTACAGCGCGATCGAAACAATCAGCCTGCAGTCAGCGATCATGGAGGCCACCAATGGCCACTCTCGTCATCGCTAATCGGGACGTTCCGAACTATGGGAAGGTCGTTGGTCATCACGCCATGGCGCAAGAAGCGATCGACCTGTTTTTCTCCAATTTGAATCCGGACTATTTCGATCTACCGCTGGCCGAGGTCGAGCGTCAACGGATCCTGGCGCTCAAGACGCAGGAAGTTCGCGACATGATGGCGCTCCTGGCGTTTCTGGAAGCCTGCTTCAAGTTGGATTACGTAAACAGGAAACAATTGAAGCTGAAGGACGGCCTCTCCAAGACGTTGATCAAGCTCTTCAATCGGAAGCGTAACAAGGCCAGGTTGATGGAGGACATCATCAAAAGCTGGCAGCAGCAGGGGTTCCTGTCGCATCAGGAGTACGATCGCATCAACAACGCGTTCAAGCTCCGGCACTGGATCGCTCACGGGCAATACTGGTCGCCGGATAGGATCAGATCGCATGATTTCCTCGAAGTTGCGGAGTTCATCGAAGGCCTGATCAACTCGCGTGCTTTTGTAAGCGATGGAATAGATCTGGTTGGCATTTGAGTTGCATCGACCTGCGTAGTCATGCGGTCACTATCAACCGCCTCTGACGGCGCGGCACTGGACTTCGTGGCAGGACCCGAAGCACGGAACCTCACTGATCTGGAAAAGGATGACATCGAGCGAGCCAATCGATGATGTTTGGTCCTGGGCGAACATGAGCTGTGGATGAGCGGATTGCGTCACTTTCACATTCCCTCTACTTCTCCCGGCATCAACTGAACGTCGGTCTTGGCACAGCCGAAAACGCCGCTATAGTCCGAACACCCCCGAAGAAGGAGACAGTGAAATGTTCCTCAGCAAACCCAATCTGACTACCGCACGCAACCTTGGTATCGCCCTTATCGCTGGCGTGAGCCTGAGCGCCTGCGCCACCTATAAGGACGACTTCGCACGCATCGATTCGCGCCTCGACCAGCTCGACGTGAAGGTGCAGGGCGCCGCACAGAGCGCCGAATCGGCCAATCAGTCCGCCACCCAGGCCAACCAGCGCCTCGACCAGATCGAAGGCCGCGTCCAGCAGCTCGAGCAGGCGCCGCGCCGCAAGCCGCGCGGTTGATCGCCCGGTACGTTTGAACCAGGCACCAGTGGCCTGCACAGGCCACTGGTTTCCTCGGGAGCAGTAGAAACTGATTCAAAGGAAGTGTCCCATCGGTACTCATCCATCCTCCAGAATGCGGCCCGTTTTCGGTGCGCTGGCACTTGCGCTGGCATTGGCGTGCACCGCCACGGTGAGCGCGAAGAACGCCGCCGCGCAGTCCGCCGCCGCGGTCGACGAACTCCCGGAAGGCCAGACGGTGTCGGACACCGTGATCGAACTGGCCGGCTGGGTCGTTGCGTCCAAAGACAGCCAAGGCTACCCATTCGCGATCATGGACAAGGCGGCTGCCCAGGTCCTGGTGTTCGACGGGGAAGGCCGACTGCGCGGTGCCGCGCCGGCGCTGTTCGGGTCGGCTACCGGTGACCACACCGCGCCCGGCGTCGCTGGCCTGGCCCTGCGGGCCATCCCGGGACGTGACCGCACGACCCCTGCGGGTCGCTTCATCGGCGGCTACGGACCCTCGATCGATGCAGGGCGCGTGCTTTGGGTCGACTACGATTCGGGCGTCGCGCTGCATCCCATCACCACCGGCGTACCGTCAGAGAAGCGTGCCGAGCGACTTGCTTCGGCCTCGCCCGATGACAACCGCGTCACCCACGGCTGCATCAACATCTCGCCGACGTTCTACGAGCAGATCGTCCGCACCACGTTCGAGCGCGGTGGCGTGTTCTATGTGCTTCCGGACAAAGCGTCGATGGCCGAGACGTTTCCCGAGTTCGCGCAGACGCGTGCCGCGATGAAGGACAACGGCGGAAAAGCCGCGCGTTGATACGCGCGGCGCAGACACTCAACGCGCTTGCGCCCTCAGGCGTTCGCAGGTTTCCTTGGCACGCTGCAGCCCCATGCCCTCCGGCGACGCGGGATCCGGCTCGCCGAGCGTGAACGCCTCCATCCGCGCATCATGCGCGGCGCGCACTTTGGGCGCAGCCAGCACGGCGGCAAGCAGCTCGGGCAGCTCGACCTGGTCGCGCTGGCCGAGGAACGCCTTCAGCTCGGCGGGGGTGTAGACGCTCGCCAGCAGCTGATCGAACCCGGCCTGCTGGACAGGGTCCTGGATTCCCTCGGCTACCTGCCTCACGCCGGCTGACAGATGTGCCGCCATCGCGGCCTGGATCGCTTCGCGGCACGCGGGGGGATCCTCGGGAGCCGCGACACCTTCGCCGCTGCCAAAGGCGCGCAGGAAGGCCTGGCCCTCTTCGATGACCTGCCTGGTGACGATTTCCGTGTTGACCTCGTGGGCCAGTTCCAGCGGCGTGGCAGCCAGCGCGGGCAGGCTGGCCAACGCCAGCAGCGCCGCGCCGGTCCGACACACGCGCCGGCTCCGCAGCGGTATGCCGGTCAGGCTTGCAGGGGAAATTCCATCCAGTTCTTTCATATCCAAAGGGGCGTCGACATGCGGCGGGCAAGGATAGCGCATCGCCTGCGGTCTGCCGGGCGCACCCGCTCACGCCTGGTTGAACGGACGACCCGAAAGACGCTCGAATTCGGCCACGTCGTGCGAGCAGAAAATCTCCAGTTCGCCACGGGAATGCAGGCGCCGCAGGCTTCGCACCTGATCCCGCGATGCCAGGCGTTGGCGGCGATCCTGCTCCATCATCCACTGGTAGCCGCGCAACCCGGGCGGGCACCGATACGTGCCCGGTTCCAGTTCGTCCTGGTGGAAATACGCATCACCGGCGAGCAGATGCCAGCGGCCTTCGCTGTGCACCGCGATGCCGGCATGGCCACGGGTGTGGCCCGGCAACGGCACCATCAGGATGTCCGGTGGCAGCCCCTGCAGGGGCCGGACGAAGGACAGCCCGAACCATGCTTCGCCAGCGGTTTCCCGGTGCAGGTGCCAGCGTTCGACGCGCGGCCACTGCTGCGGGCGGAAGCGCTGCCGCTGCAGCCACCGGCCGCGATTCCCCGCCGTATCTGCTTCAGCGGCCAGCACGTGGACCGCCGCATCGGGGAAATCGTCCAGTCCGCCGGCGTGATCGAAATCCAGGTGGGTCAGCACGATATGCCGCACGTCGTGCGCCGACCATCCCAGCGCCTGCACCTGGGAGAGCGCGGTCATCGACTGGCGAAGGTCGGGCGCCAGCAGCGCACGGAAGAACGGCGAGAGGCGCTCTCGAGGATGGGTGACGTCACGGGTTCCAAAGCCGGTATCCACCAGCACCAGGCCGTGGTTGGTCGCGATCAGCAGGCAATGGCAGCACAGGCGTGCCCGCCGCAGCACCCCGTGCGTGCGGCCGTCCATGAGGCGGCCGCCGGGCGGGCATGTGGAAACGCAGTTGAGATGGTGGATGCGCACCGTCGGTACCTCGCAGGATGGGCGATGCAACCAGTCTGCGCAGCGCGATGTAGCGCGCGGTGCTGCCGGCGCCAGTGCCGCGTCACTGCGGATGCGCCGTTCCATCACGGGGCCACGACATTGCCGGCCAACGTCATTCCGAGCGCGTTGAACGGGGCGCGGTTTCCTTCGGTGGCAACGGCACGGAAACGGACGCGCGCGTGATCAGCCGGTGCGCAAGCACCTGGTTGACGGCCACGCGCCCAGCGGTGGCGGTGCGGCGGATCTCCCGCAACAGGATCTCCACCGCGCTGTCCGCCATGTCTGCCACGGGCTGGTGCAGGGTGGTCAGTTCCGGCCACACCATCGTCGCGGCGGACGTGTCATCGAAACCAACGACTGAAAGATCGCCTGGTACCTCCAGGCCGCGCCGGTGCGCCACTGAAACGACGGCCGATGCCATGTCATCGTTGCTGGCGAAGATCGCGCTGGGGCGCTGATCCAGGGCCAACAGCCGTTCGGCTGCGTCCAGTCCGGAGCGGTAGGTAAAGTAACCGGGCTGGACAAGGGAGTCGTCATAGTCGATACCGGCGTCAGCCAGTGCATCCCGGTAGCCTTGCCATCGATGCGCGCTGGCGGTCTGGTTTGGATCGCCCTTGATGTAGCCGATGCGCGTGTGCCCGTGGGCCAGCAGATGCGACATTACGTCCCGGCTAGCCTGGCGGTCATCGATGCGTACGCAGGAAACATGATCGCTGAAATGGCTGGACGCGATGGAAACCACGGGAATGCCGGCGTCGACGAACACATCGACGATGTCCTTTGTTTCGCACAGCGGCGGCGGAAGAATCACGCCCGAGACCGTGATGGAGAGCTGCCGTGCCGCTTCCCGACGCGCCTGGCTGTCCAGCTCATCCCAACTGGCAATCACCAGCTGCGCCGCTGACCGGGTAGACCCGCGCAGCGCGCCGACCAGCAGTTCGCGCAGATAGCTGGAGCTGGGATTGGTGTAGATCAACGCGACGCAGGTGTGCTGCGCGGCGGCCAACGCACTGGCGGCAGGGTTGGGCCGGTAGTCCAGTTCCTGCACGCTGCGCATGACCCGATCGCGGTTGCCTTCACGCACGCCGGCATGGCCATTGATGACACGTGAAACCGTCATCGGCGAAACGCCCGCATGCGCGGCGACGTCATCGATGGTGACGGCGCTCGCCTTGCGACGGACCGCTTTTTGGCTACTTTTCAAACCATCAACTCCTTTGCTGCGCTGCATGATGACAAGCGCGATCCGGGGTGAGTAGTCTGCGCCCGAGACGTGATGGTAGCGCTACCACTGAGCCAGGGTAAGGCCAGCAGGTACCCCCCCCTTACCGCGCGGCTGTTCTGGCAAATCCGCAAGCGAGTTTGAGTCGCAGTGAAGGCAACGCGCACTGCGATGTTCGGTTTGGAAGACGGGCGTCGCCCGTACGTGCCCCAGAAGGGGCGGTGCATCCATTCGATCGTATGTCAGAGGGGAGAGTCATGAGCGCTGTTACTGTCCGTCGTATACCCGGCTGGAGGGCTCTGCCATGAGCCGGACGCTGGCGAAGTTCACCTCCAGGGCCATGTTCACCTTCGTCGGCGGCGTCCTGGTCATCAATCCCGCCTTCGCGCAGGACCCGGCCACGCCGGCGCCCGTGGCGCAGCAGCAGGGCCAGGCGAGCCCGACCCAGCTGGACGCCGTGCAGGTCACCGGCATCCGCAACAGCCTCAGCCAGGCGATGGATATCAAGCGCGACTCGGCCGGCGTGGTGGATGCCATCAGCGCGGAGGACATCGGCAAGTTCCCCGACACCAACCTCGCCGAGTCACTGCAGCGCATCACCGGCATCTCCATCGAGCGCCGTGATGGCGAAGGGGCGCAGGTCACGGCGCGAGGCTTTGGCCCGCAGTTCAACATGGTCACGCTCAACGGGCGCCAGATGCCGGGCGCCGATGCCTTCGGTGCATCCGGACAGGTCGCCATCGGCGGTGTCGACGGCGGTACCCGTGCCTTCAACTTCGCCCAGCTTGCCGCCGAGGCCATCAACGGCATCGAGGTCTACAAGACCAGCCAGGCCAATGTGCCCAGCGGTGGCATCGGCGCCACGATCAACATCCTGACCGCGCGACCCTTCGACCATGAGGGCACCGTCGCCAGTGCCGGCGCGAAGATCGTTTCCGACGAGAGCCAGCCGTTCGGTGACGACCTGACGCCGGAACTGTCCGGCCTCTTCAGCTACAGCAACCCGGAAAAGACCTTCGGCGTTGGGGTGAGCGCCAGCTACCAGAAGCGCAAGGGTGGCTCGGTGCAGGCCACCAACAATTACTGGAACATCCAGCCGTGGACCGGCACGCTGCCGGGCAACCCGACGGTGGTCAATGCACCGGCAGTGGGCGCATTGTACGGTCGCCCGAACGACCTCCGCTATGCGTTTTCCGAGTTCGAGCGCGAGCGCATCAACGGCCAGGCCGTGCTGCAGTTCGCGCCGACCGACGCGGTGACGCTGACCCTGGATTACACCTATTCGACCAACGAGATCACCGAGAACCGTGGCGAACAGGGCATGTGGCTGCAGAACAGCAACTACACCGACGTCGAGTTCGACACCAGCGGCGCGGTAGCCACGCCGATCTACATCCGAGAGGTCGCGGGCACCAAGGATTTCGGGCTTGAGCAGCAGCGCAGCATGCAGAAGTACAAGCTGGGATCGCTTGGCTTCAATGCACTGTGGCAGCTCACCGATCGGTTCAAGCTGAGCTTCGACGCGCACGATTCCAAGAACGAAAGCCGGCCGAACGATCCGCTCACCGGCGGCGGCTCCATCTTCAGCAGCATCGCCGGTACCAACAACTGCACCACCGGGCCGCACTGCGGTGGGTCCTGGGTGCAGGAAATGAACTTCAACAACGGCCTGCCGGTGGGCACCCAGGTCTGGTACCCGAGCACGGCCGATGCCCTCGCCAAGGTCAACGGCGTGGTCAATCCGGGGTTCGTGCCGGGCGAGATCGGTTCGCAGGTGCTGCGCATCAATTCGCAGACCCAGGTCAGCGAGATCAAGCAGGGCCGCGTCGACGGTGAGTGGAGCTTCGACAAGGGTCGCTTCCAGTTCGGCGTGGATTCGAGCAAGCAGACCACCCACCGCATCCAGGCAGCGGAGAACTACAACACCCTGGGCGACTGGGGCGTGGCCAACGTCGACGGGGATGTGGCCAACGGGCTGATGGACCTGCTGCAGCCGGTCAACATCGTCGGGTTGTTCAACGACTTCAATGCCAACAGCTTCACCGCCTGGCGCGGCGATGCTGGCCGCCTCGCGCAGTGGGCGGCGGACAACTATGGCGCCAGTCTCGGTGTGAGCCCACAGCGCGCCGCCGACAACCTGGTGGAGGAGAAGACGAAGTCCGCCTATTTCCAGGTCGAGCTGGACGGCGAGCTGGGCGGGTTGCACACCAATACGCGCCTTGGCGTGCGCTATGAAACCACCGATGTGGTGTCCACTTCGGTCATCGCCATCCCGGAGGCCATCGAATGGCAGTCCAACAATGACTTCCGCGTGGTGTTGTCCGATGAGCAACAGCCGTTCACCGAAAAGAACAGCTACAGCTACGTCCTGCCCAACCTCGACTTCAGCATCGACCTCATGGACGACCTGAAGGGCCGCGTGTCCTTCGGCAAGAGCATCGCGCGCGCGCCGATCGGCAACCTTTACGCGGGCCCGACCGCACAGCAACCGTTCGGCTCGGTGCTGATCGATCCGTCTTCGCGCGCCAGCGGCACCGCACAGAACCCGCAGCTGAAGCCGCTGGAGTCGGACAACCTCGACATGGCACTGGAGTGGTACTTCGCGGATGCGAGCTACGTGTCGGTCACGTACTGGAACAAGCGGGTCGCCAACTTCATCGGCAACACCGTGGTCCAGGAGAACCTGTACGGACTGCGCGATCCCACTGCCGGTCCGGATGCACAGGCGGCGCTGGCCTTCCTCACCAGCGGCGCCTGCGCTACCCAGGTGGGTGCGGCGAATGCGGCGGCCTGCAATGCCAACGACACCGCGTTGTTCACCGCGCTGGCACTGCTGCGCAACAATCCCGCCGGCCTGGGTGCCTACAACGGGACAGACGCGCAGGTGCTGTCCACCGAAGCCGCCTACGACCTGTATGGCACCGCAGCCGACCCGCTGTACCAGTTCAACGTCAACCGCCCGATCAACCAGAACGAGTCCAAGCTGAGTGGCTGGGAGCTCGGTGGGCAGTACTTCTTCGGCGATACCGGGTTCGGCGTGCTGGCCAACTACACCATCGTCAACGGCGACGTGGGCTACAACGATGCGGGTGATCCGAACATAGACCAGTTCTCGCTCACCGGCCTCAGCGACACCGCTAATGCCATGCTGATGTACGAAAAGTACGGATGGTCGATACGCCTGGCCTGGAACTGGCGTGACCAGTATCTGATCCTGGCCAACCAGGGCACCAGTCGCAATCCCTACTATGTGGAAGAATACGACCAGTGGGATCTCAGCGTGAACTACACGCTGGATGAAAACTGGTCCTTCGGCCTGGAGGCGATCAACCTGACCGGAGAGGACGTGCGCTGGCGTTCGCGCACCTCGCAGATGATCGTGAAGCTGGCTGACCAGAGTCCGCGTTACATGCTCGGCGTGCGTTACAGGTTCTGAACCGTGGGGGTGCCGCTGCCTTGCCGGCGGCACCCGTTCAAGGCTCCTGCTGGGAGAGGACGACACCGTGTCGCGATACGAAATGCTCAACAACATCGCCCACCACGACCTGCGCGTGGCCACCGGCTTCGGGCCCGAATTCGGCGACGCGGTGGGCATGGTGCCGGCCTATCCGAGCGAGTTCGCCGAACTGCAACGGGAATACCCCATCTTCCTGCGCCGCGATGCCGACAGCGGCGCCTGGCAATCGGTAGCGCTGCTCGGGTTCGAGCAGCATGAGAACCTGTTCCTGCAGGACGGCTACTGGAATGCCTCCTACCTGCCCGGGGCCGCGGCAAAGGGGCCGTTCCTGATCGGCTTCCAGGACCGCCACATCGATGGCACGCTCAGCCGCGAAGCGGTGCTGCACGTGGATCTTGATCATCCGCGCGTGACCGCGATGGAGGGTGAGCCGGTGTTCCTGCCGCAGGGGGGCAACTCCCCTTACCTGGACCACATCACCAGCGTACTGCGCGGCATCCACGATGGCCACGCGTTCGGCGCGGACATGTTCGCCGCGCTGGACGCGCACGGGCTGATCCAACCGGTCACGCTGGATGTGCAGGTCGACCCGGAGCATCGGTTCACGGTCAACGGGCTGCACGCGATCGACCGTGATCGCCTGGCGCTGCTGGATGGCGCTGCGTTGGCCGGACTCAACCGCGCCGGCTATCTGGAAGGGGCCTATCTGATGCTGGCGTCGCTGCACAACATGCGCCGCCTGATCGCCGAAAAACAACGACGCCTGCGCATGCAGGATGCTGCATCGACGGCGGGCAGGAACTGAGCGGTGCGGGAGGCCGTTGCCATGCGCACACTGGAAGGCCTGGACCCCGGCGCGCTGCCGTTGCAGGCGCTGGTGGACGCTGGCGAGCCGGTGGTGCTGCGTGGCATCGTGCGCGACTGGGGCCTGGTGCAGGCCGGCTTGCGCGGCCCCCACGAGGCCATGGCGTACCTGCGCCGCTTCGATGCAGGATTGCCGGTCCCATATTCCTTCGGCGATGCCGGCATTGAAGGGCGACCGTTCTACACAGCGGACTTCACCGCGTTGAACGTGGAGGTCCGGCGCGGCGTGCTGACAGAGGTCCTGGAGGCGATCTCCGACCATCTCGCTTCGCCCAGCCCGCCGACCTACTACGTCGCCTCGCTGCCGGTCGCACGTGCGCTGCCGGGGTTCACTGAGCACAACGACGCCGGGCTGGCCGGGCAGGGCATCGAGGCGCTGGCCAGCATCTGGATCGGCAACCGGGTCACGGCCTCCTGCCACTACGACACCCCGCAGAACCTGGCGTGCTGCACGGTCGGCCGACGCCGGTTCACCCTGTTTCCGCCCGAGCAGATCGACAACCTCTACCCGGGCCCGATGGATCCCACCCCCGGCGGGCAGGCGGTCAGCGTGGTGGATTTCGACCGCCCGGATTTCAGTCTGCACCCCCGTTTCCGTGATGCCCTGGCAAGTGCGCAGTGCGCCGAACTGGGGCCCGGTGATGCCATCTTCATCCCGAGCCTGTGGTGGCACCACGTGCGCAGCCTGGAGCCGTTCAATGTGCTGGTGAACTACTGGTGGCGCCGTTCGCCGAACATGCTGGCCTCGCCCCTGCCGGCGCTGCAGCATGCGATGTGGGCCCTGCGTGATCTGCCACCGCGTGAGAAACAGGCCTGGGCGGCGATCTTCGACTACTACGTATTCGGCCCCGCCGAGCGCGCCGGGCAGCATCTGCCCGAAGCCGCCAGGGGCGAGCTGGCACCGTTCGATACGACCCAGGCACGGCGCATGCGCGCCCGGCTTCTGGCGCTACTCAACCGTTGATGGGGACATCGCATTGAACGCTGTGGACACAACAGAAGGGCGGATCCGCAAGGTCGTCATCGCCGGCGGTGGCACTGCCGGTTGGCTTGCCGGCTGCGCGCTGGCCCACCAGTTCCGCGATCAGCTGGACATCGTTCTGGTGGAGTCCGAGCAGATCGGTACCGTCGGCGTGGGCGAATCCACCGTGCCGCCCATCCGCATGTTCCACCGCTTCCTGCAGATCGACGAGCAGGAGTTCCTGCGCGCGGTGGCCGGTACGTTCAAGCTCTCGATCTCGTTCGAGAACTGGCGTCGCCCCGGGGACCGTTTCATCCATCCGTTCGGCACGATCGGGCAGGGTACCTGGGCCACGCCGTTCCACCATTTCTGGTTGGAGAGCCTGCGCCGGGGCATGCCCTCGGACCTGGGCGAATTCTGCCTGGAAAGTGCGGCCTCGCTGGAAGACCGGTTCTCGCTGCAGACCCAGCCGCAGGCCAGCTACGCCTATCACTTCGACGCCAGTCTCTACGCCAGGTTCCTGCGTGGCAAGGCCGAAGCAAACGGCCTGCGCCGGGTGGAAGGCAAGATCCGCGAAGTCCGCCAGCACGCCCATGACGGCGCGGTGGCATCGCTGGTGCTTGAAGACGGACAGGTCATCGAGGGCGACCTGTTCATCGACTGCACCGGCTTCCGCGGGCTGTTGACCGAGCAGACCCTGCACACCGGCTATGAAGACTGGCACGAATGGTTGCCCAGCGATCGCGCCGTTGCGGTACAGACCGAGTCGGTGGATCCGCCGGTGCCGTACACGCGCGCCATCGCACACGAGGCCGGCTGGCGCTGGCATATCGCGCTGCAGCACCGGGTGGGCTGTGGGCTGGTGTTTTCCAGCCGCCACATGTCCGATGACGAGGCGCAGGCCAAGCTGCTGCGCGACATCGAGGGCCGGCCCCTGCGTGACCCCTGGCTGGTGCCGTTCCGCAGCGGGCGCCGGTTGAAGGCATGGAACAGGAATGTGGTGGCGCTGGGGCTTGCCAGTGGGTTCATCGAGCCGCTGGAATCCACCAGCATCCACCTGACCATCAGCGCGGTGGTGCGCCTGATCCAGTTGTTCCCGCTGGAGGGCATCAGCCCATCGCTGATGGCGCTCTACAACGATGTCAGCCGTCAGGAAATGGAGCACGTTCGCGATTTCATCATCCTGCATTACCACGCGAACCAGCGCGACGAGCCGATGTGGAAAGCGTGTCGGGAGATGGCACTGCCGGAGTCGCTGCAGGTTCGCCTGCGCGCGTGGCGCGAGCGCGCCCACGCCTGGCAGGACCCCGGCGAACTGTTCCGGGTCGACTCGTGGACCAGCGTCCTGACCGGGCAGGGCATCCAGCCGGGACCGCCGCATCCGCTGTCGCGCGCCATCAGCGATGCGGACCTGCGCACGCTGCTGGAGCGCATCCGTCGGCCGGTGCAGCAGGAGGTGGCGAAGATGCCGTCGCAGGCCGCGTTCATCGAGCGCTACTGCAACGCGTCGGCGCAGGCATGGCAACCGGGCATGGCGGTGACATAGCCGCCCGACATGCTGTTGCCGCTGATTGGTAGCGCTACCTTCAAGCCAAGACGGATGGAAACGATGGATCTGGTTGCCGGAATCGACGCGGGTACGCAAAGCCTGAAGGTGGTGGTCTACGACCCTGCCGGGCGCAACGTGGTGGCCAGCGCCAGCGCGCCCTTGGCGCTGGCCAGCGGTGCCGACGGCAGCCGGGAACAACAGCCGGCAGACTGGGTCGCGGCACTGCACGCCTGCTTCGCCGACATCGAGCCCGCGCTGCGCTCGCGCATTGGCGCGCTGGCCGTTTCGGGCCAGCAGCACGGGTTCGTGGCGGTCGATGCGGCCGGTGAGGTGCTGGCACCGGCCAAGCTGTGGTGCGACACCAGCACCTCGGCCGAGTGCGGGCAGATCATGCAGGCGGCAGGCGGCAGGGCGCGCACCATCGCGCTGGCCGGCAACCCCGTCCTCACCGGGTACACGGCTTCCAAGCTGCCATGGACCAAGGCCCATCGGCCCGAGGCCTATGCCCGGCTTGCGAGCATCCTGCTACCCCACGATTACCTCAATTTCGTGTTGACCGGACAGCGTTTCTGCGAGTACGGGGATGCGTCCGGCACGGGCTGGCTGGACGTACGTACCCGCACCTGGTCGAGCGAGCTGTTGCATGCGACCGATCCCGAGCGCGATCTTGCGGCCTGCCTGCCACGCATCGCCGGGCCCGAAGAAGTGTTCGACATCGACCCCGCCACGGCGACGGCGTTGGGGCTGCCGGCGACGGTGAAAGTGGCTGTCGGAGGCGGCGACAACATGATGGCGGCCATCGGCACCGGCTGCGTGGTGCCGGGGCGGCTGGCGATGAGCCTGGGCACCTCGGGCACGCTGTTCGCTTACTCCGATACACCCGTGGTCGATCCGGACGGGGCATGGGCGGCCTTCTGTTCGTCCACCGGCGGCTGGCTGCCGCTGATCTGCACGATGAACTGCACCGTGGCGACCGAGCAGGTCGCGTCGGCTTTCGGCTTCAGCACGCGCGACGGCGACGCTCACCTGCGAGCGACTCCGCCCGGTGCAGACGGGCTGGTGATGCTGCCGTACCTCAATGGCGAACGCACGCCGGACCTGTCGTTCGGCAAAGGCATGCTGGCCGGGCTGGACACCATCAACATGACGCCTGCACACCTCTATCGCGCGGCGATGGAAGGGGCCACTTACAGCCTGAAGTACGGCTTCGATGCCTTCGTACGCGCGGGCATGTCGTTCGATTCCATCGTGCTGACCGGCGGCGGCAGCAACAGCACGCAGTGGCGGCAACTGGTGGCCGATGTGTTCGGCCTGCCGGTGGACGTACCCACCCAACCTGAAGGCGCCGCGTTCGGTGCGGCGCTGCAGGCGGTGTGGGCGCTGGGCCACGCGCGGGGCGAAGCCACCTCGATCGCCGAGATCGCCGACCAGCACGTGGCGCTGGACCCACTCCGGTCCGCACGACCGGACCCGGCGCGCATGCAGGCCTACGCCACCGCCTATGCACGGTTCCTGCGCCACCTCGATGCCATCACGCCGCTGTATCGCGACGGATCCCCCTCAACGCCACACCCCGCACAACGACAGGAAGACCCCTAATGACCACCCAGCCCTTCATCGGCAGCAAGGAATACTTCCCCGGCATCGGCCGCATCCCCTTCGAAGGACGGGGGTCGGACAACCCGCTCGCCTTCAAGGTCTATGACGCGGACAAGCTCGTCGGGGGCAAGACGATGCAGGAGCACCTGCGCTTCGCGGTCTGCTACTGGCACACCTTCTGCAATGCCGGGCATGATCCGTTCGGCCCGGGTACCCGGCATTTCCCTTGGGAAGCCGGTTCGCCGATGGCCAGCGCCGAGGCGAAGCTGGACGCGGCGTTCGAGTTCTTCACCAAGCTGGGCGTGCCGTACTGGTGCTTCCATGACATCGACCTGGCACCGGACGCCGACGACGTCGGTGTCTACGAAAAGAACCTCAAGCACATGGTGGCGCTGGCCAAGGCCCGCCAGGACGACACCGGCATGAAGCTGCTGTGGGGCACGGCCAATCTGTTCTCGCACCCGCGCTACATGAACGGTGCGTCCACCAATCCGGACTTCGCGGTGGTGGCGCGGGCCGCCGTACAGGTGAAGGCGGCGCTGGAAGCAACCGTTGAACTGGGCGGCGAACATTACGTGTTCTGGGGTGGCCGCGAAGGGTATGCCGCCCTCGCCAATACGCAGATGAAGCGCGAAGTCGACCACCTTGCACGCTTCCTGACCATGGCGCGCGACCATGGCCGCAGCATCGGCCTGAAGGGCAATTTCCTGATCGAGCCCAAGCCGATGGAACCGATGAAACACCAGTACGACTTCGACAGTGCCACGGTGGTCGGGTTCCTGAAGGAACACGGCCTGGACAAGGATTTCAAGCTCAACATCGAGGCGAACCACGCCACGTTGTCCGGCCACACCTTCGAGCACGATCTGCAGGTCGCGTCGGACCACGGGCTGCTGGGCAGCATCGATGCCAACCGCGGCAATGCCCAGAACGGCTGGGATACCGACCAGTTCCCCACCGATCTGTACGACACGGTCGGCGCGATGCTGGTGGTGCTGCGCCAGGGCGGGCTGGAGGGCGGCCTCAATTTCGATGCCAAGGTGCGCCGTGAATCGACCGACCTGGAAGACCTGTTCATCGCACACGTGGGTGGCATGGATGCGTTCGCCCATGGGCTGGAAGTCGCCCACGCGCTGATCAACGAGTCGCCGCTGGAACAGTGGCGGAAGGAGCGTTACGCCAGCTTCGACAGTGGTACCGGCAAGGCATTCGCAAGTGGCGCGCTCAGCCTTGCCGAACTGGCCGCGCAGGGTGCGAAGGGCGGCGAGCCCAGGCAGGTCAGCGGCAAGCAGGAGCGCTACGAAAACCTGATCAACCAGTACCTGCTGCGCTGACCGCGCAAGCTCGCGTCGATGGAACCCAACCGGGGAGGGGCAGGGCAATGCAACAGGCAGTGAACAGCGGCGAGAACACCCGACTGATCGTCCTGATCAGCGTGGTGGCGACGATTGGCGGATTCCTGTTCGGGTTCGACAGCGGCGTGATCAATGGCACCCAGGACGGACTGCACCAGACGTTCAAGTCCGGCGAATGGATGCAGGGATTCGAGATCGCCTCGATGCTGCTGGGCTGCGCGTTCGGCGCCTTCAGCGCCGGCCGCCTGGCCGATCGCCTTGGCCGCCGCAACGTGCTGATCGTATCGGCGGTGCTGTTCCTGCTGTCGGCGATCGGCGCCGGTGCAGCCCCGTCGTCGGCGATGTTCATCATCGCGCGGGTACTGGGCGGTTTCGCGGTAGGCGCGGCCAGCGTGATCTCCCCGGCGTACATCGCCGAAGTCGCGCCGGCGCGTTACCGTGGCCGCCTGGCCACGGTCCAACAGATCGCGATCATCAGCGGACTTACGGCCGCGTTCCTGTCCAACTATCTGCTGGCGGCCACCGCAGGTGCCTCGACCGAGCCGCTGTGGGCAGGCCATGCGGCCTGGCGCTGGATGTTCTGGATGCAGGCGGTACCCTCGCTGTTGTTCCTGGTGCTGCTGTTGGCCATTCCAGAAAGCCCGCGCTACCTGATGGTGAAGCGCCGCAAGGACGAGGCCTTGCAGGTGCTTGGGCGGCTGTTCGGCGCGGCCGAAGCGCAGGCCAAGCTGGCCGAGATCGATGCCTCGCTGTCGACCGACCACCATCGCCCGAGGCTTTCGGACCTGCGTGACAAGGCCAGCGGCAGCGTCCGCCCGATTGTCTGGGTGGGCATCGGCCTGGCGACCTTCCAGCAACTGGTTGGCATCAACGTGGTGTTCTACTACGGCGCCGTGCTCTGGCAGGCGGTCGGCTTCTCTGAGAACGACGCCCTGCTGATCAACATCCTGTCCGGTGCGCTCAGCATCGGCGCCTGCATCGTGACCGTGCTGCTGATCGACCGCATCGGGCGCAAGCCGTTGCTGTGGGTCGGCTCGGCCGGCATGGCGGTGGCCTTGGCGCTGCTGGTGTCTTCCTTCGCCAGCGGCTCGCTGGTCGATGGGCGCCTGCAGCTGCCCGGCGGCATGGGCACGCTGGCGCTGGTGGCTGCCAATGCCTACGTGGTCTTCTTCAACGTCTCCTGGGGTCCGGTGATGTGGGTGATGCTGGGCGAGATGTTCCCCAACCAGATCCGCGGCTCGGCGCTGGCGGTGGCTGGTGCGGCGCAATGGACCGCCAACTTCGCCGTGACGGTGACCTTCCCGATCCTGCTGGCCGCCATCGGGCTGGCCGCAACCTACAGCCTCTACCTGGTGGCGGCGGTCATCTCGGTGTTCTTCGTGCTGCGGTTCGTGCACGAAACCAAGGGCAAGGAACTGGAGCAGATGGAAGGATGAACACGATGACGAATCGACGCTTCATGCAGGCCCGTGGTGGCGTACTGCTGGCCGCGCTGGTGCTGGCCGTGGCGGCCTGCGGGAACGAGGGGAAACCCGTTGCAGCTGCGCCGGCCGACCCGGATCCGTGGCCGCAGGTCGCCTGGCCGCTGGCCGAGGATGCGGCCCTGGAGGAACGCATCACCGACCTCATGGCTACCCTGACGGTGGAGGACAAAGTCGGCCAGCTGGTGCAGGGGGACATCGCCAGCGTCACCCCGGACGACGTGCGCCGCTACCGGCTGGGTTCCATCCTGGCAGGCGGCAACTCGGACCCCGGCGGCCGTTACGATGCCTCGCCTGCGCAATGGCTGGCACTGGCCGATGATTTCCATGCCGCGTCGATGGACACCTCGCACGGCGGCAAGGCGATCCCGGTGCTGTTCGGCATCGACGCCGTGCACGGGCAGAGCAACATCATCGGCGCGACCCTGTTCGCGCACAACATCGGCCTGGGCGCGACCCGCAATCCGGAACTGCTGCGCCGGATCGGCGAGATCACCGCACTGGAGACCCGCGTGACCGGGATGGAGTGGGCCTTCGCACCGACCGTGGCGGTACCGCAGGACGATCGCTGGGGACGCACCTACGAAGGCTATTCCGAGTCGCCGGAGGTGGTGGCCAGCTACGCCGCTGCAATGGTCGAAGGCCTGCAGGGCAAGGTGGGCTCGCCCACCTTCCTCGACGGGCGCCACGTGATCGCTTCGGTGAAGCATTTCCTCGGTGATGGCGGGACCGTCGATGGCAAAGACCAGGGCGATGCCCGGATCGATGAAACCGAGCTGGTGCGCATCCACGCGGCCGGCTATCCGCCCGCCATTGCCGCAGGCGCACAGACCGTCATGGCGTCGTTCAACAGCGTCAACGGCGAGAAAATGCACGGCCACAAGCCATACCTGACCGATGCGCTGAAGGATCGCATGAACTTTGGTGGATTCGTGGTGGGCGACTGGAACGGCCACGGGCAGGTGAAGGGCTGCACCACCACGGACTGCCCTGCCACCATCAACGCCGGCCTGGACATGGCGATGGCATCGGACAGCTGGAAGGGCTTCTACGAGACCACGCTGGCGGCGGCCAGGGCCGGCACCATCAGCCCGCAACGCCTGGATGACGCGGTGCGTCGCATCCTGCGGGTCAAGCTGCGCCTGGGCTTGTTCGAGGCGGGGAAACCGTCTTCGCGTGCGGTCGGCGGCCAGTTCGCGCTGATCGGTGCACCGGCCCATCGCGCGGTCGCCCGGCAGGCAGTGCGCGAGTCGCTGGTGCTGCTGAAGAACCAGGGCGGCGTGCTGCCGCTGTCGCCGAAGCAACGCATCCTGGTGGCCGGTGACGGTGCCCACGATGTCGGCAAGCAGGCCGGCGGATGGACGCTCAACTGGCAGGGCACCGGCACGACGCGCAAGGATTTCCCGAATGCAGACAGCATCTTCGAGGGCATCGCGCAGCAGGTGAAGGCGGCCGGTGGTCACGCCGAACTTGCGGTTGACGGACGCTATGCGACCCGACCGGATGCAGCCGTGGTGGTGTTCGGGGAAAACCCGTACGCCGAGTTCCAGGGCGATCTGCCGACGCTGGCGTACAAGCCGGGCGACGATGCGGACCTGGCGCTGCTCAAGCGCCTGAAAGCCGATGGCATTCCCGTTGTCGCGGTGTTCCTCAGCGGACGCCCGCTGTGGGTCAACCGTGAGCTCAATGCCGCCGATGCCTTCGTCGCGGCATGGCTGCCGGGCTCGGAGGGCGCGGGCATCGCCGATGTACTGCTGCGCGGTCCCGATGGCAATGTCCAGCACGACTTCAAAGGCACCTTGAGCTTCAGTTGGCCGCGCACGGCGACCCAGTACGCCAACAACGTGGGCCAGAAGGATTACAACCCGCTGTTCCCGTTCGGCTTCGGGATGACCTACGCCGACAACGGAGCACTGGCCCTGCTGCCGGAAATTTCAGGCGTGACCGGCAAGGAAGGGGCGGTCGGTGTGTTCTTCGCACGCGGTGACGCCGGCCCCGGCATGGCGCTGCGACTGGAAGACGACACAGGGCAGGGCGTGACGGTCACGAAGGTGCCGGATGCCCTCGCGTCCGACCTGCTCACGGTTGCCGGCGTGGATCATCTGGCGCAGGAAGACGGGCGCCGGCTCAGCTGGTCGGGCAAGGCCGAGGCGACTGTCGCACTGCAATCGCACACGGCGCTGGATTTGCAGCGCGAGAGCAACGGCGACCTGATGCTGTTGACCACCCTGCGGGTGGATTCCGCACCGCAGGGCGATGCCTGGCTGTCGGCGGGCTGCGGCACGGGTTGCACGGCGCGCATCGCGATCGGTCCCACGCTGGGGCGATTGCCGGCAGGCCAATGGACACGCGTAGGGGTGCCGCTGAAGTGCCTTGCCGCCGCGGGTGCGGATGTCGGCAAGCTGGATCGCCCCTGGTCGATCGGCGCGGCGGGGAAGATGACACTGGCGGTGTCGCGCGTAGCGCTCGGGGCGCTGAACGAGGCGGAGACCACCATCGAGTGCACAGGCGCGTGACGGTGCGTGCTGCGCTAGGGAGGCCCGGGAGGACGCGCGACCGAATCGCGCACCACCAGGCGGTGGGGCACGACGTGGTCAGTCAGTACACGTACGCCTTGCTGCCGGCGGCGGATGGTGCGCAGCAGGATTTCGACCGCGGCATCGGCCATCGAGGCGATCGGCTGATGGACAGTGGTGAGCTCGGGCCAGACGGTGGTTGCGGCCGAGGTGTCATCGAAACCGACGACCGACAGGTCGCGGGGCACCTCAAGGCCGCGTCGGTGGGCAACGGAGATCGCCGCCGCCCCCATGTCGTCGTTGCTGGCAAAGATCGCGGTGGGCGGCCGACGGTGGCGCAGCAGCTTCTCGGCGGCGGCCAGCCCGGAGCGGTAGGTGTAGTCGCCCTGCTGGACCAGGGCGGGGTCGACTTCCAGCCCTGCGTCATGCAGCGCGCTGACGAAGCCGTCGTAGCGCCGCGCGCTTGCGCTGAGGTCGCTGCGCCCGCAGATGAAGCCGATGCGGCTGTGGCCGTGCTGGATCAAGTGTTCGGCCAGTTCCCTGCCGGCGTGGAAGTCGTCGATGCGCACGCAGGAAATGTCGTTGCCGAGGTGGCCCGATGCGATCGCGACCACCGGGATGCCCGCCCTGAGCAACTCGTTCACCGCAGGCTGCGACTCGCACAGCGGCGGCGGCAGGATGACCCCGTCGACCCGGCCGGCAAGCGCACGCGCCGACCTGCGCTCTGCGGCAGGGCCCAGATCGTCCCAGTAATCGACGACCAGCTGGATCGCGGCGCCCGACGCCACGCGCAGCAGCCCGACCAGCAATTCGCGCAGGTAGGCACCACTGGGATCGGTGTAGATCAGTGCGATGCGCGTGTGCTGTGCGGCGGCCAGCGAACTGGCGGCGAGGTTGGGCGTGTAGCCGAGTTCACGCACCGCGCGCATCACGCGCTCACGGGTGACATCGCGGACTTTGCCCTGGTTGATCGCGCGCGATACGGTCATCGGCGAGACCCCGGCCAAGGCCGCCACTTCGTCGATCGTCACGCCACTGGTTTTGCGGCGGACCGATTTCTTCGGCTTCTCCAATACGCGCTCCCGTTGTGCTTCATGGCGCCATTGCAAGCCGCGCACGTCCCGAGCTTACAAGGTTTACCGCCCGCGCTGCGGGGTCGCCCGGATGGCAAGCGGTGTCATTGGATCCTGGCTGCCGTGGTGGCCCTGATGACCTGCATCGGCAGCGCGCAGGCAGAGGATGGCTACGCGCTGTGGATGCGCTATGCACCCCTCGATGCCCCGCTTGCCGCCGCCTACCGCACGCAGCTGGCCGAAGTGGTTGCGCCTGATCACACACCGGGACAGCGCGCCGCACGCGAAGAGCTGGAGCGTGGCCTGGCCGGACTGCTTGGCAGCGCCCCGCCCATGCGGGTTGCGGCGGCCACCGGGCCTGCCGTGGTGCTGGGTACGCCGCAGTCATCGCCGTTGATCGCGCCGTTCGGCGAGCAGATGGCATCGCTGGGCGGGGAGGGCTACCTGCTCGAACGTACGCGTCTGGGTGGGCACGATGTGATGCTGGTGGCCGCTCGCACGGATATCGGCGTGCTGTACGGCACCTTCCATCTGCTGCGCCTGCTGCAGGCCGGCACGGCACTGGACACCCTTGCAGTGCGCGAATCGCCGCAGCTCGGTCGGCGCGTACTCAACCACTGGGACGACCTGGACGGCCATGTGGAACGCGGCTATGCAGGCCGCTCGCTGTGGGAGTGGCAGACCCTGCCGGAATGGCGGGACCCGCGCTATAACGTCTACGCACGCGCCAACGCGTCGGTGGGCATCAACGGCACGGTGCTGAACAACGTGAATGCCAACGCGCAGAGCCTGGCACCGGAGTATCTGGACAAGGCAGCGGCGCTGGCCGACCTGTTCCGGCCCTACGGCATCCGGGTCTACCTGAGCGCGCGCTTCAGCGCGCCGATCGAACTGGGCGGGCTGGAAACCGCCGATCCCCTCGACCCGGCGGTACGGCGGTGGTGGCGGGACAAGGCCGCGGACATCTACAGCCGCATTCCGGATTTTGGCGGCCTGCTGGTAAAGGCCAATTCGGAAGGCCAGCCCGGCCCGCAGGACTACGGTCGTTCGCACGCCGAAGGTGCCAACCTGCTGGCCGATGCGCTGGCCCCGCATGGCGGCGTGGTGATGTGGCGGGCCTTCGTCTATGCGCACGACGTTCCTGCGGACCGGGCCACGCAGGCCTATACCGAGTTTGTCGGCCTGGACGGTGGCTTCCGCCCGAACGTGATCCTGCAGGTAAAGAACGGCCCGATCGATTTCCAGCCGCGGGAGCCGTTCCATCCGCTGTTCGGTGCCATGCCGCGTACCCCGCTGATGATGGAGGTCCAGATCACCAAGGAGTATCTCGGCTTCGCCACGCACCTGGTGTATCTGGGGCCACTGTACGAGGAAGTGCTGCACGCCGAAACCCACGCACGCGGTAGACGTTCCACCGTGGCGCAAACGCTCACTGGCATGGCCGGCGTCGCGAATATCGGCAACGATCGCACCTGGAGTGGATCGCACTTCGACCAGGCCAACTGGTACGCCTTCGGCCGTCTTGCGTGGAACCCGGGGCAGCGCGCCGCCGACATCGCGGCGGAGTGGGCGGCGATGACCTTCTCACCGGATCGCGGGGTGGTACAGCCCATCGTCGGCATGATGATGGGCTCGCGCGAGGCGGCGGTGAACTACATGACCCCGCTTGGCCTGCATCACCTGATGGCGCGCGGACACCACCATGGCCCCGGCCCGTGGGTCGACGGCGGTCCGCGCGCGGACTGGACGTCGGTGTACTACCACCGCGCCGACCGCGATGGCATCGGCTTTGACCGCACCGCGCGCGGCAGCAATGCCGTGGCCCAGTACGCGCTGCACGTGGCAGACCGCTACGGTGACCCGCAGCAGGTCCCCGAATCGTTGATGTTGTGGTTCCACCACCTGCCATGGGACCACCGCATGGCGTCCGGCCAGACCCTGTGGGACGAACTGGTCCGGCGCTATGCGCAGGGCGTGCGCGGTGTCGAGGACATGCAGAGTACCTGGGCAGGCCTGCGCGGCAGGGTGGATGCACAACGCTACGCGCAGGTTGACGCCTTCCTGCGCATCCAGCGCCGCGAAGCACAGTGGTGGCGCGACGCCAGCGTGGCGTACTTCCAGGCGGTCAGCGGCCGGCCCTTGCCGGAGGGAGAGGCCGCGCCGCCGCATCCGCTGGCGTGGTACCAGGCCCTGCAGTCTCCGTCCGCGCCGGGAGATGGCCGATGAGCCGGGCAGCGTGGAGGGGCTGGCTGCTGGCGATCACGCTGGGCTGCTGCGCAGGGCCCGCACCGGCGCAGCACACGGTGGCGACGTTGCTGCATCCGCTGTTCCAGGATCACGCCGTCCTGCAGCGGGACCAGGAGATTCCGGTCTGGGGGACTGCCGCTTCGGGCGTCAGCGTCCGGGTGGAGCTGGCGGGCCGGAACGCCACCGCGCGCGCCGATGACAGCGGCCACTGGCTGGCCATGCTGCCGCCGCTGGCGGCAGGCGGCCCGTACGAACTGGCGATCCGGGCCGGGGATGCCGTCCAGGTCGTGCGCGATGTGCAGATGGGCGACGTCTGGCTGTGTTCCGGGCAGTCGAACATGGAGCTTCCGGTCTGGCGCGCGCTCGATGCCGCCAGCGAAATCGCTGCCGCCACGCAGCCGATGATCCGCCTGTTCAGCGTGCCGAAGGCGGCGGCCGTTTCGCCACGACAGGAGTTTGCAGGACCCGTTGCCTGGCAGCCCGCGTCGCCGGCTACCGTGCGCGACTTTTCCGCTGCCTGCTTCTACTTCGCGCGTGAGCTGCAGAAGACGGTCGCGGTACCGATGGGGCTGATTCAGGCGGCGTGGGGCGGTTCCCGCATCGAGGCATGGACCAGCGCCTCTGCCCTGCGCCGACAGGACGGCATGGACCCGGCGCTGGACGTACTGGCGCTGTACGCAACCGATCCGGTGGCCGCCACCGTCCGATGGGGCCAACACTGGCAGCAGTGGTGGTCCACGCACACGGGCGCGGGCGCCGATGAACGCCCATGGCAGCCCGCGGCAGATCGCACCGGCTGGCAGCAAGCGCCGTCCCTGCTGGGGGCATGGGAGCACTGGGGCGTGCCTGCGCTTTCCCACTACAACGGCATGGTCTGGTACCGCAGCCAGGTGACCCTGACCGTGGCACAGGCAGGGCAGGGCGCACGCCTTGAACTGGGTGCGGTGGATGAGACGGACATGACCTGGGTCAACGGCGTGGCCGTGGGCAGCGAGAACGCGCCCGGCACGGCGCGGTCCTATGCGGTGCCGGCGGGCCTGCTGGATGCCGGTGCCAACACGGTGGTGATCAATGTGCTGGATACCTATGGCGACGGCGGCCTGGCAGGTCCTGCAAGCGCCCAAGCGCTGGTGCTGGACGATGGCACGCGCCTGGTGCTGGACGCGCCCTGGCAGTACCAGCCAGCGCCCACGGCGCAGGCCCCACCGCTGGCGCCGTGGCACGCCGCCACGGGGTTGTCGACGCTCCACAACGGCATGATCGCCCCGCTCGGCCAGCCTGGCCTGCGCGGAATACTCTGGTACCAGGGCGAATCCAATACCGGCGACGGCGCGGACTATGCGGTACGCCTGCGCGGCCTGCGCGATGACTGGCGCGCGCGGTTCGGTGCGCAGGTGCCCTTGCTGGTGGTGCAGCTGGCCGGCTATGGCCAGCCGCCCGAAGCACCGACGGAAAGCGGCTGGGCACATGTCCGCGAGGCGCAGCGGCGGGTCGTGGCAGAAGACCCGCACGCCGGCCTCGCACTGGCGATCGACATCGGCGACGCCTACGACATCCATCCCCCCAACAAACAGGAACTCGGCCGGCGCCTGGCGCGCGTGGCACGCCGCGTCGTCTACGGCGAGCGCGCGATCGCCGCGTCCGGCCCGACCGCACGCACGGCATCGCGTACTCCTGCGGGGATACGGATCGCCTTCGATGACGTCACCGGCGCCCTGGCCACCACCGGTGCCAACGGCCCCATCGGCTTCGAACTATGCGATGCGCAGGCGCGGCAATGCACCTACGTGGAGGCGCTGCTGGACGGCCCTGACGTGGTGCTGCAAAGCCCGCAGCCAGCGCCCGGCGCGCGCGTGCGCTACTGCTGGGCCGATGGCCCGATCTGCACACTGCGCGATCGCAGCGGCGCACCGGCCGGCCCCTTCGAACTGTCACTCGACGCTGCGGAGATTCCATGATGCTGACGCGCCTGCTGCTCGCCACGATGATCCTGTTGTCGGCCGCTGCGACGCCGCCGCTGGGGGCCGCGCCTGCGCCACCGGTTCATTTCGACTGGTTCGAGTACGCCGGTCGTGACGCTGCCTTCGAAGCGCCCCTGCCGCCCGGGCACTACCGCAACCCGATCCTCGCCGGCTTCCACGCCGACCCCAGCATCACCCGTGCGAACGGCCGCTTCTACCTGGTCAATTCCAGCTTCACCTACTTCCCCGGCATCCCCGTTTTCGAAAGTGTGGACCTGGTGCACTGGAAGCAGATCGGCAACGTCATCGACCGCCCGACGCAGCTGGATTTCGATGGCCTGAGCGTGTCGCGCGGTATCTTCGCTCCGGCAATCTCGTACCACGACGGCCTGTTCCATGTGGTCACCACCGCAGTGGACAGTGGCGGCAACTTCATTGCTACCGCGAGCGATCCTGCCGGGCCGTGGTCAGACCCGCACTGGCTGCCGGGCGTGGAGGGCATCGATCCATCGCTGTTCTTCGACGACGATGGCCGCGTGTACCTGCTGAACAATGACGTGCCGCCCTCTCGGCCGCGCTACGAGGGCCACCGTGCGATCTGGATGCAGCAGATCGACATGGACAACTACGCGCCGATGGGCCCGCGCAAGGTGCTGATCGACGGCGGCGTGGAGCCGGCGAAGAACCCGATCTGGATCGAAGGACCGCACCTGTACAAACGCGAGGGCTGGTATTACCTGTCCGATGCAGAGGGCGGCACCGGGCCGCAGCATTCGCAGGTGGTGCTGCGCAGCCGTGATGTCTGGGGACCTTACGTCCCGTATGCGGGCAACCCCATCCTGACCCAGCGCGACCTGCCGGAGGACCGGCCACTGCCGATCACCAATGCCGGCCATGCGGACCTGGTGGAGGGGCCGGATGGGTCGTGGTGGGCGGTGTTCCTTGCCAGCCGCAACTATGCCAAGCGCCACTACAACACGGGGCGGGAGACCTACCTGCTGCCGGTCCGCTGGCGCGACGGCTGGCCGGTGATCCTGCCAGCCAACCAGACCATTCCGTATGCGCTCAAGGCACCGTCATGGATGCAGGGCGATGCGTCGCAGGCACCGTTCACCGGCAATTTCGTCGATCGCGATGAGTTCGATGCGCCGACGCTCGGCAGCGGCTGGCTGCGCGTGCGTGTGCCCAAGCAAGCATGGGCAGACCTGCGCGAGCGCCCCGGCGCGCTGACGCTGCACCCGCTGGCGGAGAACCTCGACACGCTGCGCAACCCCGCCTTCCTGGGCCGACGCCAGCAGCACCTGCGCTTCCAGGCCAGCACCGCGATGGGGCGCCCGGCAGCAGGCGTGGCGGCTGGATTGGCTGCGTTCCAGAGTGAAGCGTACTGGTATTTCCTTGGCGTCCGCCGCCTCGGCGCTGACCGCGTGACGGTCTTCCTGGAAGGACGCGACGGCGGCGGGACGACCCGGCTGCTGGCCAACCGCGAGGTGGACGCGAGCGCTTCGCTGCGGCTGAAGATCACCGGTGATGAAGCCCGCTATGCCTTTGCATTCGACAGCGGCGACGGGCATGGCTGGCAGACCCTCGCAGGCGAGGTGGATGGAACGGTATTGAGTACTGATCGCGCAGGCGGCTTCGTGGGCGCTCTGCTGGGACCATTCGCACGCGATGAGCGTGCCTTGAGGAGTAAATGATGACGCGCACGCCCCGGCTCCATCCCCCGATGTTCCGCACGCTGGCGCTGTGCGCCGCCATTGCCTTGAGCAGCGTCGGCCAAGCGGCCCAAACCCAGCCCTGGCGCGACACCTCGGCAAGCTTTGAAAGCCGCGCCGCCGCGCTGGTGGCCCGGATGACCCTGGAGGAAAAAGCGGCGCAGATGCAGAACGCCGCGCCGGCCATCGAGCGCCTCGGCGTTCCCGCCTACGACTGGTGGAACGAAGGCCTGCACGGGGTGGCACGCGCAGGGCAGGCGACGGTGTTCCCGCAGGCCATCGGACTGGCCGCCACCTTCGACGTGCCGCTGGTGCGCCAGGTGGCCACCACCATCAGTGACGAAGCGCGGGCCAAGCATCACCAGTTCGTCCGCGAAGGGTCACATGGCCGCTACCAGGGGCTGACCTACTGGTCGCCGAACATCAACATCTTCCGCGACCCACGCTGGGGCCGCGGCCAGGAAACCTACGGCGAAGACCCGTACCTCACTGCGCGCATGGGCGTGGCCTTCGTGCACGGACTGCAGGGCGACGACCCGGTGTACCGCAAGCTGGATGCCACGGCCAAGCACCTGGCCGTGCACAGCGGGCCGGAGGCCGACCGCCACCACTTCGATGCCCGCCCCAGCAAGCGCGATCTGTATGACACCTACCTGCCGGCGTTCGAAGCGCTGGTGAAGGAGGGCCAGGTGGATGCGGTGATGGGCGCTTACAACCGCGTCTACGGCGAGTCCGCCAGCGCCAGCCGCTTCCTGCTGCGCGATGTACTGCGCCGCGACTGGGGATTCAAGGGTTACGTGGTGTCCGACTGCTGGGCCATCGTGGATATCTGGAAGCATCACAGAATCGTTCCCAGCCGTGAAGCTGCCGCGGCATTGGCGGTCAAGAACGGTACCGAACTGGAGTGTGGCCAGGAGTACGCCACGCTGCCTGCCGCGGTACGGCAAGGGCTGATCACTGAAGCAGAAATCGACGATGCGGTGACCCGGCTGTTCACCGCGCGGATGCGGCTGGGCATGTTCGACCCGGCCGAACGGGTGCGCTGGGCGCGGATTCCCGCATCGGTGAACCAGGCCCCGGCGCACGATGCGCTGGCGTTGAAGGCCGCGCAGGAATCGCTGGTACTGCTGAAGAACGAAGGCGTGCTGCCGCTGTCACGCGACCTCAAGCGCATCGCCGTGGTCGGCCCCACCGCCGATGACACCATGGCGCTGCTCGGCAACTACTTCGGCACGCCGGCCGCACCGGTGACCGTCCTGCAGGGAATACGCGATGCAGCGAAGGGCATCGAGGTGCGCTATGCACGCGGCGTGGACCTGGTCGAAGGGCGCGACGATCCCAACGCCACCCCGCTGATCGAAGCGGCCTACCTGCGGCCGTCGGCCGACTCGCCGGAACGGGGCCTGCGCGGGGAGTACTTCCGTACGGCGGATCTGTCCGGCACGCCGGCCCTGGTGCGCACCGACGCCCAGATCGGCTTCCGCTGGGATCGCGGTTCACCGACCGACAACCTGCTGGCCCGCGGTGAAGCCGCGCCGGGGCAGGGCATTCCCAGCGATGGTTTCAGCATCCGCTGGAGTGGCGAGCTGGTGCCGCCGGTGTCTGGCCGCTACCGCATAGAGGCAGCAGCCGACGACGGCTACCGCCTGTACATCGATGGCAAGCGGGTACTGGACCGGTGGGGTGACAGCGATCGCCTGCAGGGCGATGGCGTTGAACTGGACCTGCAGGCCGGACGCGCCTACGCGCTGAAGCTTGAATACTTCGATGCCGAGCGCGATGCCGGCGTGCGGCTGGGCTGGCGCATGCCCGGTGCGAAGCCGCCGTTCGAGGAAGCGGTGGACGCAGCCCGCGAAGCGGACGTGGTGGTGTTTGTCGGCGGGCTGACCGGCGATGTGGAAGGCGAAGAAATGAAGGTCAACTACCCCGGTTTCGCCGGCGGTGACCGTACCGATCTGCGCCTGCCCGCGCCGCAGCGTGCACTGCTGGAAGCCCTGCATGCCACCGGCAAGCCGGTGGTGATGGTGCTGACCGGCGGCTCCGCGCTGGCCGTGGACTGGGCCGATACGAATGTGCCGGCAATCCTGATGAGCTGGTACCCCGGGCAACGAGGTGGCACGGCCGTAGGCCAGGCCCTGTTTGGCGACGTCAATCCCGGCGGACGCCTTCCGGTCACCTTCTACAAGGCGGACCAGGCGATGCCGGCGTTCGACGATTACACGATGGAAGGACGCACCTACCGCTATTTCCGCGGCGCCCCGCTGTATCCGTTTGGACACGGGCTGTCCTACACCCGGTTCAACTACGGCACGCTGCAGCTCGATTCCGCCCGCATCGGCGGCGACGGGACGCTCAAGGTGCAGGTCGAGATAACCAACGCCGGCAAGCGCCCGGGCGATGAAGTCGTGCAGTTGTATGTGCGGCGCATGCAGGCACAGCCCGGCGATGCCCAGCAGGAGCTGCGCGGCTTCCAGCGTGTCCACCTGGCCCCGGGCGAACGGCGCACGGTCGCCTTTGATCTGCAGGCGAAGGACGCCCTGCGCCAGTACGACGAGATACGCGCGGCGTATGCCGTGCCGGCCGGATCCTACGAGGCCAGGGTGGGCAGCTCCAGCACCGACATCCGCGCGACAGGCAGGTTCACCGTGGAGGCCGGCCGTGACTGATGCAGGCAGCGTGGCAAGCACCGAACACACGCTGTCGATCCGGGAAAAGGTAGGCTACAGCCTGGGCGATCTCGCGGCGAACCTGATCTTCCAGACGCTGATCACCTACCTGGCGTTCTTCTACACCGACGTATATCGGCTTCCGCCCGCCACCGCCGCAACGATCATCTTCGTGATCGGCGTGCTCGGCGCGTTCGTGTTTACGCCGCTGGTCGGCATTGCCGCCGATCGCACGGTCAGCCGCTGGGGCAAGTTCCGGCCGTGGATCCTGTGGACGGCGATTCCGTTCGGGGTGTTGTCCTTGCTTGCCTTCAGCACGCCGGACCTGGGGCCCCGCGCGAAGATCGTCTACGCCGTGGCCACCTACGGCCTGCTGATGCTGGTATACGCGGCCAACAACCTGCCGTACTCCGCGCTCAGCGGGGTGCTTACCGGCAGCATGGCCCAGCGCAACAGCCTGTCGGCCTACCGCTTCGTGGCGGTGATGATCGCGCAGTTCATCATCCAGGTGCTGCTGTTGCCGCTGGTGCTGATCCTCGGCGGTGGCGATCGCATGCTGGGCTTCGAGCGGGTCATGACGGTGTTCGCGGTGGTGGGCACGCTGTTCTTCCTGACCACCTTCGCCACCACGCGCGAACGCATCGTCCCGGCCCGGGAACAGACCGCCGGCGTACTGCAGGACCTGTCCGACCTGCTGCGCAACCGGCCGTGGAAGGTGATGCTGCTGCTGACCATCCTGGTGTTCGTCAACCTGGCCCTGAAGGGCGGCACCTACATCTACTATTTCCAGTACTACATGCGAGATGCCGCGCTGGCGGGCTTCCTCGACAGCTCCGGCTTCAACGCTTTCATCGGCGGATTGAACGCAACGCTGAGCAGGTGGGGCCTGGCCGGATTCAGCTGGCCGGAAGACCCGGCGACCTCGGCCTTCAGCCTGTTCAACGCGTGCGGCATCCTCTGCATGATCCTGGGCATCGGCGTATCGCGCCGGCTGGCTGACCGCTTCGGCAAACGGGATGTCTTCGGTGGCGCGCTGCTGGTGTGCACGCTGTTCCTGCTGGCGTTCTACTTCTTCCCGCCCACCGCAGTCGGCGTGGCCTTCATCGCCTTCATGCTGCATGGGTTCTGCTACGGAATCACCATCCCGCTGCTGTGGGCGATGATCGCCGACGTCGCCGACTATTCGGAGTGGAAGAACCACCGCCGCGCCACCGCGATCGTGTTCTCCGCGATGCTGTGCGGCCTGAAGATCGGCCTGAGCATTGGCGGTGCGCTGGTTGCGGGGATCCTCGCGCACCATGGCTACCAGGCTGGCGCGGAACAGCAGCCGCAGGCGGTGGTGGACGGCATCCGTCTTACGGTCAGCGTCTACTGCTCGATCCCGTTCCTGCTCGCGGTGGCGCTGCTGTTCCTGTATGAGATCGACAAGCGTATGGAGAACCGGATCGAGCAGGAGCTGCTGCAGCGCCGGCAGGCTGGCAACCTTGACCAGCTGGCGGTGCGTGCGATCTCCCGGCCCGTGGTGACCCACCTTTACACGGCAGATCCGTCGGCCCACGTGTTCGAAGGGCGGCTGTACATCTATCCCTCGCACGACATCGACAGCGGTGCTCCGTTCGATGACGAGGGCGGTCACTTCGGCATGGAGGACTACCATGTGCTGCGGATGGATACGCCCGCTGGCGAGGCCATCGACTGCGGCATCGCGCTGCATGTGCGCGATGTTCCCTGGGCCAGCCGGCAGATGTGGGCGCCGGACGCGGCAAGCCGTGATGGGCGCTATTACCTTTATTTCCCCGCCAAGGATGCGCAGGGCCTGTTCCGCATCGGCGTGGCGGTAGGGGATCGTCCGGAGGGCCCGTTCACTGCCGAAGCAGAGGCGATGGAGGGCACGTACTCGATCGACCCGGCGGTGTTCGAGGACGACGACGGCACGCATTACCTGTACTTCGGTGGCATCTGGGGGGGCCAGCTGCAGAAGTACCGTGACAACCGCTTCGATGCGGCGCACGAGGAGCCCACCGGCGATGCGCCTGCATTGGGGCCACGCGTTGGTCGGCTGGAAGCAGGCATGACCCGGCTTGCCGAGCCCACCCGGGAAATCGTGATCCTGGATGAGCACGGACTGCCGCTGCGCGCCGATGACCATGCGCGCCGCTTCTTCGAGGGACCCTGGCTGCACAAGTACCAAGGGCGGTATTACCTGTCGTACTCCACCGGTGATACGCACCTTCTGTGCTACGCAACCAGCGATAGTCCGTATGGACCGTTCATCTATGGCGGGGTGATCCTCAAGCCGGTGGTGGGCTGGACCACGCACCATTCCATCTGCGCATTCGAGGGACAGTGGTATCTGTTCTACCACGATGCCTTGGCGTCCGGCGGGGTCACCCACCTGCGCTCGGTCAAGTGCACGCCGCTGCACATGGAAGCCGATGGCAGCATCCGCACCATCGACCCTTATGGCGCTTGAACCTTGGTCACCGCTGGATGATGCGCAGGCGCCGCTGGCAGGTGGCCAGCTGCATTGGCTGCGGGCGGGCAGGGTGGCGATCGCGCTCGCTCCTGAAGCAGGCGGACGGATCGCGCAGATGCGGTACGACGGCGTGGACTGGCTGGCAGGCGAGCGCGAGGGCAGGGCGGCTGCCATCGGCTGGGGGTGCTACCCGATGGTGCCCTGGGCTGGGCGCATCCGGCGTGGTCGCTTCAGCTTTGATGGCAAGGATTTCACGCTGCCTGCGAACCTTGGGGCGCATGCGATCCACGGGGTGGGATTCTCGAGGCCATGGCAGATCAAGCGCCTCGAAGTGGACACTGCGATGTTGTCGTTGGCCCTTCCGGAAGACCGCTACTGGCCGTTCGGTGGCCTTGCGACGCAGTGTATCCATGTCGTGCCGGACGGCGTCGAACTGCGGCTTGCGGTGCAGGCCGGCGACAAGGCGATGCCCGCCGTGATCGGCTGGCATCCCTGGTTCCGCAAGCCGGACCAGCTGCTGTTCTCACCGAGTGCGATGTATCCGCGGGACGGGGAGGGCATTGCCACGCTGCCTTGCATCACCCCCGCGCCTGCCCCGTGGGACGACTGTTTCATCAACCGGGCCGAGGTGACGCTGGTCGCGGAAGGACAGCGGCTGCGGCTGCAGGCGGATACGGACCATTGGGTGGTGTATGACGGGACTACGTACGCTACCTGTGTGGAACCGCAGACGGGGCCGCCTGATGGGTTTACGTTGCTGCCGAGGCGGTTGGGGCCGGGGGAGCGGTTGGAGTTGCGGTTTGAATTGATGTGGGAGAGCGAGGTACACGGATGATCCTTGCAGAGGCCACTTTCACCCCTTTCCATGCCGTGATTACGCAGCCTTGATGCGCGTCGGTATTCAATGACCTCCAGCAGCGGATCACTGCCCGATCAACGAAGCTGACGAATGACGATGATCGACCCGAACAAGCCACTTTCGCAGGAACCGCCCACCTTCGACGCCGTCGTTGTCGGCGGAAGTCATGCTGGCATGTCGGCTGCCTTGCAGCTTGCGAGGGCATGCCGAACGGTGCTGGTCATTGATCACGGTCAGCCGCGCAACCAGCGCGCCACGAAGGCGCACGGTTGGCTGGGCTGGGATGGCGTTGCCCCTGCACGGATTCTCGAGGTGAGCCGCCAGCAATTGCTCACCTATGAGCGAGTGCAATGGTCGACGGACGAGGTGCTTGAGGCTTCCGGCTCCCTGGAGACTGGTTTTCTGCTCCGCTGCGCATCCGGCAAGCCATACCACGCAAAAAGGTTGATCCTCGCCCATGGCGTGGTGGATCAGCTGCCGGACCTGCCAGGGCTTGCGGAGCGGTGGGGCGAGACGGTCCTGCATTGCCCTTACTGCCACGGCTATGAAATCCGCGGAACAGATATTGGGTTGCTCGTGGCCCCCAGAAAGGAGGCAGTGGACCAGGTCAAGGCGCTTTCGCAGTGGGGAAACATCACCGCGGTCCACGCTGGGGAGCTGAGCGGGGCCGACCTGGAAGAACTGTCCGCCGAACTGCGCACTATCGGCGTGAACCTGGAAGAAAACGCCTTGATCGGCATGACCGGGAAAGCAACCCTGAACTTCGCCGACGGGCGAGGGCGGGACGTTGCGGCGCTGTTCGTCCATCCGCACACCAGGCTGGCATCGGACCTTTCCACACAGTTGGGTTGCGCCATCGAGGACGCAGGATGCATCACCACCGATTCGGCCAAGCAGACCACCGTACCGGGGGTGTTCGCCTGCGGAGACGCCGCCCGGTTCGCCGGGAACATTGCGCTGGCAGTGGGAGAGGGAGCGTTGGCAGGCGTCGCTGCCCACCGATCGTTGCTGGGCCTGCTCGCTGACGATTGACCTTTGTGACGCGTCACGTCTTGCCGTGATCCTTTATCATTCTCCCAACATAACGGGGGCGGATATGGATATTCGGACTGGGGTACTGACTCTTCTGCTGGTCGCTGCGGCACCATGCGTTGCGCAACAAATCCGCTCGGCGACTGGCCCGGCTCCCAGGCCACTCCCAGTACCTCCCAAGCCAGCACATAACTCCATGGCGAAGAGCACAACGCCATTCAACTGCGAGCAGTACCGCTGGCCCAATCATCCCCATCCGCGCATGAAGGCGTACTGCGAACGCTTGGAATCGCAGACGCTGACAGATGAAGCACGGCGCGCAGGAAGGCCGGGGCCATCCGATGACGTGGTCCAGCTGCCATCTCTTGGATCGGAAGCCGCTCGCCGCTCGGGTCTGTCCTGTGTGGGAGGCCAAGCCATGCGAAAGCTGCCCAACGGGTGGGAGCAGGTTTCGTCTCCTTCGGGCGGTTGGCAGCGGTGCCGCGAGCAATGAGCGGGCTGTAGGTTCGGCCGGCTACAGCACCTGGCCCGCATACTGGATCATTCTCACCTGCCCGCGGCTTAGCCGCTGCGCGAGAGTTCGCGCGCGAGGAAAGGGGCCGTCCTGCTTGCCTTGGCGCGAGACACCTGATGCGGCGTTCCCTTCGCCACTACGGTGCCGCCCGCAGCACCTGCGCCAGGCCCCACGTCAATCACCCAATCGGCCTGCGCCACCGCCCGCATGTCATGCTCGATCATCACCACCGTGTTCCCTGCATCAACCAACCGCTGCAGCTGAAGCATCAACCTGTCCGCGTCCGACGCATGCAGGCCGGTAGTCGGTTCGTCGAGCACATAGAGCGTGCGCCCCCGCTGGCCGCGCTGCAGCTCGGTTGCCAGCTTGATGCGTTGTGCCTCTCCGCCTGAAAGTTCCGTCGCCGGCTGGCCCAGCCGTAGATAGCCCAAGCCGATTTCCCGTAGCACCTGCAGCGAGCGGGCAATCGCATCCTCCTCGCCGAAGAACGCGTGCGCCTGGTCAACCGTCAACTGCAGGACCTCGGCGATGTTGCGGCCATTCCACAGCACCTTCAGCGTGGCCTCGTTGTAGCGCGCGCCATGGCATGTAGGGCAGGGCGCGTAGACGCTGGGCATGAACAGCAGCTCGACACTGACGAACCCTTCGCCCTCGCAGGTCGGACACCGGCCTTTGGCCACGTTGAAAGAGAAACGGCCCGCATCGAAACGGCGTCGGCGTGCATCCGGGGTGCTGGCGAACAGCTTCCGCACATGGTCGAACAGCCCGGTATAGGTGGCAAGGTTCGACCGCGGCGTGCGGCCGATGGGCTTCTGGTCCACCTGGACGACCCGCTGGATGGCGTCCACATCGCCTGCCAGCTGGCCGCGCGTTGCTTCGATGACGGATGGCCCATCCGTGGGCGCGACATCGGCGCCATCATCCGGCGGCTCATGGCCCAGGTGCAGTAGTACCAACTCCGGCAGCGCCTGCGCCATCAGGCTGGACTTGCCCGACCCCGAAATCCCGGTCACTGCAGTCAGCAATCCCAGCGGCAGCTGCGCATCCACTCCCTGCAGGTTGTGGCGGTGGATACCCTTCAGTTCCAGCCAGCTCGCGGCGTTGCGCTTGCGGCTTGCAGGCGCAGGCACCTGGTCGAAAAGATACTGGGCGGTGCGGGAATCCTGCACCTGGCGCAGGCCACCGGGTTCGCCACTGTAGAGAACGCGCCCGCCGTGCTCGCCCGCCTGCGGGCCAACATCCACCAGCCATTGCGCGCGGCGCATCAGCTCCAGATCGTGTTCGACGACAAAAACCGAGTTTCCCCCGTCGCGCAGCTGGCCAAGCGCATCGTACAGCGCCTCGCTGTCGGCAGGGTGCAGGCCAGCCGATGGCTCATCCAGCACGTACAGCACGCCGAAAAGCAAAGAACTCAGCTGCGTACCCAGTCGCAGACGCTGCAGTTCTCCGGCCGAAAGCGTGGGTGTCGCGCGATCCAGGGAGAGATACCCCACGCCGAGCGAACGCAGCTGCGAGACACGCGCCATGATGCCGCCCGCCAGCCGCTGGGCCGCCATGCGCTTTTCCTCCGACATGGCCGAGGTCAGGCGTACGTCAGGCGCCGCGGCGTGGGCGGTGCGCCCGCTTGCCATCCGTTGGGCGCGGTCGCGGCGTGTCGCGTTCCTGCTGCGTGAGCCACGGCTATGTGCGCTGAAATCACCCTGTGCCACGGGCTCCAGCAGATCCGCCAGTTGATCCAATGGCAGCCGCATGAACTCGCCGATGTCCACGCCGGCGAAGGTGACCGATAGCGCTTCAGGTTTCAGGCGCTTGCCGTGGCAGGCGGGACACAGCTTGCCCTCCATATAGCGGGAAACCCGCTTCCGCATCAGCGCGCTCTGGGTCGTGGCAAAGGTGTGCAGCACGTAGCGGCGGGCGCCGGTGAAGGTCCCCATGTAGCTCGGTTCAAGCTTCCGCTTCAGGGCGGCGCGGGTTTCGGCCGGGGTGAAGCCTGCATAGACCGGCACGCTTGGCGCTTCCTCGGTGAACAGGATCCACTCCCTGTCCTTCTTCGGCAGCTTCTTCCACGGCACGTCGATGTCGTAGCCCAGCGTGACCAGGATGTCGCGCAGGTTCTGGCCGTGCCATGCAGGCGGCCAGGAGGCGATGGCACGTTCGCGGATGCTCAGCGACGGGTCGGGAACCATCAGTGCTTCGGTCACCTCGTAGACGTGACCAAGACCATGGCAGGTGCTGCAGGCGCCCTGCGGCGTGTTGGGTGAGAAGTCCTCGGCGTACAGCATGGGTTGGCCGGGCGGGTAGGCCCCAGCACGCGAATACATCATCCGCACCAGGCTGGACAGCGTGGTCACACTGCCCACCGATGAACGTGCATTACTGGCCCCGCGCTGCTGCTGCAGTGCTACCGCCGGCGGCAGCCCGTCGATGGCATCCACATCGGGCACGCCGGCCTGGTCGATCAGGCGCCGTGCGTAGGGCGCTACAGACTCGAAATAGCGCCGCTGCGCCTCAGCGAAGACGGTGCCAAAGGCCAGCGATGACTTTCCCGAACCCGATACCCCCGAGAACACGACCAGCGCATTGCGCGGAATGGAGACATCGACATTCTTGAGGTTATGCTCGCGCGCTCCGCGGACCTCGATGCAACCACTGGATGCGGCAGCGGAGGATGGCGGATCGATGGGCGGGTGGGGCATGGCGGCGGTCCTGCGGGGCAGTGAGCGGCACGCGTGACAGCGCGCCCGATGGCTCATTCTCGCTGCTGTGGGGTGAAGGTTGGTGAGGGTGTTGTGGAATCCTACTGCCGCTGCTCGGTGTGGGCGCGGAGGGATAATGTTGCGGGCAATGATCGGCTTATCGGTGGCGAAGGCAATGATCGTTATGTGTTCTCCGTGGTGACGGTCACGACGTGATCGATGATCTAGATGCGGATGGCTGGGATGAACTGGAGCTTCGGATCTACGACAACGAGCCCGTCCAGTTCCGCTGGGAAGGCGACAGCTTGGACGTACTGGTGGGCGAGGGGCAGGGTCGCATCACCATCGAAGGCTGGTACGCTGAGCCCGCCAAGCGTCTGGATGGCATCGCCATTGGGTTTGACCGCTGGCTGAGGGCTGATGAGGTTGAAGCCCGGGCGGAGGATGACTCAAGCGCGGCCATCGCGTCGCATGGAGGGCTCCATCAGAGCTCCAGGACGGAGATCGATCACCTGGTGACCGAAATGGCAAACGGTCGCTGGGATCGCGCAGGCACCAGTGCAAACCTCTTTGCCCCGATCCAGCATGGTGCGGTGGTCCTGTTGGCAGCACAGTAACGTTTGGCCTCCGCATAGGGGCGCCTTGTGCGTCCCCATGCGGAGATAGCGCATGACTGGATCAGCGGACGAGGAAGCGTTATGGAAATGAAAGTCGCCGCCAAGGCTGGACTGGCGCTAAGTGCACTGGCCGTCGCTGGGTTCATCTGGGTCAAGTTCGGTGCGGACGGGGGAGGGCGGGAGGCTCAGATGTCCGCAATGAAGCAAGCTGATGTTGCGACCGTCAGCGACGGCGTCCTTTCATACTGTGGCGAGACCATAAGGATTGGTGCCAGGACCCAGGAGGCAACGGATGCCCGCCAATCAAGATCCGGTGCTCTCAGGGTCAGCATGAAAGAAAGGGGTACACGCGAAGCAGATTCAGCGTCACTGACCATCTTCACCGCGAGCCCGCTCAGCAAGAGCTGTCTCGATGAAGCTGTGAAATCGCCGATCGGGGTCGCGCTAAGTTGCGATCCGCCCAATGCGCCCGGCTGGTCGGATTGGTCCAAAAGAAGCTGGGAAGTACGTACCGAACGGCCTGAATACGGGATAGTGGTGCTGGAAGGCGATCAAGCGGGCTGGCTGGCTGGCGGCTTCCGTTTCATCGCTGCGCCGTCATTGCTGTATCGCATCGGCGAGTTCCCTTTTCAAGGAAAGTGCTTTAGTGAGCCGGGCGTAGGTAGCGGAGCAGAGCGATGCCTCGTCAACTTTCGGAAAGGACGGCTGGGTGTTGGATACAGCTATTTGACTGACTCAATCAGGCCTTGGCGAGAAGTGGATGAGCTTGTGCGCAGCACTCTTGAAGGGAAGCCATCGACTCGGTTATGTCCATATGAGGCGCAGCGCTCCCAAGTGCCGCGGTCATGAGCTCAATGACAGCGACTGGGGGCTCCGGGCCTACAGCATAAAGCCGACCCGTAGGCTCAGCGGCCCGCACCCGGCGATGAGCGTCAGTGCCTCGTCATCGTAGGAAGCCTCAATGTTGCTGATAGCGTCCTTCAAGCGCTCGCCCTGACCATAAGCACCGGCTCCGCAAACGTTGAAGTTGTTAATGGCGTCGTTGTCACCATCATCGGTGAATGCCTTTCAGGTAGCAACGCGGCATGAAATGCTGCTCTTTGTTGGCCGCCATGCCCGTTCCCCTTCGGGTGGTGCGTCAGCGCTTGTGCAGGGCGAATCCCGAGCATTAGCTTCCCGGCCAGCGGCCGGCACTACCGTCGGATTTCGCGCAGATTTGCTTAGACCATCCTTAGATCTGGCGAGCTCGTCCTTGCCAGTAGGCCCGGAAGGGAAGCAAGAGCCGATCCAAAGCTTGAGCCAGTGCCGGCCGAAAGCTACCCAGCGGCGGCAACGCTTGATTTCGCAATCTTGGTATAAACACCCATTTGTTGCGTCGCTAAACCACCGTATTCAATGAATTTTTGGCGGCCTCGGGATCTTTTGCCGTTGCGACGCACTTGATCGCCGTAGTGTTGCGCGGTCGGTGGTTTAGCGCGCAACACCTGAACGCAACAGTGCCTAGGGGGTTTTGCACGAATTGCGGTGATAAAAGCCCCCTGCACAGGGGCGACACTACGCGGTTCAGAGATCAGATAGTATCGCTCTGAACAACGAGCCGGCCACTTCGACGTGCGGGTTCGTCGCCGAACATCTGGCCGCAAAGGACTGTGCATGCCGATTGAACGTATCGTCATCGACAACTTCAAGTCGTTTCGCCATCTGGACCTGCCCCTCAACGCCCACATGAACCTGGTGGTGGGGGACAACGAGGTTGGTAAGTCCACCCTGCTGGAGGCCATCCACGCGGTGGTCACCGGGCAACTGCATGGGCGCAATCTCGCCTACGAGCTCACGCCCTACCTGTTCCACCAGCCCACGGTGCAGGAATATTTGGCGACCCTTGCTGCAGGCACGCCGGCCTCGCCGCCACGGATCTCCATCGAAGCCTACCTGGGCGCAGACGCCGCGCTGGCGTCGCTGCGCGGCACCAACAATTCGCTGCGACTGGATACTGCCGGCATCCGGCTGCTGGTCGAGCTCAACGACGACTACCGCGAAGAGTTCAACGCCTACCTGCAGCAGCACCAGGGCGCGGTCAGCCTGCCGGTGGAGTACTACACGGTGCGCTGGTATTCCTTCGCCAACAATGGCGTCACCGCCCGCAGTATTCCGTTCGACTCCACGATCATCGACACGCACGGCATCAAGACCTTGTCTGGTGCTGATCGCTACATCGCCGGCATCATCGAGCAGGCACTGACGCCTGCGCAGCGCGTCTCGCTGTCGCTGAGCTTCCGCCGCATGCGGCAGAGCTTTTCAGAAGAAGCGGACGTGGCGGCCATCAATGCCTACTTGACCGAGCACACCGGGGACATCAGCCACCGGGCGCTGACGGTGGGTGTGGACACATCGCCGCGCTCAACGTGGGAAACTAGCTTGTCACCGTACCTAGATGAGCTCCCGTTCACCCAGGCCGGCAAGGGCGAGCAAAGCGCGGTGAAGATGAAGCTGGCGATGCACGCGGCGGGCGCGGCCCACGTGCTGCTGATCGAGGAGCCTGAGAACCATCTGTCATATTCCAGCATGAACCAGCTGATCGACAAGATTGCGGCACTCTCCACCGCCCAGCAGGTGATTATCGCCACCCACAACAGCTTCGTGTTGAACAAGCTGGGCGTGGACAACGTGATCCTGTTCAGCGCGCAAGGCCAGATGAAGCTGGACCAGCTGCCCAGCGATACCCACGACTATTTCATGAAGCTGCCAGGCCACGACACGCTGCGGCTGATCCTGGCCAAGCAGGCGATCTTGGTGGAGGGTCCGTCTGATGAGCTGATCGTGCAGCGTGCCTACAGCGACCATCACGGCGTGGCGCCAATGGCTCGCGGCGTAGACATCATTTCGGTCAAGTCGCTGGCATTCAAGCGCTTCTTGCAGATTGCAGATCGGCTGAAAATCCACGCCAAGGTGATCACCGACAACGACGGTGATATCGCCGTTGTGCAGGAGCGCTATGCCGAGCACATCAACGCGATCTATTACGATTCCGACGAAAGCGCCCCATCGCTGGAAGAGCAGCTGACCAAAGCCAACTCGCTGGCCGAACTCAATACCGTGCTGGGCAAGACGTTTGCTGATGAGGTGGCGCTGCTCAAGTACATGAAGGGCCATAAGACCGATACGGCCCTGGCGATCTTCAACAGCCCGCACTCGATCAGGTTCCCCGACTATGTCCAGCGTGCCATCACCTAACCGGGTACTGCTCTCGGCGGCCGGCTCGGGCAAGACCACGTTGCTGGTGCGGCAGGCCTTGGAGCGGCCTGGGCGTCGCATT
The DNA here is from genome assembly GCF_039674585.1 of Stenotrophomonas lacuserhaii. Lineage (GTDB taxonomy): Bacteria > Pseudomonadota > Gammaproteobacteria > Xanthomonadales > Xanthomonadaceae > Stenotrophomonas > Stenotrophomonas pennii_A. The sequence goes on along the minus strand of NZ_JBDJNU010000003.1, from coordinate 140,879 downwards.
GCGATTGTCACCTACACGCTGGAAAACCTTGAAGAGATCCGGCGCTCGTTTGAGGTCCACGCCGGCGCGGTGCCCGCCCATGTCACCTTACACAGCTGGTATGGCTTCCTGCTGCACCAGTGCATCCGCCCGTACCAGGCGGCACTGTGTCCTGAGCCTCGCATCGAGACCATCCTGTTCGTAGACGGTGTCACCAACAACCGCGCCCCACGCACCCAGGTGGCGCGCCACTATCTGGCAGGCAACCGGGTGTATTCGGACCGGGCGGCCGACTTTGCTGTGCGCTGCGATGAGCTGACCCAAGGCCAGGTCATCGCACGCCTGGCGGCCATGTACGACGAGCTCTACATCGACGAAGTTCAGGACCTGGCCGGCTTTGATCTGGATCTGGTCGAGCGGCTGTTGAAGAGCGATATCGCCATCACGTTGGTGGGTGATACGCGCCAGGCAACGTACGCCACCAACTATGCGCAAAGGCACAGTCAATACCGTGGGCCGAATCTGGCAGCGCTGTTTCAGATCTGGGAGTCGGACGGCTTATGCCAGCTGGATCACCGCCTCATCAGTCTGCGCTGCGTCCAGACCCTGTGCGATATGGCTGACACGCTCTATCCGCAGATGCCCCGGACCCAATCTGGCAATGGCGAGGTCACCGGGCACGATGGCGTCTACCTCGTCGCTCCCGGCGACGTTGCGGCGTACATGCAGGAGTTTGCCCCCACCGTGCTCCGGCATGACCGGCGCCAGAAGTGCGACGGACTACCGGCCGTGAACTTTGGGCAGTGCAAGGGCCGCACCTACAGTCGAGTCCTCATTTTTCCGAACGGGCCATTGACGCAGTACCTGCGCACGGCCGATGCGGCGCGTATCACCGCGCCACCGAAGTACTACGTGGCCTTCACTCGGGCGCGGCAAAGCGTGGCCTTTGTGTATGCCGGCGCATGTGCGCTGCCGGGTCATCAGGTCTATGCGCCTGCTAGCGCAGACGCATAGAACCACGGGCAGGGATCACATCTTCTTCAAGGGTGCCGCGGTTGGCGGCGGCGGCACCGGGCCCGGATCGTTGAAGCACAGCACGACCTGATCGATGCCGAATTGGTCGGCCAGCACGCGGGCGATCACCGCATGCACCAGGTCCTGGTCGACCGAGGGCGCGGCGACGGTGATGGTGGCCGCGATCGCACGACCGCGCTCTTTGGCGGGGACTAGGCGCAGGTCATCCACCGCTTTCACGCCGGGGTCGGTAAACATCGCCGCACGGACCTTTTCCAGGTTGATCTCGTTCATGGTGTAGAGGACTCCAAGGCAGTGTGATCGCCGCGGCGAGCTCGGTCGCGATGCAGCCAACGATAGAGCACCGGCAGCACCAATAAGGTCAATGCGGTGGATGAGACGATGCCGCCGATGACGACAGTGGCCAGCGGCCGCTGCACCTCTGAGCCGGCCCCGACATTCAAGGCCATGGGCAGGAAGCCCAGGGAGGCCACCAGGGCGGTCATCAGCACCGGCCGCAGGCGGCCAAGGGCTCCGTCGCGTACCGCCTCGTCCAGGGGATCACCCTGTTCGCGCAAGCGGCGAATGAACGCGATCATGACCAGGCCGTTGAGTACGGCCACGCCCGACAGTGCGATGAAGCCCACGCCGGCCGAGATCGACAGCGGAATCCCACGCAGAGCCAGTGCCAGCACACCGCCTGTCAGCGCCAATGGCACACCACTGAACACGATGGTCGCATCCTTGGCCGAACCGAAGGCCATGAACAGCAGAGCGAAGATCAATGCCAGTGTCACCGGGACCACCACCCCCAGACGTTGGGTGGCCGAGATCAGCTGCTCAAAGGTGCCGCCGTAATCGATCCAATAGCCCTCTGGAAGCGTGACATCTTGGCCAATGCGCGTGCGCAACTCGCCGACGAACCCGCCCAGATCGCGTTCGCGCACGTTGGCAGTGATCACCACGCGCCTCTTGCCGTTCTCACGATTGATTTGATTGGGCCCGCGCTCCACCTGGATCTTCGCCACTTCCCGCAGGGGCACCGTACGAGGCCCGCCATTGGCGCCGGCAGCCAGGCGGCTGGACTCGTCGACACTGGTGCTTGCCGGCAACGGAATGGGCAGATCTGCCAGCACGGCCGGGTCTTGGCGCTGCGATTCAGGCAGGCGCACGACCAGGTCGAAGCGACGGTCGCCCTCGATGAGCTGACCAGCAACGCTGCCGCCGATGGCGGTGGCCACCGTCTCCTGCACATCGCCCGGGTTCAGGCCGTACCGTGCCAATGCCGCCGGATCTGGCGTGATCGTCAGCAACGGCAGGCCGGAGACTTGCTCGGCCTTGACGTCTTCGGCGCCGGAGACGCTACGCATGACCCGCTCGACCCGGCTGGCCAGGCGCGTCAGCTGGTCCAGGTTGTCGCCGTAGACCTTGACCGCCACGTCCGAACGGACGCCGGAGATCAACTCGTTGGTGCGCATCTGGATGGGCTGGGTGAACTCGTAGTTGCTGCCCGGAATTTCCTTGGCCGCCGCCTCCAGCTCTTCCACCAGCTCGGCCTTGGGCTTGCGCGGATCGGGCCACTGGTCGCGGGGCTTGAGCATCAGGAAGGTGTCGGCCATCGATGGCGGCATCGGGTCGGTGGCCACCTCGGCGGTGCCGATCTTGGAGAAGATGTTGGCCACCTCCGGGAACTGGGCCAGGCGCTTCTCCAGCGTTTCCTGCATGGCCACCGACTGCTCCAGGCTGGTGCCGGGGATACGCATGGGCTGCAAGGTGATGTCGCCCTCATCCAGGCTCGGCACGAACTCCGAGCCCAAGCGGGTGGCCAGCACGCCACAGCCCACCACCAGCACGGCCGCGCCTACCAGCACCACGACCCGGCGCCGCAGTGCCCAATCCAGCAGCGGCGTATAGCGGGCCCGCGACCAGCGCATCAGGCGGTTGTCGTGCTCAGCCACGCGGCCGCGCAGGAAGGTGGCGATCGCCGCCGGCACGAAGGTCAGCGACAACACCATGGCACCGGTCAGGGCCAGCACCACCGTGATCGCCATCGGGTGGAACATTTTTCCTTCCACCCCGGACAGCGCGAAGATCGGCAGGTAGACCGCCGCGATGATGCCCAGGCCAAACAGGCTGGGACGGATCACCTCGGCGGTGGCCGAGGCGGTCAGGTCATAGCGCTCTTCATCGTTGAGCTGGCGGCTCAGCGCGTGCTGCGCCTCCCCAAACCGGCGCAGACAGTTCTCGATGATGATCACCGCCCCGTCCACGATCAGGCCGAAGTCCAGCGCACCCAGACTCATCAGGTTGCCCGATACACCGCCACGCACCATGCCGATGATGGTGAACAGCATCGCCAGCGGAATCACCGCCGCAGTGATCAACGAGGCGCGCACATTGCCCAGCAGCAGGAACAGCACCACCACCACCAGCAGCGCGCCCTCGATCAGGTTCTTGGATACCGTGCCGATGGTGCGGTCCACAAGCCCGGTGCGGTCATAGACGGCCTTGGCATGCACTCCAGGAGGCAAGCTTGCGTTGGCGGCGTCCAGCTTGGCCGCGGCCGCCTGGGAGACTTCCCGGCTGTTGGCGCCGAACAGCATGAAGGCGGTACCGACTACGACCTCATGGCCGTTCTGGGTGGCCGCGCCGGTACGCAGCTCCTTGCCTTCGCCCACGCTGGCGACATCGCGAACCCGAATGGGCACGCCATCGCGGCGGTCCAGCACGATGTTGCCGATCGCCTCCAGATTGGCCAGCTGGCCGGGAACGCGCACCAGGAATTGCTGTCCATTGCGCTCGATGTAGCCGGCGCCGATGTTCTGGTTGTTGCGCATGACCGCCGCGACCACGTCGTTCAACGTGAAGCCCAGCGCCACCAGCTGGGCCGGATCGGGGGTGATGTGGATCTGCCGCTCGAAGCCGCCGATGGTGTTGACCTCGGTGACGCCGGGTGTGGTGCGCAGCTGCGGCCGGATCACCCAGTCCTGCAGGGTGCGCAGGTCCGTGGCCGTGTAGGGTGTGCCGTCAGGCTTGCGAGCGTCGGGCTCGGCCTCCACGGTGTACATGAAGATCTCGCCCAGCCCGGTGGAGATGGGGCCCATCTCCGGATCCAATCCTTCGGGCAGCTGGGAGGCGATCTGCTGTAGCCGTTCGGCGACCTGCTGGCGGGCAAAGTACAGGTCGGTGCCGTCCTTGAACACGACGGTGACCTGGGAGAGCCCGTAGCGCGACAGCGAGCGGCTATAGTCCAACTTGGGCAGGCCGGCCATGGCCGTTTCGATGGCGAAGGTCACCCGTTGCTCGGCCTCCAGCGGCGAGTAGCCCGGGGCCTGGGTGTTGATCTGGACCTGGACGTTGGTGATGTCCGGCGTGGCGTCGATTGAGAGGTGACGGTAGCTCCACACGCCCAGCGCAACCAACGCAGCGGTGAGCACCAGCGTCAGCCAGCGATGGCGGATGGACAGCCCAATGAGGCGTTCGAGCATGGCGGGCCTCAATGGTCTTCTTCGACGGTGGATTTTTCGATGTCGGCCTTGATCAGGAAGCTCTGGGCCACCACCACCTGTTCACCGGCCTTGAGCCCTTCCAGCACTTCGGCGCGCTCAGCGTCGCGGCGCCCCAGCTTGACCGACCGGGTGTGGTAGGTCTCTCCCTGCTGCACGTAGACCACGTCCTGATCTTCTGCGGACTGCAACGCGGTGATCGGCACGACCAACGCCGCCGATTGACGATCCACGGTGACCCGCGCCTTGACCGCCGAACCCGGACGCCACAGGCCATCGGTGTTGGCCAAGGTGGCGCGCGCAATGGTGCTTTGGCTGGCGGTGGCGGTGCCTGGCAGGACGCGCTCCAAGGTGGTCTGCGCCGTGACGCCATCGCTCAAGCGGGTGACTGTCACCGGCACGCCGGCACCGATGTGCTGGACGTCGGCCCCGAAGATGTGCAGGTCCACCCACAGGGTGGACAGATCGGCGACCTCGAACAGTGGCGCGCCCTCAGCCGCCGCCATGCCCACGGCGGCCGTACGCGCCATCACCACGCCGCTGATTGGCGCGGTGACGGTATAGGTGGTCAGGCTCAGGTTGCTCTCCACGGTGGCCAGGGCCTGGCCGGCACGCACCTGATCACCCACGCCGGCTCGCACAGAGCGGACCGGTCCGGGGAAGCGTGCAGTGACCTGCGCGATGCGCCCATCGATCGGGGTGAGCAGCCCTTGTACCTCATGCTCGTCAGCAATCTCACCTGGACCCGCCGGCGCGACCTGGATACCCGCCGCCTGCGCAGCTTTGGCGGCAATCTTGGTTTCCAGCGGCGCTTCCTCGTGCTCGCCGTGCTCTTCGCCCTCAGCGGCGGCGCCGCCCTCGGAGGCTTCGTTGGGGGTCGACGCGTTGCAGGCGGCCAGCATCAGGGCCATGCCCAGTGCGGTCCAGAAAAAGCGATTCATGGGGTCTCTCCGGTGGAAGCGGCCGCCGGCGGCGTGACAAGCGCCTGGCCGGTCAGTCGTTGAATTTCGATCAGGGCGCGCTGCGCATCGAGCGCCACGTCCAGCTGCTGCTGGGCCATGGCCGTGCGTTCGGACTGCAGCTGTGCCCATTCCAGATAGCTGATCGCGCCGGCGCGATAGGCGCGCTCGGCAGCCTGCTCGGCCCGGGCCAGCTTCGGCAGTACGTCTCCTTGCAGCCGCGCCACTTCGGCCTGCGCCACGGTGTAACGGCCATGGGCCTCGACCAGCGTGGAGTACAGCGACAGGCCCTTGGCCTCGCGCTCGATCGTCAGCACCTCCAGCTCGGCTTCGCCGGCGCGAATCTCCGGCTGTGCGCGGCTGCGGCTGCCCAGTGGCATGGACACGCTGGCCACCAGCGCGGTGTCGTCGGACTCCTGCAGGCGGCGCACACCGAGCTGCCAGGACAGGTCTGGCGAGGCCGCCGAACGCGCCAGTTGCAGTCGCGCCTGCGCGATCCGACGGGCGTCGGCAAACTGCGCCAGCTCCGGAGTCCGCTCCAGTTCCTCGGCCAGCGTCTGCATGGACGCGATCGCCGGCAAGGCCATGGGATCGGCCGCAGCCACCTCGAAGTTGGGAGCACGTTCGCCCCACAGTGCGGCCAGATGCTGACGGGCGGCGATTCGCTGCTGATCGGCCCGATCACGGGTCAGCTCGGCCCGCGCCAGCGCTGCCTGCGCGGTGAGTACCACCGATTCGGGCGAAGCACCGGCCTGCAGGCGCTGCCGGGCGGCCGCCACGGTCCGCTGGCGCTGGCCGACATCCACGTCCGCCAGCCGTCGTTGACGGTCGGCGCCAACGACGGCCAGATAGCGCTGCGCCGTCTCGGCGAGCAGGTCCAGCCGACCGGTCTCCCGCTGCACGGCCAGCGCATCAATCCGGCTTTGGGCAAGGGTTCGGCGCGCATCGAGCTTGCCGCCGCGCTCCAGGACTGAGCTCAGGCTCAAGGTCAGCTCGGCGCTGTCCAGACCACGGGCCACGCCCGTGCCCAATGCATTTTCGACCTCGGCACCGACCGTCCACGGTGGGCGCTGCATGGCCTGATCGCGCTCGGCAGCGAGCACGGTGGCCCGCGCATCCACCAGGCGCAGCTCGGGGTGGGTTTGGGCCACACGCGCGAACGCGTCGTCCAAAGTCATCAATTCGGCCGCCGCCGCCGGCGTCGTCACCGCGCCGCCCAACAGCAGCCATGCGGCTATAGCCGCCAATCGCACATGCATGGAAGTACTCCGAAGGTTCTCGATATCGACAGGGCGCCGGCGCATGCCGGCCGACCTCACCCTGCGATCGGCGGTCGGAATGGCGCGATCAGGTGCGCGGGCGGATACCGGGGCGTATCGGCGTCCACCTCGTGCAAGTACCGACCGATGTCCGCCACGGCCAGCAGCATCTCAGGGGCCGGCACGGCTTGGCCGCAACACAGCACCAGCTGCTGAAGCCGGTGCAGGGCGACGTCTACGCCACGCTCGGCAGCTGGCGGCGACACTGCCGGGCCGCGGTCGGCAGTGGCCAGGTGGGTTTGAACATGTAGCTCGCCGACCAGTGCCAGCACCGGCTGCGCCACCAGACCCACGGCCAAGTGCGCCAGCAAGAGCCAGCGCAGGCCAGAACCCAGCCGGCCAAGCCTGGTCATGCAGCCGTCTTGCTCGCGTCGGCACGTGCCCGGCGGGCATCACCCAAGATCTCGAAGGACTCCTTGATCACATACAGGCCGATCAGGGCGCCGATCACGAAATCTGGGTACGGGCTGGCCAGCCACCACACCAGCAGGCCGGCCAGAATCACGCCAACATTGGCGACCACATCGGCGCGGGTGAACAGCCAGGTCGCCCGCAGGTGCACTTCACCGGATTTGAGCGGCGCCAGCATGCGCAGGACGGTCATATTGACCACCAGCGACAGCAGGGCGGTGCCGATCATCCAGCCACTAACCGGCTCGGCGCCGTACATCACGCGACGGCCGACCTCCAGCAGCACACCCACGCCCAGCACCAGCAGCACGCTGCCGCTGACCCAGGCTGCGTTCGCCTTGAAGCGGGCCGTGCGCCCGATGGCGACCAGGCCGATGGCATAAGCGGTGGCGTCGGACAGCATGTCCAGGGCGTCGGCCAGCAGACCGGTGGAATGAGCAACCCAGCCGGCGATGCCGCCGATCACGGCCATCGCCGCGTTCAACGCTAGGGCGATCCAGAGGACGCGCCGCTCCTGCGCATTCTTGGCCTCGTGGTGGCAGCCGCAATCACTCATCGGAACATCTCCATTCGCAGGGAAGCCGGGCCCGGGCGGGCCGCTGGCATGACACAGCCGGTGAGGGTAAAGTCCGTAGCTACTACGGAGTCAAGCGTACTACGAATGAAAATCAGTGAAGCTGCCGACGCCAGCGGGTGCCATCTGGAGACCATCCGCTACTACGAGCGGATCGGCTTGCTGCCGCGCCCGGGGCGCTCGGGCAATGGCTACCGGGTCTATGGACCGGCCGACATCGAGCGGCTGCGCTTCATTGCGCGTGGCCGGGATCTGGGCTTCAGCCTGGAAGAGGTCCGCAGCCTGCTGCAGTTGGCCGGCGATGAGGAGCTTTCGTGCGGGGACGTGGATCGGCTGGCCCGCAGCCATCTGGCCGACGTGCGCGCCCGCATGGCCGATCTGCAGCGCATGGCCAGCGAGTTGGAACGGGTGATTGCTAGTTGCCATGGTGGTCAGCGGGCGGAGTGCACGATCCTGTCGACTCTGCGCCAGCCGACCTCGGTGGAGGCCACCACGCGCCAGTGACCGAACTGGACCGCTCAACTAGTGTGGTACGACTAGCGCGTAAGGCCTCCTTCCCAACAGCTTGGTGCGTCTGCTGCGCGTGTTGCTGAGCAGTGCCGGGTTGCCGCCGCTCGGTTCCCAGCAGCCACTCGCTGCGTCGCGTCTTTGCCTGCTGGCCCAATTCCAAAGCTGCGACCGGAAGGCGATGATGGAGTACGTGGACTGGTGTGATGGAATATAACGACTTCGTGAAATAGGTCTGGGGGGATCTGCAACCGAGACGGCACACTCATCCTTGCGTTTCGGACGCTTAGGCAGGTTTGACCCTTAACGTAATGAGTCCTTGCCGACGGTACGGGCGTCGCTCCTTCATGGCCATCGCAAAACGGTAGCAGCGAGAGTGGGTGAAGCCGGGTGCACGCTGAGCCCCTCGCAGTGGCGGATCGGTGTCCGCAGGTCTAAAGCGCGAAAACCTCGCATTCCAGTTTTCGAAACAGGGGCGCCCTTGTACACATGCAGCCAAAAGATCATCTGCAGGAACTGACCGTGACTGAAGGCGAGGGTATGCCCGGCACTCCTTCCGGCTTCAAGCAGACAAAGAGCGTCACGCGTACGCCTGACGAGCATTGAGAATGACTCCGCACCGGGCCCATCTATGTAGTTCGGATCGCTGCGGCTCCAGTAGTCTTCGACCCACTGCATCCGCTCGCCTGCAGTCGTCCCCGCACAGCGAGCCGGGCAAAGATAGGTGAACTCTTGGATGGGGAGCTCCTGGACAGTCAGCCCGTACCGCTCTGCAGTAGGGGTCGCCGTTTGGACTGCCCGCAAGTAAGGTGAGCTCCAGACTGCCCCTACTGGAGAGGGGAACGCTGATCGCGCCAATTGTTTCGCGTGCAAATGCCCCGCCGGCGTCAGAGGAATGGTCGCAGGATCATGCGTTGCAAAGCCAGCATTTGCGGTGCTTTGCGCGTGTCTAATCAGCGTGAGCATTGAGTCTCATTTGAGTTCGTTTCTCCTCTGGACGAGAGTGCGTGCGATACCAATTTTATGCGGATTTCGGGGGTTTAAGGCGACCGCGCGTACGCTTCGAACCTAGGATCAGATTTGCGTTAGCGTCCAAAAAAGCGCCCATGTCGCTGCGGCGCTGGAGAACCTTGGCCGGTATCTCCAGGTTTAACTTCCTCGCAAGCGACACGGCATAGCTTACTTGTGCGGAAGTGGGTGGCTTCAGGTCCCAGTCGAGGCAGTCTGATAGAACTGGCAAAAGGCGAGCCGCAATCCGAGCTGCAAACTCTTCACGTTCCGGGTCATGGGCCAGCCGCAGCCACTGCTCTTGTACGGACTCAAGCACACCAACTGGGGCGCCTAGGTCAAGCAGGAGGTCGTAATCGGGATCAATTAGAAGCAGCGCCATGGCTTTGTCAGCTGATACCTATAAGTAGTCTACCTTTAGGGTGGTAGCTATAGAAGTAGCTCAACGCCAATCCTGTGCCCATGCAGGAAGAGAATCTAGCGCTCCAACTTGGGGCAGCCATTCGAACAAGCCGCCTAGCCACCGGCTCGAGCCAAGAGCGCTTCGCCGACGCAATTTCAATGCATCGCGCCTACTACAGTGCAATTGAGCGAGGCGAGAAGAACATCACTATAGGGACCCTGGTCCGGCTCGCAAATGGGCTAGGGATCAAGCCGTCCGAGCTCTTGGCTGCTGCCGGGCTTTAGGTTGGCAGGGCCATAGCGGGGACTGCGGTCGCGTTTGCTGGGACCTGCATTCGGCCGTAGGCTAGCCACAACTCGTGCGAGCGGGCCCAGATGTCAGATCTCTTAGAGCCAACGGCAGAGCCTGAAGAGCCAGGTTCCGGTTCTGCAGGAAGCTGGGTGTCTCGACACGTTTCATTACGGCGGCGTGACGCCGAATGGATGGATCCATTGAGAGCAGCCATCTCCGAGCGATTGAAACCCCGACCAGATGAGAAATTTGCGAACGAACTGCTCGAAAGGGCAATCGGCGCTTATTCGGCACGGCGTGCGGGCCGTGAGTAGGGGAAGGCCTGTGCCCCATTGCAAGTATGGACGCGCCGCTTCCTGCACTTGCAGGATCAACATAGAGCAGGGCCAGCCCATCGCAGAACCTGGATCGTCATTGAACAGACACATCTCTGGGAAATAATTCGACTATTCCAGATAAATGGTTTTGATGGCATGCGCAAGCTCAATGTTCTGTTCCTCTGCACAGGTAACTCAGCGCGCAGCATTCTTGCCGAGGCTCTTGCTAACCATCTTGGCCGCGAGCGCCTACGTGCTTTTAGCGCCGGAAGTCATCCCAAAGGCGAAGTCCACCCCATAGCCCTGCAGGTGCTGGAGGAGATTGGATTTGAGACTGCCAATCTTTCCAGTAAGCCTTGGGAGGTCTTTGCAGGCGCCGATGCACCACACATGGATTTGATCGTGACAGTTTGCGATCGCGCAGCGGGCGAAGCATGTCCTGTGTGGCCTGGCCACCCCGTCACGGCCCACTGGGGCATCCCTGACCCGGCAGCGATGCACGGTAGCGGGGAACAGGTCCACAAGGCTTTCCTGACTGCACTCCATCAGCTTCAACATCGCCTGGCATTGTTGCTTGCACTTAAACCTGAAGCTTTAGACCGCATGACCTTGCAGTCACAAGTGCGGGGGCTGGCCGACGGCGGCGCGGCTCAGTCACCGGGTGTGGACGAAGCTGAGGATCGGAGGTAGTCGCTGATCTGCCTAACAGCTTCGCGCGCGTAGCGGGTGACGCCGATCAGCGTGGCTGATGCGGTACCGTTCCAGTCGCCGTAGCCCAACAGCCAGACCAATGGCTCTGCGACAGAGCGAACCTTGGAGTCGTCCACGTTGATCTGACCATGCGCGTTGACCAAGCCCAGCCCTTCCAAGTATGACAACGCCGGCCGGAAGCCGGTGCACCAGATCACGGCATCAATGGGGCGCTCGCTGCCATCTGGCCGTTGCATACCTGTGGGGGTGAAACGGGCCGGCGGCCTTATGGAGGCAAGCACGCCGCGTTGACGCGCGTCCACCACCGGCGGCACCATGACGATGTCGCCGAAACCGCCCTGCGGCAAATTCGGCTCGCGGCCTTCCTGCTGCGCTCTCCATTTCTCTGTGGCGCGTTCGAACAGCACGCGCCCATCGACATCGTCACCCAGGAACGCCGGCTCCTGCTGGGTGATCCAAATGGCTTGGGCGACCTTGGATACCTCGGCCAGAATCTGCGCGCCGGAGTTGCCGCCTCCGATGATGGCCACGCGCAGTCCGGCAAAGGGTTCGGGGGTGCGATAGTAGGCCGAGTGCAGCTGCATACCAGCAAATGTGTTCAACCCGTCGAACGCAGGTCTGTAAGGATGACGCCAGGTACCGGTGGCGCTGATTACCGCACGCGCTTGCCACTGCCGGCCGTCATCTGCCTCTACCAGCAATTGATCGCCTGAGCGGCTGATGCGCTGCACCCACACGGGGCGCAACACCGGCAGCGCGTACTTGTCTTCGTAGCGGGCCAGGTAGTTGATCACTTCCGTCTTGGCGGGGTAGGGCGCGCGGCTGACCGGCATCGGCCAGCCGGGAATCGAGCTCCAGCCTGCGGGCGAGAACAAGTGCAACGACTCCCACGCATGCTGCCAGGCACCGCCGGGAGCTGCCTCCGCATCAAGAATCACATAGGACAGCCCGCTCCGGCGCAGGAAGTAGCCGGCTGCCAAGCCGGACTGGCCACCCCCGATCACCACCACATCGATGCTGTCCATCTACGCTCCCTTCTGCCTGCGCAACAGTCAGGCGGCGCTTCTATGCTGCTGTTGATCAGAGATATTGAGCGCATCCAGGTAACGCTCGGCATCCAGCGCGGCCATGCAGCCGAAACCGGCCGAGGTGATCGCCTGGCGGTAGTGCTGGTCGGCCACGTCGCCGGCGGCGAACACGCCTTCCACCGAGGTCTGGGTGGCGTTGCCGCCCAGGCCCGAACGGATGTCCAGGTAGCCGTTGTTCATGGTCAGCTGGCCGTCGAACAGGCTGGTGTTGGGGTGGTGGCCGATGGCCACGAAGAAGCCGTGCGCCTCGATGTCGCGGGTGCTGCCGTCCAGGGTGGACTTCACCCGCACGCCGGTGACGCCGGCGTCATTGCCCAGCACTTCGTCCACCTGGTGGTGCCAGACGGTCTCGATCTTGCCGGCGGCGACCTTGGCAAACAGCTTGTCCTGCATGATCTTTTCCGCCTTGAGGGTGTCGCGGCGGTGCACCAGGTAGACCTTGCGGGCGATGTTGGACAGGTACAGCGCCTCTTCCACGGCGGTGTTGCCGCCGCCGACCACGACCACGTCCTGGTCACGATAGAAGAAGCCGTCGCAGGTGGCACAGGCCGACACGCCGCGGCCCTTGAAGGTTTCCTCGGACGCAATGCCCAGGTACTTGGCGGTAGCGCCGGTGGCGATGATCAGCGCGTCGCAGGTGTACTCGGCGCTGTCGCCGATCAGCCGGAACGGGCGCTGGGACAGGTCGGCGGCGTGGATGTGGTCGAAGATCACCTCGGTCTCGAAGCGTTCGGCGTGGGCCTGCATGCGGCTCATCAGGTCCGGGCCCATCAGCCCATGCGCGTCGCCGGGCCAGTTGTCCACCTCGGTGGTGGTCATCAGCTGGCCGCCCTGCTGCAGACCGGTGATCACCACCGGCTTGAGGTTGGCGCGGGCGGCGTAGACCGCCGCGGTCCAGCCAGCCGGGCCAGAGCCGAGGATTAACAGCGAAAGGTGTCGTGTGCTGCTCATTGATCAGTGGCTCCTGGCATCGGCAGGAAAGTAGCGCTTGCCCAGCCGCAGGGCGACGTGCACCAGCAGGATCAGCACCGGCACTTCCACCAGCGGGCCGATGACCGCCGCGAAGGCGACCGGCGAGGCCAGGCCGAACGCCGCGATCGCCACGGCGATGGCGAGTTCGAAGTTGTTGCCCGCCGCAGTGAAGGCGATTGCGGTGGTACGCGGGTAATCCTTGGCGATGAGTTTGCCCATGAAGAAGCTGAGGATGAACTGGATGATGAAGTACAGCGTCAGCGGGATCGCGATGCGCACCGCGTCCATGGGGATGCGCAGCACGTCGCCGCCTTTCAGGCTGAACATCGCCATGATGGTGAACAGCAGCGCGGCCAGGGTGATCGGGCTGATCGCCGGCAGGAATTTCTCTTCATACCAGCGCACGCCCTTGCGCGCCTTCAGCCAGCGGCTGGTAAGGAAGCCGGCCAGGAACGGAATGCCCAGGTAGATCAGCACGGCTTCGGCGATGGTCCAGAAGCTGACATCGATCACGCTGCCCTGCAGGCCGAATACCGGCGGCAGCCAGGACAGGAAGAACCACGCGTAGACGCTGAACAGCGCGATCTGGAAGATCGAATTGAACGCCACCAGGCCGGCCACGTACTGGCTGTCACCGCGTGCCAGCTGGTTCCATACCAACACCATCGCGATGCAGCGGGCCAGGCCGATCAGGATCAGGCCGGTCATGTATTCGGGGTAGTCGCGCAGGAACAGCATGGCCAAGCCGAACATCAGGAACGGACCGACGATCCAGTTCTGCAGCAGCGAGAGCATGAGCACGCGCTTGTCGGCGAAGACCTTGGGCAGTTCTTCGTATTTCACCTTGGCCAGCGGCGGATACATCATCAGGATCAAGCCGATCGCGATCGGGATGTTGGTCGACCCGACCGACAGGCTGTTGAGCGCGGCAGGGACACCTTCGAACATCGCGCCCAGACCGACGCCGAGCGCCATGGCCGCAAAGATCCACAGGGTTAGATACCGGTCCAGGAAGGAAAGGCGGGAAGTATCAGTGGTCATGGTGTTTTCCGGAGAGGCGGTCAGTCGATCTGCGCGATAGGGTCGAGCTGGGCCTTGAGGGCCGCACGGTCGTTCCAGGCACTGTCGGGGATGTCGAGGAAGGCCTGCAGGCGCGCTTTGATGATCTGGTGCGCGCGGTCGAACGCTGCAGCTTTTTGCTCGTCAGTCCCTTCCAGTCCGGCGGGATCGAACAGCCCCCAATGCACGCGCACGAAATCACCAAACACCACCGGACACGCCTCGGCGGCCGCGCTGTCACACACGGTGACGATCAGGTCCATGGCAGCGGCATCGGCCTCGGCAAATTCGTCCCAGGACTTGCTACGCATGCCCTCGACCGGGAAGCCTTCGCGCTCCAGCTGGGCAATGGCAAAGGGATTGACGCGACCGGCCGGCTGGCTGCCCGCACTGAAGGAGAGATAGCGGCCTTCGCCCCATTTTTTAAGGGTCGATTCGGCAAGCACGCTGCGGGCGGAGTTGCCAGTACACAAGAACAGAACACGACGGGTCATTTGAGCGATCTCTATGACGGGGGAAGGTCAGCAGCCAGCAGGACGTTCGCAGGCTTGTTCGTCGGCGCAGCAGTTTTCGGTCAGGTAGGCCACCAGCGCGCTCATCGCCTCGAACTCGGCCCGGTAGCAGATGGTGCGACCGCGCTGCTCGGCGGTGATCAGGCCAGCGGCCAGCAACTCCTTCAGATGGAAAGAGAGGGTGGCACCGGGAAGGGAGAGGGACTGGGCGATGTCGCCGGCCAGCTTGCCGCCACTTCCGGCCTGGACCAGCAGGCGGAAGATGGAAAGCCGGGTGGCGTGACCCAGGGCGGCCAGGGCGTGAGTTGCGTTTTTATGTTCCATGCTTCTAGAATAGTCGAATCGAATAGGCAGGACAACCCCCATGCAACACCTTCCCAATGTCGTCCCGGGCGCCTTGAACCCTCCGGTGGCCGAAAAGCTGAGCGAGCCGAATGCCGCGCCGCACCGGCCCCGCATCCTGATCTTGTACGGTTCCCTGCGCCCGCAGTCGTTCAGCCGCAAGCTGGCTTTGGAGGCGCAGCGGTTACTGGAACATCTGGGCGCAGAGACCCGAGTGTTTGATCCGCATGAACTGCCGATGCTCGATTCGGTGCCCGCCTCCCACCCCAAGGTGCAGGAGCTGCGCCAAGCCTCGTTGTGGTCCGAAGGGCACGTGTGGGTCAGCCCGGAACGGCACGGGACGCTGACTGCCGTGTTCAAGAACCAGATTGACTGGCTACCGCTGGAAGAGGGCAGCGTACGCCCGACCCAAGGTCGCACGCTGGCAGTGATGCAGGTCTGCGGTGGCTCCCAGTCCTTCAACGTGGTCAACGCGTTGCGCGTTCTCGGCCGCTGGATGCGGATGGTCACGATTCCGAACCAGTCCTCGGTGGCCAAGGCCTGGCAGGAGTTCGATGACGAGGGGCGCATGAAGCCTTCCGCCTACTACGATCGCGTCGTGGATGTGATGGAAGAGCTGGTCAAGTTCACCCTCCTGGTGCGTGGACGCAGTGACTACCTGGTTGATCGCTACAGCGAACGAAAGGGGGCTGTCGAAGCGGCCGCGCTGACTGCCGCGGCCGGTGTCGTCGAGACCGCATTGAATGAAAAGGAGAACGCATGAACGCTGTCATCTATCACACCCCCAAGTGCGGCACCTCGCGAAACACCTTGGCTTTGATTCGCCACGCCGGCATTGAGCCTGAAGTCATTGAGTACCTGGCCAACCCACCCAGCCGAACGCGGCTTGTCGAGCTGATTGCCGCCGCCGGATTGGATGTTCGCGGTGCAATCCGCCAGAAAGGCACACCCTATCTGGAACTGGGGCTGGACGATCCCGCGTTGAGCGAGGACGCACTGCTGGATGCCATGCTGGCCAATCCTATTCTCATCAATCGCCCCTTCGTCCAGACCACCACGGGCACGCGCCTGTGCCGGCCTTCTGAGGTGGTTCTGGACATCCTGCCAGCAGTGCACGAGCCCTTTACCAAGGAAGATGGCGAAGTGGTGATCGATCAGGACGGCAAGCGCGTCCGCTGAGTTGCTAAGCGGCAGGGAGAGTTCGAGAGCATGCAAAGCGCGCCCAAGCAGCCGCAAAAGCTGCCCCGGCTGATCGTTGCGCTGGGAGTGGGCCAGATCATTGCGTGGGCCAGCAGCTATTACCTGTTGGCCATTCTGGCGCTTCCTATGTCCAGAAGCACTGGCTGGTCGCTGGGGCTGTTGGTCGGAGGCCTCTCCGCTGGGCTGGTCACAGCCGGACTACTCGCTCCTCTGGCCGGTCGGACCATCGACAGGCGGGGAGGGCGGACCGTACTGGCGGTCAGCTCCGTAGTGTTTGCCATGGGCCTCGCGGCGCTGGCCACGTCACACTCCCCAACTACCTATTACCTTGGCTGGGTGGTACTGGGCGTTGCCATGTCTGCGGGCCTGTATGACGCTGCGTTCACGACACTGGGACAACTGCTCGGGGCAAACGCGAAGCAATCCATTGCCGGCCTGACCTTGGTGGCCGGCTTCGCAAGCACGCTCGGCTGGCCAGCGCTGACCTACCTTGACGAGGCCATAGGATGGCGCGGCGCGTTGTGGGTGGCTGCCGCATTCAACCTGCTGGTCGCATTGCCCATCCATTTGCTCGCCATTCCGAAGCATCAGCCCCGTACGGGCGCAAGTCCGCATCCCTCAGCGGCCGCTGCCGTCCACACCAGCACTGCAGCACCCGTTTCTGCTGCAGCACCGCCTGCACACTGGCTTGTGCTCATTGGCCTGTTGCTGACCTGCCAGGCAGCGATCATGGCGACCTTATCGGTGCATCTGATTGCGCTGCTCGGTGCCATCGGGCTGGCGCCATCGGTTGCGCTGCTCGCTGGCATGGTGATCGGCCCCGCGCAGGTCATCGCTCGTTTGCTGGAGATGTACTTCGGGCGAGGCGTGCATCCGACCTGGTCCGCACGCGTGGGGATTGCAGCGACATTGGCAGCCCTACTGCTGCTACTCACTGGATACTCGTGGGCAGCGATCATTGCATTCGTCATTTACGGTGCCGGCAACGGGATACTCACGGTGGCCCGCGGCACCCTCCCGTTGGCGTTGATCGGATCGGCGGACTACGGCAAGACCATGGGCCAACTTGCCCGTCCCATGCTACTGGCACAGGCGGCAGCACCGCCGCTTGCAGCCATTGCGCTCGAGCGAACCGAGCCTGTTTGGCTGATCTGCCTATTGGCGCTGCTTGCCACTGTTTCCTTGGTTGGAAGCTGTTGGTTGCCTGCAAAGACGCAGGGCGCGAGCCCTTGAATATGCATGCATGTGCATATATGCTTTATGCATGAGCAAGGGCACCCCCAAGGCAGACGCCATTGAGCAAGCAGTAAGCGTGCTGGCAGACCCCATTTTTCGGGCGCTGGCTGAGCCGTCGCGCTTGGCCGTGCTCAAGCGTGTGCTTCAGGTGGAACGGGCAGATATCGCGGAGATTGCCGCCGGCCTTCCACAGGAGCGATCCGTGGTCTCACGTCACCTGCAGGGACTCCACGATGCTGGGATCCTACGCGCAGAGCGGGTGAGCCGGCAGGTGTACTACCAGGTCGATGGCCCCGCGATGGTCGCACGCTTGGAGCAGATCCTGCTGCAGGTCAGGGCGCTGGCACCTTACTGCTGCCCCGGTGATTTGAAGTAATACCGCAGGCAATTCTTGATCCATCAACGCAACTCACATATATGCATATAGGCGCATACACGCATGAATAAGTTGAATGTCGACGTCGTCGTGATCGGGGCAGGGCAGGCAGGCTTGGCGATGTCCTACCGGCTCAAGAACGCAGGCGTGTCGCACCTGATTCTCGAACGACAACCGGCCGCTGGTGGCAGTTGGCCGTGGTACTACGACAGCCTGACCCTGTTCTCCCCGGCAGGATATTCCTCGCTGCCTGGCCTCGAGTTCCCCGGCGGAGCCAAGCGCTATCCCAAGCTGTACGAGGTCACCGCGTATCTGCGCCAGTATGCGTCCGCCTTCGACCTGCCAGTGCGCGCCAACAGCGAGGTTGTGGAGGTCATCTCCGAAGCAAGCCAACATCGCGTCAAACTTGCCGATGGAGCGGTCATTACCGCCCAGGCAGTAGTGGTGGCAACCGGTGGCTTCAACACACCTCACCTGCCGGAGATCCCTGGAAGGCAGCTATACCAAGGGACGATTCTGCACAGTTCGGCCTACCGAACACCCACCGGCTTCGAGGGCAAACGCGTCGTCGTCGTCGGTGCGGCCAACTCAGCGGTACAGATCGCGCACGAACTGCACTCCACTGCCACCGTGGTGCTGGCAACCCGCGAGCCAGTGAAGTTCATGCCACAACGGTTCCTCGGCTTCGATTTTCATGACTGGCTCAAGTGGACCGGCCTGGGCAATTCCCGTTGGCTGAGCGATCAGAGCACGCCCGTTCTGGATGATGGACGTTATCGACACGCGCTCCGTACGGGTGCCATCTCCCGTCGAGAGATGTTCACTGCGTTTACCAGTGATGGGGTGGTGTGGCCGAATGCAGAAATACAGGGAGTCGACGCTGTGATCTTCGCAACAGGCTTCCGGCATAACACCTCATTCCTGCCACGGGAAGCCATGGGCCAGGACGGGCGAGCGCTACACAGCAAAGGCGTTTCCACCACGATCAAAGGGCTCTACTACCTCGGGCTGCCGTTACAGCGCAATTTTGCCTCTGCCACGCTTCGCGGGGTGGGCAGTGATTCAGTGGGCATCGTCGCCGCGATCATGACCCACTTGCGGTCCGCATAGATCCCCGCTGAGATGTTCCAATACCGATGCCCGGCTGGCATCATCCGGCACTCAAATTAACAATGAGAACAATGACTTGTGATAGTCCAGCAGTCGTTGGCAAGGGGCCCTTTCGCCTGGCGGATGAGGTCGTGCCGAGACCATCCGGGACGGCACGGTTCAACCGATACTGCGTAGGCCCTCAGGCTGTGGCACGCTATCGGCGGGGAAGCACCTTTAGAGCGTGCCAGAAGGAATAAGGATGATCCATCTACCACCCTTGATTGTGGAGCGTCGGCACGCAGTCGGTACTGTGCGCCACCAACTGCGTCCGGCTGCTGACGTCGTCGTACACGCCGTTACCTCTGTGAAGATCTCACCTCGAGTCGAGCAACCGCTCTGGGAGCTGGATACTGGAGAGCGGATAGTTGTTACCAGCCGCAGCGGCGTGGCGATTCCGGAGGGCGCAGACGGTGTCTTGCGCGAACGCGACGGAGCCTTTTCATGGTCGTCGCATCGCCTCATCGAGCAATTTGTCCAGGAAGCCGGGCGAATCGGCTGGCATGAGCAGGCCCGGCGTACCGCGGCCACATGGAATGGCCGACTCGCGTTCCGTGCCGAGGTTCGCCAGCCCGATGGCAGTGTGGATCCGGGGGAAGCAGGGTTGCGCCCTCCGCAGCTAGGTGCTCTACACGCGATCGGCGCGCACTGGAGTCTGGACCTGCGGCCAGCCACAGTGGTCATGCCCACCGGCACCGGCAAGACCGAGACCATGCTCGCAGCACTGGCGGCCTACGGGCGGAATCCGATCCTGGTTGTTGTTCCGTGGGACCTACTGCGGAAGCAGACGGCCAACAAGTTCCTAGCATTCGGCCTGCTGAGAGCGCTGGGAGTGCTGCCTCATGATGTGCCCAATCCGATCGTAGGCATCATGACAAAGCGGCCAACCAGTGTGGTCGATCTGGATCTGTTCAACGAGTGCAACGTGATTGTTGCCACCATCCATACGGTAGGAGTGGGGATTGACACGCAATTGCTCGCGACGATCGCGCAACGGTGCAAGGCGCTGATCTTGGACGAGGCGCATCACGTTGCAGCCACCAACTGGAACAGACTGAAAACCGCGTTTCAGTCCATTCCCATTTTGCAGTTCACTGCGACCCCGTTCCGTCGTGATGGCCAGCTTGTCGACGGCCGCGTCATATTCAACTACTCCCTGGCGTCCGCACAGCGTGATGGCTACTTCAAGCGCATACGATTCGAACCAATCCATGAGGTCGGCGGAACCGCCCGCTCTGACCAGGCCTTGGCCGCCGCCGCCGTTCAACAACTTAGGCAGGACCTGGCCGCAGGATTTGATCATTTGATGATGGCGCGTTGTGCCAGCATTGGCCGCGCCGCGACCGTTTACCAGATCTATCGCGACCTTGCACCTGATTTGCGTCCCGTGCTGATCCACTCGGACGAGTCCGACGCCGCAGCCCGCTTGGCGGCACTGCGAGCGGGGCAGGCACGAATCGTAGTGTGCGTGGACATGCTCGGCGAAGGCTTTGATCTGCCCCAGCTTAAGGTCGCTGCTATCCATGACATGCACCGCAGCTTAGCCATTTTATTACAGTTCGTTGGCCGATTTACCCGAGTGGCGGGCGCTCGTATCGGTGAAGCAACTGCTTTGGCCAACCTCGCAGATCCCGGGGCGGCTCACGCGTTGGAACGACTCTATAGTGAGGATGCAGACTGGAACCAGGTGCTCAGCGAACTGAGTTCAGAGGCCGCACGAGACCACGCCGAGCTAGTCGAGTTCCTGCAGACGTCCCAACGGCTTGATGAGGTGGACGATTTCAACGTAGCCATTTCCCAACAACTGCTACGTCCGGTTTTCAGCACCGCGGTGTATCGCGTTCCCAGATTCGTACCGGAACGCTTCCATGGAGGTCTTGCCGAGGCGCGCCACGTGCACGCGGTTTGGTTACACCACGCCTCCCAAACGCTGTACTTCGTAACGCGAACCGAGCCGCGTGTACGTTGGACCCAGTCCAAGGGCGTGCGCGATCGGGAGTGGGCTCTTTTCGTCCTCCACTATGATCCTGTCATGGGACTACTTTTCCTATCGTCCACCGACCATAGCTCCTTGTTTGGCGAGTTGGCCGAAGCAGTCAGTGGCGAGTCAGAGCTTATTTCGGGCGAGAACATGTTTCGGGTGCTAGGGCATATCAATCGCCTGGTGTTTCAGAGCATGGGTGTCAAGAAACATGGTCGGCGCAACCTTAGCTACGCCATGTACACCGGCGGCGACGTCGCCCAAGCCCTGGGAATGACTGAGCGCCAAGGCTCAGTCAAGAACAACGTTAGCGGCATTGGCTGGGAAGCAGGACAAAAGGTGTCGGTTGGCTGCTCCTACAAGGGCAGGGTGTGGTCGCGAGAGCAAGGAACCGTGCCTGCATTGGTCAATTGGTGCAAAGCCATGGGTACGAAGCTACTGGATGACCGCATCGACGTCGCCACGATAATCGCTAACGTTCTTATTCCAGAAGAGGTGGCCAGCCTGCCGGCAGATAAGGCCATCCTCTCTTTGGAGTGGCCTGCAGAGCTTTTGGCGCTGGCCGAAGAGCGGGTGGTATTGGGAACGAATGCGGAGGCGGCTGAAGGCTGGCCGCTGTACTTAGTGGACATCAACTACGACGGCAGGCAAGGCAACGACGTCTACTTTTCCATTAGGACGGATGATCAGGACCCACTGGCCCAGTTAGTGCTGTCAGTCGGCGGCGAAGCTGGATATAGCGTGGCACAGACAGGCGGCGCGCAGGTCCAGATCAGCGTCGGCCGGCGGACACTCGCCCTAGATGCGTATCTATGCGAGTGCCCGCCACTGCTTCGATTCGTCGACTTGTGCGAGCTGGACGGCAACCTTTTGATCCGCCCCCAAGACCCACGACATCTGGTGATCGACGACTCGCGGTTCGAGTCTTGGGATTGGACTGACGTTGATATCACGAAGGAGTCGATGTGGAAGCACGGGGCACTGCGACACGATTCCGTGCAATGGAAGGCAGCACGACACTTTATTGATGGTGGCTTCGAAGTCGTTTTCGACGATGACGCTGCCGGTGAGGCGGCAGATCTGGTTTGCTTGAAGGAGGAGGAGGCCTCGATCCGCTTGGCGTTGGTGCACTGCAAGTTCTCGGGTAACGCTGAAGCGGGTGAGCGCATTAAGGATGTCGTAGAAGTGTGTTCGCAGGCCATCCGTTCTGCAAAGTGGAAATGGCGATTCGTTGATCTCGGCAAACACCTCCTGCGTCGCGAGGATCGGCTCAGGGCTTGGAATCGGCCAACCCGGTTCTTGGAAGGCAGTGCCGTTGACCTAAATCGCATTGTGCGTGCAAGCCGATTTAAGCCAGTTGAGGCAGAGGTCTTGATCATCCAGCCTGGCATTTCAGCGGCAGCACGAAGTGATGACCAGAACATGGTCCTGGGCGCCGCTGTAGCGTATTTGAAAGAGACCATCGGCTGCGACCTTGATATCGTGTGTAGCATGTAGAACTCAAGCCACCGCAACTAAGTACCAAACGAGCGCGACCGTTTATCCGGGCCGACGGGATAAATTTGGATCCCACCGCGTCACTTCTTGGGCCTCTGCGGTGGCAACGTTCGAATCGCTGCTTCAGGTAGCGCCCCGAGTTTTGCCAACCGATCTCTGCAATCGCGATATGAATCATAGAACTGTGCCCACTTGCTGAATCCTCCCAACTCGCCCACTGCGCGGAGCAGGGCAACATGCGAGGCCGTCAGCAGGGCAACTTGCGATTCGAGTGTAGATATGTACAGGTCTCGATCTGCGAGCGCACCCGCAGCAGCACCGCTCAACTTTCCGGGCCTGCCACGCCAACGACGAAACTCACGTTGCCGCTCCTGATACAGCGCTAGCAGATGGCTTCGTTCGTTGTTACGGGTAATCGACGAGGCGGCACTGATCGTTGGGTGCAAGCGCGCCACCGCGCGGGCGGTGATGTTCTCATCGCGGGACAGAAGGTCGTCAAGGACCTTTAGCATTTCCGGATCGGTGTCAACATGAATCTTTTCCGCGAATTCAATATTCATCCATCACTCCCTTACGGTCAGGAAGCGAGAAGTCCGGACCGTCTGGGAATGGCCTTTCGCCTTCGGTGGTCCCCAAGAGAGCCCGAACGCCATCAAGCCTGACCCTCGCGTGATCAATCTGATTGGTACGTCCGATGCTCGTCGACGGACGTGCCTCTGCAATCTCAATGGCATCGAGCAGCTTCAACTCGAGAGTCCGAAGATGAGCGCGATTCTCGGGCAAATTGGTTGCGGAAAGGTGGCGGCAACCCGCAAAGCACTCCAAGTGCTTTGGACAGGGATCAACAGTAAAACTGTTCAGGCAATGACCATATGGTGTCGCATGAAACCCGTCTGCCTCAATCTTCAAGAACTCAAACGCTGCTGCATCGCCTTCGTTTTTCTGGACGAGCTTGAAGGAATCAACGATTGGCCCGCTTGCCTTGCCCGATTGAATCATTTTCGCCACTATGCTCGCTCGCTGGCCCAACGCAGCTTCAACGTCAATCGGAAGTTCCAGTTGATCTAGCTCTTCTGCAAGGCTGCGATGATCGTACTCATAGCTCTGAGCTGTACTTCTACGATTAAAGCGCTTTGAGATGATGGTATCCGCAACACCTAGACGAAATAGCTCCGTGTTCTGAAGATGGCGGAGCGCATGTGACGTTAGGGTCGCACTCCGATCCTCGTCGGACTGACCATAGCGCATGAACAGGGTCTCACCAGTCTTTTGTTCACCAAGGGACATGTTGATCATGGTCGCATCTGGTCGGCCAACTGCGACATACCGGCCTATGTCACAGATTCCGCTATTCCTTTCCTCGCTCAGGGATCGCTTTGGGTGGAGGAACAGGAATTCCCATGATGCAAAGCGACGATCTGCCAAATCGAAATACTCTGTATCTGAAATCTTGGATGCAGTTGCCGCGCGCACATATCTTTCGGCGTCCTCGACCCTGATGAAGAAAGATTGGAGATCCCGCCTACTACCTAGCGCCACCGCCTCGCCACTGGAGTTCCTGAGGGCCAGGGCCCCGTGCTCCCTGCTATCAATCGCAGCGATTCGTCGGAAGAACATGCGAAAAGCTGCCGTCGCTTCCGCCTGCAATTGGGTGCTCATGTGCATCTGCGTGTTCTGCAGTTCATCAAAGCACTCGATTGAGTAATTTTCACGGCATCGCTTTATCCACTCTCGCTTTCGATCCTCGGCCATATCAACCCAGAATGCGTTTCCCGTAAGATTCGTATAGATCTGAGTTATCGGAACCAAGTCTCCTGGCTGATGGTGAGGAAACACTCGGCCCGTTTCAGTCTGCTTCTGCAGGGTTCTCCGCAACGGTGCCGTGATAGCCTCAGCCCTATTTAAGGTGCCCGAAACAATCTCCTCAAACATCTCCGGGACGTAGTGAGTCCTATCAATCAGAATCGAGCTCCCACCACCTTTGGCTTGCTGCTTTTCCGCAAAATGACGGATCATCAACGCCTTCGAGAAGCCTCCAGACTGCCCCGCAGGCTGCTTCGTTGAGTCGCAATAGTGACGATCTGTGCGCCACTCTGCAGGCAGCAGAGTGGCCTCACCTATTCTGAATCCGGTCAGGATCATGATACGGATGGCTGCGAAGCGCAGCTCATCCATGAAGCTCAGAGGCTGTTCGGTCATGATGATCCTCACCAGCTCCCAGAAAGCACGGCGTTCAGGCAGCAGTTCCGCGCGCTTTCGATCTTCCAAACTCTCCCTAATTTCTGTTTGCGATTTTAGGTAGCCCGCGCGTCGATCTAGGCGCGGCTGTAGTCGTTTGGTAGACAGGGTAGGGTAGAGCGGCCCCGAGTCGGCCAAGTGGTTTCCATCGAATACAACCCTGATCAGCCCGGCGATGAGATCCCCTAGCTTGCCCGATGCTTGAAGCATGTTTCCCACGTTCACGGCGAGAGCGATGTCGTCAGTCGAAATGCGCCACGGTTCGGACTCAGAAGCAATGGTCGCAAGAACTCGTAATGGGCGCACTACATTGTTGGCGACGTGACCAGAAGAATTTCTGCGTACAAAGACCTGCTCCATCACGGTCGCTTTGATAAGATCCTGCCACGCATGGGAGAATGCGCCGGGCGTCCGGGCAGGCAGGCCGCTTGAGAGACGAGTTGAGTTGATCGCGTCAAGCACCGATGGCTCTGATCCAAGGTGACGCAGACGGTGCTTGGGAGCAACACCTCCAGAAAGCGCAGTAATGTCCCACTCATGCCCTTTAAGCGCCGACCCATTTATATCCAGCGGAATCTCCCAGACTATCGAGTTAGCTGTAGCCAGTTCTTTTCCGAGCTGAACAAATGCTTTGAAATGTGTGTTCACGATGCCGTACCTTTCAGTTCCACGACAACTGCTTGCACTTCAGCAATTGTTCGCTCCAGCTGTAGATATGCGGGCGACACCGAGTCGCTGCGCGACGAACTGTGGAAGAACCTCACAATGCCGCGCAGGTCGGCTAGGACCTTTGAATGCATACCAATGTCCTGAACAGGCATGAACTTTCTGCATCCATAGCAAGACATGATTGGATTGAAGGGGCAGGCCGGCTGCCCAGATGCGCAGCCACCAATTCCGGCGATGACAACTCCGTGTGGAACTCCTGCAATCTGCTGATCCCCCTTCAGTTGCGCGAGATCCTCTGGCGCAATGAATCTGCTGTGCGCTATTCGAGCTACACGCTGATAAATGTCCGATATCCCCAGCGCTCGGTTGACCCGCTCAGCCTGATTTGATGACGTCTCGTAATAGACCAGGGCAGTGGTCGAGTCAGTATGCCCAAGGAACTCGGCGAGCTCCTCATGACTTGCGCCGGCGTCAACCAGCCTCTGCGCAGCGGTATGACGCAGTGCATAAGCAGTCTCCGAGCCGCCGATTAGCCTACGCAGGACGAGCGCAATACGACGCCCCGCCTCGTGCGAAGACTGCACTCCGAACACCCTTTGCCCGGGGTCGATTCCTCGAGAATGCGCCTGGTCCCTTAGTGAAGCGAAGATCGGGACCCACTCAAGCTTCACGCGGCGCAGCAGCGACCTTACTGCTGATTTCCCTCTCTGCTTGACCATTCGGAACGTTAGGTGAACTGAGCCGGGTCGTTCAGTTCGATCAAGCCTTATCCGCACATCTCGAAAAGTGAGCATGGCAATCTGCACCGGTCGCATTCCGAACTGGTACGCGCAAAGAAGCATGGCGGCATCCTGCAACACCTCCTCAGCGAGCGGCCTTGAACTACACTCATCTGCCACCTCATCCAAGAAGCGGACGATCGCGGCCTCTGCGTCAACGGAAAGGAAGGCATCTCCCGACCTTACAACTGCATACTTGTCATAGAACGGCAAGGGCAGGGCAGCCAGAACATCCTCGTATATCTCTGACCATCCGTTGACTCGATACTTCGCGAGGAGATGCAAAGTTGCCTTAGCGCAGTTGTACGTGTGCCGCGGATGATTCAAGGCAAGGAAGGGAACCCAAACGGAGGAAATGCCGAGGGGGCCTGCCGCTAGTAGCCTGGAGACCATTTCCGCGTCGATTTTTTTCCCTGAGGACAAGTAGTCCAGGGCGGTACCGGGCCCAAGATCTTTCCCAAGCATAAGCACGAGGACATGCTTCATCAGGGTTGCGAAGTCTTCAGAGCTGTGCTCGAAGGATAGGGAAATGGCGCGTCCGTTGTAATGGATATCGACCTTGCTGCACTCCGCAAGATTCCTTATCGATCGCTGGGTGTCGTCAAAGTCGTCGTGGTACCGGACCAGCGACGGAAGTGCAGGGAGCTTCGCAACGACATCACGAATTATTTTTGAATCGGAAGATGGAAGCTGCTCACGAAAAAGATCCATTCGATCATCCCCTCTATCCTTAGACGTTAAGTGCCCTCAGAACCTCAACTCTTTCATCGAACGCCGCGTTCCAGACAGACGACAAGCGATCCTCGAAAACAGCTCGAGCGTAGTGAATCGGCATTTGCGACTCCCGAGACCACCCGAAGAACGATCGCAGCTTCTGCAGTGCTTCATCCATAGGATCACCTTGGACCAACAGCTGATTAAGCCGCATGACAGCACACGTGTGCCTCAGATCATGCGGGGTGACGCTACTTCTGCCATTTCGATCTCTAAGCTCCTGAATGACAGAAGACGGAAGCTTTGCGGATACCTTCGCAAACATCTTTGTCAGTGATTCGGTGGACAACGGGCTTCCCAGCTGCGTACTTAGTAGAAAGGCGTGATTGGGTCTACCTCGGTAGTTCTCTACGTAAACCTGGACCAACGATGAGATGGTATCGCTCACGGGAAGCTGACGTATTGAACTGGCTGACTTGATACTTGGCGCTGAGTAACGCGGATCATCGTCGTTGGAGTACTTGCTTTCCTGGACGTTCAACCAGCTACGAAAACGGCCCTGTCTCTCATCAAAGCTGCCTTTGATTGCGTCTGCAGTGAGCAGGAGGATTTCTCCTCGGCGCAGTCCTTGATGAAGCATCAGCAGGAAAGCCAAGAAGGCAAGCCACCGCGTCCGCTGGCGAGGAAATGGATTAGAAGTTGATGACGGCTCAAGGATCACGTAAAGGGCCTCAACTACGCTCGCCGGAAGTGATCGCACATGAGCCGCGCGTCGGCCCCTCCGAACGTGCAGCTGCCCGTAGAGATGAGACAATCGGTGCAGTCTCGCATCCATCTGATGCAGACGATCCAACGGAAGGGCAACCTTTGATAGTCTTGTGACAATCGATTCTACAAAGGAAAGCCCAGTTCTCCATCGCGCTTCGTCGGATGGCCCCACGATGGGTTGGTTCTTGATTGAAACAAACCAAGATTCGAGAATTTCCGAGAGCAGAGCATCGTCCACCGAACCCAATGCGTCGTCCAGGGAGCTGGATCCGAACAGCCTATCGGCGTGAGCATAAAGGCTCTCGATGTACCGGAGCTTCTTGATTAGGCTGGACTTGGCGAGGTGGGATCCATCCATGAGTGTCCAAACGGCGACCCAGTACCTAGGAAGTCCATGCTTGCCGTCGACGAGCAGCGGCCCCTGGAGTAGCCCGGGCACATGATTGTCGGCAAGCTGCTGAAGCATGGCGAGTTCCTCGCTGCATGAACCGTGGCTTTTGTACCATTGATCAGCTCGGTGTTGCGGTAACAAGGTCTAGCCAAGGACCTTGCGCGCAACACCAGCAAAAGTACCAGCTTTTCGCATAATGTATATTATGTTATTGCGTCGCGCTGCTCTCTCATCGGATGAAACAGCTTTTGTCCGCAGCACCCTACCGATGTCATCTGCTCCTTAACCATGACATGCCCCTTAATGATGTCATCCCCTAAGGAATGTGCTCTGCAAAATCAATAAGCTAGCCGACTCAAAGGCTCTTGCTGGCGAGGTCGGGCTTATTGGCGATTTCCCTTAATCGTGTCGTGATCCGATATCGTGTCATCGCCCCGCACCATCACGGCTTCTTCTTACTTCCAAGACTTGGCGGCTTGTCGTTGGTCCTATTTGATGTCCTTCGATGAGCGCCAAGCAAGCCGGCACTCCTATTTCGTGGCCTTGGATGAGCTCTTCTTAGCCCGCTTTTGGGTGCTTGTCTTCCGTAGATCAGGAGTCACCTGGCTTCGCCTAAGCGCAGCCTCTAGATCCGCTGGTAAGTTCTGGAGCTTGGCCAGCTGATCTTCTAGAGCTTCACATCTGCCACGCTGCTTGTCCGCCATCTGTATTGCCGCCGCGGTGGCTGAGCGCGCCTTTTCAAGGCTGTGCCGCATCTCTGTTTCAATCGACGCATTCCTTTTTACTGCGCTGGCAAGCTTCGTCTGCAATGTCTTGGCCTCTTGTCTAGCGCGATCGAGATCACCCAGCGCTCGATTTTCGACAGATCTGACGTGCTCAGCCAGGGTCTCGCGCTCGGATCTCGCCGATTCCTCGGTCTCTTGCAGCCTGTCGTAGAGAACCTGCCGTGAGGTCTCCACTTGCTCAAGTCGCTGAATAGCGGAAGTTCGCTGCCCAGCGAGTTCCGCAGCCTGCAGCTGAAGCTGATCGACCAAGCGCTGCAATTCCGTGACCCGGGCGCAGGCTAGGCGTTCGGCGACAAGGGCCGCCTCCGACTTCGCATGGACAGCGCTCATCTCACCTGCGAGTGCTTGGGCCCGGACAAGAAGTTCCTCTTGTTTGAGTGTAAGCTCCTGGCGCACCTCGGAGAACTCAGCAAGGACGGCATCACGCGCATGTTCTAGCGCCAACGCCCACCATTGCCCAGCAAGCTTCCCCACCACAGCCGGAGCGTCTTTCACGCTTGGCTTCTCAGGATGCAACCGACTTCCAAGGCTTAGCCACCAAGTCTCAAGCAAGCGGGTAACCGTGTTGGGGGAGCCCGTACCCAGATGGGCCCGAACGCGCTCCACTGTCGGGCGCTCACCCTTTGCGACTAGCGCGTCAGCGGCGCCGTGCACGTCTAGTTCCGTGATGCCGCGAGCCATTGAATAGTCTCCTGTGCGGGCGCCCTGCCCCGTTGATTCCGTACTAGTGATAAGTGATGATTATCGTGGCTACGCCTACTTATTCGTAGCGCACATTACATACTATGAATGATAATTCCACTAGTGCCGCCCTCGTCCAGACCGTCCACCAGCTGGTACTGCCCGAACAGCTGGCGCAACAGGCGGCGGACGCGGTGCGCGAGCTGCTGGCCGAAGCAGCGGCCGAGAACACCACCCGCAGCTACACCAGTGCCCTGCGCTACTGGGCCGGCTGGCATGCGGCGCGCTACGGCATCGAGCTCGCATTGCCGGTGCCCGAAGCCACCGTGCTGCAGTTTGTGGTCGACCACGTGCAGCGCCGCTCGACTGAGGGTGAGCTGGCGTGGGAGCTGCCGCCGATCGTGGACCAGGCCTTGGTGGCGGCCGGCCTGAAGGCCAAGCTTGGGCCCTGGACCTTGGCCACCGTGCGGCATCGGGTCGCCGTGCTGTCCACCGCGCACAGGCTCAAACAGGCGACCAATCCCTGCGAACAGCCAGCGATCCGCACCGTGCTCAGCCGCGCCGCCCGAGCCGCAGTCAAACGCGGCGAGCGGCCGCGCAAGAAGACCGCGATCACCCTGCCCGAGCTGGAAGCCCTGTTGGCCACCTGCGACGACAGCCTTGAAGGAATACGGGATCGCGCCCTACTCTGCTTCGGGTTTGCCAGCGGTGGGCGCCGGCGCAGTGAGATCGCCGCCGCTGACTTGCGCGACCTGCGCCGGATCGGCGAGTCGGGCTACATCTACCGCCTGGAGCACAGCAAGACCCAGCAGGCCGGCGTCACCGCGAGCTCGACCCCGGACAAGCCGGTGCTCGATCGGGCCGCCCTCGCGCTGCAGGACTGGCTGGACGCAGCCGGGATCACCGAAGGGGCGATCTTCCGACGGCTGTGGAAGCAGCGCGTCGGCCCCGCCCTGTCTCCGGCCGCGGTAGGCGAGATCGTACAGCGGCGGGCGCGTTTGGCCGGGCTGGAGGGAGATTTTGGCGGGCACAGCTTGCGGTCTGGGTTTGTGACCGAGGCCAGTCGCCAAGGCGTGTCGCTGCCGGCGATCATGCAGTTGACCGAGCATAGGTCGGTGTCGAGTGTCGTGGGGTATTTTCAGACCGGCGGAGCCACAGCTAACCCCGCTGCTCGACTGCTTGAAGACTGAAGGGCGCCGCCATTAAGGCTTGTTGGAGCGGGTGATGGGAGTCGAACCCCTCAAATCGAAAATATTGAGGAGCGGAACGTAGCTTGTGCCGATGGGCGAAGGCTATAGAGCGGGCACCTTGAACCTGTCCCCCAACGACTATGCCAAGACACTGAAGCCAGCCGCGTGACCCGCTGCTTCTTGGCGTCCGTTCTTAGGGGGCAGGTTCAGAATTCCTGTCCGGTGGCCTATTAGACGACGTAGGAGGCACTCAGACATCGACCAAGTCGCTGCGGTCGCCCAAAGGACTGGGCTTTGCGACAATCGCTCGATGCACCCCCTCTTCGATATCCAGACCGACCACATCCGCGCCTTGGACGACGCGCAGGCTAGGGAGCTGTTAGCTCGTCTATGCCGCTCCCATGTTCAACGAGCAGGCCTCGACCCTGCTGCCGTGTTCTGGGCGGGGAACCAACGGGCCAGTGATGGCGGGGTCGATGTTCGGGTCGACTGCCAACCAGCCACAGACCTAAGCGGCCCCCTAAGCCGCAGCGTGGCCATCGTCCAGGTCAAAGCCGAAGTCTTTGAACCCCACAAGATCGGGCCAGAGATAGCGCCCAAGGGGGCCATCCGTCCTGCGATTGCTTCGCTGGCAACGGATGGCGGCATGTATGTGATCGCCTCCACCCGCGACGATCCCGCTGATCCGAGGCGGGCCGATCGCGTGGCTGCCATGGAAAAGGTGCTCGATAAGCACGGCTTGGCGGGCAAGATCAAGGTCGACTTCCTCGGCGCGCGACAAATCGCCGATTGGGTCGAGGAGTTTCCCCCACTTGCCATCTGGGTGCGCGAGCGCATCGGAAAGCCTATTCGGGGATGGAAGGGTTATGGTCCCTGGGCTTACAAGGAAACGGACCAGGATGCCGAGTTCGTTGTAGGCACGGAGCCGCGGGTTTTCGGGCCGGGTGCTACCGATGGAATGACTGATCTCCAAGCCATTGAGGCGATCCGGCGCGACTTGTCGGCGGGCGGCACGGTGCGCTTGATTGGGTTGTCTGGTGTGGGCAAAACCCGACTAGCACAGGCCCTGTTCGATCCTCGCATCCAAACCGACATGCCTGCCCTTTCCCAGGACTGGGCGATCTATACCGATATCTCGAACGGCCCTAATCCGTCCCCAGAAGCCATGATCGAGGCGTTTACGGGATCCAGCGCTCCGTCGATCTTGATCGTGGACAACTGCGGGCAGAAATCGCATGCGGCCCTCGTCGAGCGCAAGGCAAAGTCCGCCAAGACGCTTGGCCTGCTGACTATTGAATATGACATCCAGGACGACCTCCCCGAGGACACGGTGTTTTATCGTTTAGAGGGCGCATCTGACGAAACGATGTCGGTGCTCTTGCGTGCACGCTATCGGCATCTTTCGTTGAACGATGTGCACACCGTCATTGCCGCAAGTGACGGCAACTCTCGCCTCGCCTTCGCGCTGGCTTCCACTTCCAAATACACCGATGACTTGTCTTCACTGAAAGATGGTGAGCTGTTCCGGCGCCTGTTCGAGCAATCCCAGGGCGCCGGCGACGAATTATTGCGCTGTGCCAAGGCTGCGAGCCTGATCTATTCGTTCGATGGTGAGGATGTGTCGTCCACCTCCGAGATGGCGATCCTGGCGGCGTTCGCAGGCACCACGGTCGCCGATTTCCGGCGCAACATGCTCGACCTCAAGCGACGGGGTTTGCTGCAGGAACGTGGGAAATGGCGCGCATTGCTGCCCCATGCAGTTTCAAACCGTATGGCCGCGCAGGCCCTGGAAGAACAGCTCGCACCGGAGGTCGAGGATCGACTGTTCACCAATTCGCCAGAGCGTGTGCGTTCCTCGTTTGCACACCGCCTAAGCTTCTTGCATGGATCGAAGGCAGCCCAATCCCTAGTCGCTCGCTGGATGGCATCAGACGGTCCAATTGGAGCGCCAGCCTCGTTGTCCGACCACAGCTTCCATATATTCCAGCGCCTTTCTCCAGTTAATCAGGTGGCCACCTTGGATGCGGTCGAGCGATCTGTTTCCTCTAAGAAAGCCGATGATCTGGACGAGTTCCGGATCGAGAAGTTGGCCAACATCACTAGTTCCCTCGCCTATGAGGCACTCAACTTCGATCGCTGTATTGATGTGCTGATCAAACTGGGGCTCAAGCAAGCGGCCAACCGGAGCCACCGCGAGCGACAGCCTGAATACCTGATCGCGTTGTTTCAAGCGTATGGCTCCGGCACGCTAGCCCATGCCTCCCAACGCGCACCTCATATCAAGCGATTGCTGGCATCCGGCAATGGAACCGAATACGAGATCGGTGTTGCATTGCTGGCCGAGACGCTCAAGGTGCGCGGCTTCCGCAGACATGGCACGTTTCAGTTCGGGGCACGGACACGCACGCAAGGATGGCGGGCGAAGAACGGAGCCGAGCATCGCCAATGGTATGAAACCTTCCTCGCCATTGCCGAACCGATGGCGCTGCAAAACAACCAGAGCGGCAAGACCATGCGCGCCGCCTTGGCCAAGACAGTTGCAGGATTTGTCTACGATCCGTTGCTTCTACAGCATCTAGAACGCCTCGCGCCCGAGTTCATCCGCATCGACGGCTGGCTTCCGAGCTTACATGCAGTCAGGCAGCTGCTACGCGACAAGGAGCTGCGCGGAGACCCGCGCACGCGAGCAGAGGCGTTTGAGCAACTCGTGAGCCCCCAGGGGCTGCGTGCGCAAGTCCTGGCAGCAATTGCAATGCGAGACCCTTATGACTACGCCAAGCTTCGCGAAGATGGCGACGATGTCTATGAGCGAATGACAGCGAATGGTCTGGCCCTGGGCCGAGAGTTGGCGGGTGAACCCGCACTCCTACAGGACATCCTCCCCCGACTGTTGGAAGGCGAAATTTACGGTCAGGCGCATTCCATCGGTCAAGGAGTGGCTATCGCCTTTGCCGATACCAAGCCACTCATCGATATGGTGCGCACGGTGGTCCAAGCCGCAAGCGAACGGAAGTCGTGCAATCTGACTTTCGTCGGTGGCTTGTTTCGAGGTTGGCACGAGCGCGATCCAGCGTTGGCATCACGCCTTCTAGATGAAGCACTTAATGATCCGATCTTGGGCCCGTGGTTCCCGACTCTGCAGCTGCAGGTGCCATTGGACGCTACGGGAGCGACCCGGCTGGTCGCATCAATTGACGCCGATCTCGCTCCCATTCTGTCTTACCAGTTCCTCGGCCCCTCGCTGAAGACCCTCGATCTCGTCAACATCGCCTCCGTTCTCAATGCCTTAACTACTAAGGGCCCGGAAGGAAACTATTCCGCAATCGATGCTCTGTCATATGTCGTGTATGCAGCTAGCGATCGCGAGCCGGAGTGGAAAGACGCTCTGGCGACGTTCTGCCGAGACTTCATGGTGCGGGCAGAGTGGCCGCACATCCGCGAATTTGGTGAGCGCTTGGATCACGAAATATCTCAGATCCTCGCATTCGGAGTAAGGCATTCCCTATCCTTCAGGGACGTTCGTCCCTTGCTCAAACGTGTCGAAGACTACCGCAGAGAAAGCTCGGGCTATGTGCCAAGCGATAGCGGCAACTACTTGGCGCCGATCCTACAGCGCTACCCGGTGGAAACGCTGAGCGTTCTCAACCAAAGGCGCTCGATAGAGCAGCGGCACCGGGTGGACGACATGGTGCTGGGCGCCTGGCATACGGATCACCTGGGTTTGCCCGGGCCGGTGATGGCACCAGATACCTTGGTCGAATGGTGTGCCGGGGATCCTCCCAAACGGATCGCATTCGCATCTCGGATCTGCCCACTAGACTTGCCCGTCGAGGGAGCGCCTTCTGCGGTGGCACGGCTGCATGCACTCGCACCCGACAAAGGTGTCTTCATCCAAGCCGTCTTGGGTCGCTGCATGCGGGCGACCACTTCCAGCGAAGACCTTCCCAACTTAAATGCAGGCATCGAGCTTCTCAAAAATTTGCCGACAGCCTCTGGATCCCCAGAGGCAATCCAGCGAGATCAAGCTGTCCGGGACCTGCGAGAGCGCATCGAATGGTGGAACCAGATGCTGGGACGCACGGGGCGTGAGCGAGATGAAGGATTTGAGTGAGGGCCCTAGAGCCGATCCGGAAAACCAGTGTCGCGGTCCTCACCAAGACTTTTGCTGTTGGAGGCGACAAGAGAAGCTTTGCCTACCCTCGATAAATATCCCTAATCCTAAAACTGGATAGCGGCTCCCCTGTCCTATCCGGTGGGCCAAGGTCCGCTTTCGGCCAGAAGCGGACCACTGACCACCCACTCCGCTCAGATTCCGGCGAGCACGCCCGGATCACCGGTCCTCCAGACGTTGTCCACTATCACATGCTTGATCTCCCACCCCGCGTCGCGGCGGGCCAAGAAAACGTCATAGCGGTTCTTCATCAGATACTGGCGTGTGCCGTCGACCCTCGATACGTGCTGCGCTTCGACCAACACATCCACCCGGGCCGTATCACCGTCCACCGCCACCCTCGGGTTGCTGAACGAGTGGGAGGTATCGAGCCCGTTGAGCGAAGTGGACAGCGCCTCGACGATGGTTTCCCGCCCCTGCAGCACCGGGTACTCGAAGCCCGCCTTTGCGCCGGCGGGGCGGAAGTCGGAGATGGCGTCCTCTGTAAAGGCCGACGAGAGCAGCTTGCGGTCGCGCAGATCGATACCTGCGGCGAAGCGGTACAGCGTGTCGACCACGGCATGTGTATCGCGAAGAGTATCGGAAGCGTTGAGGGGCAATGACATGGGGTGGATTCCTTAGCGAGGCGTGGGGGTGGTTGGGTCAATGAAGGTGATACGGGTGTCGGCGATGGTCTCTGCGAAGCCGCTGCCGAATACACCTACAGGCGTCTGGAAGCCTGGGCGCGCTTCCCCTGCCAGCACACGGCGCGCAGCCACGACCGCGGCCAGGGGCGTGAAGCTGTAGCCGTTCACGGTATCCAGCACCGCGCGGGTGATGGCACCGTCGGCGCCTACCACCTCTACCGCTGCCTGGTACCGGTTGTCGGCGCGCTCCTGCGCGGTGGGTCCATCCGGCAGTGCATCGATGCCGCCTTCGGGGAACGCGCTGCCAGACACATGCACGTAGGTTTCGATATCGCCAACCCCGGTCTGCCTGGCGATGGTGATCAGGTCAGGCAGCGTCACCGGGAAACAACTCACCAGCCCATTGCCGAAATCGAGGTCCTGCAGCACGTCCGGCGCATGCGCCGTGAGCACATCATCCTTTCGCATCAGGCACGTGGCCGTTACGTGCTGGCTGGCACTGAGCGCCGATCCGCGCGACATCGACCCCGCCACATGCAACGCGATACGGATGGACAGCGGTGACGGCACACGCTCAACGGCACGTGCGGCCAGGCTGCCAAGCATCGCCACGCTACCCCCGCTACCCGGCATCAGCATTACCCCCGCCTCAGTGGCGCTCAGGTCATGGCGCTCGGCCAGCTGGTAGCTGTCCAGTTCGGCTGCAATATCCAGGTAGTGGACACCGGTACGCAGGCAAGCCTCCATCAGCGCCTCTGCGGTATGCGCGAACGGCCCAGCGCAGTTGAGCAGCACCGCGATCTCCTGCAACCCGTTGTCCACATCGCCAGCGTTATCCAGCGCGAACACGCGGTACTCCACGCCAAGGCGCGTGGCCAGTGCCTGCAGCGGCGCTTCGTCGCGCCCCGCCAATACCAGCCTCAGCCCAGCTTCCTTCGCGTGCGCGGCAGCCATGCGCCCGGTGTAGCCGGATGCACCGTAGATCATCAATGTTTTCATGGTGTGTTCCTCGCCACCCTATTCGAGGGCGGCGTCAATGCGGGAGATGCGGCCTGCGGAATCCACGGCCACCAGAAGCAATCCGATCTCGTGACCGAAATCGCCAGTGAAATCGACCCGGGCCCGTGCACGTGCATCGCCAAGACCTTCCAGCGACAGCAGCCGGGTAACCGTGTGGTAACCCACGAAGTACTTTTCCAGATAGTCCCGCACACCGGCGGGCTTGTTGAAGGTGCATCCGGTGGACGGGTCATCGATCACGGCCGTCGTGCTGAACAACGCGAGGGCCCGCTCGATATCGAAGGCGTTCGTTGCGCTGATGAAGGCCACTACCGTGGCCTGCACGGGGTGCGTCGCGGCTGCGTCATTCATGGCCGTGCTGCCAGCTCTTGTAAACGAACTCCAGGCTGTAGCCATCCGGATCGCGCACCTGCGCGGCGTAGTAGCGCGGGTCGTAGTGCAGCTGCGGGCCGGGCGGATGGATTTCGCTGGCGCCAGCGGCCATCGCGGCGGCGTGCGCTGCATCGACCATCGCCCTGGACTCTGCCACGAAACCAACATGTGCCGCCTGCGCCGCCGCCACGCCCTGCCGCAGCCAGAAGAAGACCCGGCCGCCTGCGCCGAAACCCTTCAGGTCCGGGTGGCCGGGTGGGCCCTGCCGGCCGTCGTAGTCGAGCCGGTTGACGATGCCCAGCGGGGCCAGCGCGGCCGTGTAGAACGCAACCGAGCGGGTGGTGTCGGTGACTGTGAGGAAAATGTGGTCGAGCATGTCGTACTCCCGTTGCGAACTAGATGTTGTAGCCGCCTGCCACTTCAATGGTCTGCGCATTGACCCAGGCCTGCTCATCACCGAGCAGCCCGGCAATGACGCGGCCCACGTCGTCCGGCTCACCTACCCGGCCCAGTGCCGTCTGCGCGGCCAGCAGGGCTTCGAACTCATCGTTGAGGCCGCCACCCAGTTCGGTACGGATCGCCCCGGGTGCGACGGCGTTCACGCGGATGCGGCGCTCGCCGAACTCCTTGGCCATGTAGCGGGTGAGCACCTCCAGCCCACCTTTGAAGGCGGCGTATGGCGCCACCCCGGCGGTGGCCACGCGCGTGGTGGCACTGGTGACGTTGACGATGCTCGCGCCAGTACTCAGCAGCGGCAGCAGTGCCCGCGTGAGGAAGAACGGCCCCTTCAGGTGCACGTTGAACAGACCGTCGAACTGCTCCTCGGTCACGGTCTCGATCGGATTGAACAGCCCGAACCCGGCGTTGTTCACCAGGCCACACAGCGCGGAGGCGCCCCAGGTGCCCTGCAAGGTGTCGTTCACCATCGCGGCGAATGCCGCAAAGCTGCCGGTGTTGGCCACATCCAGCTGCAGGGCCACTGCCGTGCCGCCTTCTGCCTGGATGCGCTCCACTACCTGCTGGGCAGCATGGGGCTGGGCGTTGTAGGTGAGGATGACGCCCATGCCGCGCTGCGCACAGTGCAATGCGGCGCTGGCACCAATGCCACGGCTGCCGCCGGTGATCAGTACATTTTTCATGCAGGTACTCCTGTGCAGTGAAGGGTGATCCACAGGCTAGGCTCGCTGGCCGTGGAGCGCCGCCCTGATCCTCGCTATTTCCTGCCTATTCCTGCTCCTCGCCTTGCCAGCCCGCTCCGGTGGGTGTCCAATGTGGCCATGGAAAACGCACTGGATGAACTGCGCCGGCTCGCGGCGCATGCCGAAAATCGCCGCACTGATACGGGTATTCCCCGTGTGGCCATGGTGCAGGGGGAGATCCCGGAGCATGCCTTGGCGGCCGTATACGAGCCGATGATCAACCTGATCCTGCAGGGCACCAAATCCATGACGGTGGGTGAGAAGACGCTCCACTACGACCCCGCCACTTATTTCATCATGTCCGTGGACCTACCGGCGGTGGGTGCCGTGCACCCGGCCAGCAGCGGCGAACCGTACCTGGCGGTGAGCCTCACGCTGGACCCGAGCATCCTCGCAGCGCTGCTGTGCGACACCACCGATGCCGCCACCGGGCGCGGCGAGCCCTCCACCCAGACCGAGGCCTTCAACGTCGCTGCCGTCACCCCGGAGCTGATGGATGCGTGGGTGCGCATGCTGCGCCTGATGGAACGCCCCGGCGAGATACCTGCACTGGCCCCGGCCTACGAGCGCGAGATCCTGTACCGCGTGCTGCAGGGACCACACGGATGCATGCTGCGACAGTTGGCCACGCCGGATTCGGCGCTGGCGCGTATCAGCAGCGCGATCCAGCGCATCCGTAGCGACTACGCCAAACCGCTTCGAATCGCCGCCTTGGCCGA
Organism: Stenotrophomonas lacuserhaii; assembly: GCF_039674585.1. Classification (GTDB taxonomy): domain Bacteria; phylum Pseudomonadota; class Gammaproteobacteria; order Xanthomonadales; family Xanthomonadaceae; genus Stenotrophomonas; species Stenotrophomonas pennii_A. The sequence continues at coordinate 102,146 of NZ_JBDJNU010000003.1, read as the reverse complement.
ACAGGTGGCAATGAGCGAGTCGGCCTTCCACCGTCACTTCAAGTCCGCCACCGCACTGAGTCCGCTTCAGTACCAGAAGCAGCTGCGCCTGCTGCAGGCACGCCAGCTGTTGACGGCGCATGGCAAGAGCGTGACCGCGACCGCGCTTGATGTGGGCTACGAAAGCCCGACGCAGTTCAGTCGAGAGTACGTACGCGCGTTCGGTCTGCCGCCTTCCCGGGACGCTGCACGCATCATGGCGAGCGTCCGCGGACCTGCACTCGCCTAGCCGGCGGGTGCAGCCCTGCCCCCGGTCAGCTCTGGGAAGCGCCACCGTCAGCAAACAGCTCTACGCCATTGACGTAGCTGGCTGCATCACTTGCCAGGAACGCGACGGCCGACGCGATTTCCTCCGGCTCGCCGATGCGGCCCAGCGGACTTTTTGCCGTCAGAAACGCCATGCCCGCCTCGGCATCGTCTCCGAAAGCTTCGCGCAGCGATGGCGTATTGGTCGGCCCAGGGCTCAGGATATTGATCCGGATCCCCGTCCCTTTGAGTTCGGCCGTCCAGCTCCGGACCATGTTGCGAACTGCCGCCTTGGTACCGCCGTAGATGCTCATGGTAGGGCCCGGATCCATGGAGGACGTCGACCCGATGATCACCACGCTCGATCCGGAGCCAAGCAGGGGCAGCGCACCCTGCAGCGTCAGCACTACGCCCTTTACGTTGGTCGAGAACTGCTGGTCGATCTGCTCCTCGGTGATCTTTCCAAGTGGTGCATGTACACCACCACCTGCGTTGGCCACCAGCACGTCGATCCCGCCGAAAAGCCGTTTCACCTCGGTATACAGCGCCTCCAGGCTGGACGCGCTGCTGACGTCGGCGACCAGCCCGACCGCGTTTTCGCCCAGCGTGGCAAGCGCTTCATCCAGTACCTGCTGGCGCCTGCCTGTGATGACCACCCGGGCCCCCTCCTGCGTCAGCCGTTTGGCGATCGCCAGGCCGATTCCACTGCCACCGCCAGTCACAACAGCTGTTTTATTGTTCAAGTTGTACATTGCACGCTCCGCGTTGTAGTGATCACTAATCTAGAATATAGTGACCACTAAAGCAACGGACGCAAACATGCCACTGCGTCCTCGCAACACTTCGCCACCCACGCAGCTACGCCGACGTCGGAGGAAACCATGAGCCAGAAACTTCCAGGATCGACCCGCTTCAAGGATTCGCCTTCGTCGGCGCGGCCATCACGGCGCCCCTTTGACCGCGAGGCGGGCGTTCTCATCGCAAAAGATCTTTTCCACGAACGGGGATATGACGCGGTGGGCATCTCCGAGCTCGTCCGCGCGCTCGACATCAATCCACCGAGTCTGTACGCCGCCTATGGAAACAAGGCTGGCCTGTTCGAGCGATGTCTAGCGGTTTATGTGGAAGAGGCGAACCTGCCAGCAGACAGGATCCTGACGCCTGATCGGCAGCTGGGTGAGGCCATCAGCGACCTCCTGCTGCATGCCGCAGCCCTCTATACCAGATCGAAATCCCGGCGTGGCTGCATGGCGGCCGAAGGGATGCGCGCTGATGATCCGCAGGCGCGTGCATTGGCCGGTGCCTACGCGGACGCCTCTGCCACCTTCATCGAGCATTACATCAGCCGGTCAGAGCCGCAGCGTGCGCGCGAACTGGCCGATTACGTCGTGACGACATTGCAGGGCTTGTCTGCTTCGGCACGCGCCGGATTGTCCAGGCCCCGAGTGACTTCGGTCGCCAAACTTGCCGGCCTCGCCTTCGAAACGTTCTTAGCTACCTCGGAGCAATCCACGTCATGACGATCCTTGATCACATTGAGTTTGCGGTCAGCGATGCTGAGACATCCCGGCGCTTTTACGAAGCCGCCCTGGCTCCTCTAGAAATCCTCCTCGTCATCACCATTGGCCCCGAGCGCACTCGCACCGGCGGCTCCCGCCATGGTTTCGGCAAGGAGGGCTATCCATGCCTATGGATTCACGACCATGAGGCACCGGGGACGGGCACGCACATCGCGTTCGCGACCGACAGCCGGGCAGCCGTCGACGCATTCCACCGTGAGGCGGTGGCCGCTGGTGGTGTCGACAATGGGCCACCTGGCATACGGCTGCAGTATCACCCGCACTACTACGCCGCCTACGTGCTGGACCCAGATGGCGTCAACGTGGAGGTGGTCTGCCAACGTCAGTCCTGACCGTGCAGAAGCTTCCTGCCTTGGTGATCAGCAGTATCTGCTCCCGCATGTTTAAGGAACTAGTAGGAATAGTTGGACTAAGGGCTTTCTCTAGCAAACGGGGACGCGCGGGCGACGGTGTGGTCTCGTCAACCTTAGTCGTGATCTGGAGCCCTGATCCATTGCTCGGGGAACGCTTGCTTCTGCCAGTAGCGAAACTCCGCCTACCCCCGATAAACATTCCTAATCCAGCGGCGGAATTCCGGCATTTCCACCCCGTGGTCCTACCGGTGCCTGGCTCGCCGCATGTGGCAACCAGAACAGTTGACGGCGGTGGTGGCTCCGCCGGACTACCTGCTCAAGCATGGACTCTCGGAGACACTGCATGACCCGATCGACCGCACCTGGTGGACTGTACGCGAGAGTTCGAGGAAATGGGCCGTCCTTAGAATGCGGATCGACCATCGGCTGGTGTCAGCGATATGGGCATCGTGCTGCTGGCAACTGCTCAGTCGTTTGGGATCGCCTTCGCGCTTGAAGAGCTGGTAACAGGCCTCATCGAGGCGGGCACACTTGTTCGACTGACCCGTACTGGCGCCCTGCCTTTCCCGGTTACAACACCTATTACCCACGCCGCCACCAGCCGTCGGCGGCATTCGCCTTGTTGGTGAGCGAGCTGCGCTCACGCGCCACCGAGGCGAAGACTCCATCCCGCATTGATGCACTGGGCACATAAGAGCATTCGCGAATCGTGCGGTTTTAGATAGCACCGCCTCGGCTAGGATCAGTGCAGTGAATCGGTGCCAGCACTTTCCTGCCAGCTGAGAGGCCCAGCATCATGACCCTGCTCGCCCGGGCGTACGCACGTCCTGATTTCTGCGTGGTGGAAAGCCGTCCCGAGGCATCTCGCCCATGACGGACGTTCGATTGACCCGAAGAGAGCTGCTGGCAATGGGCGCGACGACCACGGCGGGCGCCGTGGCAGCGCTCACTCCCTTGCCCGCCCATGCGACCGCCAGGGAAGATCACTCGAGAGCGTTGCCGGTCCACGAATCCACAGTCTCGCTGGAGGTCAACGGACGCCCCCTCGTGCTGCAGGTCGACAACCGAAGCAGCCTGCTCGATGTGCTGCGCGAGCAACTGCGCCTCACGGGGACCAAGAAAGGCTGCGACCAAGGACAATGCGGCGCCTGCACGATCCTCGTCGATGGTCGACGGATCAACTCCTGCCTGACATTGGCGGTCATGTTCGAAGGCGCTTCGATCACCACCATCGAGGGAATTGGTACGGCAGCGCAGGCTCACCCGCTGCAGCGGGCGTTCGTGAAACATGATGGCTACCAGTGCGGTTACTGCACGCCGGGTCAGATCTGCTCGGCGATCGGCGCCCTGGATGAGATCGAACGCGGCGTTCCCAGCTTCGCCAGTGACGATCCTGCCGCCATGCCTGAGCGGACGGAACCTGAGATCCGCGAGCGGATGAGCGGCAACCTCTGCCGCTGCGGCGCCTACCCCAACATCGTCGCGGCGATCCTCGAAAGCGTGGAGACCTGAGATGAAGCAGTTCACCTTCGAGCGCGCGACCTCGCCTGCCGATGCCGTCCAGAAAGCAACCCATACACCGGGCGCCCGCTTCATCGCAGGCGGTACGAACCTGCTTGACCTGATGAAGCTGCAGATCGAGTCTCCTGCCCACCTGATCGACATCAATGCCATCGGCCTGGACACCGTCGAATCGACGCAGGATGGCGGAATAAGGATCGGCGCACTGGTGCGCAATGCCGACCTGGCGGCGCACCCGCGCGTGCGCAATGAGTACGGCGTGTTGTCGTCGGCCCTGGTATCAGCTGCGTCGGGCCAGCTGCGAAACCGGGCCACGACCGGCGGAAACCTGTTGCAACGCACGCGCTGCCCGTACTTTTACGACACCAACCAGCCGTGTAACAAGCGACTGCCCGGGTCGGGGTGCGCAGCCCTTGGCGGTTACAGCCGCCAACTGGCCGTCGTGGGTGCGAGCACGGAGTGCATTGCCACCCATCCCAGTGACATGGCCGTGGCACTGCAGGCCTTGGGCGCGGTGGTGGAAACACAGCAGCCAGGCGGTTCGAGCGGACAACACACGCTGGAGGCGCTGTATCGCGCACCCGGCTCCACACCGCACCTGGAGACGGCGCTGATGCCAGGTGAGCTGATCACCGGGGTCCGCCTGCCCCCTCCCCCTGCGGGCCGCCAGGTGTACCGGAAACTGCGCGACCGCGCGTCTTACGCGTTTGCGCTGGTGTCAGTGGCGGCGATCGTTGATGGCCCGGCCATGCGCGTGGCCGTGGGCGGCATATCGCACAAGCCCTGGTCGCCACGCGGGCACGCTGGACATTCCGCTGCCGCGATCATGTCCGCACTCCGCGCTGAAGCGACAACCTCGGCGATAGCCACCGAACAGAACCGCTTCAAGCTGGATCTCGTCGAGCGCACTCTCGCTTCTATCCTCAACCGCACCACGTGATGCGCCATCTCCCGATGGAAGGAGGAACAACGTGAAGTTTGACCAACCCGCAGGCGAGAATCCGATTGATCGGCAGACCGTGGTCGGAAAGCCACTGGACCGCATTGACGGCCCGCTCAAGACCGCCGGCCAGGCACGCTACGCTTACGAACAGCATGACGTGGCGACTGGCCAACTCTACGGGGTGATTGTTGGCGCTTCCATCGGCCACGGGCGCCTGCTGGACATCAACACGGACAGGGCCCGTTCCGCGCCCGGGGTTCTCGCCGTGCTGACCGCGCGCAACGCAGGCCCTCTTGGCAAGGGAGAATTCTATGCCGCGACGCCGCTGGTTTCCGATGCGGTTTCGCATTACCACCAGGCGATCGCCGTGGTGGTCGCCAGCACCTTCGAGCAGGCCCGCGCGGCCGCGCATCTTGTCCACGCACGTTACGAGAGAGTGCGTGGCGCCTTTGATCTTTCATCCGCGGTATTTCCCGAGGAGCCGCCGGCCAACAGCCCCGACGTGCACATCGGCGATTTCGACGCCGCCTTCGCAGCCAGTGCCGTGACGGTCGACGAAATCTACGAAACACCGGACCAGTCCCACGCCATGATGGAGCCGCATGCCACGGTCGCCACCTGGAACGACGGCAAGCTGACGATCTGGACGGCGATCCAGATTGTTTCGTGGGGCATGCGTGACCTGTCGAAGATTTTCGGGACGCCGCAATCCGACATCCGCATCATCTCGCCCTACATCGGTGGCGGCTTCGGCGGAAAGGCCAGCGTCCTCAGTGATGCCGTGCTGGCGGCGGCGGCCTCGCGTCTTTGCGGACGCCCGGTCAAGATCGCCCTGGAACGCAACCTGATGTTCAACAACACCTCGCACCGGCCAGCCACCCGGCAGCGCGTGCGGATCGGCGCGGACAACGCGGGGCGGCTGCAGGCGATCGGTCATGAGACCTGGTCCGGCAACCTAGTCGGTGGGCCCGCGGAGCGCTCCACCATCCCCACTGCGTCCCTGTATGCGGGGGCGAACCGGCTGCTGCGCACACGGCTGGCCAGGCTGGACCTGCCCGAAGGCAACGCGATGCGCGCGCCCGGCGAAGCGCCTGGCCTGATGGCCTTCGAGGTGGCGATGGATGAGCTGGCAGAGAGGCTGCAGCTGGATCCTCTTGAGCTTCGCCTGCGCAACGATACGGACAGAGACCCGACGCTGGACAAGCCATTCAGTACACGCCGTTTCACCGATTGCCTGCGCATCGGCGCGGAGCGGTTCGGCTGGGACCGCCGCGCGCGCGTGCCCGGCTCCGTCCGCGATGGGGATGAGCTGGTGGGACTGGGGCTGGCAAGTGCCATCCGCGGCAACAACGTGACCAACTCAGCGGTGCGCGTCCGCCTGCAGGCCGGCGGCAGGCTCATTGTTGAAACGGACATGACCGACATCGGCACCGGCAGCTATACGATCATCGGGCAGACCGCGGCGGAGATGCTTGGACTGCCCCTTGAGCGTGTCGATGTGCGACTGGGGGATTCCAGTTTTCCCCGGGCGTCGGGCTCCCTCGGCCAGCGCGGGGCGAACAGTTCAACCTCGGGCGCCTTCGCGGCATGCCAGAAACTTCGAGAGGCGCTGTGCGCGGCCGCCGGCGCGGACCTTGCTGAGTGTGAGTTCCAAGGCGGTGAGCTGCTGCATGATGGCAAGCGCATACCGCTGCAGCAGCTGGTCGTGGGGCGTGAGCTCGTTGCCGAGGACGGCATCGAGTTCGACACGGCGCGGGGCGGGCTGGCCCACCAGACCTTCGGGGCGCACTTCTGCGAGGTACGCGTCAACCGTTTCACCGGCGAACTGCGCGTTACGCGGATGCTGGCGGTGTGCGCGGCAGGCCGCATACTCAATCCAAAGACAGCCCGCAGCCAGGTCATCGGGGCGATGACCATGGGCCTGGGCGGCGCACTGATGGAATCACTCGCCGTGGATCGGCGCCTGGGCTATTTCGTCAATCATGACCTGGCAAGTTACGAGGTCCCGGTGCATGCGGACATCATTGACCAGCAGGTGATTTTCATCGACGAACTGGATCCGCACTCCTCACCCATGAAAGCCAAAGGGGTGAGCGAACTCGGCATATCCGGGGTGGCAGCGGCCGTTGCCAATGCGGTCTACAACGCGACTGGCGCACGCGTACGCAGCTACCCGATCACGATCGAGAAGATCTTCCCGCACCTGCCTGCCTGAGGTGCAGGCAGTAATGCGCGGCGATTCATACCGTGGGCGAATGACTGATATCCGTTCCATGTCCTTCCGCCATGAGTCCGCGGCCGTTAGCGTTAGGACCTGCTACCGCGCGCTTCAGTGAAAGCCGCCGCGGTGATCGCGAATCTGGCTGAAAGGAACACCATGACCCGAACCCTCCTGCGCGCCACGATCCTGGCGGCGATGACCGGCCTGATGGCAGGCAACGCCGCAGCTGCAGACTACCGCCTCAATCCGTACTCGCTGGCTTACGAGGGGGCCATTTCCACCAATGCCGCCGGACAGGTCAACATCTATCCGGTCGTCTACCCGCTCAACGGGGTGGAAATCGCAGCGAACATCTACACCCCGGCGGGATATCCGTCAGCTGGCTCCTACCCTGCGGTGGTCGTGGCCCATCCCAACGGCGGCGTGAAGGAACAGGTTGCCGGACTGTACGCCCAGCGCCTGGCGGAACAGGGTTACATCGCCATCACCGCCGATGCCGCTTACCAGGGCGGCAGTGGCGGAACACCGCGCAACGTGGACAAGCCGGCCTTCCGCATTGAGGACATCCATGGCATGGCGGACTTCATCTCGCGCTATCCGGGCGTGGATAACGCGCGACTGGGCCTGCTCGGCCTGTGCGGCGGCGGCGGCTATTCACTGGCCGCTGCCGCAACGGACAAGCGCTTCAGAGCGGTGGCCACCATCAGCATGTTCAACTCAGGGCGCGTGCGCCGGAACGGATACGCTGATTCGCAGTTGCAGACCATCCAGCATCGGCTGCGGCAGGCCTCTGACGCGCGCGCGCAGGAGGCCGCAAGCGGCGAAGTCCTTTATTCCGGTGACGCCATCCTTTCCGAGGAGCAGATCGCCTCCCTCCCGTTCGATCTCTATCGGCAGGGGTATGAGTACTACTGGAAGACCCATGCGCACCCGCGCTCCACCTTCCGCTACACCACCAGCAGCCTGATGGATCTCATGCGCTGGGATGCGACCGACCAGATGGCGCTGGTCGACCAGCCGCTGTTGATGATTGCCGGCACCAAGGCCGACAGCTTGTACATGTCCGAGGATGCATTCGCCAAGGCGACCGGTACCGAAGACAAGGAGCTGTTCACCCTGGACGGCGCAACCCACATCGAAACCTACTGGGTGCCCCGCTACGTCAATGCTGCCGTCAGCAAGCTGGCGACCTTCTACGCACGCACTCTGGCGCCCGCAACCACCGGAGAGCGCTCGTGATCAGACTGATACTCGGAACCGCCCTGGCCGCAGCCGCCCCCTTTGCACAGGCCGATTCCGAGGTGGCCGGCGGGCAGACGATCATCCGCAAAGGCACGCGGCCTTCGGTGACCGGCCCGGCGGATCGGTTCACCGGCCACGTGCGTGTGGATCCGCTGTTTGCCGCTGATGAGGAGATCCCGGCAAGCGCAGCCTACGTGACCTTCGAGCCCGGTGCGCGCTCGGCGTGGCACGTGCACCCTGCCGGGCAACGGCTGGTTGTAGTCGCCGGTGCTGGCCTCACCCAGCAGTGGGGAAAGCCCGTGCAGGAGATCCATCCCGGCGATGTAGTGGTATGCCCTGCCGGGGTGAAGCACTGGCATGGTGCAGCGCCCGACAGCCCGATGACCCACCTGGCAATGGGCGGCGTGTCGGAAGGGAAAACCGTTCAGTGGATGGAGGCCGTCACCGATGACCAGTACCACGCCCGCTAGGCCCCGTTGGCTGTGCATGGCAGTTGCCTGTGCGTTGGCCGCGGGAGGCTTGATCTCATCTGCGCAGGCCATTGACAACCCAACGGAATCCTCGAACATGACCGTGTCCCCGCCGACCTCGCAGACTCTTACTGCACGTAAGCAGTCGATTCCCCTCATCACCGCCGCCGCCGCCACCGGCAACCTTCCGCAACTCGACATCGCACTGAATCGTGGGCTTGATGCCGGCCTTACCCTCAGTGAGGCGAAGGAAATCCTGGTGCAGCTGTATGCCTACGCAGGCTTCCCCCGCAGCCTCAACGCGCTGGGCGAATTGATGAAGGTCGTCGAAGCGCGCCGACAGCAGGGCATCGAAGATGCTCCAGGCCGCGAGCCGACCCGCGCGGTACCTGTTGGCGATGCGTTGCTGGCCGTCGGCACGGCCAACCAGACCCGCATTTCCGGTGCGCCGGTCAAAGGTCCGGTCATGGAGTTCGCACCGGTGATCAACCAGTACCTCCAGGCCCACCTGTTCGGTGACATCTTCGAGCGTGACAACCTGGACTGGCAAAGCCGTGAACTGGCCACCGTCGGCGCGCTGGCAGCGATGCCTGGCGTGGAGGCCCAGTTGCGCTCGCATATGGCAGCCAGCACCCGCGTGGGATTGTCCATCGCGCAGCTGCGGCAGGTTGTGCAACTGCTGGAGGACGCGGGTGAGGCGGCGGCAGCAGGACGGGCCCGCGAGGCCCTGGACCAGCATGTCGCCGCTTCGCGCTGACCCGCCGCATGGCCGCACCGCCGCCCTGTCGAAGCCGGCGCGCCCCACCAACCTGACCTGGAGTCCACGATGAGCACCCAACCAACCGATTCAAACCGTCGCAGGCTGCTGATCGGTGCAGCAACACTGGCCGCGGCCCCGATGGCCGCCTCACTGGTGGCGGGACACGCCGCCGCAGCGCAGCGCGCTGCACGCGTTGGAGGCACCGCAGCGGCGTCTACTGCACTCACCCGGCGCAGGAAACTGGGTGCGCTGGAGGTCTCTGCCGTGGGGCTTGGCGTGCAGAACATGAGCCGCACCTACCAGACCACCGTGCCGTCGCGCAGCGAGATGCACAACATCATCCGCACCGCGTTTGATCGCGGCCTGACCTTCTATGACGCGGCGGAAGCTTACGGTCCGCACGAGGTCGAGCGGATCCTTGGCGAGGGCGTCGCGCCGTTCCGCGACGAGATCGTGATCGCCACGAAATTCGGCTGGAACATCGACCTGCAGACCGGTGCGCGAGGGCCGGGCCTGATCAGCCGGCCCGACCACATCAAACAGGCGGTGGACGGCATGTTGACCCGCCTGCGCACTGACCGTATCGATCTGTTGTACCAGCACCGCGTTGATCCCCAGGTGCCGATCGAGGATGTGGCCGGCGCGATCAAGGACCTGATGGACGCAGGCAAAGTGCTTCACTGGGGGCTCTGCGAGATGGGGCCGCAGACGCTGCGCCGGGCGCATGCCGCGCTGCCGGTGACGGCCGTGCAGAGCGAGTACTCGCTGCTCTGGCGCGGACCGGAGCACCAGGTGCTGGGCATCTGCGAGGACCTGGGCATCGGCTTCGTGCCGTGGAGTCCGTTGGGCGTGGGCTTCCTGACCGGCGCCATTGATGAGAAAACCCGCTTCGCGCAGGGTGACATCCGCGGCAATGAAACGCGGTTCACCCCGGAAAAAATCACCCACAACCTCGCCCTGGTACGCGTCCTGCAGGCCTGGGCCGACCGCAAGGACTCCACGCCAGCACGCATCGCATTGGCGTGGCTGTTGGCGCGCAGGCCGTGGATCGTGCCGATACCGGGCACCACCCAGATGGCCCACATGTTGGACAACATCGGCGCGGCAGACGTGGTGTTCAGCAGCGGCGAACTGCAGGCGCTGGACGCGGCGGTTTCAGCGGTGACCGTGCAAGGCGAGCGCCTGCCGCCTGCGGTGCAGGTCTTCAGCGATGTCGAGGCGCCAACCCGGTAATACCGCTGCCAACCGACCGCATGCGATCCCCTCAGTCTTCGAACCGCAGGGCATCGCGCAGCAGGGTGAACGCCGGCGACGACTGCCGGCGACTGGGGTAGTACAGGTGGTAACCCGGGAACGGAGGGCACCAGTCCGCCAGCACCCGCACCAGTGCGCCGGACGCGATGTGGGCATGCACCAGGTCCTCGGGCATGTAGGCCAACCCGAGGCCTTCCAGCGCTGCCGACAGGCGCATGGCGATGTTGTTGAATACCAGCTGCCCCTCGACCCTGACCTTGAGTTCCTGCCCTTTCTTCTCGAACTCCCACGCGAAAATTCCCCCATGCGTCGGCAGCCGGATCGTGATGCAGTTGTGCTGGGTAAGCTCGTGCGGCGACTTCGGCCTGACATACCGCCGGAAGTAATCAGGCGAGCCCACCACCGCCATCCGCAGCTCCGGGCCGACACGCATCGCGATCATGTCCTTGGCCACCTGCTCGCCCAGGCGGATGCCGGCGTCATACCCTTCGGCGACGATGTCGGTCAGCCCGTAATCGACGATCACCTCGATGTTGAGATCGGGGTGTTGGGGTAACAGGCGGCCGAGCACGGGCTGCATGATGGAGATCGCCGCGTGTTCGCCAGCGGTGATGCGCAGGCGTCCCGCCGGCTTGTCACGGAACGCGTTGAGCTGGGCCAGCTCAGTGTCGATCTCTTCAAATCGAGGCGCAATGACCCGCAGCAGCTGCTCACCCGCTTCGGTGGGGGAAACACTGCGCGTGGTGCGCGACAGCAGCCGCACTCCCAGACGCTCTTCCAGTTGGCGCATGGAGCGGCTCAATGCCGGCTGGGACATGCCCAACTGCGCGGCTGCACGGGTGAAGCTACGCTCGCGCGCCACCAGCGCGAACATCGCCAACTGGTCGTAGTTCTCGACACCCATTGATGCAGCCCCGATATAAGCGATATCCGATTATGCCACTACAAGTCGAAGTCCGGCGAGCGTAGATTGGCTGCATGACGACTTCATCGCACAATGCCGGCCGTAGAACGGTCATCGCCGCCATGGCAGCACTTCCCTTGGGCTGCACAGCCGCGACGTCCGACTCCCCCGCCGCTGAAGCCCCCGTGCCCCGCAGCGGCGCGCGCACGCTGGTTGCATATTTCTCGCGATCGGGCAACACCCGCGTCATCGCGGGCCTGATCCATCGCAGCCAGCCCAGTGACCTGTTCGAGATCCAGCCTGCCGCTGCTTACCCGGATGATTACCTGGAGACGGTCGCACAGGCCCGCCGCGAACGCGACGAGGGCGCAGAGCCCGCCCTGCACGCCCTGATTCCCGGCATCACCGACTACGACACGGTGTACCTCGGCTTCCCCATCTGGGGCGAGACCGCGCCGCCGATCATCCGTTCGCTTTTGTCGCGGCACGACCTGCGTGGAAAGACGCTCATACCGTTCATCACCCATGGCGGCTTCGGCGTCGGCAGCAGCCTGCGCGTGCTGGCCGAGCATGCACCCGGCGCCCGCATCCAGGACCCCTTCACGATGGAGGCCGACCAGGAGCGCAGGACCATGGAAACCGTCAACCGCTGGTTGCAGAAATCAGCATGAACACTACTTGGAGCGAACCATGAAAATCCGCACACTCGGCCAGGGCCTGCAGGTATCGGCCCTCGGCCTCGGCTGTATGGGCATGAGCGCGAATTATGGCCCCGCCGCAGACAAGCACGAGATGATCGCGCTGATCCGCAGTGCCGTGGAACGCGGCGTCACACACTTCGATACAGCCGAAGTGTATGGGCCCTACGTCAACGAAGAACTGGTCGGCGAGGCGCTGCAGCCGGTGCGCGACCAGGTGGTCATCGCCACCAAATTCGGTTTCGATCTGGATCCGGTTACGCGGGCCCGCAGCGGCGGTACCAACAGTCGGCCCGAGCAGATCAAGGCGGTCGCCGAGGCGAGCCTGAAGCGGCTGCGCACTGACCGCATCGATCTTTTCTACCAGCATCGGGTCGATCCGGCGGTGCCGATCGAGGACGTCGCCGGCGCCGTCAAGGACCTCATCCAGGCCGGCAAGGTCAAGCACTTCGGGCTGTCCGAGGCAGGTGTGCAGACCATCCGCCGCGCCCATGCGGTACAGCCGTTGACCGCGATGCAGAGCGAATTCTCGCTGTTCTGGCGGGAGCCACTGCTGTCGTTGCTGCCCACGCTTGAGGAACTTGGCATCGGATTCGTACCGTTCAGCCCCTTGGGTGCTGGGTTCTTGACCGGGAAGATCAACGAGGAGACGCAGTTCGACCCCGGTGATTTCCGTAATGCGGTTCCACGTTTTTCTGCCGAAGCCCGGCGAGACAACATGGTGCTGGTGGAGGTGGTCAAGGCGCTGGCGGCGGACAAGGGCGCGACGCCGGCCCAGGTCGCCCTTGCGTGGCTGCTCGCACAGAAACCCTGGATCGCGCCGATTCCCGGCACCACGAAACTGCATCGCTTGGACGAGAACCTGGGCGCGCTGGACCTGACGCTGGACCAGGCGGACCTGCAGCGGATAGCTGACCAGCTCGCCAACATCCGCATCAGCGGCGAGCGACTGCCCGAAGCCGCGATGAAGATGACCGGCCGCTAGCCGGTCCAGCAGTTCCCTCCCCCGCGCGATGAAACGGCGCCCCGTTATCGGGGTGTCGTCTCCATCAGCGTGCGCTTTGCCGTGCAGGAATCCATGAACACCTCCCCCACTTCCTTACTCGCCCACCAGACTGCGGTACTGGGCATCATCCTGACCAGCTATCTACTTATTATCCTGGACGTGTCGATCGTGATCACCGGATTGCCGCGTATCCAGGAGGAATTGCAGTTCTCGCAGGCACAGTTGGCCTGGGTGCAAAGCGTATATACGCTGTTCTTCGGCGGCTTCCTGTTGCTGGGGGCCCGGGCGGGAGACATCCTCGGACGCCGACGCATGTTTCAAACCGGGCTGGCTGTCTTTACGATCGCATCGCTCGCGGTAGGCCTCGCGCCCAGCGCCAACTGGATGGTGGCGGCGCGAGCCGTACAAGGGGTCGGGGCGGCCATCCTTGCGCCCTCCTCGCTTGCGCTGCTGGCCATCCACTTCCCTGAGGGACCGCAACGGCGCAGGGCAACGTCGCTGTACGGTGCAGTGGCCGGTATCGGCGCCAGCATCGGGTTGGTGATGGGGGGGTTGCTCGCGGACCTCTGGAGCTGGCGCGTCGGCTTCTTCATCAATGTACCGGTAGGAATCGCGCTTGCATTCGCCGGCGCGCGTTACATCGAAGAATCCGAACGACATGCAGGCGACTTCGACCTGCTCGGTGCGGCACTGTCCACGGCCGGCTTCGGCGCTTTGATCTGGGGCATCGTCAACCTCGGCGACGTCGGCTGGCAGGACGTTCCTTCCCGTATTGCCGTCGTCATCGGGCTTGCCTTGATCGTGCTGTTCATAACCCACGAATCTCGTGCGCCACAGCCGATCATGCCACTGCACCTGTTCCGCCACCAGGCCCGCTCGGCCGCCTATCTCGCGAGGTTTCTGCTCCTCGGCGGCATGGTGACCTTCTTTTTCTATTCAACGCAGTTCATGCAGTCGGTTCTGGGATTTTCAGCGCTTGAAGCGGGCTTGGGCTTTCTACCAATGACACTGGTCAATTTCGCTTCTGCGCTCTACGGCTCCAAGCTCCTGCCCAAAGCCGGCCCTGCTGCGCAGACGTTGACGGGCCTGATGCTGATCGTGGCCGGCATGGCCTGGCTGTCGCAGGTAGATGCCAGCGCAACCTATCTGCTGGATGTCGCACTTCCGATGGTATTGATCGGCGCCGGTCAAGGCCTGTGCTTCGGGCCCCTCACCGCCGCTGGCGTTGTGGGAACAACGCGGCAGGACGCGGGTGCCGCCTCGGGCGTGGTCAACGTTGCCCATCAGCTGGGCAGCTCGGCAGGACTGGGGGCAATGGCAGCGCTGGCAACGGCCGCACAAGCCGGCGGCTCGGGTGCGGCCGCTGCCGCTCGCGGGGTCTCGGCCGCCCTACAGGGTGGAACGGTGCTGCTCGGGCTGGCTGCTGCGGTGGCGATGATGCTGTTCGCTTCCAACTTACGACCGACCGGTGGGGCCGAGCCTGGCGTGGAGTAAGCGAAGCTGCCAGTGCACCATGAAGCACGCGTGCCGGCAGCCAGTACCTTCGATAACGATCCCTGATCGCCAGCCCACGCCAGCATCGCCGTCGCCATAGCATCTTTTGATGCGGGCGCCTGACCTCTCCGATCAACATCGAAGCGTTTCTCTTCGGTGACGCCCTCCCCGCTTGACCAGCGCTCGTAGCTGAAATGGGATGCCGACAATCAGCGCCAGCAGGAGCGTGCCTTGGACGCCCAGCAGGAGCGGATCCTTCAAGCCGGTTGCCAGCGGGGCTTCGGCAGGAAGCCTTCGCATCGTCTCGCTTACTGTTGGCACCATCAGGAGAAACACCGTAATGGTGAGCGCGACACATTGGAGGTATGTCCACAAACGCTTCGCCGGTCGCCCCAGCGCGATGCCATATCCGAACAGAAGCAGGATGAGGGTGACGCTCGCGATGATGGTGCTTACCGATTGATGCGCGATCGGATACACCGTAAGTACGCCCAGCAGCATGAACCAGAAATAGGCACGCCCAGGTGAGGTCCCAGGGACGATTCGTCCGTGCTTGACAAGCATGTAGACCGCAAGCGGAATCGCGGGAAGACTGCCCAGCGTGTGGAGCCATCCGATTGGAGAGATGTTCATCGTTCATTCCATTCTGATCAAGCGATATCTGACTAATGCCGGAGAGGCAGAGAAACAGTCCGGAGGGACTCGGGTCACTTGGCCGCCGCCTTGCTGGCGTCGACGTTCTTCAGGTCCAGCTTGCTGCCAGCCAGCCTCCTGCTGAGAACTGCAGCCGCCGTCATAGCGATGCTGATCAGGAGGCATGCGACCGCAAAGCTTGATTCCACGCGATCGGCAGCCGCTCCATCGGGCGCCAGTGTGAAGAAGGCCCCGCCGACCAAAGCGACTGACAGTGCGGCGCCAAGTTGCATTGCCGCGCTGACCATGCCGGCCGCGAGGCCCGCCCAGCGGGGCTCCACCAGATCGATGTTCAGCCGCACCAGCGCGGGTACGGCAATACCCTGGCCGACACCGATAAGCACCAGGGGCAAAGGAAAAACAGACGGCTTGCCGATCACGACCGCGCCGGCTGTCAATACCAGGCCCGCCACCTCCAGCCCCATACCGAACGCAGCCGCGTTCGACCCCAACCATCGCGAGAGCCGCAGGCCCAACGGCGGCCCCAGCAGCTGTCCCACCCCGACCGGAAGGATCGCGAGCCCCGCAGCCAAGGCATCGCGGTGTAGACCCGCTTGCTGATACACCGCGAAGGTCAGGAAGAACGCCGCCAAGGCGTAGAAAAGGACCGCGGCCGCCAGGCCGAGATACAGCCCATTGGCTGCCGACACGACCGAGGGCGGCACCAGGGGCGTCCCACCCCAGCGTTCCCGATGCTTTTCGTAGCGCCAGAAGATGACGAGGAGTGATGGACTCAGGCCCAGCAATCCCAGACTCCACCAGGGCCATCCATGCTCGCGTCCTTCAATGAGGGGCACCACGAGCGCGAGAACGCCGAGTGCCAGCAACACCGCCCCTGGAAAATCCATTCCCCCTGCATGTTCTTCCTTGGTCTCGCGCACCAACCTCAATGCGGCAGGCACGGCAAGAACAATGACGGGAATGTTGATGAGGAAGACGCTGCGCCACGCCATGCCCCAGAGGTCTGCCGAGACCAGCACACCTCCAAGAAGCTGGCCGCCGACAGCGGCCAGCCCGAATGTTGCCCCGTACAGACTGAGCGCACGACTCTTCTCGCTTGCCGGAAACATCGCATGAATGGACGCCAGTGCCTGCGGTGCCATCACGGCCGCAGAGATGCCTTGCAGCAGCCTGCCCAAGACCAGCACACCGGCCGAGCCTGCGAGCCCACAGATCGTCGATGCCAGCCCGAATCCGAGCATGCCTGCAACAAATGCGCGACGACGCCCATGGATGTCACCGAGGCGACCGCCAAGGATAAGGGTGACGGCGTACGCCATCGCGTAAACAGATACTACGAGCTGCGCCACATCCGCTGACGCATGCAGATCCGTCCTGATCGAGGGCAATGTTACGTTGACAATGAAAAAGTCCAATGGCGGCAGAAGCGTGCCGGTCAGGAGAACGGCCAAGGCAGGCCAGCGGCGCGCGTCGGTCGCACCCGGATTGGAATCAATGGGCATGGAGCTGGTCCTGGTAAGTTTCGCTCGGTCTTCGGGTCAGCGCATGCCGCCGGCGCCAATGATGCGTTCGCCGGTCACCCAGGCCGCATCAGAAGACGCGAGAAACGAGACGATCGAGGCGATCTCTGTTACCTGCCCAATCCGTCCCAGTGGTGTCTGCTGCTCGTTCCACACCTGAAAGTCAGACCCCATCACGCCATTGGCGTGCGTACCGTCCGTCTCGATCAGCCCTGGGTTTACTGAGTTGACGCGGATTCCACGTGGCCCCAGCTCGCGCGACAGCACGCCTGTGATGGCGTCGATGGCTCCCTTGGTACCGCTGTAGATCGAGCTCTCGGCCGGCAATATCCGCGTCACGAAGGAACTGATATTGATGATGCTGCTGCCTTCGGCGAGGAATGGGGCGGCGGCGCCGGTGACCAGAAGCGGGCCAAGCACGTTCAGATCAAACTGCTGGCGATACAGTGCCTCGGTGGTGGCCTCGATCTTTGCGAACTGGTAGATGCCAGCGTTGTTGACCACGATGTCCAGCCGACCGAAATGATCGATGGCCGACTTGATCAGGCTATCCACTTCCGGCTTGTTGCGGACGTCGGCACGCACCGCAATCGCGCGTCCACCCTCCCCTTCAATTCCGGCGACCACGTCCTTTGCCTCGCTTTCGCTCGTCGCATAGTTCACAACCACCTCGGCGCCTTCGGCTGCCAAGCGGCGCGCTATGCCCGCGCCGATTCCTTTGGATCCGCCCGTTACCAGCGCCACTTTACCGTTCAGCTTACTCATGTCGTCCAACCCCGATGGCAGCAACTTCAATGCAGGGCGGCATGTTGCCCCTGACAGGGTTGTTTGGGGACTGCCATTCCTGCATATTCCGCGTACATTCTTGAACGGGTGGCTGCAGCGTGGACTGGAGTGATATCCGCATATTTCTTGCGGTCGTCCGCGGAAGATCGCTGGGCGAGGCAGCTCGAACCTTGGGCGTGAGCCATCCGACGGTGGGCCGTCGGATAAAGGCGCTCGAGGACGAGGCCGAGCAGCCGCTCTTTCGTAGAACGAAAGACGGCCTGGTGCTCACCGATACCGGAGACGCGGTGCTCTCACTTGCGGAATCCATGGAGGAATCGGCGCTGTCCATGGAGCGGCGCCTGGCTGGCAACCATGGGCGCCTGGAAGGCATCCTGCGGATAGCCGCGGCCGATTGGTTCGCCGCCTACGTCCTGGCGCCCGTTTTCATGGAACTCGGGCGGCTCCACCCTGCCGTCGTGCCCGAGGTAATCGCGAGCTACCGCCTTCTTGATCTCTCCCGTCGCGAGGCCGACGTTGCCTTTCGCATCGTGCCATTCAGTGAGCCAGACATTGTCCAACGCCGACTGATGACCATGCCGTACGGCCTGTACGGATCGGCAGCAGCGGTGCAGGCGGTGATCGATGACCCGCAGTCGGTGCGTTTGATTCTCATGAATTCAGCCCAGGCCCACTTCCCTGATGTCACGTGGCTGCTGGACCGGTTCCCACACTCCAAGCGCTCGCTGACCAGCACCAGCCGTAGCGTTCAGGCTCAGATTTGCCTTCAAGGCCACGGCGTTGCTGTGTTGCCAAGACCATTGGCGGAAGGCATGGAAGGTCTTCGCCGCATCGATCTGCTCGGGCAGCCCCCCGGTAGGGACATCTGGGTTGGTTACCACCAGGACCTTCGCCACATGGATCGGCTGCGCGCACTGCTGGAGATCACTGAACGAACGCTACGTGAACCCGCAAATCCTCCCGATGGCCAGAGAAAACTAAGCGCGAGGGCCGGGCACGCGTCAGACGTTGGGCAAACCTGACAGCCGCGCCAGCACATCCGCCCGGCACACATCCAGGATCTCGTTCGCCAGCGGTGAGTCGTCCGGGCAGGACCGGGACAACACCATCGCGCCGACGGCCTGGGCCATCAACGCGATACGCCGCGTACGTGACTGTTCGGGTGTGGGACTGTCGGCCTGACCTGCCGGGTAACGGGATACGGCCAGCTGCGCCTCGATGCCTGCTGCGAAGGCCGCCTTGACCAGGTCCGGCTGACGCGACGCGTCGGTGGCCAGCGCTGACATGGTGCAGCCCTGGCCTGGCGCATCACGGTGCTGCCTGGACAGGTAGTAGCTCATGAAGCTCGCCAGGTCCATGTCGGCCGCGGCATCGGCAGATTTCGCCAAGCCGCAGCTCGCCGCCTCGGCCATCAAGTCCGCTTTGGACCCGAAGTGTTTGTAGAAGCCGCCGTGGGTAAAGCCCGCAGCGGCCATCAGGTCCGCCACGCCTACGCCGTCGAAGCCCCGTTCCCGGAAAAGCGTGGATGCGGTTTCGACGATATGTGCCCGGTTGGCGTGCGCTTGTGCCTTGGTGACCTTCATGACGGCTTGCCTCTTGGTGCTCTGCCCTGCTGGAAGCGCAGTGTACCACGGATAGATTATTACCATCATCCAACCATTGACATCCAAGATTACGACCATCATCATTGCGCCATTCCCCACACCCGAGTCCTCCGCGCCATGACAGCGACGACGCTCTTCCAGCCCTACTCCCTTGGCCGTGTCAGCCTGGCCAACCGCATCGTGATGGCACCGCTGACGCGCAACCGCGCCGGGGCCGGCCTGGTGCCCAGTCCGCTGGCTGCTTCCTACTACGCCCAGCGCGCCTCGGCCGGCCTGATCATCACCGAGGCCACGCAGATCTCGGCGCAGGCCCAGGGCTACCAGGACACACCCGGGCTTTACACGCAGGACCAGATAGAAGGCTGGCGCAAGGTCACTGATGCCGTGCACGAACGCGGCGGACGCATCTTCGTGCAGCTATGGCACGTGGGCCGCATCTCGCACGTGGATCTGCAGCCGGGCAACGCCGCGCCTGTATCCGCCTCGGCCATCCGGGCGCAGACCAAGACCTTCGTTCACAACGATTTTGTCGATGTGTCCGAGCCCCGTGCATTGGAGATCGACGAGCTGCCGGCCGTCGTCGACGACTTCCGCCGCGCCGCTGCCAATGCGATTGCGGCCGGGTTCGACGGTGTGGAAATCCACGGTGCCAACGGCTATCTGCTTGAACAGTTCATCAAGGACGGCGCCAACCAGCGCACCGATGCCTACGGCGGTTCGATCGAGAACCGTGCGCGCCTGCTGCTCGAAGTCACCACCGCCATCGCGGAGGAGATCGGCGCCGATCGCACCGGCGTGCGGATCTCACCGGTCTCCCCGGCCAACGCCATCGCAACCCTCAGCGACCCGCAGCCGCAGTACGACTACATCGTCGACCAGCTCAGCGCGCTGGGCATCGTCTACCTGCATGTGGTCGAAGGCGCGACCGGCGGCCCCCGCGATGTCGCCGCGTTCGACTTCGACGGCCTGCGCCGCCGTTTCAGCGGCACCTACCTGGCCAACAACGGCTACGACCTGGAGCTGGCCAACACGCATCTCGCCGCTGGCAAGGCCGACCTGTTCGCCTTTGGCCGTGCCTTCATCAGCAATCCGGATCTGGTCGAACGCCTGAAGACCGGCGCGCCCTTGAACGCCCTGGACCCGGCCACGTTGTATGGCGGCGGCGCGCAAGGCTACACGGACTATCCCACCCTCGCCGACACGCCCGCGCAGTAACCCCGTCTCCCTCGCCATCACGGCGTCCCCGCTGCCACATTCCCTTTCAAGAGACACACCATGAGCCTGCCCACTGTCCTCATCACCGGCGCCTCCAGCGGCATCGGCACCGTTTACGCCGAACGTTTTGCCCGCCGCGGCCACGATCTGGTCCTCGTCGCGCGCGACAAGGGGCGGCTGGATGCACTGGCCGAGCGCCTGCGCCACGCCACCGGCGTTGCCATCGACGTACTGCCGGCCGACCTCACCCAGCGCAGCGACCTGGCCACCGTTGAAAGCCGCCTGCGCGACGATGCCCGCATCGGCATCCTGGTCAACAACGCGGGCATCGCCCAATCCGGCGGCTTCACCGAGCAATCGGCCGACAGCATCGAACAGCTGCTCACGTTGAACACCATCGCCCTGACCCGCCTGGCCGCTGCGGTTGCCCCGCGCCTGGCCAACGCCGGCGAAGGCGCGATCATCAACATCGGCTCGGTGGTTGGGCTGGCGCCGGAGTTCGGCATGTCCGTCTACGGTGCGTCCAAAGCCTTCGTGCTGTTCCTGTCGCAGGGACTGAGCCTGGAGCTGACGCCCAAGGGCGTGTATGTGCAGGCTGTGTTGCCGGCGGCCACGCGTACCGAAATCTGGGAGCGCGCCGGCATCGACATCAACACGCTGACGGACGTGATGGATGTCGGCGAGCTGGTCGATGCCGCCCTGGTCGGCTTCGATCGTCGCGAGACCGTCACCATTCCGCCGCTGCATGTTGCCGAACGCTGGGACACCCTGGACGCCTCCCGCCAGGGACTGCTCTCGGACATCCGGCAGGCGCAGGCGGCGGAACGTTATCGCCCCGCCCGGTGAAGCCCTGACCGCACCGCCCCCCCTGCCCCGCAACCCGACAGCACTCCCCAACCAGAGGCACACCGCCCATGAAAGCCTTCCTGATCGAGCGTTATGGCAAGAAGGAGACCGGCCGCATCGGCGACGCCCCACAGCCGTCGCTGCGGGATGACGATGTTCTCATCCGCGTGCACGCGGCCAGCGTCAATGCGCTGGACACCAAGATCCGCACCGGGGAGTTCAAGCTGATCCTGCCCTATCGCCTGCCGCTGATACTCGGCAACGATATGGCCGGCACGGTGGTCAGGGTCGGTGCCGCAGTGCAGGACTTCAAACCGGGCGACGAGGTGTATGCGCGTCCCGATGATGATCGCATCGGCACCTTCGCCGAGTTCATCGCGGTCAACGCAGCCTCTGTTGCCCTCAAGCCCAGCAACCTCACCATGGTGGAGGCCGCCTCGCTGCCATTGGTCGCGCTGACCGCGTGGCAGGCGCTGGTCGAAACCGCGCAGCTCAAACCCGGTCAGAAGGTCTTCATCCAGGCCGGCTCCGGCGGTGTCGGTACCGTCGCGATCCAGCTGGCCAAGCATCTGGGCGCCTTCGTTGCCACCAGCACCAGTACCGCCAACGTGGGCTGGGTGAAGGAACTTGGCGCGGATGTCGTGATCGATTACAGGCGGCAGGACGTCGTCACGGAACTGCGAGACTACGATGTGGTGCTCAACAGCCTGGGCAAGGATGAACTGGACCGCTCGCTGCAGATCCTCAAGCCGGGCGGGCATCTCATCTCCATCTCCGGGCCGCCCACGCCGGCATTTGCTGCGGCGCGCGGGCTTGCCTGGCCGCTGAAGCAGGTGCTGCGCCTGCTCAGCCGTGGCATCCGCAGCAAAGCCAGGCAGAAGGGCGTGACGTACACGTTCCTGTTCATGCGGGCCGACGGGCGTCAGCTGGGCGAGATCGCTTCACTGGTGGAGTCCGGTGCCATCCGCCCGGTCATCGAACGGGTCTTTCCCTTGCAGGAAACCCGCAGCGCGCTGGCCCACGTGGAGAGCGGGCGGGCCAAGGGCAAGGTGGTGGTGGAGGTGCTGTAGCGCGCAATGCCTTCGGTAGGCAAGGACATGGCAACGGTTTAGAAGGTCCGACCCGCAGAATGGAATACAAGGTAATGAACTGAATCGTCCCGGCCACGCATAACCTTGAATCGATAGCGACGCAGCGTTTCACTTGCTGCAACGTCAAGCACTCTATCTCCCGAACTCTCGTCGATGGCCAGGTCCACCGGAACCCCGGACCGATCGATCTTGAAGCGAGTTCGGGTACAGGATCCAGCCACAGGCTCTTCGCCCATCGGCCCGCGTGGAATCACGAATGGCTCCCGGTGAACGATGAGGGCTTCGGTTGCCAGAATCCGAGCGTCTGTTGCGCCGCACGGAGATGGCGCAGGCGCTGGCGGAGACAGATGCCAATGCAGGTTGATGAGCAGTCGATCGCAGATGGGGGGATCGCGGTTGCTCAGGCAGGCCATGGTCATGTCATTGGTGGGATAGACCGAAAGCGCCGCGCTGGTCCCAGCCGCGCCCCCGCCGTGTCCCCAATGCGGGAACTCTTCCGGGCCGGAAGAGATGAAGCCGTAGCCATACCAATCGGTCTGCTGCTTGATCGCCTCCTGCAACAGCGGCAACGGGATCAAGGTGCCTGCCTTGAGCGCGCCGACGAATCGCAACTGATCTTCGACGGTCGAAACTCCGCCCCCGGCTGGCGATCCTCGCCACGGTAGCTGGCTGGCACTGGGCACCAGCTTCCCGTCGTCGTCCCGGGTGTAGCCGCGTGCGATTCCCGACATGTGTTCCCTGTCTGGATAGTGGGTCGCCGCCATGCCGGCGGGATGGAAGATGTGCTCATCCAGATAGGCGTAGTAGCTCTGTCCGCTTACCTTTTCCACCAGCGCGCCGAGGAGCAGGAAGCCGTAGTTCGAGTAATCGAAGGCTGATCCGGGTGCAAACGACGGGCCGCGATCACCGTTGAGCTTTATGAGGTCGTCGATGGTGCGGGCCCAGGCGCGATTGACGCCCTCCTCCGGCTGGAGTACGCCGGTATCGCCGGTGCCACCCTGATGGGTGAGCAGTTGCCGGATGGTGACCTTCGCCATCTCCTTGTTCGGATAGTCCGGCAGGTACTTCCCGACGGGATCGTCGAACTGCAGCGTGCCGGCGTCGATCATCTGCAACACCGCAACCGCGGTGAACATCTTGCCTTGGGAGGCGAACAAGAAGGGGGTGTCCAGATGCACCGGCACCTGGTTCTCGCGATCTGCCAGTCCGAATGCCTTGCCGTACAGACGCTTGCCATTGCGTTCGATGACGAGCGCGCCAGAGAAACGGTCGGCCCTCGCAAGCTGCGTGGCGAATGAATCCAGCGCCTTCAGCGCCTCATCCTTCGGCAACGGCTGCGGTTCCTGCTTGATCTCAGCGAGTTTCGTGTCGCCGGCCTTGCCAGCCGTGATCGTGATCCGCCGGTACGCCGGGAAACTGCGTTCACGTGTCATCGCTACGAAGACGCTCGGCTCATTCCGCTCAACCGTCACCACATCGAGGCCGCCGGTTTCTTCGCGGCTGTCGAGCAGGTAGTCCAGGTTGAGATCCGCGTCGGCGAAGTGATGCGCGTTGAACGCCTGAAGCTTGGCCTTGTCGTTGCTGTTGAACGCCAGCAGCCAGGCATCAAACGCGGCTTCGGCAGGCGGCTTGGCAACGGCGGTTGACGCCAGCACAAGCAGCGCGGTCACCAGACCCATGCGTTGTAACGGAATCATGCTTGTCGCCACGGTCATGTGCTCTCCATTGCTTGCCGGCCGAGTTGACTATTGGACCAGACGCAAGCGCAGTCAATGCCCGTACCTGCGGAACCGGCCGGTTTGCCTGAAGTAGCCCTTATCACCGATCATTCGGCGATAACGTTTTGCACCCACGGAGAACATCATGAAAGGACTCTTGCTCAACATCGCCATTTCGTTGACGGCGGTGACGATCTCGCTTTACGCCCTGCATGAAGCGGGCCAGGCAAATGACCCATCCCGCATCCTGGAAGCCCGTGGCCTGATCGTCAGGGACGCCTCCGGAGTGGCCCGCGTGGAGATAGGCGCACCGGTGAATGGGCCGATGGTCCTTGGAAGACGCGAAGAACGCGTCGCGCCAGCGGCGGGCATCCTGCTCAATGGTCCAGACGGCAATGAGCGCGGCGGCTACCTGACGGTCGACACCGGCGATGAGGCGGTGCTGACGCTGGATGGTGCAGGCGACGGCGGTGAAGTCTTCAAGGTGGTGGCCAATGAAAAGGCCGGTGCGTCCTTGTTCGTCATCCACCAGAACGGGTCGGTCGCCATGCTGACGACCTACCAGGGGCATCCTGAGCTCCGCTTCATCGAGAAGGATGGCACGGTCAGCTATTCGCAGGGTGCCAAGGAGTAGCGCGCTTGCGGCGCCCTACTCCCCTTCTGCGTGTTGAAACGGGCGCTAGGCCATCACCTTGTCCGGGGTGATCGGCGTACTGCGGATGCGCTTGCCCGTGGCGTGATGGATGGCGTTGCAGATCGCCGCCGACACGCCCACCAGGCCGATCTCCCCCACTCCCTTCGCTCCGAGGCTGCTGACCACCCGGTCGTCTTCCTCCACGAACAGCACGTCCACGTCATGGATATCCGCGTTGACCGAAACGTGGTACTGGGCCAGATCGCGGTTCATGAAACGCCCAAACCGATGGTCGGATTCGGTGTGTTCGTGCAGCGCCGCGCCGATGCCCCACACCACCCCGCCGATGATCTGGCTGCGTGCCGTAGTGGGATTGAGGATGCGACCTGCGGCGATCGCACTGACCACGCGCATCACCCGCACCGTGCCGAGCTCCTCGTCCACCCGTACCTCCACGAACACGGCGCTGTGCGTGGCGCGGGTATAGCGGCGCTGCTTCAACACATTGGGCAGCAGCAGGTACTTGGCTTCGATGCTGGCTTTGCCGGCGTCGGCCAGCAGCGTGGTGAGCGCAACGGCGCTGCCCGGGTCAGTCCGCAGTGCCATGCTGCCATTGGCGAATACCACGTCATCCATGCCGGCGCGGTTGAACGCCGAGTCCTTCCGTCCAGCAGCAAGCGCGAGCAGCTGCCGGCGCAGCTTGGCACAGGCCCCATCCACTGCCGAGCCCACCGTGCTGACATGCGATGAGCCGCCCTCGATCGGGGCCACCGGCAGCGTGGAATCACCCAGCTGGAAGGTGACTTGTTCCAGCGGCAGGCCCAGTGCTTCGGCGGCGATCATGCTCATCACCGTATAGGTGCCGGTGCCGATATCGGTGGCCGCACTGCTGACCACCAGCCGGCCATCGGCATGCAGCTCGGCATGGGCCCGCGCGAACATCTGCATCGCGTCCCACTGGCCGGTCGCCATGCCCCAACCGACCCATTCGTTGCCTTCGCGGCGGGCCCGCGGCAAGGGCGCGCGATCAGCCCAGCCGAAGCGCTCTGCACCGCGGCGGTAGCACTCGCGCAGGGCCTTGGTGGAGAACGGTTTGCCATCGGCAGGATTGGTTTCAGCGTAGTTCTTCAGCCGCAGCGCCAGCGGGTCCATCCCGATCTCATTGGCCAGCTCGTCCATCGCCACTTCCAGCGCATGCATGCCATGCGCCGCGCCCGGGGCGCGCATGTCGATCGGCGTGTACTGGTCGAGGTCGACCAACTTGTAGCCCACGTGCACGTTGTCGCAGGCGTACAGCTGGCCGCTCCAGTTGACCACCACCTCCACGTAGTCCTCGATGCGCGATGTCTCGGCCACGGCCTCGTGCCAGATCGAGCGCAGGGTGCCGTCGGCATCGGCGGCGAGCTTTACCCGCTGCACGGTCTCCGGACGGTGGCCGAAGGTGAACATCTGCTGGCGCGTGAGGACAACGCGCACCGAGCGTTCCAGCGCCAACGCGCCCATCACCGCCAGCGCAAGCTGGTACTGCGGGCGAAGCCCGGAGCCGAACGCACCGCCCACGTAGGCATTGCGCACCGTGACCTTGCGCTTGGGCAGGCCGAACACATGCGAGACATACCAGCGGCT
Organism: Stenotrophomonas lacuserhaii; assembly: GCF_039674585.1. GTDB lineage: Bacteria > Pseudomonadota > Gammaproteobacteria > Xanthomonadales > Xanthomonadaceae > Stenotrophomonas > Stenotrophomonas pennii_A. Next base: position 75,721 of record NZ_JBDJNU010000003.1, on the reverse strand, counting down.
GTTCTGCGAGCCCTGGGTCTTGTCATGGATGGTCAGGTGGCCGTCGTCACCGCGGATCACCGTGCTGGCGAACAGCTCCATCGGGTTGTGGTGTTCCACGCCGCTGTAGAAATCGGCCGATATGCGGTGCGCGGCCTGCGCGTAGGCCTGGTCCGGCTCGCCTTTGCCCTTCGGCGGCGCGGAGAATCCGGCCTTCATCTTGCGCGGCTCACGCGCTCGTTCAACGGAGGTGACCAGATTGGTCTCGTGCGCCTCGACCTCATACCGCACGCCCACCAGCCCGGCCGCGTGACGCGCCGCCTCGAAGGTCTCGGCCAGCACCAGCGCCACCGGCTGGCCGCTGTAGCGGACCTGTGCGTCGTACAACGGCCGGAAGGGCGATCCTGCAGGGGCGGTCATGTCCTTGTAGAAGATGCCGGCACCGCGCATGTGCGGACGGTTGAGGTGGGTCAGCACCTGCAGTACGCCCGGTACCGCCAGCGCGGCGTCCAGGTCGAAGCCGAGGATGTGCCCCTTTGCGATGCTGCTGTTGACCACCACGCCATGGACCAGATCCTCGGCCGGCCATTCGGCCGCGTAGCGCGCCTGGCCGGTCACTTTGGCCCGGCCATCGATGCGCGGCGTTCCGGTCCCGGTCGGCACGTGGCCGGTTCCCGGCTCGGCTACGGGCACCTGCGGTTGCTGGGGATAGGCGCTCATGCGGCATGCTCCGGTTGGCCGCGGCGTTGGCCACGATTGTCGATGGTGCCCTCGGTGGCGGCCTGCAGGGCGCGCACCACCGCGCGTCGTGCAAGCGGGATCTTGAAGGCGTTCTGCCCCTGCGACTGCGCGCCTTCGAGCAGCCGCCCGGCCGCTGATTCGAAGGCTGCATCGCCCGGCGTCGCGCCGATCAGCAGCTGTTCGGCGTCGGTGCGGCGCCATGGCTTGTGCGCTACGCTGCCCAGGGCCAACCGCGCATCGGTGATGCGTCCGTCGGGGCCGATTTCCAGCGCGGCGGCGACCGACACCAGCGCGAACGCGTAGGACAGGCGCTCGCGGATCTTCAGGTAGGCACTGTGCGCGGCGAAACGCCCGCCTGGCGGAAGCGTCAGATGGGTGATCAGCTCGTCTGCGGCCAGGGTGCTGTCCTGTCCGGGCTGGTCGCCCGGCAACCGATGGAACGCGGCGAAGGGAATTGCGCGGGTGCCGCGCACGCTGGCGACATGCACCGTGGCATCGAGCGCCGCCAGCGCGACGCACATATCGGAGGGGTGCGTGGCGATGCAGTGCTCGCTGGCGCCGAGGATCGCGTGGTACTTGGTCAGCCCGCCCACGGCTGAACAGCCGCTGCCCGGTTCGCGCTTGTTGCAGGGCGTCGCACGGTCGTAGAAATAGGTGCAACGCGTGCGCTGCAGCAGGTTGCCGCCGTTGCTGGCCATGTTGCGGATCTGCGGCGAGGCCGCCGCCAGGATCGCTGCCGAAAGCAGGGGATACCCGCGTTCCACCAGCGGGTGGTACGCCGTATCGGCATTTCGAGCGGTGGCGCCGAGCTGCAGACCGCCCTCTTCGGTGGCGGTGATGGCGTCCAGCGGCAGCGCGTTGACATCCAACAACCCGCTGGGCTGCATCACCTGCAGCTTCATCAGGTCGAGCAGGTTTGTGCCGCCGGCGATGGGCTGGATGGGGCGCGCGGGGGGGCTGGCAAGCTGTTGCAAGGCCTGCTGCAACGACGCGGCGCGTTCGTAGGTGGGGGGAATCATGCGGGCACCGTGCCGGGTGTCCAGTGCGCGGGGGATGGCTCGGGGGCATCCGGCGGGCCTTGGGTTTCTTCAAGCACCGTCATCACCGCATCGGTGATCTGCGGGTAAGCCCCGCAGCGACAGACGTTGCCACTCATCAGTTCGCGTACCTGGTCACGGGTGCAAGCCTGGCCCTCATTGATCAATCCCTGCGCCGAACACAGCTGGCCGGGCGTGCAGTAGCCGCATTGCAGGGCATCCTTGGCGATGAAGGCCTGTTGCAGGGGATGCAGCGCATCCCCGTTCGCCAGGCCCTCGACCGTGGTGATGTCGGCGCCTTGCTGCATGACCGCCAGGGTCAGGCAACTATTGATGCGGCGGCCGTCGACCAGCACCGTGCACGCGCCGCACTGGCCATGGTCGCAGCCCTTCTTGGTGCCGGTCAGCTGCAGGCGGTCACGCAGCAGGTCCAGCAGGCTGACCGTGGATTCGACCTCAAGCGCGTGCGCCTCGCCGTTGATGGTCAGGCGCAGCGGATACCGGGGGGAGGCATGCGTGGCTGAGGGCGGCGGCGTGGCCGCCGCCCGGGATGCAGGGAAATCGCTCATGGCAGGTCCGGCTGGGGCGTCTGCCACCCACCCTGCGCCTCGGCTCGTCTATGCCGGGTGCACGTTGCATGTGCTGCGTGCGAAGTCGTGCCGGACGAGCTCGGCGGTTGCCTTCTCTACAGCGCCCGGAAGCGCGATGATTGCTTTGCTTTCCGCAGCGGAGGCCGGGGAATGGCCTGCTGCCGTTGGGAACACGACGGCAACGCCGAGGGTGAGCAGTTGTCGGGTGCACATGGGCACGTCTCCTTGAACGAGGATCAGCCAGCGGGCGGGGTCAGGGGCGGGTATCCCGCTTCGGCAAGTGCGGCGAGGAACACGGCGGGCTCCAGCACCGTGTCCACGCTCACCGTCCGCGCTGCCATGTCGATCTGGATCCCTGCCGAAGGGTCGGCATCCAGCAGGGCGGCCCTTACCGGCTTGGCGCAGGAACCGCACGTCATCTGGGGAATGTGGAACTGAAGCATGGTCATCTCCTGGTGGGTTGGCACGCCGACTACTTTCGGCGTTGCCAACGTGGCAAGGTCAACCCGCTTCTTCAAAGTAATCGCGACGTCCTTGGCTTGCGTTCATGTGGTCGCGGATGCTGCCGACGGCACTCCGGTTCAACCTTTGCGCGGCAGGCTCCCGCGGGCACGCGGCGAAGCCGGCATATCCGTGCCGAAGCGCGGCGTCCTGCGCGGGGATGCCGCGGGGACGCTGTCTTTCCCGGCACCGACGGGCTCTGCGAGCTCTTCGATGATCGGGCAGTCGGGGCGATCGTTGCCGTGGCAGCTGCTGGCAAGATCACGCAGCGTGCGCGCCATGGCCTGCAGCCCGCTGATCCTGTCTTCCAGTTCGGCAACGTGCGCCAAAGCGACCCGCTTCACGTCCGCGCTGGCACGTTCGCCGTCACGCCATAGCAGCAGCAGCTCGGCGATCTGTTCCACCGTGAAGCCAAGATCGCGCGAGCGGCGGATGAAGCGGAGGGTGTGGGCGTCCTGCTGGGTGTAGCAGCGATAGCCGGCCTCCGACCGGGCGGCGGGCGGGATCAGCCCGATGCCTTCGTAGTAACGGATCATCTTGGCCGACACGCCGGAGGCCTTCGCTGCTTGTCCGATGTTCACGCTGGTTTCCCTTGCACGCTGTGCGGTCAGTATGGAGCACGCGCGAGCGGTGCGCGGAAGCGCTTCAGCCGCAGCGCGTTCACCAGCACGAAGATGCTTGAAAGGGCCATCGCCGCGGCGGCGAAAACCGGTGACATCAACGTGCCGTTGAAGGGATACAGGACGCCGGCCGCGACCGGGATCAGCACGGCGTTGTAGGCGAAGGCCCAGAACAGGTTCTGCTTGATGTTGCGCAGCGTGGACCGGCTCAGTGCGATGGCGTTGACCACCCCGCGCAGGTCACCGGCCATAAGCACCACGTCGGCCGCTTCGATCGCCACATCGGTCCCGGTACCGATCGCCAGGCCCACGTCCGCTTCAGCCAGCGCCGGCGCATCGTTGATGCCATCACCCACGAAGGCCACCCGTGCGCCATCCACGCGGAACCGCTTGAGCGCGGCCACCTTGCCATCGGGCAGCACTTCAGCCGCCACGTCGTCGATGCCAAGCTGGCGGGCGATCGCCGCTGCGGTAGCGGCGTTGTCACCGGTGATCATCGCAACGCGCAGCCCGAGCGCATGCAGCGCCTTGATCGCCTCCGGCGTGGTGTCCCGGATCGGGTCGGCTACCGCGATGATCGCCGCCAGGCGACCGTCGATCGCGGCATACAGAGGACTCTTGCCCTCCGCTCCCAGCCGCTGCGCGACCGGCAGGAACACGCTGGCATCCAGGCCCAGCCGGGCCATGAAACGGTCCGCTCCGACGGCCACCTGCTGACCGTCAACGGTTGCCGTCACCCCGAAGCCCGGGGTCGCATCGAAGCCTTCGGCCGTCCCGACGGCAAGCCCGTACCGGGTGGCAGCGGCCACGATGGCCTCGGCGATCGGATGCTCCGAGCGGGACTCCACGGCCGCGACCAGCGCCAGCACCCGGTCATGATCGAAGCCTGCGGCCGGTACCAGATCGGTCAGTTCAGGGTGGCCCTTGGTCAGCGTTCCGGTCTTGTCCAATGCCACCACGCTGACATCGCGCAGGGCCTGCAGTGCCTCGCCTTTCCGGAACAGCACGCCGAGTTCGGCCGCGCGGCCGGTGCCGACCATGATCGACGTCGGCGTGGCCAGCCCCATCGCACACGGGCAGGCGATGATCAGCACGGCCACCGCGTTGACCAGCGCGAAGGTCAGTGCTGGCGAAGGCCCGAATACCAGCCACGCCACGAACGTCAGCGCCGCCGCCGCCATCACCGCCGGCACGAACCACAGCGTCACCTTGTCCACCAGTGCCTGGATCGGCAGCTTGGAGCCCTGCGCCTGCTCGACCAGGCGGATGATCTGCGCCAGCACCGTGTCCGCGCCCACCCGGGTGACCCGGAAGCGGAACGCGCCGGTCCGGTTCAGGGTGCCACCCACTACCCCGGCCCCTACGCCCTTGGATACGGGCGCCGGTTCGCCGGTGATCATGCTTTCGTCCACCCAGGAAGCGCCTTCGACGACCTCCCCGTCCACCGGTACCTTTTCACCGGGCCGGACCGACACCACGTCGCCTGCCGCCACCTGGTCCAGCGGGATCTCCACGCTGGCGCCGTCGCGTTCTATCCGCGCGGTCCGCGGCTGCAGTCCGACCAGTCGCTTGATCGCCTGCGAAGTGCGTCCCTTGGCGCGCGCCTCCAGCGTGCGGCCCAGCAGGATCAGCGCAACGATCACCACGGCAGCTTCGAAGTAGACGTTCGCGGTGCCGGGCGGCAGCACCTGCGGGGCGAACGTTGCAACCACCGAGTAGGCATAGGCTGCAGAGGTACCGAGCGACACCAGCGAGTTCATGTCCGGCCCGCCGCGCAGCAGCGCCGGCACGCCCGCGCGGAAGAAGCGCAGACCCGGCCCGAGCAGGACCAGCGTGGCCAATGCGAACTGCAGGTACCAGCTGGTCTGCTGGCCGAGCGTATGCATCACCCAGTGATGCACGGATGGCACCAGGTGGGAGCCCATCTCAAGCACGAAGACCGGCAGACCGAGGACCGCGGCAAGCCACAGTGAACGACGCAGGCCCGCCGCTTCGGTCTCGCGGCGCGCGGCCTCCTGGTCTTCCGCCCCGCCATGCGCACCCATCACCGGATGCGCACGATAGCCGGCCTTTTCGATGGCACCTGCGAGCTGGCCGAGGCTGACCACCCCGGCAAGGTGGCGCACCTGGACGCGTTCGGTGGCCAGGTTCACATCGGCCTGGACCACACCGGGAACCTGTCGCAGGGCTTTCTCCACCCGCCCCACGCAGGAGGCGCAGGTCATGCCCTGGATCATCAGCGCGCTGCTTTCTTCCGCCACCGCATAGCCTGCCTTGACCACCGCATCGGCCACTGCCTGCGGGTCGGGCACGCCGTTGAAGGTGACCTGCGCACGTTCGGTAGCCAGGTTGACCACGGCTGCTGTCACGCCGGGAACCGCGTTGAGCGCGCGCTCGACGCGCGCGGCGCAGGACGCACAGGTCATCCCCGTGATCGGGACGCTCAGCGCCCCATTGGACGGGTCGCCTCGCCCGGAAGCGTCTGGAAGAACGGCCGAAGCCATGGCGTATACCTCGAAAGCCCAAGTTGCGGACAGCTTGGGGATTCCCACCGTGGGAAGGTCAAGGTGGCGCCTCCCGGCCGCGCCGACCCGGCGGGCCCGGCACACCGGAACCACCGGCTTTCAGTGCGGCGGCTTGTATTTACGCAGTTCCGTGGTCAACACGCCAACTTCCTGTACGGCCCGCTTGAGCTGGTCTTCGTCCAGGCCCAGCTCCTTCGCCCAGAAGCGCAGCTCCCATTCTTCGTTGATGTTGATCCGGTCCGGATCCTTCGGCTTGCCGCCCGGGGTCTGCACGGGTTTGGGTGGCTGGGTCACGGGGCTCTCCTGGGGCGGTGGTCCCGGAAAATCTAGCGGGCCGGCAGCGAAGGCGCCCTGCTTCCGGCGTCGCGGCGATGGCAACGCAGCGGCGCTTTTCGTCACCCGCGCTGAACCCTCGGGCAGGCCGTCAAGCGCGCGTGACCTGTGTGTCTACGCCTGTGCCCCATCCGCACACAGCTGCATCTCACCGCGTTGCCGGGCCAGGCGGCAGCATCCAGCTTCCTCATCCATGAGATCCGCGCCATGTCTTTCATCGTTCCCCTGCGTGCCACCGTCGTCGCCCTGGGCCTGATCGGCAGCAGCGCCGCCAGCGCACAGACGAGTGCAGCCCCTTCCCCCTCCAGCAGCGCCGCGTCCACCGCCAACGCTCCGTCTGGCGAACTGCGCCAGCAGCAGGCCCTGGGCGTGCTTTCGGCGATCAACCAGGCGGAAATCAACGCCGGGCAACTTGCTCTGTCGCGGGCCCAGACCGAACCTGCGCGACAGTACGCGCAGGCCATGATCCGCTCGCACACAGAAAACGAGAAGATGCTGGCGGCGTGGAAGCCCGACCGCAGCAGCGCACCGGCGCAGGCCAAGACGGCCGAGGCAAAGACCGAGGCCGCCGCACTGGCCAGGCACCAGGGCGCCGCGTTCGACACCGCTTACCTGCAGGCGATGGTGAAGGACCATCGCAAGGCGCTGCAGACGTTGGACGACAGCCTCCTGCCTGCGGCAACCGATGCCCAGGTGCGCGCCTTCCTGCAGAAGACGCGCGGGCACGTGGCCGATCACCTTGCCCAGGCCGAGCGCCTGGCCGGCACCCCGGCCACCGGCCGCTGATCGACGGAGTCGGCCATGCACGTACCCGATCCCCATGACAGCGATGCCGCCCGCCCGGCGCCGATCCGGCGGGCGATCACCCTCCAGGCAAGTGCCGAGCGCGTCCTGGATGCATGGACGGACCCGGCAGTGCAGTCCGTCCTGTTTACCGGCTTCGCCGATCTTCTCGAAGCGAGCGCGGAAGGCAGTCGTTGGCGGGTGAGCGCACCGCTGGGCCAGCATCCGCTTGTCTTCCTGCGTACCGTGGGGCGGTCCGCACTGCGGGTGCAGCAGGACGTGGAGGGCGACGCCGGCGTGCTGGCGTCGCTCTCGCTCACCGTCAGGCCCTGCCTCAACCGCGACGGCGTGGAAGCCGAACTGCAGGTGCGTTACGCGCCGGACGGCGTAGTCGAACGGCTGGCAGCGCGATTGCTGGATCCCGCCCCCGCGGCCTTGGCCGGGCAGATCCTGCGCCGCCTCCGCGCCGGCCTGGAAACCGGCGAAGTCCCTACCCTGCAGTCCAATCCGGCCGCACGTTGAGGCCGAACAGGAGATTCCCCCATCCATGCCCTCTGCTGGAATGGTGTCAACGACCTGCGGGTGGAAACCACCCCCGATCCGATCCTGGTCAACCCGGGTGATGCGATCATCAAGGTCGGCCTGAGCACGACCTGCGGCTCGGACCTGCATTTCATCGATGGCTACATCCCGGGCATGCGCGAAGGCGACATCATCGGCCACGAGTTCATGGGAACGGTGATGGAGGTCGGCCCGGCGGTCACCGCGATCCGTCCTGGCCAGCGCGTGGTGATCCCGTCCTTCATCTCCTGTGGCCGCTGCTGGCACTGCGGGCGAAACGAATTTTCGTTGTGCGACAACACCAATCCGAATGGTCACCTGCAGGAGCCCGTGCTGGGCTACCCCACTGCCGGGATCTACGGGTACACGCACGCCTTCGGGGGCTATGCCGGTTCGCACGCCGACTACATCCGCGTGCCGCATGCCGATGTCGGCTGCTTTGCCATCCCGGACGATGTCAGTGACGAAGATGCGCTGTTCCTGTCCGACGCCGGACCGACCGGATTCATGGGCGCGGATTTCTGTGACATCCGGCCCGGCGACGTCGTGGCGGTATGGGGCTGCGGCGCGGTGGGCCTGATGGCCCAGCTGAGCGCACGCCTGCTGGGCGCCGAGCGGGTGATCGGCATCGACCGCCTTGCCGAGCGCCTGGCCATGGCGCGGGACGTGGTGGGCAGCGAAACCCTCGACTACAGCGCCGTGGACAGCGTGCCCGACGCGCTACGCGAACTGACCGGCGGCCGCGGCCCCGACGCCTGCATCGATGCGGTGGGGATGGAAGCCCATGGCACGGGAGCCGGCTACGCCTATGACCGCGTGAAGCAGGCGCTGCACCTGCACACCGACAGGGGCCAGGCGCTGCGCGAAGCGATTCTGGCCTGTCGCAAGGGCGGCACGCTGTCGGTGCTGGGCGTCTACGGGGTCATGGACAAGTTCCCGCTGGGCACGCTGATGAACAAGGGCGTCACCGTGCGCACCGCGCAGCAGCATGGCCAGTACTACCTGCCCCGGCTGCTCGCGCTCGCCCAGCAGGGCGATCTGCTGCCGCGCTTCATGGCCACCCATCGCATGCCGCTGGAGGACGCGGTGCGTGGCTATGACCTCTTCAAGCACAAGAAGGATGGCTGCGTCCGCGCCGTATTCGTACCCGGCGCGTGACCCGCACCGGGACACCGGAAAAGCCCGGCCATGGCCGGGCTTTTTCAATGCATGATGGTTCCAGCGCTGCGCTCAGGGCTCGCGGGGCCGGCGCAGCACGGCGCCGGCGCCCACGCCAGCACCCAGTTCGGCGCCTGTCGCCGGTTCGATTTCCGGGTTGGACATCGTTCGCAGGGTCATTTCCTCCACTGCCGCCTGCTCGGCCGGCGTCAAGCCCACGGAGAAAGACCCGTCGCCGCCGTCCAGGGCCGCCTGCGCGTCGCGATCGGTGACCCGTTCCCACAATTCCCCGCTGTTCCAGCTGCCAACCTGGTCACCCTCGCCCTGGGACATATCCATGTACAGATCGGTGAACGCCGGATCGCCCGGCAGCTTGCCCGGCGGGAAGTTCGGCGTGATGCTGTAAAGGGCCTTTTCGAAGGACTTCTGGTGGGCCACTTCGCGGGTCATCAGGAAACGCAGTGCATCCTTGATGCCCGGATCGTCGGTCACGTTTATCAGTCGTTCGTAGACCAGCTTGGCGCGGGCTTCGGCGGCGATGTTCGATCGCAGGTCCGCGGTCGGCTCGCCGATGGAATCCACGTAGGCAGCAGTCCACGGTACGCCGCTGGAGTTGACCAGGGCTGGGCCGCCACCGTAGAGGATCTGCTCGGTATGGCTGGTGCTGTTCTGGCTGAGCAGCCGCATGTCCTCGACCTCGGCCATCGCTTCGGACTGCACGGCCTTGGGGCCCCTGTTCAACATCGCGATGATCGTACCGATGATCTCCAGGTGGCTGATCTCTTCGGTGGCGATGTCGTACAGCATGTCCTTGCGCCCGGGATCGCATTCGCCCAGTGCCTGGGTGAAATAGCGCATGGCGGCCGCCAACTCACCCTGCGGTCCACCGAACTGTTCCAGCATTAGGGTGGCAAGCGCTGGATTGCTTTCCCGCACGCGGACCGTGTACATCAGCTTTTTGTGGTGAAGAAACATCAGCAACTCCTCTGTTTGCGACGGCGCCGCAGCGTCTGCGCGGTGCGCGCACGCTGGGTCCGATGGCTCGACATTGATGGTGTGCGCCCAAGGCTTCCGGCCCACGCAACGAGGATGCGCGTGGCGCCCGTGCACGGCCGTGGATGGCACGTGGGCAACGCATGAGTGCTGGCGAGCGCGATGCTGATATGACGTTCACGAACGGGTCGCCAGCGCATTAAAAAACCCCGGCCATCGCCGGGGTCTTCCTTTCGCTGCTCCCGCGGACTGCTTACTTCTTCGCGGTCACGCCGGGGGTCGCGTCGCGCACGAGGAACTCTTCGGTAACTTCCGGGAGGTTCTCGAGCAGCCAGGCGGCCATCGCCTCTTCCTGGACAAGGATCTCACCGCACACCTGTGCGACTTCATGCTCGCCGGCCGTGCGCGCCGCAGCGATCAGCGAGGTGTAGCTGGCGATCTCGAAGCACTCGAACACATAGCCCGCCATCGCGCCCTTGACGATCTCGTCCGATGCGGTCATTCCGCCGATGGCCTGGCCCATCGCCGCCATCTTGCCCAGCGCATCCTTCACGATGGACGGCGACCCGCCCAGGTTGCTGATGCACTGTTCCAGGCGCTCACGCTGGCCCACCGTCTCCTGGATGTGTTCTTCGATGCGCGCCTTGAGTTTTGGATAATGATCGATCCGGCCTGCCTGTGCTTTCAGCATCTGCTCGGCCTGCTGTTCCATTGCATGGGCGTCACGCAGCCAATCCAGCAGGTTTTCCTTGATCTCTGTCATGTCGTTGCTTCTCCGCGGGTGGGAAGGGACAGCATGTCCGCAGGCCCGTCAACCAGCCGCCAACGGGCCGTGGAAAGCATGTCCTTTTACGGTGCAGGGGCCGTTAGCCCATGCGTGTCACGGTTGCTCACCCGCGCTTCGACCGTGATGAAAAAAGCCCGGCACCCACGCGCGGGGCGCTTCGGGTGCCGGGCCCAGGGAGGGGAGCTGCAGATTACCTCTGCTGGCGCCCGCCCTGCTGGCGACCTCCCTGCTGGTTGCCCTGGTTGCCGCCCTGGTTGCCACCGTCGTCCTGGCGCTGCTGGCCACCCTTCTGCCCGATCTCGGACATATGCTCACGGTCCTGGCTTACCGCCTCGCCGCCCTTGCGGCCGGCCTCGCGGGCTTGTTCCGAACTGAACTCATGTGCGTTGCCGGATTCATGCGCGGCACGTCCGCCCTGCGCGGCGATCTCGCGCTGCTTGTCTTCGTCCATGCCAGCGAAACCACGATTGGACTGGTTGTTGTTGTTTGCCATTTCGTTCTCCTGGATAGCGTAGAAGTCGGTGGAAGTACCGACGTGCAAAGCGTAGGCGGCACGGTTTGAAAACGCCGTCGAACGCATGACGATGCCACGTGACACCAGGCGCGGCAGTACTGCACGAGACGGTGACGCGGACGGCGATTGCCTGTGTGATCACGCAACCGCGCCGCCGCAGGCGTGCCTTCAAGCAGCATTGTCGGCGCACGCACGCGCTTGGCGCGCTGCAGACGCAGCGCGCATCCTGTGCAACACGGTCACGGAATCAACGTGCGCTGGAGGTTCCCGCACCTGCGTCACGGCCCAGCAGTCGGAAACCGTCGATGGCCTCGATGCGCCCCCGCCACAGCGAAAGCGCAGGGGCCATTGCATCTGCGCTGCCGGCTGCCGTGACGCGCACATCGATCAGGTGCAGATAGTCAGGTGGGTCGGTGCTGTCGTCGGCGTTGCGGCTGCCGTAGCGCGCCGCATGCATGGCGATGCTGTCGTGCGCGATCTGGCGCTGCGCCTGGTCGGCGAGGTCGAGCGCATCCGGAAACGCGCGCGCGAAACGTTCGAAGTAAGCCGTGCCCGAAACCAGGGTCCCGCTAATCTCCAGCCCATGCACATGCAGCACGATGCCAAGGCGCAGGTGCGGGCGATGGTTGACCAGGCTGACCAGTGATTGCAGGAACCAGTCGCCCGGGCGACTACCGCCCGCACCCACATCCGGCCACGCCCGGCTGGCCGGATCATTCGCGGCCGCATCCTCCACACGACGGCGCATCGGGTCCGTCATGCCACGGTCCCGGCGCGAATAGGAAACACGCAGGCGGTCAGCACCGCAGCGCCAGGTCGTCCGCGCGGCGTAGCGGACGGCGCTGCGTGCGCAGCAGGCGCGACGTGCTCATTCGGGACGAGGGATCGCAGCACGGGGTGGCGCATCCTTAAGCCGGGGTTGCAGTCACTATCGGCGGCGCCCGTCATACGGCACGTGGCCGGCAGGTAAGGAACGCATCAACCCCGGTGTCACGTGCCGTCACACTCCCTGCACGCGGTGTATCCGCGTGCGTTGGACGACCGTGTCCACACAGTGTGGTAACCCCCTGCGGCGGCATGATGCCCGGTATTGAATCGGTTGACACATCCACCAGACGGCGGCGAGCATGGCCACTATTTCTCAATTCGGGGCACACCGCGACATGGTGTCAGAAGGAAAATTCCACGTCGTCGGCATCGGTGCTTCCGCTGGGGGCGTAGAAGCGCTGGAGGGGTTCTTCCGCGGCGTTCCCAACGACACGGACATGGCATTCGTGGTTGTCACCCACCTGAATCCTTCACGCAGGACCCAGCTTCCGGAGATCATTGCGCGCTTCACCCCACTGCCCGTGGTGCAGGCCGAAGAGGGCATGCCGGTCGAACCCCGCAATGTATACGTGATGCCAGAGGACAGCGTGCTGGGCATCCGCGAAGGCAAGCTGACACTGCAGGATCTGCACGGCCATCGCGAGCCGAAGCCGGTCGACATCTTCCTGAGCGAGCTGGCCGACGATGCACAGGCGCTTGCGGTGGGCGTGATCCTGTCCGGCGGCGACGCCGACGGCACGCTGGGCCTGAAGGCCATCCAGGAAAAAGGCGGCATGACGCTGGCCCAGGTCGCGGACGGATTCGGGCCCCAATATGCGGACATGCCCGATTCGGCCATCCAGCTGGGCTTTGTTGATTTTGCATTGCCGGTTGAATCCATGGGGCCCAAGATCGCCGAGTTCGCCGCCAACATCGGCATGCTCGACCAGGCCATAGCCGGCGCGCGGACGCAGCGCTCCTCGGCCCAGGACGCCGATTCGGTGGCTGAGATCTACATGCTGCTGCGCAGCCAGGTGGGCCATGATTTCAGCGGCTACAAGACCCGCACGTTTTTGCGCCGCGTGCACCGGCGCATGCAGGTGCTTGGCCTGCGCGACCTCGGCGCCTACGTGGACGCACTGCGGAAGGATCCACAGGAACCGGGGCTGCTGTTCCGTGACCTGTTGATCAATGTCACCAATTTTTTCCGCGACCACGATGCCTTCAAGAGCCTGGAGGACAACGTCATCCCGCAGCTGCTGGCCAACCGCGGGCCCGAAGAAACGGTGCGCATCTGGGTACCTGGCTGCGCGACCGGCGAAGAAGTCTATTCGCTGGCGATCCTGATGCTGGAGCACATGGCGACGTTGCCGGTTGCCCCGCGCGTACAGCTGTTCGCCACCGATATCGATGATCGCGCGCTGGCCGTTGCACGCGCCGCGCGTTACCCGCGGCCGCTGTTGAGCGCGGTCAGCCAGGAGCGCCAGCAGCGCTTCTTCGTCCCTGACGGCGAAAGCATGGTAGTGGCCAAGCAGGTGCGCGAGCTGTGCATCTTCTCGCCCCACAGCGTGATCCGCGATCCTCCTTTCTCGCGCATCGACATGGTGTCCTGCCGCAACCTGCTGATCTATTTCGGCGCGGACGTGCAGGCGCAGGTGATCCCCACCTTCCACTATGCGCTGCGCCCGGAAGGCTTCCTGTTCCTGGGTACTGCCGAGAACCTGAGCCAGTTCGACGAACTGTTCGTGGCCGTGGACAAGCGCAACCGCATCTTCCGGCGCCGCAACGGCTCCACGCCAAGCGTGCGGCTGCCGATGTCGCTGATCCTGCCGCGGCAGCAGGCCGCGACCGACAGCAGTACCCGGCGCCTGCCCGCGGCCGGCTCCATGCGCCACAGTGCCGAATCGCAGGTGCTGGACCGCTATGCCCCGCCCCACGTGGTGGTGAGCAGCGAAGGCGACGTGGTGTACTTCTCCGGCCGCACCGGCAAGTACCTGGAAGTCCCGGCCGGCGCGCCCACCCGGCAGCTGCTCACCCTTGCACGGAGGGAGCTGCGGCTGGACCTGCGCACGATCTTCCGTGAAGCGGTGGAAAGCGGCCGCAGCGCCCAGCGCAGCGGGCTGGCGATGGAAGTGGACGATGGCCGGGTGCAACTGGTCAACATGGTCATCGAACCGCTCAACGAGCGCATGGGCAGCGAAGGCCTGTTCCTGGTGCTGTTCGTGGACCAGGGCCCGGCGCTGACCCGCGAAGAAGCCTCCGAACGCGCGATCGGCCAGGGCGGGGACCGTGCCGACCACGCCTCGCAGACCGAGCGCGAGCTGCATGAGACGCGTGACCGCCTGCAATCGCTGATCGAAGAATACGAAACCGCGCTGGAAGAACTGAAGTCCTCCAACGAGGAGCTGGTGTCGGTCAACGAAGAGATGCAGTCCACCAACGAAGAGCTCGAGGCCTCCAAGGAGGAGCTGCAGTCGGTCAACGAAGAGCTGCACACCGTAAACTCAGAACTGCACGGTAAGCTGGAGGCGCTGGACCGCGCCAACAATGACCTGGTCAACCTGTTCCGCGCGACCGAGGTAGCGACCGTGTTCCTGGATGAGCGGCTGGCGATCCGCTCCTTCACTCCCGCGGTCGAGTCCATCTTCAACATCCGCAACAGCGACCTCGGGCGGCCGATCACCGATCTGTCGGTCCGCGTGGCCCTGCCCGGCTTCGACGCCGACTTGCACCGGGCGCTGAAGGAAGAAGTGATGATCGAACGGCGTGCTTCCTGCGCCGACCGCGGCTGCAGCTACCTGGTGCGCGTGGGTCCGTACGTGGACGCCGCAGAACGTTCCAACGGCGTTGTGGTGACCTTCCTGGACGTCACCAGCCTGATGCGTTCGGAAGAGCGCCAGCAGATGCTCATCGCCGAACTGCAGCATCGCACCCGCAACCTGCTGGGCGTCGTGCAGGCCATCGCACTGCGCACCCTGGGCAAAGGCGAGGACGTTGCCGATTTCGGCCAGCGGCTGGCCGCACTGGGACGCGCGCAGAGCCTGCTGGGCGGTACGCTGGCTGGCGAAGTCGACCTGGGCGAAATGGTCCGCACGGAGCTGGCGTCGCTGGGCGTGCCCATGGAGCGCGTCAGCTTGAACGGCAATGCGATCGCGCTGAGCTTCGACATGGCCCAGACGTTCAGCCTGGCACTGCACGAGCTGTCCACCAACGCAACCAAGTACGGGGCGTTCAAGGTGGACGGCGGCCAGCTGCGGGTCGCGTGGGAACTGAAGGAGAACGAAGGCCAGCAGTGGCTGGCCCTGGCCTGGAAGGAGACCGGCGTTCCGATCGACCACGCGCCTTCCCGGACCGGCTTCGGGACGCAACTGATCGTGCACGCGATGTCGCACACGCTCAACGCCGAAACACGACTGGAGTATGCAAGCGACGGGGTCTTCTGCAGCATCGAGGTGCCCTACGACCACACACATTGACAGCCATTCGCGGACGGGGGGCCGCCTGGCGGGAGGTTGAGATGGGCAACGATATTCTGGCCGGATGCCGGGTGTACGTAGTGGAAGACAACTACCTGCTGGCCCTGAGCGTTTCCGAGTTCCTCGAATCGGCAGGCGCCGAGGTACTGGGGGTCACCAGCAAGCTGGCCGAAGCGCAGCGCTACGTGGCCGAGCACGACGACCAGATCGACGCGGTGCTGCTGGATGTGAACCTGCGCAGCGAGATGTCCTATCCACTAGCCGACCAGCTGGTTGCCCTGGACATCCCGTTCCTGTTCACCACCGGCTACGATGCCGCGGCCATCGACGCACGCTTCGGCGATCGCCCGGTGTGCAGCAAGCCGTTCGTTCCGGCGACCCTGTGGGAGATGGTCAGCGCGATCTGCACCCGGCACTGAGCTGGGGCGCGGGCCGCGCCGACGTGGTCTCGACGCTGCTGCGTGCACCATGGACCCTCCCGACCACAGGTAATGCGATGGCACCGCATTCGACGGCGATCTATCAACTTGACGTTTCCCTGTTCCGTGATGGCAGCGGGAGGGGCTGGGGCACCCTGTCCGGTGTCGTCGAGAAGCTCGACTATCTGCAATGGCTGGGCATCACCCACCTGTGGCTGTTGCCGACCTACCGCAATGGCGGCCGCGACGGTGGCTACGATGTGATCGACCACTGCGCGATCGATCCGCGCATCGGCGATTTCGACAGTTTCGATCTCCTGATCCGGGAAGCCACGCGGCGTGGCATCGGGGTGATCGTCGAGCTGGTCATGCAGCATACCTCCGACCAGCATCCCTGGTTCCTGCAGGCGCGCAGCGGCGACGCGCGGATGGCAGCGCGGTACATATGGGCGGACTCGCCGCCGGAGCAAGGGCCGGACCCCATGTTTCCCCCGATCGAAGCGTCGGTGTGGAGCTGGGACGCGGATGCCGCGCGGTTCTACCAGCATCGGTTCTACCGGCATGAACCCGATCTGGAGCTGGCCAATGCCGAGGTGCGCGAAGAGATGGGACGCATCATCGCCTTCTGGCTGGACAAAGGCGTGGCGGGTTTCCGCATCGATGCGGTGCCCTACATGGTGGAACGCGCGGCCCTCGCCGACCCGCGCGACGAAGGCCGCTGGCTGCTGGAGCTGATGCGCGGACAAGCGGCCGCGCACCACGATGCGCCCATCCTCATCGGCGAAGCCGACGTTGAGGCGGGCGAGTACGGGGAGTATCTTGGCCACGGGCGGCGCCTGTCCCATCTGCTTGATTTCCACCTCAACAACCATCTGTTCCTGGCGTTCGCGCGGGAGGACGCCGGCCAGATCACCTCGACCCTGGCCGAGTACAACGCCGATGCGCCGGCACGTTCGCGGCTGGCATGGTTGCGCAACAACGACGAACTGGACCTGGAGCAGCTGAGTCCCGAGGAACGCGCCTGCGTGATGGCCCGGTTCGCACCCGAGCCGGGCATGCGTGTCTACGAACGCGGCATCCGGCGCCGGCTGGCCCCGATGTTCGACCACGACGTGGACGCGCTGGCGATGGCCCACGCCGTGCTGCTTTCGCTGGGCCAGGTGCCGGTGCTGCGCTATGGCGACGAGATCGGTCTGGGCGATGACCTGCGCCTGCCAGAGCGCGATGCCGTGCGCGTGCCGATGCAGTGGACCCCTGGCCCGCGAGCCGGCTTCAGCGATGGCTCCGCGCCGCCCTGGCGCGCCGCGCTGTCCAGTCATGACCGCGGCCTGGCCAGCGATGCGGTCAATGTGCAGGCGCAACGCGACGACCCGGATTCGCTGCTTGGTCGCGTGCGTGAACTGCTGCAGGCGCGCCGTTCGCTGCCTTGGCTGGAACAGGCCGCCGAAGCGCTGCCCGGCCTGCCGCGCTCCGTTCTCGGGCTGCGCTTCCGCAGCGGCGACAGTGCCTTGCTGACCCTGGTCAACGTGGGTCGCACGCCCCAGCGCCTGCACCTGGCCGAGGCAACCGACGGACGCCCGGTCGTCCTGCGCGGCGCGGATGTCGCGCAGCAGACCGTGGTGCTGGCCGGCTACGGCTACGCTTGGCTGCTGGTGGACAGCGGCGGGAGCTGAAGCGTGGGCAGCACCCGGGTCGCGAAGTCGTCGATGAAACGTTCCTGTTCAAGGTTGACGTTGTGCAGGTACAACCGCTGGAAACCCATGTCCAGGTAGCCCTGCAAGGCCTCACGATGCACGCCGGGATCGTGGGAGACGATCACCCGCTCGGTGAGCCGTTCATCGCTCACCTGGTGGCCGAGCTGTTCATAGGCTTCCGGCTGGCTGAGCTGTTCACTCTGTTCGGCGCTCAGCACGTTCTGGCGCCACTGCTCGCGCGCCCCGGCGAGCGCGGCGTCGTAGCTGCGCGCATAGGAAAGCTTGACCTGCAGGTACATCGGTTTGCCCGCGCCGCCGCCTGCTTCGAAGGCGCGCACTACCTTACCCAGATCCTCCATCGGCATGCTGGTGGTGATCAGCCCATCGGCCCAGCCGCCCAGCCAGTGGGCGGTTTCCGGGGTCAGCGCAGCGCCCAGCAAGGGGATCGGGGTGGTGGGCCGGCTGTACAGCCGCGCCTCGCGCACCTGCACGCCCTGCTCGCCGTCCAAGCTGACCTTGTCGCCGGCCCACAGACGGCGGATCACCTCTGCGGACGCGCGCAGGCGCGCGTTGCGGATGTCCTTGCTCGGCCAGGGCTGCCCGGTGATCGCCTCGTTCAGGGCTTCCCCGCTGCCCACTGCCAGCCACACCAGGGTGGGCGCGAACTGTTCCAGCGTGGCCACTGCCTGTGCCACCACGGCGGGATGGTAGCGCCCGGACGGGCACGTCACCATGCCCAGCGATACCGGCACCTGGCCGAGCAGCGCCCCGGCCCACGCCCACGCCTGGCCGGACTGCCCTTGGCGGCGCGACCAGGGATGGAAATGATCCGAGCACATCACCGCATCGAACCCACTGTCCACCGCGCGCCGTGCAAGGGCCAGCAGACTGGCGGGGGCGAACTGCTCATGCGAGGCATGGAATCCAATCACGGCGCGCTCCTGTGCGTTTGACACGATTGCAACAGGACACGATTTAAAACCGCGTCATGAACATGCCAAAAGAATGCATCGGCCACCGCCGCTGGGCGATCGCCGAAGGGTACATCCCAGGCTGGAGCAACGGCCCACAGCCTGCGCTGGAAAGCCACGAAACCTGCTGCATCCTCAATACCTGCGAACGACCTGCACAGGTTGAACTGTGGCTGTACTTCGAGGACCGCGAACCGGTGGGGCCGTATCGCGTGGAAGTGCCGGCGCGGCGCACGCGCCATGTCCGCTTCAACGACCTGGACGATCCGATGCAGGTGCCGCGCGAAACGCCGTTCGCCACCCTCATCCACTCCAGCGAACCGATCATCGTGCAGCACACGCGGCTGGATTCGCGGCAGGCGGAAAACGCGCTGATGACGACCATCGCTCACCCGCTGTGACACCGCACTGACACCGCATCGGCAGGTCATTTACGGGCGAGCGCGCAGCATCGGTATCTCCTTTCACCGCACTGGAGAACGCGATGTCCCTCCCCGACTATCCACGCCCCCCCTTCAAGCCGCAGCAGCAGGGTTTCCCCGGCAAGACCGGGCCGATGGAACCCACCCCCGACCACGGCGAGACCACGTACCAGGGCCATGGCCTGCTGGCCGGCAAGCGGGCCTTGATCACCGGTGGCGACAGTGGCATCGGCGCGGCGGTGGCCATCGCCTTTGCCCGCGAAGGGGCGGACGTGGCCATCGCCTACCTACCCGACGAACAGGCCGATGCCGAACGCATCGGCGCGCTGATCGAAGAGGCGGGGCGCAAGGCGCTGCTTGCACCGTGCGACATCAGTGACCCCGCCCAGGCCGAGCAGCTGGTGGACCGGGTGGCCAAGGAGCTCGGCGGACTGGACGTGCTGGTCAACAACGCCGCGTACCAGCGCTATTTCGAGAGCTTCGACGAGATCACCCTGGAGGAATGGAAGCGCACCTTCGATACCAACGTGCACGCAGTATTCAACCTGGTGCGACTTGCGGTGCCGCATCTGCAGAACGGTGGCAACGTCATCAACACCGCCTCGGTGAATTCCAAGAAACCGACCCCGAACATCCTTCCCTACTCCGCCACCAAAGGCGCGGTGGCCAATCTCACGATCGGGCTGGCCGGCCTGCTCGCGGACAAGCAGATCCGCGTCAATGCGGTGCTGCCCGGCCCGATCTGGACGCCCTTCATTCCTGCCGGCATGGCGCCCGAGGAAGTCGAGAGCTTCGGCTCGCAGACGCCATTCGGTCGGCCGGGCCAGCCGGCTGAGCTGGCCTCGGCCTATGTGATGCTGGCCTGCGACGGTGCCAGCTACACCTCTGGCGCGCTGCTCACCGTGTCCGGCGGCGCCGTGACCCTGTGATGGAGCGTTGGCACGCGCTTCGCTCCGCGTTGCCAACCTGGCTGGACGAGTGGCTGGACGTGGTCGTCCCGGTCAGCGAACTGCTGCTGATCGGGACGTGTGCGTGGCTGCTGGTGCGCTTCGTCGCGATGACCGCGCGCACGATGGCCAACCGCTACGAGTTCCCGCCGGCGTATGCCGTCGGCGCGCGCCGTATCGCTGCCACGCTGGTCTATGCGGGCGCCCTGCTGCTGGTGCTGGAGCGGCTGGGCGTCTCCGCGCGCGTGTTGTGGAGTGCGTTGACCGGCTTCGCCGCAGTGGGGGCGGTCGCGTTTTTTGCCGCGTGGAGCGTCCTGTCCAACATCTTCTGTTCGTTCCTGATCTTCGCGACCAAGCCGTTCCGGCTGTATGACCAGATCGAGGTCATCGACAGCCCGGACAAACCCGGGATCCGTGGACGCGTGGTCGACATCAATCTCATCTACACCACCCTGCAGGACAGCAACCCGGCATCGCAGGACTGCCTGTTGAAGGTGCCCAACTCGCTGTTCTTCCAGCGCATGATGCGGCTCTGGCATTGAATCCGCGCCGCCAGGACATCAAGGAACTCCATGACCCCGCTCGACAAGCCACTGCGCCGTGAACTGCAGGTCGGTGCCGATGCGTTCACCCTCACCATCGACCCGGATGGCCTGAAACTGGTGCGCAAGGGAAAACGCAACGGCATCGTGCTGCGCTGGGAGGAGCTGGTCAGCGGTGATGCCGCACTGGCCAAGGCCCTGCAGGCATCGCTGCAGGCGCAGTGACCACTGCAGCACCCGCGTGCTGCACAGCCGGGCTCAGCGACCCTGGCCCGTCGTGCCGCGAGGTGGCATTCTCCCCCGCTGGCTGCGGCACCGGTTGGCCGGAGGGCGCGCCGTGCTGCGCGTGGCGGTTGCCGGCAGGGTCTTCGATCTGGATGACCTGGCCACGCTGCCAGGCATCGGCACCCGGATCGATCGGCGGCGAGGGAATATCGGCGCGCGCCGCCCTGCGCTCCCCACTGTCGATGCCGATCCGCTGATCACGCGCCGCCAGCATGGCCTGGTCGATCTGGCCGTCGGCGGTGAACCCCATCATCAGCTGGGGCATGCCCCGCGGCAGGTCCTTGTCCAGGTCGGTATGCCAGGTGTGCCAGGTCTTGCCATAGGTGCCTACCAGTTTCTCCATCAGCGCATGCTCGGCCGGGGCGGGGATGCCGGGCGCCACCAGCTGGCCCGATTTCACTTCGTGCACGTGGCTGTGCCAGAGTTTCTTCTCCGGCTCGGGCAGGCTGCCGAACAACGCCCCACTGATGATGTACTCCACGCCCATCAGCTTGGCGTCGCGGACATTCCCATCGTAGATGGTGCACTGGATGACGTCCTCGTTGAGGATGCTGCAGTAATGGTGCGCTTCCATCTGCCCTGCCGGGTGCCCATTGTAGAAATGAAAACCGTCCAGGTAAGCGTTTATCGCTTCGATCGGCGGACGGTCCTGCAGCAGCGCCGCACCCGCGTCCAGTGCCTTGGTGGCCGGCGCCGCCTCCGCCCCGGGCGCCTGCACGCTGGACGAAGTGGTGCCCCCGCCGCACGCGGCCAGCGCGAGCACGGCAGTAGTGTTGAGGAAAGCAATGCGCATGGAATACCCCTTCTTGTGCTTGATGGAAGGGCGGGCAGCTGCGGTCAGTCGTCCTGCGCCCACCGTGAAAGGTTCTGCTGGAGCGTGTCGATGCCGGCCCATGGATCCTTGCGGCGTCGTTTCAGCCGGGCGGGTACATCGCGGAGGGTGAAACTGTCGGCGCGCTTCAACCTGGGCAGTTCGGTCCAGGAGATGGGGAGTGCCACCGGCGCGCCCGGCCGGCCGCGCAGCGAATAGGATGCGACCGCCGTCGCACCGCGTCCGTTGCGGAGATAATCCACGAAGATCCGTCTGTTGCGCAGGCGTTTGCTCGACGTGGCCAGGAAACGATCGGGCTCGGATCGGGCAAGCGCGTCGGCGAACCCGTGCGCGAAACGCTTGGTGAGGTCCCAGTCGCAGCCCGGGTGCAACGGCACCACCACGTGCAACCCCTTGCCACCGGACACCCGCAGGAAGGATTCCAGCTCCAGCTGCTGCAGCAGCCTGCGGATGTCGGTGGCCGCCTTCTTGACCTCCGAAAAAGGCACGTCCGGGCCCGGGTCGAGGTCGAACACCACGCGATCGGCCCGATCGGGCGAGGCCGCATGGCTGCCCCACGGATGGAACTCCAGCGCGTTGAACTGCACCAGCTCCAACACGCTGGCCGCATCTTCCACCACCAGGTAGTGCGCATTGACGCCGGTGTCCTCCTTCAGCCGCACCGAGCCCACGCGCTCCAGGCCGGCCGTGTGGTGCTTCTGGAAGAAACACGGCTTCGAGGTCCCCGAGGGGCAGCGGATGATCGACAACGGCCGCCCGATGATTTCCGGCAGCAGGTGGTCCATCACGGCGCTGTAGTAGTCCCAGACCTCCTGCTTGGTCGCCTGGATATCCGGAAAGATCACCTTGCTCGGGCTGGACAGCGTCGGCGACGCATTGGCCGGCCGCCCCACAGGCGGCGCCGTGGCCACGGCAGTGCCCTGGCCGCGGTCGCTGCTGGCGAGGTCGGCTACGTTCTTGTCCGGCCGCACCGCCTTCAGCGATGCCTGGCGCAGCAGCTGCTGGCCACCGATCCCCCGATAGAACACCTCCACCACGAAGCGCGGCGGAAACCACGTGGCCCCGCGCAGGTCGGTCTCGGTGGTCGGTACGTACGCGGTCGGCTGCTTGCCACCCCCCTGCCCCATCATCGCGCTGAGCTCGCTGATCTGGCTGTCGGTGAAGCCCGAGCCCACCCGACCGGCATACAACCAGCCATGGCGCGCGTCAGGCCTCGCCAGCAGCAGCGAACCGAATCCGGCCCGGCTCCCCTTCGGCGCCGTGTAGCCCACCACGGCAAACTCGTCGCTGGCCAACTGCTTGGTCTTGCGCCAGTCCTCGCTACGCCCTGCCTGGTAGCCGCGATCGGCGCGCTTGGAGATGATGCCTTCGAAGTGCTGCTCGCCGGCCAGCCGGTATGCCGCGTCACCGTCGCCGGCGATATGCGAACTCAGCGCCAGGTGCGGCGGAGGATCGGCCAGCAGTTCCTGCAGCAACGCCTTGCGCTGCAGAAGCGGCGCATCGGTGACATCCACGCCGTCCAGGTGCAGCAGGTCGAACAGCACATAGGACAGCGCACCCTGGCGCTCGCCGGACAGCGTGGCCTGCAGCAGGTTGAAGTCCTCCTTGGTGCCGCCGCCCGCGATCAGCTCACCATCCAGCGCCGCCGACTTCATCCCGAGCGCGGCCACCGCCTCGCGGATCTCGGGCAGCTTCCCGGTCCAGTCCAACGCATTGCGCGACCACAGCCGCACCTCGCCATCGGCCACGGTAGCCAGTATCCGGTAGCCATCCCATTTGATTTCGTGGACCCACTGGTCTCCGGCTGGCGGATGATCGCCAAGCTTGGCCAGCTGCGGCTGGAACGGCCCTTCCGGCGCCTCGGCCTTGCGCGCCCCGGCCAGTCGCAGCGCCTTTCCGGACCACCCACCCCGGCGCGACCGCGCGCTCACCGGTACCGACGTCAGCCGACGCTTGACGGACTTGCCGCTACCGGCGCGCTTGAGGTCGGCCGCAGGTGCCGCCGTTACGTCGGCCAGCAGGTCGTCCGCCTCGACATCGCCGGCATAGGCATCGTCCTCCTTGAACAGCAGCCACTGTGGCTGCCGCGCCGGCTTGCCGGAGCGCACCAGATGCCAGCCGCCCTTGAGCTTGGTGCCGAACAGTTCGAATCGCAGGTGACCCTTCGCCAGCTGCGCCTCCGGGTCGCCGCGGGTCGACCACACGCCGTGGTCGAACTGCGCCACGTGCCCGCCTCCGTATTCGCCCTTGGGTATCTCTCCCTCGAATCCGGCGTAGTCGACCGGGTGATCCTCCACTTCCACCGCCATCCGCTTCACCCGCGGATCGTAGCTGGGTCCTTTCGGCACCGCCCAGCTCTTCAACACGCCACCGATCTGCAGCCGGACGTCATAGTGGCGCCTGCTGGCATGATGCAGCTGGACGACGAAGATGGCCCGCTGGCCGGCCGGCACTTTCTTGCCCGGCTCCGGCTCCCGGGTCCGGCCGAAGCTCCGCTTGCGCTGGTACTCGCTCAGCGACATCCCGGAACGGCCTAGCGACGCAGGTGCGTGCGCACGGCCTCGGCGGTCGGACCCACCGCCTTGACGGCCGCCTCGAGCGCTTCGCGGCTGACGCCCAGCGTCCGGGTCCAGTACTGGACCTCATAGTCCTCGTTGACGTTGATCCGGTCGCGGTCGGGGCTGCCGGTCTGCTGCTTGTCGTCACTCATGTCGATCTCCGTCCGAAGCTCAGGTTCGTCGAGCATCGTTCCGCCGCGGTCGCCGGGACGAGAGCGCCAGGTGAACCCGGAAACAAGAATCCGTTACCCGAAGTGAAGAAAACGCGCCACCCACGCAGTCCTCACGTTTCTCTTCGCGCTCGCATGACGAGCCGCATACACCTGCGTGCCTAGGCTCGGAATCTCTGTTCACCCAATCCAACACGGAGCTTTCGATGGCTATCAAAACCGCTGAAGACCTTTTCATCCACGAACTGTCGGATATCTACAGCGCGGAAAAGCAGTTGACCAAGGCGCTGCCGCGCCTGGCACGCGCCGCCACCAACCCCGATCTTGCTGCCGCTTTCGAGACCCACCTGGAAGAAACGCAGGGCCAGATCGAGCGCTTGGACCAGGTGGTGGAAGTGCTGGGCATCCGCCTGAAGCGCATCAAGTGCGCCGCGATGGAGGGCCTGGTGGAAGAAGGCAAGGAAGTGATCGACAGCATCGAGAAAGGCCCGGTGCGTGACGCTGCCCTGATCGGCGGCGCGCAGAAGGTCGAGCACTACGAGATCGCCTCCTACGGCACGATCGCCGCGCTGGCCAAGCAGCTCGGCTACAAGGATGCCCTGCCGCTGCTGCTGGAGACGCTGGAGGAAGAAAAGGCCACGGATGAGAAGTTGACGATGCTGGCCAAGTCCGGCGGCAATGCCGAGGCGGCAGCCGCCTGAGACCCGACCGCCTGCCAGGAGACCACCATGCAACCCGATCATGATCCGGCACACGAGCCCGCTCGGCAGGCAGAGCCTTCTGCCGACGACCGGCGTGCCACCGAGAACGCCGGATACAACCAGCGCGGCCACGGCAAGGGCGGCAAGCTCGGCGAAGGCGAGCCCGACGGCAAGGCCGAGCGCGATGGCAGCACGCAGCCGAACTTCGGCCAGGCCGGCAGCTGGGGCAAGACCCCTGATCCGGAGCCCTGACCCGGGGCGGCACAGCGGTGCCGCCCTCCTGTCGAGGTGGCCACGTGTCGAGGCGGGCACGTGGCCAATGGTGAAATCAGCCAGACCGGGTGCATCGGAATGTGGAAACGAAACGGCCTGTCCATCGTATTGTTCGCCCTCCTGCTGTGCTTCCTGGGAGGGCAGGTATGGGCGGGCTTCCTGGACCATAACCAGGAGCTCGCCGAGCTCCAGCGCCCCACGCTGGACCTTTGGGACTATCTACACAGCGGTCATTTCATCAGCGCTACCTTCGAAAACTGGGAAAGCGAATTCCTGCAGATGGGCATGTACGTCCTGTTGACGGTAAGCCTGCGGCAGAAGGGATCGGCCGAATCGCGGCCGCTCTCCCATGCAGAAGAACACGAGCGTATCGAGCCCGGGCGCACGCCGTGGGCAGTGCGCAAGGGCGGGCTGTGGAAGACCTTGTATGGCCACTCACTGGCCATCGCGTTCATGCTGTTGTTCCTGATGAGCTTCGTGCTGCACCTGGCCGGCAGCTGGCGCGCCGAGGTCGACGACCAGCTGGCGCGGGGCCTGCCGCCGCCTACGTGCTGGGAGCATCTGGCGAGCAGCAGTTTCTGGTTCGAGTCCTTCCAGAACTGGCAGAGTGAGTTCCTGGCCGTGTTGTCGCTGGTGATCCTGACCATCTTCCTGCGCCAGAAAGACTCACCCCAATCCAAGCCGCTGGCTGCTCCGCACAGCCAGACCGGCGACTGAGCTGCTGCCAGGACTGAAAAGATGCGTCCGTCTACGCCTGCCCTGCTGGTCATCGACATGTTCACCTTGTTCGAATTCCCCGACGCTGATCGGCTGAAGCCGGGCGCGGTGCGGGCCGCGCGCCAGATCGCGCGCCTGGCACTACAGTTCCGCCTGCGCGGCCACCCCGTCATCCACGCCAATGACAACTTCGCGAACTGGCAGCTTGATTTCAAGGAGCTCGTCGATGCCTGCCTGCGCACGCCCGGCGCGTCGTCCACGATCGCGCGCCTGCTGCAGCCCGAGCCAGGGGATTATTTCGTACTCAAACCCAAGCACTCGGCCTTCCTTGCCACTCCCCTGGTGGTGTTGCTGGCCAAGCTGGGAGTGGACGAGCTGGTGGTGTGCGGCATGACCGCCGAATCCTGTGTCGCAGCCACGTGCTTTGACAGCAATGCGCGGGAATACGACACCGTGGTCGTGCGTGAAGCGGTCGCCGGTATCGGTCGAGCCAAGTCGACCGCGCTGCGGCTGCTGGAGGACGGCAAGGCCGCCCGCGTCGTCCCACTGCAGCGTTACCTGGCGCAGTAGGATTTTGAAGGGCCTGCGCACTGCGCGGCAAACCGCCACGCGCTCGATCCGGTCGTCGTGCTCAGGGCACCCCTTCGTCCATCAGGCCGCGCAGATGGTGGATCGCTGTCGCCACACGCGACTGTTCGGCGATGCGCAACGCGCCCTCGCGGCTTGCCTCTCCGTGCAGGTCGACCAGCATGCCGATCACCCGTTGCCGCTCGTGCAAGGCACGCAACGCGCGCCACAGTTCGTCGTCGGTATGACGTGCCTGGGTCTGGTCCAGCGCGTCCAGGGTGTAGGCGTGTCCGGTATGGCAACGGTAGCGCGGGGGTGCGCTGTCATCGATATGCCATAGCACCCCGCCGCAGGCCGGACAGCTCACTTTGGAGGGGCGGCCGATGGCGTCCAGCCCGCTCATGTCATTGCCGATGTCCATGCTGAGGTCGGTCTCGTGGCGCACCGCGGCAGGCACTGCCGGCGCGGAGCGGATGGGTTCGCGGATGGCACGTTGCAGCGTGGCGGCCAGTTGTTCGCCGGGTGTCGTCCAATCGACTGCAACGTGTCGCAACGCACTGCGTGGCATGCTCGACTCCAGCGCATCGGCAGGATCCTGGACGATGGCCAGCCCGCCGCACGCCTTGATCGCCTGCAGCCCGGCGGTGCCATCGTCGAGCCGGCCGCTCAACACGACCCCGACCACCCGCGGTCCGAAACACGCGGCTGCCGAGCGGAAAAAGGGATCGATCGCCGGGCGCGCGAGATTCTCCTTGGCACCCCGCGTCAGCCGGATCACGCCGTCGGCCACCAGCATGTGCTGGTCCGGCGGTGCGATCAACAGGGTGCCCGGCTCGATGGCGTCACCGGCCACGGCATGGCGGACGCGCATCCTGCCGGCACCGGAAAGCAGCTCGGGCAGCACACTCGGGTGGCTGCCGATATGCCGCACCAGCAGGACAGGCGGAAAGTCGGACGGCAGCAGGGCGGCCAAGCGCGTGAGCACCGGCGTCGCACCCGCCGAGGCACCGATCACGATGATGTCGCGGTGAATCCGATTGCTGTTCGACATGCCTGCCCGCAGGGTTGTTTCGTCGCAGCCATTATGGTCACCGCCCCCTTCATGGCGGCGTGCAGAAACTCCAGGACAACCGGCCTGTGCACCGCATCACGGAATGAGTGCGATAAGGCCCTGACCCATTCAGAATGTCCCTTTGCAGAAGACACTTTCTTACGGGGCTGCACGCTAGTTTTCAGATCCAAAGGAAGAAAGGAGTCGCCGTTTTGCCAATCCGTGCGTTGGCGTATGCAAGTCAGGCAATACCGGGCCTGAGTATCGAGCGCGTCGAGGCTCTTACACGCGATGCCGAACGTTTCAATCTGCAGGCCGATGTCACCGGGGTATTGTTGTTCGACGGCAGCCGTTTCATGCAATATCTGGAAGGCCCTGAAGACAGCTTGTGGAAAGTGTATTCGCGCATCCTCGAAGCCAGCAGCCATTGCGAGATGATGGAGCTGGGCCAAGGTCAGATCAGCGGCCGCCGCTTCCCCTACTGGTCCATGCGCATG
The DNA here is from genome assembly GCF_039674585.1 of Stenotrophomonas lacuserhaii. Lineage (GTDB taxonomy): Bacteria > Pseudomonadota > Gammaproteobacteria > Xanthomonadales > Xanthomonadaceae > Stenotrophomonas > Stenotrophomonas pennii_A. The sequence goes on along the minus strand of NZ_JBDJNU010000003.1, from coordinate 47,670 downwards.
GTTCCCGCCGGCGAGGCGGACCTGCGTTTCGTCTGCCGCGGCGACTGGACGGGCTTCAGCCGGAGCCGCGGCGATGATGCGCGCACCGGCACGGATCGGCTGGTGCGGGTGGTGGCGCCGCACATCGGCTGATGGCCGATGCTGCAGGCTGGCGAGGACAGCATCGGGGGAACACTTGATCTTCTATAAATTCAAACCTGTGGAGCAGCTCGCCCACCTACTCGATATCGTGGTCAACGAACGGCTCTACTGCGAGCATTACGAAGCGTTGAACGACCCCTTCGAAGGCCAGTTCGCGCGCATGGTCGGCCAGGGTGCGGCGCGGCCGCAGTTCGGCACCGCCCGCGAGCTCGACCGTAACCTGCCCACCCGCATCTGCAGCCTCACCGATCGTTTCGACGATGTGCGGATGTGGTCGCTGTATGCCGGTCGGTTCGCCGGTGTTGCCATCGCGCTGGAGCTCGATCCGCAGCGCTTGCCGCTGTACCCGGTGCGTTATACGCGCAGGCTGCCTGCGATCGACGTCGCGGCAGGCGGTGGTGCCGCCTTGCGCGCCCTCACCACCAAGACGTCCCACTGGGCCTATGAGAACGAGTGGCGGCTGCTCAGCCAGGAGCGCCACATTCCGGTACCGGGAGCGGTGCTGCAGGTGATCCTGGGCATGCGCATGCCCACCGAGATCATGCAGATCATCGCGCGCGTGGCCCGTCCCCACACCCGGGTCCACATGGCCCGGCTGGACCCGGCCGGCACCTGCATCGTGCGCGGCCAGGCATTGGAAGCGGGGCTGGTGGAGCGGATCGTCACCTGACCGGCCCAGCCGGTTGCAGCATCGCCAGCAGGCGCTGCACGACTCCGGCGCGCACGTCCTCGGCGATCTTCCCGTTGTACATCCCTTCGTACACCCATAGGCCGTCCGCAGCCAGCCGCGCGATGAAGTTGTCCCAGGCCGCCGGATCGCTTTCGCCAGGCCGCGGTGGCGCCGGCGCCCAGCGCGCGATGGCCTCGCTCCAAGGCGCCACGTCGGTATCCGGCTCGACCGATTCGAGCATGAAGATCAGCTCGGCGCGGGTAGCGCTCTGTGCCGAAACCCGCAGGTAGGCCGCGTGCCGTTCGACCGCGCTCGATTCGCTCGCCGGCACCGCGAGCAGCTGCTGCATCGACGCTTCCCAGCCCTGCACGAGATGCTCGTCGATAGCGCGCAGCAGCGCTTCACGCGAAGGGAAGTGATACAGCAGTCCGCCACGGGTCAATCCGGATTCGCTGGACACCGATTCGAACGTCACCGCACGTACGCCATCGCGGTTGATCACCCGCACGGCGGCATCGAGGATCCGGGTTCTATTGCTCGTTCTCATGCGTTCAATGTACGGCAACCGGTGCCGCTTCGCGGCCACCGGGCCCGCTGCGGAGCAGCAGCGCGGTGAGCGTCGCGCCGATGGCCAGCGCCACCGAAATGACCACCAGCACCCACTGGTATGCGCGGTCATACGCGGCATGCACCGCATCCAGCCACTGCGGCGCGGGGGTCCCGGCAGCCTGCAGCGCCTGACCGATGCCCTCGCGTGCCGCCGCCGGCAACGCAGCGTCGGCGGGCAGGAAGGCGGTGTACAACGCCGCCGCCAGGCTGCCCAGGACCGCCACGGCCAGCAGCCCGCCGAATTCGTAGGCCACCTCTTCCACCGACGAGGCCATGCCGGCGCGGTCGGCCGGCGCATTGCCGATGATGGCCGTGGACGCCACGGAAATCGTCGCGCCCATCCCGATCCCGGTGACTGCCATGCCGGCGATCACCCATCCCAGCCCGTGTGCGAACCCGGCTGCGACCACCGCCACGCCCAACGCGCCACACGCCAGGCCGCCACTGATCAAGGGCCGCAGGCCGAGCCGATGCAGGAACGTCCCGCCGAACAGCGCACTCGGCAGGCTGCCCACCGCCGCCACCGAGACCAGCAGGCCCGCCTGGAGCGGGGTGAATCCGGCGACCAGCTGGAAGCGCTGGGTGGTCACCAGTTGCAGTCCAGCGAGTGCGAACAGGGTGAACACCGCCGCCAGCGTGCCGCAGAGGAAGGCCGGATTACGGAAGATGGCAACGTCCAGCAGCGGATACGGCAGCACGCGCTGGCGGCGCACGAAGGCGGCGGCGGCGATCGACGCCACGCCAGCGGCGATGGCGGCGGTGACCCACGCAGGCGGTGTGGCAATCACCGATTTGATCGCCAGCACCAGACCGGACAATGCCGCCAGCGCGAGCAGCGAAGTGACGAAATCCCAGCGCCGGCTGCCGTCAGGCACGCCTTTCGGCGCCAGTGCGAGCGTGGCGACGAAGGCCAGCACCACCACCGGCACGTTGACCAGGAAGACGGATCCCCACCAGAAACGCGCCAGCAGCACCCCGCCGATGATCGGGCCGAGCGCGGCGCCGATGATCGCCACTGAACCCCAGAGGGCGATGGCGATGTTGCGCTCCCGCTCTTCATGGAAGGTCAGCCCGATCAGTGCGAGGGTCGCCGGCATCATCGCGGCGGCACCCACTGCCAGTGCGGCGCGCGCGCAGATCAACTGGCCAGCGGACTGCGAGAACGCCGCCGCCAATGACGCCGCGCCGAAAGCAGACAGCCCGACCAGGAACATCCGCCGATGACCGATGCGATCGCCCAGGGTGCCAGCGCCCAGCAACAGGCCGGCCATCACCAGCGGGTAGGCATTGATGATCCACAGCTGCTGGCTGTCGCTGGCATGCAGCTCGCTGGCCAGGGTGGGCAGCGCGGTGTACAGCACCGAATTGTCCAAGGTGACCAGCAACAGGCCGGCAGCCACGGTGAACAGCAGGCTCCAGCGACGTGCGGGAGACAATGCGGAGGTGGGAGGAGCAGTGGCAGGCAACGACATGGTGATCAGCAAGGCGGTGGCGGGACAGACTTAACTATACCGGACGTCCTGTATAGTTATGCCGATTGGGCCAGTGGCCGTTCATGTGCCAAATGGCGGTCCGGCGCAGGCAGCCGCGCCGGCAAGCGTGTAAAATCGCGTCTTTTGGCCTCCTGACAATGGCGAAACCGTCACTTCGGCCGCCCGTTGCCGGGCCGCCCCTGATCCGCGCACTGCAGCGGCTTGATCACCCGTCCGGCACCCCCGACAGCCCCGCCCTGCCTGCGGCGCTGGGCAGCTGGGTGGACTGGAACCGCGCCGTCGCCCTCGCACGGGCACTGGATGGCAGCCTTCCCGAGCTCCCGGAGCAGTCGGCGGACACCGACGTAGACCGCCTTGTCGAAGAGTGCGCGCGGGCGCGCAGCACCCACGTCGAGGCGATCCACGCGCTGGTGGCTGCGCTGCAGCAGCCCATGGCGCCGGCCGAACTCGAACGCCGGCATGCCGCGCTCCAGCGCGCCCAGCTGCCCAGCACCGGCCGCCTGCGCGGCCGCCTGCGCGACGCGCTGGCGCGAACCGGTGAGCAAGGCGCACGCCTGGCCGAGATCGATGCCGTGATGGAGCAGGTGCTGGCCCCGCGGGAGTACCGGCTGCTTAACCGCCTGCCCGCGCACCTGGCCGCCTGCCTGCCCATCGCCGCGAGCGCAGACGCTGTCACCGCGAACCCGGACGCCACATCGCCTGACGTGATGCCCGCCCCCCTGCCCGAGCCGTCCTGGCCGCCCGCGCTGCGCGATACCGTGCGCGACCTGCTGCTGGCCGAACTCGACCTCCGTTTCCACCCGATCGACGGGCTGTCCGCCGCCGTCCATCCGCACCGAGCACCGCCCCATGCTGCGTAACGCCCTGCACCTGATCGTCCTCCTCCTCGGACTCGCCGCTGCTGTCTGGATCGGGATCGGCTACATCGGCCACAACACGCTCGGCGCCGCCGTCGCCCTCCTCATCGCCGCGTGCTACTGCGTCGGCGGGTGGGAGCTGCTGCAGTTCCGCCGCGCGACCGACGCACTGCTTGGCGCCACCCGCAACGGGGACGACCGGGAAGACCTGGATGACTGGCTGAAGCGGGTGCCATCCCCCCTGCGCGGGCCGGTGCGGCTGCGCGTGGAAGGCAACCGGACCGCCCTGCCCGGCCCTGCGCTTACCCCGTACCTGGTCGGGCTGCTGGTGCTGCTGGGCATGCTCGGCACGCTGCTGGGCATGATGGCGACGCTGCGCGGTACCGGCATGGCGCTGCAGAGCGCGACCGATCTGCAGGCTATCCGCGGCTCGCTGGCATCGCCGGTGGAAGGCCTGGCGGTAGCGTTCGGCACCTCCATCGCCGGTGTCGCGGCATCGGCCATGCTCGGCCTGCTGTCGGCCCTGCTGCGGCGTGAGCGCCTGGCCGCCGTGCAGGTGCTTGACCAGCACATCCGCACGGAACTGTCGGTGCATGGCCAGGCGTGGCAGCGTTCGGAAGGCCTGCGCCTGATGCAGGACCAGGCGGCCCTGCTGCCTGCCCTGGTGCAGCAGTTGCAGCGGATGGTGGAGGGCGTGCAGCAGGCAGCCGCTGCCAGCCATGCACAGCTGGAGGCACGCCAGGAGGCGTTCATCGTCCGCCATGACGCCGCGCAGGAGCGCCTGGCCGCGCAACTGGAGCAGTCCCTGCAGCGCGGCGTGCACAGCGGCAGTGAAGCCATCGGCAGCGCCCTGCAGCCGCTGCTGCGGGATGTGCTGGGAAACATCGAAGCCAGCGCCGCGCGCACCCAGGCCAACGTGACCGACGCGGTGCAGCGCCAGCTCGATGCGCTGCAGGCATCGACGCAGACGGTATCCAGCGACGTGCGCGCGCAGTTCGACGCAGCGCTCAACGCGCAGCAGGCCGCCAATGCCGCGCTTGTCACCGCACTTGGCAGCGCGCTGTCCAGCGTCATCGCCAGCCAGCAGGACGGCACTGATCGGCTGCTGGGCGAACTCGATGGCCGCCTGCGCGGGCAGGTCGACCAACTGGGCGCCCACTGGACCACGCTGGCGGAGCAGCAGCAGGCCGCGGCCAGCGCGGCCAGCGAACGCGATGCGCTTGCGCGGGCGGCGGCACTGGAGGCGCAGCAAGCCGATGCGCGTGAGCTGGTGACCCAGCTGCAGAACACGCACCAGGCCCTGCTGGAGCGCAGCGCACAAGACGACCAGGCACGCCTGCAGCAGTGGTCGCAGGCCTTCACCGCGCTGGCCGAACAGACCGGTGCGCAATGGGCCACGCACAGCGAACGGGCCACCGCACAGCAGCAGCACATCAGCGAAACGCTGCAGCAGACCGCCAGCAGCACCGGCGAAGAGGCGCGCCGACAGTCCGCCGCCACCATCGCCGAAATCACCCGCCTGCTGGATGTCGCCAGCGAAGCGCCACGCGCCGCCGCCGAAGTGGTCGCCGAGCTCCGCCAGCGGCTGTCCGACAGCCTGGTGCGCGACACGTCGCTGCTTGAAGAGCGCGCCCAGTTGCTGGGTACGGTCGGCAGCCTGATGGAGTCGATCCAGGCCACGTCCAGTGCACAGCGCACTGCGGTGGACCAGCTGATCGAAAACGCCGCCGGCCTGATGCAGCGCACCGGCGAGCGCTTCGCCGAACAGGTTGACGCCCAGGCGGGCACCCTGCAGGCACTGGTGGGCAGCGTTGCCGACGCCGCCAACGGCAGCCGCGAACTGGCCGCCGGACTGGACGGCGCAGTGACCGCGTTCACCGCCACGAGCAGCAGCCTGTCGGCCCACCTGGAACAGCTGGCCGGCGCCCTCGACGCTTCGCTGGCACGCAGCGATGAGCAACTGGCCTACTACGTGGCGCAGGCGCGTGAAGTGGTTGACCTGAGCCTGCTCTCGCAGAAGCAGATCACCGAAGAGCTGCGCCAGCTCGGTAACGGCCGCACGCCGGCAGGGACCGCATGAGCGATCACGACGAACTGGATGGCGACAGCGGGACGCCGATCTGGGCCGCGTTCGGTGACCTGATGTCGGTGCTGCTGGGCGCTTTCGTGCTGATCCTGGTCGGCGTGGTGGCCATGCAGCTGGAATTGAGCAGCCGACTGGATGCGGAAACCAGGCAGCGCCAGGCCGCCGAGCAGACATTGGAGCAGGCCTTGGCCGGGCCGCTGGCGGGCGGGCGTGTGACGCTGGTCGACGGCCGCATCGGTATCAGCGGCAACGTCCTGTTCGCGCTGAATTCCGACCAGTTGCAGCCCGAGGGGCGCGAGGTGCTGCGCAGCCTGGCCGGCCCCCTGAAGGGCTGGCTGGCGCAGCGCCAGGACATCCTGATGGTCAGCGGTTTCACCGATGACCAGCCGGTGCACGCGCACAACCGGCAGTTCGCCGACAACTGGGAACTGTCCGCCCAGCGATCGCTGACCGTGACCCGCACCTTGATCGCCGAGGGCCTGCCGCCGTCGTCGGTGTTTGCCGCCGCGTTCGGTGCCGAGCAACCGGTGAGTTCCAATGCCGATGAAGCCGGACGGGCGCGCAACCGCCGCGTGGAAATCGCGCCGATGCCGCGGCCCGGGGCAAAGGACGGCGGCGATGCGCGATGACCGCGCCGCTACCGGGCTCGCCGGACTGGTGCGGCAGCTGGAAGCGGGCTCGACGTCACTGCCGCACTACCCGCAGCTGCCCGCCCTGCAGCCGATGCGCGATGCCTGGCAGCAGCTGCACGCCGACAGCCGCCTGCGTATCGCCCTGCAGCAGACCCCGGCCGAAGGTGGGCCGTTGAATTCGGCCGTGCTGGTGCACCGCATGCTCGATGCGATGCAGGCACTGTCACCGGACTACCTGCGGCATTTCGTTGCCTATGCCGACACACTGGCGTGGCTGGAACAGCTGCCGCAGCCGCAGACGGCCGCGACAGCGCGCAAACGCAAGCCCAAGGCCCGGTAGCGCCGAAGGCAGCGGCAGGAGCCGCTGCCTCCGGCGCTACACGCGTGAGGCCATCAGGCGTCGCGCTGGGCCTGCTTGCGGGTCAGGTCGCCGAAACGCGACAGCGACATCAGGTGCTGGTGCACCAGGCCCAGCCAGCCATTGCGGTGCCAGGCGAGCACCACCTCATCGGACAGCTTCTGGAACTTCTCCACGTCCACCACGTTGAAGCCCTGCAGGGTCAGCTCGCGGCCGTTCGGCAGGCGCACGTTGGCGTTGCGCATCACCAGCAGGTCCTGCTCGATCAGCGCCTTGGAAAAGGCCTGGGTGTGGCCGTGGTCGGCGGTGAAGCGGCCGCAGAATTCCATTGCCTGCTGCAGCAGCTCGCTCGGCTTGCCATCCACGAACAGCGCTTCGCCTTCGCTGCCGCCCTTGGCGATGCGATCGGTGCCCTCGTCAAAGCCGAGCACGTAGTTCTGGCTGCCGTCGGTATCGATGAAGATGAAAGGATGGCGGCGTACGTAGGCCGGCACGTACGTATCCGGTTCCCACTGCCCATCGGTCACGAACAGGTTGTCTTCGGTCACGCCGAGGGCGGCCATCGGCACCGCTTCCGGACCGGCGAACAGGATCGGGAAATGGTGCAGCGCCATCGAGAACTCGTTGACGATCAACGGAATCGCGTTGGTCTTGGCAGCGAAATCCAGCTTGCCCGGCAGGATGCGCAGGTCGCCATGGATGTCGGACTGCAGCGGCACCGGGCGGCTGTAGAACAAAGGGGAGCCTGCAGCAGGCGCGGTGTCGTTGCCGGTGGTCATCAGAAAGCCATCTCTACTTGAGGCGCCAGCCATCCCGGGCGCGAATGCGGGTGGAACATGAAGCCCGCATTATCAACAAGCCACGTAGCAATCACCACCCCGCCCTTTCCGGTTACTTGAGCTGCAGTGGATAGCGTTGCCACAGCACGTGGACCAGGAAACCGGTCAGCTCGGGATCCTTGCCACGGATGGCACCACGGATCTTGTCGAGCAGCACCATGTCCGAGCACTTGCGCACGTCGGAATGGTTGGCCTGGCCTGCGCGGCGCGCGCGATAGCGGGCAGCACGCTGCGCATCGCTCATCGCATATCCGAACTTCGGCGGCCTGCCCCGCTTGCGCGGCAGGGCCAGTTCGAAGGTGCCGGGATCTTTGTCGTCGCGCATGCGGAAGTAGAGCGGAAAACGGCCGCGCACTTTATCGTGAGGCATCACTTTAATCCAGTCTTTTCGAACGAAAAGTGCTGTTTTTCCTGTATCGAAGGCCGTGTAATGCCTCGCCCAGCAAACGCTGCTTGCGCGATGTTGGCAGCGGCTCCTGCCACAGCCTTCGGCACTACCGCTTCATATCTGCGGCCACCGGAACCTGTCAGGGGGTCGGGGGGGGGGGGGGGGGGGGGGGGGGGGGGGGGGGGGGGGGGGGGGGGGGGGGAGGGGGGAGGGGCACGCGGGGGGGGGGGCCCGGGCGGCGCGCGCGCCCCCCCCCCCCCCCCCGCCCCCCCCCCCCCCCCCCCCCCCCCCCCCCCCCCCCCCCCCCCCGGCCCCAATCCAGCCCCACCGCCCGGCCCCAACCCAGCTCCAGCTGGCCCACCGCCAAGCGCATTGCGAATGGGTCGCAATTGCGTTGCGAATGGCGCGACAGTAGACTGTGGCCCACCTCTCCGACTGCATCGCTCGCGGCCTCCGGATCATCGATCCGGCGCACGCAGGCACGCCCGCGCACGCCCATGACCCGACCCATCGCCGCACCGCCCTCCCCCGTCCGTCTGCGCGCGCTGGCCATTGCCTGCGCGCTTGCGGCATGCGCTCCCGCAGTACACGCGCAGCAGGCCGCCACCGACCTGGACGCGGTGCGCGTCAACGCCTACCGCGCGGCCAACAGTGTCAGCAGCGCGACCAAGACCAGCACCTCGGTCGCCGAAACACCGCAGTCGGTGTCGGTGATCGAACGCGCCGAACTGGATGCGCGCGGCGTGCAGTCACTCAACGACGCAATGCGTTACGTGGCCGGCGTAAGCCTGGAAAGTTCGGGTATCGACAACCGCGTGGATGACTTCCGCATCCGTGGTTTCGATGCCGGCAGCTGGGCCAACAACGTGACCCTGGACGGCATGCGCGCGCCGCAGGGCAGCCAGTGGAACCGCAGCATGTTCGACAGCTGGAACCTGGAGCGCGTGGAAGTACTGAAGGGGCCCTCGGCGGTGATGTACGGCCAGGTCGCACCGGGCGGCATGGTCAACCAGGTCAGCAAGACCCCGCAGCCGGGCCAGTTGCAGCAGCTGCGACTCGGGCTGGACGCGCACGGCCAGTACAGCGCCGCGTTCGACGTGGGCACCGGCAGCGCCGACGACGCGCACCTGGTGCGGCTGGTCGGCCTGTACCGCGATGGCGACACCCAGATCAAGCACACCGGACAGGAACACTGGTTCCTCGCCCCCAGCTACACCTGGCAGGTGGCCGAACGCACCCGCATCACCCTGCTCGGCATGTACCAGAAGGACGATGGCGGATCGACCTACCAGTTCCTGCCGATGGACGGCACGCTGCGCGCCACGCCGTATGGCCACATGAAGAACACCACCTTCATCGGCGAACCGTCCTGGAACACGTTCAACCGCACGCTGTGGACCGCAGGCTGGATGTTCGAGCACGCCTTCAACGACCACCTGACCTTCAGCCAGAGTGCGCGCCGCACGCATGTGGATTCGCTGTACCGCGGCGTGGTCACCAACGGCGCGCTCAACGCCGATGGCCGCACGCAGGCACGCCGCGCCACCTACGGCAACGGCGATTCCGATGGCGACACCTTCGATACGCGCCTGCAGGCACGCTTCCGCACCGGCGGCGTGGACCATGTCGCCCTGCTCGGCTGGGACTGGCAACGCGCCGATTGGGAAGGCGTGCGCGGCGCGATGAGCAGTCCGCGCCCGATCGACATCTTCAACCCGGTCTACACCGGCTACGTGCCGCAGGTGACCAGCCTGAGCCCGACCGAAGGCAGCAACCGGCAGAACGGCATCTACCTGCAGGACCAACTGGCGCTGGGGCAGTGGCGCCTGACCGTGGGCGGCCGCTACGACTGGACCAAGGATGATGCTTCGAGCGCGACCCGCAACCCGGTTACCGGCGCGACGGTGACCCAGCCGCGCAGCGTGATCAAGAACGAAGCCTTCACCGGCCGCGCCGGGGTGCTGTACGTGTTCGACAACGGGCTTACCCCGTACATCAGTTATGCCGAATCGTTCCAGCCCTCCTCCACCAGCCCGCTGAACAACTTCGACGGCACGGCGTTCGACCCGGTCACCGGCACCCAGTGGGAAGCCGGCCTCAAGTACCAGCCGGCCCGCGTCGACGGCCTGGTCACGCTGTCGGCGTATGAGCTGCGCCAGCAGAACCTGCTCACCCAGGATCCCGACCCGACCCACAACACCTGCGGGGCCACTGCCAATGCGCGCTGTTCCATCCAGGATGGCGAAGGCCGCGTGCGCGGCGTGGAACTGGAAGGGCGGGTGACCCCGTTCGAGGGTTTCAGCCTGATCGGCGCGGCAAGCTGGATGGATTCGGAGATGACCCGCTCGGACCAGTACCAGGGCAAGCAGCTGATCATGGTGCCCGACTACACCGCATCGTTCTGGGCCGATTACACCTTCGCCGGCGGCGCGCTGGAGGGCCTGAGCCTGGCGGCAGGTGCACGCTACAACGGCCGCAGCTACGGCGACAGCGCGAACCTGTACCGGATCCCGGGGTACACGTTGTTCGATGCGGCGATCCGCTATGACGTCGGGCGGGTTGGCAACAGCGACCTGCAGCTGGCATTGAACCTGAGCAACCTGGCGGACCGGCGCTATGTGTCGACCTGTACGACAGTGTCGTCGTGCTACTACGGCAGCGGCCGCACGGTGATGGCCACCGCGCGGCTGGGGTGGTAGTGACGGCCGCTGGCCGTCTGCCTCTGCCAGCCGGTGGATGACGACCGTTGGTCGTCACGCTCCTGCGTTCCGCTGCGCTCGCCGAGCATGGGTCGGCGCTACCGGCCTGCGTGCTCTGGTAGCGCCGAGCCATGCTCGGCGGCGTTTGTTCGGGCAGCGCGCAAAAAAAAGGGGCGGCCGAAGCCGCCCCTTGCCCGTTGGATCATTGCGCCGGCGCATAGCCGTGCAACTGCATGGTGCTGCTTGCCCGGCCCTGGCTCATCGAACGCAGTGCCGTGCTGTAGCCCTGCAGCTGCGCCAGTGGTGCAAACCCGCTCACCTGCGAACGACCTTCCCGCTCGTCGATCGCCTGCACCCGTCCATGGCGCCGCTGCAGGTCACCCACCACATCACCGACATGGGCTGCGGGCGACAGCACCTGCAACGACATCACCGGCTCCAGCAGCTGCGTGCCCACCTCGGCCAGCGCCGCCTTCACCGCTTCCATCCCGGCGCGATGGAACGCCTGCTCGGATGAATCCTTCGCATGCGTCTGCCCATCCACCAGCACCACGTCCAGGCCCACCACCGGGTGGCCCTGCGGGCCGTCCTGCAGCGCAGCGCGCACGCCCTGCTCCACCGCGCGGATGAAGCTGCGTGGCACCACGCCACCGACGATGCGGTCGCTGAATTCCACCGCATCGTCCTCGCGCGGACGCACCTCCAGCACTACATGCGCGAACTGGCCCTGGCCACCACTCTGCTTGACCACCCGGCCGACCACGCCAAGCGCCGTGCTTCGTGGTTTCTCCAGGTAGGCTACGCGCGGCTGGCCGACCTGCACCTCGACCTTCCACTCGCTGCGCAGGCGCTCGACCATCACTTCCAGGTGCAGCTCGCCCATGCCCCACACCAGCGTCTCGCCGGTTTCCGCATCGGCCTCGACGCGGAACGACGGGTCCTCCTGGGCCAGGCTTGCCAGGCCCTGGCTGATCCGGATCAGGTCACTGGCGCGGCCGGCCTGCAGCCGCCACGCCAGCACTGCCGGCTGCGACTGGATGGCTTCCAGCAGCAACGGCTGCTGCAGCGAGGACAGCGTTTCACCGCTGATCGCATCCTTCCAGCCCATCACCGCCACGATGTCGCCAGCCTCGGCCTGTTCGATGTCATGCACCTGGTCAGCCTGCACCCGTACCAGCCGCCCCACCCGACGCGCGTCGTGGCGTGAACTGGCGATGCGATCACCTACCCGCAGCGTGCCCGAATACACCCGGACGAACGCAAGCGCGCCCTGCTGCATGTGGGTGACCTTGAACAGCAGCGCGGCCAGCGGACCCTCCGCGTCAGGCAGCAACTGCACCGTGTCTTCGCCGGCCATGGCGCTCACCGACGGCCTGTCCAGCGGCGAGGGCAGGTAATCGACGATGGCATCCAGCAGCGATTCCACGCCCTTGCCCTTGAACGCCGCACCGGCCAGCACCGGCACGCCGGCACCGTTGACGGTGATGCGTCGCACCGCCGCACGCAGCGCATCGGCGTCCACCGCCGAACCGCCCAGCCAGGCGTCGGCAAGCACATCGTCCAGCTCGGCCGCGGCCTGCACCAGCGCATCGCGCTGGGGCTGCCACTGCTGCGCTTGCGCGTCGGTCCACGGCTGTCGCTGCAGCGAACCGGCGGCATCCCAGTGCAGCACCTGCCGGTCCACCAGATCGACCCAGCCGTCGAACGCGGCTTCGCTGCCCAGCGGCAGGCCCAACGCCAGCGGGCGCGCCTGCAGGCGCTCGGCAAGCTGCGCCACCACGCGGTCGAAGGACGCACCGATGCGGTCCATCTTGTTGACGAAGGCAAGCAGCGGCACGCCATGCCGGCGCGCCTGGTGCCAGACGGTTTCTGATTGCGGCTGCACACCGTCCACGGCCGAGAACACCGCCACCGCGCCATCCAGCACGCGCAGCGAGCGCTCCACTTCGATCGCGAAATCGATGTGGCCGGGGGTGTCGATCAGGGTCAGCCGGTGCGCGGGGAGGTCGCGCGGCGCCCACTGCGCCTGCACGGCGGCCGCGCCGATGGTGATGCCGCGTTCGCGCTCGATCGCTGAAAAATCGGTGGTCGCCGCGCCGTCGTGCACTTCACCGACGCGATGGATCTGGCCGGTTTTCCACAGCAGCCGTTCGGTCAGCGTGGTCTTGCCCGCGTCGATATGGGCAATGATGCCGAGATTGCGACGCAGCGAAAGGGTCTGGGTGTTCATGAGTTGCTCCTGCAATGCCAACCACGGAGGACCGCGCGTCCCGGTTGGCGGCAGGGCGCGCGGTCAGGTCTGGGTGTCGTCGAGCGGGTGCATGGCACGTTCTCCTTCGCTTCTCAGGTGGATCGGAAATAAAAAAAGCGCCCGGTTGGGCGCTCTGCTGGGGGTCCAAGGCAACCGCAATGCGGTCAGCCGCCTTGTCTTCCGCCGGGCAGACGCACCCGTTCCGCGCCGGCGCGGAGCAGGATCTGAAACGTCAGCAGCGGAAAAGCGTTCATCGGACTCACCACGGATGGGAGGCGCTAGTGTGCGCTTGTTTACGGGGGAAGCAAGGGTCTATTGGCAGCAAAAATAGAACGCTGAGAGGAGCCTTCCTAGGTCACCACCACCAGCGGCACGGGCCGCCGCGGATGCTGAAGCACCAGCACGTCCTGCTGGTACACACGGCGCAGGGTGTCTTCGGTCAGCACTTCGCGCGGGGTACCGTCGGCGGCCACCCGGCCGCGTTCCAGCAGCACGATGCGGTCGGCATGGCCGGCGGCCAGGTTGAGGTCATGCAGCACCACGATCACGCAGGCACCCCGGTCCGCCAGCGCACGCACGCTGCGCAGCGTGCGTTCCTGGTGGCGAAGGTCCAGCGCGGCGGTGGGCTCGTCCAGGAACAGCAACGGCGTGTCCTGCGCGAGCACGCGCGCGAAGGTGGTACGGGCCGATTCGCCGCCGGACAGCTGCTGTACTTCGCGCTGGCGCAGGGCCTGCAGTTCGGCCGCGTCCAGCGCCGCTTCGACGTGGCGCGCATCCTCGGCAGGCGCTGGTGGATGCGGCAGGCGCCCCATCGCCACCACTTCTTCCACGCTGAAGGCGAAGCGCACTGCATGTTCCTGCGGCATCACCGCGCGCTGCCGAGCCAGTGCCCCGGCACGCAGCGCCGAAAGCGGTCTGCCGGCCAGCAGCACCTCACCGCTGTCCGGCCGGAGGTCGCCGCAGGCGACGCCCAGCAGCGTCGATTTACCCGCCCCGTTCGGTCCGACCAGCGCGGTCAACGTGCCGGGCTCGAACACCAGCTCGACATCGGCCAGGATCGGCCGCTGCTGCCGCACCACGCCGACCTGCCGCAATGAAAGCAGTGCACTGCTCATGCGGCCACCCTGCCGCGGCGCTGCATCACCAGCCACAGGAAGAACGGTGCGCCAAGCGCGGCAGAAAACAGCCCCAGCGGAATTTCCGCTGGCGGATCCAGGGTGCGCGCGGCGGTGTCCGCCACCACGATCAACAGCGCACCGAGCAGCCCGGACAGCGGCAGCAGCCAGCGATGGCCCGGCCCGACCAGCAGCCGCGCCACGTGCGGCACCACCAGGCCGACAAAACCAATCGACCCGGCGAAGGCCACTGCGGCGCCCACCAGCAACGCACTGAACGCCACCAGCCGCCGACGCGTACGCGCGACATCCAGCCCGAGGTGCTGCGCCTGGCGCTCACCCAGCGCCAGCATGTCCAGCGGCGTTGCCAAGCGCAGCAGGCAGAACGTACCCAAGCAGAACAGCGGGATGACCGCCGCCACGTCGCGCCAATCGGCGCTGGCCAGCGAACCCAGCTGCCAGAAGACGAGCGACTGCAGTTGCGCTTCGGTAGCGATATAGGTGAAGAAGCCGATCAGCGCCGAACAGAAGGCGGCCATCGCGATGCCGACCAGCAACAGGGTGGCATTGCCATCGCCGCGCCCGGGTCGTGCCAGCAGGTAGGTAATGCTGATCGCCGCCGCGCCGCCGGCAAAGGCCGCCAGCGGGATCACCCAACCGCCCAGCGTCGCCGCACCCAGCACGATCGCCGCCACCGCACCCAGCGCGGCGCCCTGGCTGACCCCGACGATGCCGGGGTCGGCCAACGGATTGCCGAACAATCCCTGCAGGCTGGCGCCGGCCATCGCCAAGGACGCGCCCACGACGGCACCCAGCAACACGCGCGGGATGCGCAGCTGCCACACCACCGCGACGTCGCGCGCGCTCGCCTGCGCGGCATCCAGCAGGCCCAGCTTGACCCCGATGGCCTGCAGCACGGCCATCGGCGGCAGCCGTAGCGGCCCCACCGCGAACGACGCCAGCACCGCCAGCAGCAGCGCGCCCAGTACCAGCAGCAGCATCAGCTGGCCGCGATGCCGGCGCCGGTCACCGGCCATCGTCCACCGCGCTGGCGTCATGCCGGCGGCAGCGCCGCCAACGCGCGCGCCAATGCCAAGGCGCCGGCACCGGACCCCACGCTGGTGTACTTCAGTTGCACGTCCGGCATTACCCAGACCCGGCCGGCTTGGCCGGCAGGGGTCTGCTTCAGGGTCGGATAGGCCTTCCACAGCCTGTCGGCACCGCCGAACAACTGCAGGTCGTGCTCGGTGACCAGGATCACTTCGGGGGCCGCTGCCACCACGCCTTCATTGCTGAGCGCGGAGAAGTTGGCGACGCCCGCTTCGGTGCCGATATTGAGCCCGCCCGCCAGCGCGATCAGCCTGCCCGAGGCGCTGTCGGCGCCGGCCACGGTCGGGTTGCCGCCTGCGCCGGTGGCCGACACATGGATCACCCGCGGCTTGCGCGTTGTCGCCGCAGCGATCGCGGCGGCCTCGTCCAGCTGCTTCTGCACCGCATCGGCCAGCGCCACGCCTGCGGCGGCACGCCCGATCGCCGCGGCGACCTTGCGCACCTTGTCAGGTGCCGGCTGCAGATCATCGATGATCACCGCATCCTGGCCTACCGCGCGCAGTTTTTCAGCCAGGTCACTGTGTCGACGCAGGCTGTTGCCCAGGAACAGCGAGCCGCCCAGGCTGAGCACGCCTTCCACGCCGGTGGTGCGGTTGAACAGGAACCGGTGTGGCGCGGCGCGTCCGGCGTCGGTGGTGGCATTGGTCGGTGCGGCGAATACCTGGCCGCCCTTCCCCAGTGCTTCCATCACCGCGATGATGTCATCGCCGCCGGCGATGATCCGGCTGGCGTCGTCGACCTGCACGTCCACGCCATCATCGGAATGCACGGTGGCCGGCAACGTGGCCGCACCCGCCGCTACCGAAGGGATGGTCTCGCCGCCGATGCGCTGCCAGCCTGCCGGCAGCGCGTCGTGCTCCGACGCAGCACGCGGCGCGGGCGGCGTGGCAGCGGCCTGTGCCGGCACGGCAGGCTCGCCCCTGCCGGAACACGCGGCAAGCGCCAGCGCCAGCGCTAAAGACGGTGGCAGCGCCCAGCCAGCCCGGATCAGGTTCGGATTCATGGGGAAGTTACTCCTGCGGGATTCACGGCGGTCGCCTCGCCACTGCGGTCGGCGATGCCGTACAGCGCCGACAAGGTCGCTTTGAACGATGCCGGCAACATCGGCCCGTGGCCAAGTCCGGCGAACTCGCGGTACTGCACCTGCAGGCCGGGCAACCCACTCAGGCGCTCGCTCAGTGCATGCGCGGCATCCGGCGCGGCGCCACCGATCCGGCGAAGGTGCGCGACCACGCGCGGGTTGGCCATGTCACGTACGCCGCGGTTGCCGCTGCGCTCATCGCCACCCAGCATTACCCACAGCTGGGCCGGCTGGCCGGCGCGGTTTTCGATGAACTGTTTTTCCAGGTCGCCCAGCGGCGCGCCCTGGCTCCACCAGAGCGACGGACTGGCCGCTACGTACTGCTGGAAGGCGGCCGGGCGGGTGTACAGGCTGCTGAGCACGAACAGACCGCCCAGCGAATGTCCCCACAGCGCCTGGCGCTGGGTGTCCACCTGGGCGCGACGCGCGACTTGCGGTTTGATCTGGCGCTCGATGACATCCAGGAACGCAAAGGCGCCGCCCCCCACGACCTGCTGGGTGCCGCCCTCATCATCGGCGCGATCGATCCAGGCGGTGTAGTCGCGGGTACGCTGGGCCGAGTCGATGCGACGCTCGTTGTCATAGCCGATCAGCACCAGCACCGGCGGTGCCTTGCTGGCGGCCAGCTGGTCCAGCATCGACCGGTCCAGCACCATCGCCACGGCGTTGCCATCCAGCGCGTACAGCACCGGCGAAGGCGCGCTGGAGGCCTTGGCGGGAACCAGCAGATTGACCCGCCAATGGCGCTGGCCGTCCGCGCTGTTGACCACGAAACGTTCGACACGGTAGCTGCCAGCGGGCTGGTCCAGCACCGTCTGGCCCATCATCTGGTCTGGATTGCGCTGCTGCGCATGGCTGCAGAACGAAGCGCCGGCCAGCGCGAACAGCGCGGCAAGGCCAAAGAGACGGTGAAGCATGGGGGCACGGCTCGCAGCGGGGTCGCCGGGCAGTCTATCAAACGCGAATGGTTCTCGCTTTCGCTTCGCGCGATGATGCGTGCAATGAGATGGCTCGCCCTTATCCCGCGCCAAACGCGCGACGTGTCAGCGCGCCGCCTCGGCCAGCCGCGCACCCAGCCATACCAGCAGCATGCCACCTGCCAGGCTGACGCCCAGGTACAGCGGCACCATGCCGCCGCGGTCGCTGCGCGCGAACACCAGGGTCTCCAGCATCAGCGAGGAAAACGTGGTCAGCCCACCCAGCAGCCCGATCACCAGGAACGCACGCAGCAGGGTCACGTTGCCGCCGCGCTGCTGCAGCCACACCAGCAGGTAACCGGCCGCAAAAGCGCCGATGAAGTTGGCGCTGAGCGTGCCCCAGGGAAACCCTTGGCCGAAGCGCTGCACCAGCGCATCACCGATCACGAAGCGCAGCGCCGAACCCAGTGCACCGCCGGCCATGACCAGCCCAAGCTGCTGCCACCAGCCCGCGCCCATCAGCCGCTTGCCCCGCTCTGCTTGGCCGCGCGCGCCTGTTCGCGTTGCGCACGCAGGCGATCCAGTTTCTCCTTCAGCTTGATCTCCAACCCGCGCGCCACCGGCTGGTAATAGACCTGTTCGCCCATCGCATCCGGGAAGCCGGTCTGGTCCAGCGCGATGCCGCCTTCCATGTCATGGTCGTACTGGTAGTCCGCGCCGTAGCCGAGGTTCTTCATCAACTTGGTCGGCGCATTGCGCAGGTGCAGCGGCACTTCCAGCGTACCGGAGGCGCGCACTTCGGCCCTGGCCTTGTTGTAGGCAGCGTAGCCGGCATTGGACTTGGCCGTGCTCGCCAGGTACAGCACCAGCTGGGCGAAGGCCAGCTCGCCTTCCGGGCTGCCCAGCCGCTCGTAGATGTCCCAGGCTTCCAGCGCCATCGACTGCGCGCGCGGATCGGCCAGGCCGATGTCCTCGATCGCCATGCGGGTCAGCCGGCGCGCCAGGTAGGACGGATCGCAGCCGCCATCGAGCATCCGCGTCAGCCAGTACAGCGCGGCATCGGGATTGGAGCTGCGCACGGATTTATGCAGCGCGGAGATCTGGTCGTAGAACTGCTCGCCCCCCTTGTCGAAGCGGCGGGTGCGGTCGGCCAGCACCTGGGTGAGCGTCTGCGGGGTGATCCGGCCGCCTTCGTCGACCGCCAGTTCGGCGGCGATTTCCAGCAGGGTGAGCGCGCGACGGACATCGCCATCGGCGGCGCTGGCGATCTGCAGCAGCAGCGCGCCTTCCACCTGCACGCCCTCATTGCCCAGACCGCGCTCACTGTCGGCCAGCGCCCGCTGCAGGGCCTCGACGATGTCCTGCGGCGATACCCCTTCCAGCACGTGCACGCGGCAGCGCGACAACAGCGCGGAGTTCAGTTCGAAGGACGGGTTTTCGGTGGTGGCGCCGACGAACACGATGGTGCCGCGTTCGATATGCGGCAGGAAGGCATCCTGCTGGGTCTTGTTGAAGCGGTGCACCTCGTCGACGAACAACACCGTGCGCCGGCCTTCGGCGAAGCGCTGCGCCGCTTCAGCCAGTACCTGGCGTACCTCCGGCAGGCCGGACAGCACAGCGGAGATCGCGCGGAATTCGGCGTCGGCATATTCGGCCAGCAGCAGCGCCAGGGTGGTCTTGCCACAGCCCGGCGGGCCCCACAGGATCATCGAATGCACGCGCCCGGATTCGACCGCGCGGCGCAGTGCGCTCTCCGCGGCGAGCAGGCGTTTCTGCCCGACCATTTCGTCGAGGGTGCGCGGCCGCATGCGCTCGGCAAGCGGTCGCAGGTGATCCCGATCCACGCTCAGCAGATCAGGGCCGGGGAATGAAGAAGTACGTTGTCTGGCCACGCGGCATTGTACCGCGCGGCCACCGCCTCATTCGCCGATGACGTCGGTACCGGCCGGCGGGGTGAAGCGGAACGTGCCGGCGGCGAAGGACGGGTTGCGCTTCCAGCCGGTGAAGGCGATCACCGTGCGCTGGCCCACCGCATCGGTGATTTCCATCTTCGCCAGCCCGCTGGCATTGAAGCCCAGCGCGGCGTACTGGAAGCTGGCCTCGGTCTCGCGCTTGGGGGTCAGCGAAAGCCACTGCAGGCCATCACGCGGCGCGGCTTCTTCGCTCAGGTCGTACTGCTGCTCCAGCAGCGCCGGATTGATCAGTGCGGTCAGCGGGCTGTTCTGTTCTTCCTTGCCCTGCGCGCGCACGGTGGCCTGCTCCAGGTCCGGTTCGTACATCCACACCTTGGTGCCATCGGCCACGATCTGCTGCACGTGCGGGCGCTGGTATTCCCAGCGGAACAGGCGCGGCGCCGACAGCGCGACGCGGCCACTGGTGGTTTCCTTGACCTTGCCACGGGTATCGAACACCTGCTGGCTGAACTGCCCGTCCAGGCCCTTCAGGCCGGCGGTGAAGGTCTTCAGCTCATCACGCGCGCCGGCCCAGGCACTGGTCGAAACCAGGCACGCGGCGGCGAGCACGGAAGTAGCGAGGGTGCGGCGGAAGCTGGCGTGCATGAGGGTATCCAGAAATAACGTGGAAGGATGGGAGAAGTGTGCCCAAAGCATCCTGAATGGGCGATCCACTGCAGTGGGCGCAGGGTTCAGGCGCCGCCCGCCGCGGGCACCCGACCGTACACGATCTGCCCGCGAAAGCCGCGCCGCACCTGCTGGAACAGCTCGCGGAAGGCGGCATAGTCGGCGGGCTGGCACAGCGCATCGTTGCCGCGCACTGCATTCTGGCGCAGCCGATGGCGGGCGATGACCTGCTGGCCGTCGCGCTCCCAGCGCACCGAATACTGGCCCGCCGCGTTGCTGAACTGCTGGTCGCGCGGCACCGCGATCAGCGGCACGCCCTGCGGCAGGGTCACCCGGTAGGTTTCCTGGCGCAGGCTGGCATCGCACTGGAATGGGGTGGCGTTGTCCGGCGCCGAGGTGGCCGCGTAGGCGTCACGGAACGATTCCGCGCCCGGCGGATCGGGCAGTTGCATGCCGCCGACCAGATTGAAGTCCACGTAATCGGACGCGCTGAATTCGAAGGTGTAGTTGAATGGCTGCTGCAGGTCCTGCGGGTCGCCCTGCAGTTCCAGGCGGCCCTGCCCGTCGAAGCCGGAGGCCGCCACCATCGAAGCTTCGGCACGGGCACGGTTCTGTGCGTTCAAGCGTGCGAAGGACGCGCGCATGCCGATCTCCGCGCTGTCGCCGGGTTGCAGACGGGTGGTTCCCTGCAGGTTCCCCGCGGCATCGAACACGAAGTCCGCCTCGAAGCCCATGCCATTGCGCAGGTCATCATTGGCCGGCGTGCGCGCCAGCTTGGCCGGCCCGGTAAGCAGCACCGGCGCGCCGAGGTCGCCGTCGGGCAGTTGGCCGGGACGTGCCCAGGCGCTGGTGGAATCCAGGTACAGGTCGAATTCCGGCACGTAGGTGATGGCGTGGTTGAAGCGCCCCAGCGTCGGTACCGCCGGCAGGGTCGGTCCACCGCCGGCGCCGATCAGCACCGCCGTGCTGTCGATGCCCTTGGCTGCCAGCAGTGCTTCCAGGATCACCACGTGGTCCTTGCAGTCGCCGTAGTGGTTGTCCAGCACGCTCTGCGCGGGGTTCGGCTCCAGCCCGCCGTTGCCAAGATAAACGGCTACGTAGCGGATGTTGCGGGCCACCCAGCGGTACAGCGCATCCACCTGTCCGCGGCGGTCGGCGATGCCGTGGGTGACTTCCTCGGCCAGCGCCTGCAGCGGTGGCGTGACCTTCGCCGCCCGTCCTGCCTTGAGCTGGTACGCACGCGCCATCTGCGGCCAGTCCGCATAGGTGCTGGCCATGATGGTCGGGCTGAACTCCCACGGCGCGGCGGTCCAGTTCTGCGCCGGCAGCGGCGTGCCGCGGCGATAGGTCCAGCTCCACTGCGCACGGCCAGCGCGGAGCGCGGGCGCGTCGCTGCCCTGCACGCCCCTGCTCAGCACCTTCATCGACAGGCTGGCCGGTGCATCCAACGTGACCTGCGCGTCGTCGTACTGGTTGAACACGCTGAAGGTTTCCCACAGCCCGAAATAACCCGGAAAGTACGGCTGCCGCTGGGTGCGGCGGGTGGCGTAGACCACGCGCGTGCCCGGCGCCAGGTTGGGGAACACGATTACCCGCACCTTGCGGTCGGCGTACATCGCCGCCGACGCGCTGGAGTAGCTTTCCTGGGTATAGACGCGGTCCGCCGGGACGTCGCGGCGCTGGCCATCGGCGGCCAGCGTGTAAGCCTCCAGCACCTCCAGCGTTTCCATTTTTTCGCTGTAACTCAGCCGCACCTGGCTGAACTGGTCCACCGCGCTGCGGGTCTTGAGCAGGATGTCGTAGTGCTCGGCCTGGGTATTGCCGGCATCGGCATCGACCACGTAATCGGCGCGATAGCGGGCGAAGCTGAAGTTGTTGCTGGCCTCGGCCGGCGCTGCGCCCTGCGTTGGGGGCGTGGCGGGGACGGCGGGCGCCTCTACCGCCAAGGCGGACCCGAAAGGCAGCAGCAGGGCGGCCAGCAATCCGTTGCGGAGGGGTGCCATGAGGGGTTCCGGTTGGTCAGTTCAGGGGCGGTGGGGCGGGGTCAAGAGCGTGACGACCAACGGTCGTCACCCACCAGGTCGGGGACGTCACCCACCAGTTCAGGGGTTGGATGCCGGCCAACGGCCGGCACTACCGGGAATGCATTATTTCGGCGGCGGCGGGGCCAGCACGGTGCGGTCGCCGTTGTGTTCGGGCGAACTGACCACGCCGGCCGCTTCCATCGCCTCGATCAGGCGTGCGGCACGGTTGTAGCCGATCTTCAGCCGCCGCTGCACGCCGGAAATGGAGGCGCGGCGGGTTTCAGTCACCACCCGCAGCGCTTCGTCATACAGCGGATCGGATTCATCGCCGGACGATGCGGTTTCCGGCAGGCCGCCGGCACCGACCACCACGCCGTCGCCCATGGTCTGCACTTCGTCCAGCACGCCTTCGATGTAGTCGGCCGGCCCCATCGCCTTGAGGTGTTCCACCACGCGATGGACTTCTTCGTCGGACACGAACGCGCCGTGTACGCGGTCCGGCATCGCCGTGCCGGGCGGCAGGTACAGCATGTCGCCGTGGCCAAGCAGGGTTTCGGCGCCGGACTGGTCCAGGATGGTGCGCGAATCGATCTTCGAACTGACCTGGAAGGCGATGCGGGTCGGGATGTTGGCCTTGATCAGGCCGGTGATGACGTCCACCGACGGCCGCTGGGTGGCCAGGATCAGGTGGATGCCGGCCGCACGGGCCTTCTGTGCCAGGCGGGCGATCAGCTCTTCGACCTTCTTGCCGACGATCATCATCATGTCGGCGAATTCGTCGATGAAGATCACCACGAACGGCAGCGTTTCCAGGGGGCGCGGGGCCTCGCCCAGTTCCGGGTTCGGCTTGAACAGCGGATCCATCAACGGCTGCCCGGCGTCCTGCGCGTCCTTGACCTTCTTGTTGAAGCCGGCCAGGTTGCGCACGCCGACCGCGCTCATCAGCTTGTAGCGGCGCTCCATCTCGGCCACGCACCAGCGCAGGCCGTTGGCGGCCTCCTTCATGTCGGTGACCACCGGCGCCAGCAGGTGCGGGATGCCCTGGTAAACGCTCAGTTCGAGCATCTTGGGGTCGATCATCAGCATGCGCAGGTCTTTCGGGCTGGCCTTGTACAGCAGGCTCAGCACCATCGCATTGACCGCCACCGACTTGCCCGAACCGGTGGTACCGGCCACCAGCAGGTGCGGCATGCGGGCCAGGTCAGCCACGGTCGGGCGTCCGGCGATGTCCTTGCCCAGCGCCAGGGTCAGCGGGCTGGTCGCCTTGTCATATTCCTTCGAACGCAGCAGCTCGGAGAGATAGATCATCTCGCGGGTGACGTTCGGGATCTCCAGGCCGATCACCGACTTGCCCGGAATCACATCGACCACGCGCACCGACTTGACCGACAGGCCGCGGGCGATGTCCTTGTCCAGCGTGCTGATCTGGCTGACCTTGATGCCCGGCGCGGGCTCGATCTCGAAGCGGGTGATCACCGGGCCCGGGTAGGCGCCGACCACCACCGCATCAATGCGGAAATCCTTGAGCTTGAACTCGATCTGCCGCGACAGGGTTTCCAGGGTGTCCTCGTCGTAGCCCTTGGGCTGCGGCTTGGGATCATCCAGCAGCGCCAGCGGCGGCAGGTCCGAGCCATCGCCATTGACGCCCTGGAACATCGGGATCTGGTTGTCGCGCTTGGCCCGGTCGCTCTTCTCGATCACCGGTTCCGGGCGCGGCTCGATCTTCACTGGCTCGCGCTTGGCGCGCACCTCGGCATCGACCTTGCGCACTTCCTGGCGCTCTTCGCGCATGACGCGCGTCTGCTTCCACTCGGTGGCCTGCTCTTTCTTCTTTTCCAGCAGCGGCGCCAGCGCCATCACGCCCTTGCCGATCCTCTCCATCACCATCAGCCACGACAGGCCGGTGGCCAAGGTGATCGAAGCCAGCAGCAGCACCAGCACGAACAGATTCGCACCCAGCGCCCCGAAACCGACGCTCAGCGAAGAGCCCACCAGCTTGCCGAGGATGCCGCCGGCAGAGGCCACCTCGGCACTGAACAGGCGCAGGTGCAGGAAACCGGTGCCGGCGATCAGGAAGCCGACCAGCCCGACCAGCCGCAGCGCCGGGTCGAGGTCGTTCTCGCCCTTTGCTTCGCGCTTGAGGCCGAACATCGCAAACCAGGCCAGCGCGCCGAGGATCACCGGCAGCAGGAAGGCCATGTACCCGAACAGCTGCAGCAGCACGTCGGCGATCCACGCGCCGGCGCGGCCGCCCATGTTGTTGACCGGCGCCACGATGCTGCCGGTGTGCGACCAGCCGGGGTCCGTCGCCGAATAGGTGAACAGGCTGGCCACCAGGTACAGCAGCGCCGGGGCCACGGCGATCAGACCCAGATCGCGCCACAAGCGCTGCCGCGTGGGGTTTTCAGACGGAGACGGATCGCGGCGACGGGCCTTGCCTTCGCTCGATCGGCTGCGTTCGGGGACCTGCTTCGCCACCTTGGACACTACCTTTGGAATACGCTGTTAGTGGTTGATAATAAACGAAGCGCGTCGGTTTTCCGTCACCACTGGCTGACTGCGATGCGCCGTGGCCCGGCAGGCACCGTCGAACACGACCCCGCCGGTCCTGCACATCGCCGCGTTCCAGCCGTGCGGGTTGAAACCCCCTGCCCCTGCCATCACTCTATGGTCTGCCCCCAGCGCGCGCAAACCGTCGCCGCGCCTTGATCCCCTTACCTTTCGCGAGTCTACATGAGCACCACGCTGCCCTCCCGCCATCAGAAGCTTGTCATCCTCGGTTCCGGCCCGGCCGGCTGGACTGCCGCCGTCTACGCGGCCCGCGCCAACCTCAAGCCGGTGGTGATCACCGGGCTGCAGCAGGGCGGCCAGCTGATGACCACCACCGAGGTCGACAACTGGCCGGGCGATGCCCATGGCCTGATGGGCCCGGACCTGATGGCGCGCATGCAGGCCCACGCCGAGCGCTTCGAAACCGAAGTGATCTTCGACCACATCCACACCGCCGACCTGTCCCAGCGTCCGTTCAAGCTGATCGGCGACAGTGCTGAATACACCTGTGATGCGCTGATCATCTCCACCGGCGCGACCGCCAAGTACCTCGGCATCCCGTCCGAAGAGACCTTCAAGGGCCGCGGCGTGTCCGCCTGCGCCACCTGCGACGGCTTCTTCTACCGTGACCAGGACGTGGTGGTGGTCGGCGGCGGCAACACCGCCGTTGAAGAAGCGCTGTACCTGTCCAACATCGCCCGCAAGGTCTACCTGGTCCACCGCCGTGACACGCTGAAGGCGGAAAAGATCATGCAGGACAAGCTGTTCGCCAAGGTCGCCGCCGGCAAGATCGAAACCGTCTGGCACCACCAGGTGGACGAAGTGCTGGGCAACGACGCCGGCGTGACCGGCGTGCGGGTGAAGTCGGTGCAGGACGGCAGCACGCGCGACATTGAAGCCCATGGCTTCTTCGTGGCGATCGGCCATCACCCGAACACCACCCTGTTCGACGGCCAGCTGGCGATGAACCACGGCTACCTGGAAATCCGTTCCGGCCTGGGCGGCAATGCCACCCAGACCTCGGTGGAAGGCGTATTCGCCGCTGGCGACGTGGCCGACCAGCATTACCGCCAGGCGATCACCTCGGCCGGCTTCGGCTGCATGGCCGCGCTGGATGCCGAGCGCTACCTGGACGCACAGGGCAAGGCGAGCTGAAGCACGCCGCCGGGTGACACTGGAAAGGCCGGCCTCTGCGCCGGCCTTTCCGTTTCAGGGGAGCCTGCGGGCCGTAGCGGCTCCCTCATCGTCTTCGTACACCGCCGGTGAAGCGCCCACGCCCGCGCCGCGCAGGCATTGCACGATGTGCCGGACCGGCGGCGACTTCACCCCATCGTCGTCAACCATCCGGGTGTCCCAATAGATCGGCGCACTTCCGGCGTTCTCGCAACGCAGGGTGATCTGGGCTGGCCTGGTGTCCGCGTCAGGTAGCGCCACCGTTCCATCCGTGCACTTCCAGCCGGGAGGGCATCCGACGTTCTTTGTCTCGATCACGACGGGGTATTGGGGGAAGCCACCGAAGGCCAGGTCAACCACCCGGGATTGGCCGGCCGCGACGCTGATGGTGGCGATGGGATCGACCTTCAGGGGATTGCAGCCCTTGCCCTCGCGCCAAAGGCGGCACCCCTTTTCGACGCCTTTCATCGAAGCTTCCCGGAAGACGGGATCCTGCAGGGCGAGGGCGTCCTCGGCATTTGAGTGATAGGCCACCTCGACGATGACCGAAGGCATCAACCCGATTCTGTTCTCGCCATGGCGTCCGAACTTCGCTGGACCACGAAACGGGAACTTCTCGTATCCTTCCTGCCCCGTTACCAACTCTTCCGTGTAGCACAGGATGTTTTCTGCAAGGGGCCGATCTTGCGGCTTGTCCTGGTGATAGTAAACCTCCAGCCCCCGCACGTGGTCTCGGTCACTACCATTGGTATGTATGCTGAACAAGGCATCGGCTTGAATGAAGTTCGCAAAGTTGGGGCGTGCGCGTATGTCTTCGTCGATTTCGCGGTCGCCACTGGTACTGCCAGGAAGGCTGTGCCACATATCCGTCTCTTCGGGATACAGTGCCTTCAAGTTGTAGCGAGCGGACATATGGTTCCACGGCTGATGCGATTCAGCATGATCGGCCGGGTCGTGGCGTCGCGCGAGCCTGACCGTCATTGAACTGCGGCTGGCAAGGTATCCATTGAGCGCCTCAGCGTACGGCGGGGTGACCAGGTCTTCCAGGATTCCGTTCATCCGCTCACGTTGAAAGACCCAAGCCTTGCTCCCGTGATTGAAGTAGAGGCCGTGACTTGCGGACACCACAGCCAGTCCACCACTCTGCCGCTGCAACCGGGACAGACCGGGCCCCCACTTGGCAGGCACGTAGGGAAAGTAGTAGTTATACGGTTTGCCCTGGTAAAGGGCTCTAAACTCGGTCTCACGAGGCATCCCGGCGTTCCTTGCGTAGTGAAGCAGGGTGCTGCCGAGTTCCTGTTCGAGTCGCTCGTTGCTACCGTCCTCATCGGTCAAGGCACCGGGACCGAAATCCGCATACACAGTGGCAGCCTCAAGGTCGGCCCAACTGCGCACCATGATCCTGACAGTGCCTTCTGCGGGGTGAGCGCGAATAAAGCTATCAACATAGTCCTGGGCCTCCTTCTGAAGCATTTCGTCCAGCTTCGCATCGCGAGCCGAAAACGCTCCCGCCCAAGCGCTCGAACTGCCTAGTGAACATGCAAGGCTGAACACCATCCCCCACGCCAAAGTCATTGTTCCTGCGCCCATTCCACCGCTCCTTCCTACCAGCCGACACGGCCAGTGCCCGGGTTCCACGCTGCCAGCAAACGCCGGCCGCGAAGGTGCGCGAACTCACGGCATTCGGCAAATCGATAGCGATGGACCAATCGAGCTCCCGAAGCAGATGGCGGGTGCTCTATCCTGTCCCCATGCCCCAGATCCGCTTCCTGGAAGACCTCCAGACCCTCACTGCATCCCAATGGGACGTCCTCCACGACGGCAGCAACCCCTTCGTCAGCCACGCCTTCCTGTCCGGTCTGGAGCAGCACGGCTGCCTGCGGGAGGACTGGGGCTGGCGTCCGCGCCACCTCACCCTGTGGGAAGGCGACACGCTGGTCGGTGCCGTCCCGGGCTACCTGAAGGAGAACTCGCATGGCGAGTTCGTGTTCGACCACGCCTGGGCCAACGCCTATGCCCGCCACGGTCGCGACTATTACCCGAAATGGCTCGGCGCGGTGCCCTACTCGCCGGTGACCGGACCGCGCCTGCTGGCCGGCGACGCCGACACGCGTGCAGCGCTGCTGGCCGCGCTGGTGGAGGCACTGCCCGGCCTCGGCGTTTCTTCCGCGCACATCAACTTCCACCCCGAGAACGAGGACGGCGACTTCAGCGATGCCTGGCTGCTGCGCGAGGATATCCAGTTCCAGTGGCGTAATCCCGACCAGTGGCGGACCTTCGAAGACTTCCTCGGTGCGATGGACCACAAGCACCGCAAGAACATCCGCCAGGAACGCAGCAAGGTCACCCGGCAGGGGATCAGCTTCCGCGTGGTGCATGGCGACCAGGCCAGTCGTGCGGACCTGCAGGCGATGTATCGGTTCTACCTGCAGACCTTCCTGGAGTATGGCAACGCCCCTGCCCTGACCGAGCCGTTCCTGCGCCACCTGGCCAGTTCGCTCGGCAAGGGACTGGTGATGTTCCTGGCCGAGCAGGACGGCGCGCCGATCGCCGGCGCATTGTGCCTGCGCGGTGGCGACACCCTGTATGGGCGTTACTGGGGCGGCGCCACCCTGCCCGGCCTGCACTTCGAAGCCTGCTACTACCAGGGCATCGAGTACTGCCTGCGCGAAGGCCTGGCACGGTTCGAGCCGGGCGCCCAGGGCGAGCACAAGCTGGCGCGCGGCTTCCTGCCAACGGTGGTGCGCAGCCGGCACTGGATGGCCGACGCAGAGTTCAGCGAGGCCCTGCGCGAATGGTGCGCGCACGAGCGTGCGGACATCACCCGCTATCGTGACGAACTGCTACTGCACTCGCCCTTCCGCAGCGGCTGATCCGAACGCGGCGAGGTAGTCCAGCACCGGCGCGGGATCATCCAGCGCAGCACTCGCGGCGATATGACTGTCCGGACGAACCAGCACCAGCAGGCCCGCATAGCGGCAGGACGGATCGTCGATCCGAAGCACCTGCACGAAATCCGGCATCGTGGGCACGGCACGTCCCGCACCGCATACCAGCAGCGTGAAACGGCGGTAGTCCAGCAGCGGGTAAAGCCGTGAAGGGCGGCCTGTTCCCTGCCCCATCGGGACATCATGCACGCGCTCGCCTGCCAGCCCCTCGCCCGCGTAGCGCACCCCCATCCCCGTTATGTATCCGGACCGCTGCGCCACGATGCCCACGTAGTCCGTCGCATGCTGCCGGCTGGACGGGTCGCGCGTGGCAAGTCCCAGCAGGCGCGATGTTTCCACCACGCCCAACGCCACCGGTTTACGTTCCGATTCGTAACTGCCCAGAAGACCAGCCGGGACGGGCTGGTAGACCGCCATGCCGATCTTCCACATCAGGTTGAAGGCATCGGCCAGCGCCGTGTTGAGGCCCTGCCCGCCGTGGACGGAATGGATGTGGCATGCATCGCCCACCAGGAAGATCCGGTCGTCCACGGCAAAGCGAGCGGCCACGGCCTCTTTGACCGAAAACTGGGAGAACCAACGCACGTCACTGAAGCGCACGCGGTAGGGTCGCGTCGCCCGGTTGATCCGCGCCATGACCTGTTCGAACGTGAACTCACGGATATCCATGCGGACGTAGAACCGATCCAGCTCGCCCTCACGCGGAATCCAGGCCACGTCGGAGGATCCGGCCTGGAAGACGATGATCTCCGGCACCTTGGGGAAATCGGTGTCGATCACCCCGTCCACGACCGCCCAGGTCATGCGCGGGCGGGTCACTTCGAACGGAATCCGGAAGTGCTCGCGGATGAACGAATGCGCGCCATCGGCACCGATGACGAAGCGTGAGGTGATGGATCGCCCGTCCGAGAGTCGGGTCATGCACCCGTCTGGCTGCTGTTGGACCCTGGTCACCGAGGTGCCGCGCTGCACGGGGATGCCTGACGCACGCAGGCGCTGATCCAGCAGCTGCTCCACGAAGGACTGGCCGATCATCAGGAAGTGCCGGTGGAAGCAGCCCTCCAGGGCCTTCCACCAGTCGGACTGGCGGGACACGAATGCACCCTCGGCCCACACCGAACTGGTGTTGCACGGCTTGCCGTGGGGATAGAGATCATCGAACAGGTCCACGATCTGCAACAGCTGCAATGTGCGCGCATTGAGGGCGTCCGCGCGCCCGGCCTGCAGCGGGCCGGCGCTGCGGTCGGCGATCAGCACCCGGAGTCCAAGCTGCCTGCCGAGACAGGCGCACATCAGCCCCGCAGGTCCAGCGCCTGCGACGACCACATCAACGTCGGTGTCCACGCACGCGGCCTTCATGCGCTGGCCAGCAGGTGCGGGTTGTCCAGCGGCGGCTCACCCAGGATATGCAGCCGACGAAGGTGGCGTGGTGCACCGCTGGTGAACGCCTCGCGCCCGTGCAGCAGCGTGTGGTTGTCGGCGATGACCAGATCGCCGGCCTCCCAGGCATGTGCATACAGGCAGCTGGGCGCGTGCAGCGCCTGGGCGAGGCTGCGATGCAACAGCGCGGCATCCGCTTCCCCGATCCCCGTGAACGAGGCCGATGCAGGGTTGATGAAGGCCTCGCCCTGCTGGTCCTGTGGTGCGCTGTAGCGGATGACCGCCGCGTCACGGTCCGGGTGCCGGGTCACGATGGGCGCCTCGGCCACGCTGTGGTAGTACTCCATTTTTCTTTCGTAATGCCCTGTCGCGCGCTCCCACAGCAGCCGGACCGACGCCGGTGCTTGGTCCAATGCGCGCGCGGTGTGGGAGAACACCGTCCGCCCGCCGCAGCCGGGTCCCGGCGCACGCAGGCACTGGAAGATCTGGAACTCCGGCACCTGCCTGCGGTACATGCCATCCCAGTGCAGCGGTACGGCCGAGCTGTCGAAGATATGATCCTGCGGCGCTTCCCGTTCGAAAAGCTCGAGCACTTTGCCGAATGGCCACTCGGCAATGCAGCCCCAGCGCTCGCCATACGCGATGAGTCGCGCAGCGTCTTCGGGACCACGGAACCCGCGCAGCAGCACCAGGTGATGGTGTCGGGCGAGGACGCGCAGTGCATCGACGGACAGGTCACTGACAGCGTCCTTCGGGAATGCAGCCTGCAGCATGACGCCGAACGGCTGGAGCTGGATGATGGGAGTCGTCATGGCATCGGCCCTGCTGTTCCCGGGCCCGTGCCCGGCCTGGACCACGCTAGGCATAGGACCTGTTGAAAGCGAGCGGTATTCCGACGCCCAACGCAGGAGCTGCGGCCTGCGCCACGGGGGTGCGCATGCTGCAGTATCCTGTCCGCATGCACGCCATTGCTTCGCCCTGTAAAGCCGGCCACACGCGCCGCCTGCGTCATGCCAGAGCCTGCCGCCGCGGCGTGGCCTGCTGCCGTCGTGCAACAGCCGGCGCATGAGCCGTCAGTTTCCATGGCGCTTGGGCGAGGCCGAAGATGCCCCTTTTCCGCCCGCTGAAACGGCGCTACGCCACCCCGACGGCCTGCTGGCCATCGGCGGCGATCTACGCCCGCAGCGATTGCTGAACGCTTATGCGCAGGGCGCGTTCCCGTGGTTCAGCCACGGTGAGCCGATCCTGTGGTGGTCACCCGATCCGCGCACGGTGTTCGCCACCGATGGCGTGCATCTGTCGCGTAGATTCCGCAGGCAGCTGCGTGCCCTGGAGTGGGAGGTCACTGCCGACACCGCCTTCGAGCAGGTCATCCGCGCCTGCGCCTCGGTGCCGCGACCCGGGCAGGATGGCACCTGGATCGGTACCGACATGATCCACGCCTATACGGAGCTGCATCGCCTGGGGCACGCACACTCGGTCGAAGTATGGGAAGGCCCGGAGCTCGTTGGCGGCATCTACGGCGTGGGACTGGGCGGCATGTTCTTTGGCGAGAGCATGTTCAGCGTGCGCAGCGGGGGCTCGAAAGCGGCCTTGGCCGCGCTGGCCTCGCTGCTCCATGGGTGGGGCGTGCCCGTACTGGATGCCCAGGTGCAGAACCCTCACCTGGTGCGGATGGGGGCGACACAATGGCCGCGCGACCGCTTCCTGGCCCACGTGCGGCAGGCCATCCAGCGGCCGATATCGGCCGGCAACTGGTCCGCGACGGCGGCCCGGCTCCCGGTGCGGCATTACATCGCCGATTGAGGGCGACCTCAGGCTGCGGCACGATCCTTGAACGCGGGGCGACGTCCGCCCGTCCACGCGCTGTAGTGGCTGGGACGTCCCTCCACGTGGATCAGCCTCGCGCCCTGGGCCTCGGCCTGGTGCCGCTTCATGAGCACGGCACGATCTCCGAGTTCGACCGCCACGGCATGCCAGGGCGTCAGCCAGGCATCGGCGGTGGGCAGCATGTGGATGCCCAGCTTGTCGCTGCCACGCGGCTGCGGATGGATGGACAGGCGGACGGACCGTGGAAAGACCGCCTGCAGGAAACTGCCCCATGCCTGGCTGCGCTGCACGACCTGGTAGGCCCGCAGCTTGGCCTCGCGCTGGACCTGCGTGGCACTGCGCGCATCATCCCCGCGCCAATCATCTTCGGCCATGAAGCGGATGATGCCGCGCAGCTGCCGCACGCCGTCCTCGGTCCGCAGCAGTCCGGTCCGGATGTCATCCAGCGACTGGCCATGCTGCGCCAGCAATGCCGCACGGCGGTCCTCGTGGCCTGCCCCGCCGGCAAGCAGGGAGCTGCAGTCGCACAGGCAGAACGTGTCCAGATGGCGCAGGCCGCGGCGAGCGATCATCGCGCGGATGGCGGCCTGGTACTGGTCGATGACCGGGTCGGAAACCCCGATGGTGGGCCCGAATACATGGCCATCGGAGCAGATCGTCAGCCGGGCACCAGCAGGGTGGATCGCAGCAATGTGGGCGCACAGCCGTTGCAGTGCGTCCAGCGACAGCGCTTCGGCCAGGTCGGGCAGCGGCCCCAGCACCTTTCGAAGCGAGGGCGATTTGGCGGGGAAGGCGGGGAGTACCATATGCACGGGCTGCCCCGCCTGGACGAAGTCGCGTACCCGTGCCGTGACCGGATCCGATAGGCCGGGGGTGGGGGTGCCTGCCCGGTCACACCGCTGGTGAAATGCCAGCGTCCGTGCAATGGCATGGACAACGGCCCCGGCAGTGGTTGCGGAATGGCTCATCACTCGCTCTCCCTTACAGGTGCATTGCCGTGATGGGAGGCACGATAGCAACGGGATGCAGCGGTCGAAATAGCTCAACCCGGCAAACACTGACCCGACAAACAGACAATGGCGGACCGCTTCCGGAAAGGGGCTGATCCGGCAATACGGCGACGGTTAACGCAATCTTTGCAAAATCGGGTGCATGTGCGTAAAATGCAGCGGCTTAGGCCCCCCGTGGCCGTTCTCTGAACCGCACAGGATTACATGTCGAAAGACGACTCCATCGAGTTCGAAGGCACCGTCAGCGAGACGCTGCCGAACACGACTTTCCGCGTCCGCCTGGAAAATGGTCATGAAATCATTGCCCATATTTCCGGCCGCATGCGCAAGAACTACATCCGCATTCTGACCGGTGACCGGGTCAAGGTTGAAATGACCCCGTACGACCTGACCAAGGGCCGTATCACCTACCGCATGAAGTAAGCGGTCCGGCGCTTCGGCGTCGACGAGAAAGGCCAGCCATTGAGCTGGCCTTTTGGCGTGGCTGCAGAATCGCTCCCGCAGTACGCAGGAGGGATCGGGGTCCTTTCGCTGCGCGAAAGGACCCCGTCCCCTTACACCGTGGCCGGCAACAGACGCTCCGGTTCCGGGAAGGTTTCCACGAACAGCTCGTTGTCGCGCACGTCGATGCTGACCCTGCCGCCGTTGACCAGCTTGCCGAACAGCAGCTCGTCGGCCAGCGGACGCTTGACCTTGTCCTGGATGACTCGGGCCATCGGGCGTGCGCCCATCAGCGGATCGAAACCGTGCTGGGCCAGCCAGTCGCGCGCGGTCGGGGTAGCCGACAGGCTGACGTGCTTTTCCTGCAGCAGCATTTCCAGTTCGATCAGGAACTTGTCCACCACCCGCAGGATGTGTTCGAAGCCCAGCGCCTGGAACTGCACCACCGCATCCAGCCGGTTGCGGAACTCCGGGGTGAAGCTGCGGCGGATGGTCTCCATCGCGTCGGTGGCGTGATCCTGCTTGGTGAAGCCGATCGAACGCCGTGACGCCTGCGCGGCACCGGCATTGGTGGTCATCACCAGCACTACGTTCTTGAAGTTCGCTTCACGGCCGTTGGTATCGGTCAGCACACCCCGATCCATGACCTGCAGCAGGATATTGAAGATATCCGGGTGCGCTTTTTCGATTTCATCCAGCAGCAGCACGCAGTGCGGCGTCTTGACGATCTTTTCGGTCAGCAGGCCACCCTGGTCGAAGCCCACGTAGCCCGGAGGCGCACCGATCAGGCGACTGATCGAATGTCCTTCCATGTACTCGGACATGTCGAAACGGACCAGCTCGATCCCCAGCTGCAGGGCCAGCTGCTTGGTCACCTCGGTCTTGCCGACACCGGTTGGGCCGGCGAACAGGAAGTTGCCGATCGGCTTTTCCGGATTGGCCAGCCCCGAGCGGGCCAGCTTGATCGCCGAAGACAGCGTCTCGATGGCCGGATCCTGGCCGAAGATCACCATCTTCAGGTTGCGCTCCAGATGCTTGAGCACGTCCTTGTCGGTGGCACTGACCTGCTTGGCCGGGATGCGTGCCATCTTGGCCACGATCGCCTCGATCTCTTCTATGTCGATCAGCTCCTTGCGCTGCCCTTCGGGCATCAGTCGCTGCCGCGCACCGGCCTCGTCGATGACATCGATCGCCTTGTCGGGCAACAGGCGGTCGCCGATATGCTTGACCGACAGGTCTACCGCCGCCTGCAGGGCATCGTCGGCATAGGTGACGCCGTGGTGCGCTTCGTACTTCGGCTTGAGTCCCTGCAGGATCTCGTAGGTTTCGCCCACGGTCGGCTCGACGATGTCGATCTTCTGGAAGCGCCGCGCCAGCGCGCGGTCCTTTTCAAAGATGCCGCGGTATTCTTGGAAGGTGGTGGAGCCGATGCAGCGCAGGTCACCGGAGGCCAGCGCCGGCTTGATCAGGTTGGAGGCGTCCATCGTGCCACCCGACGCCGAACCGGCGCCGATGATGGTGTGGATCTCATCGATGAACAGGACCGCGTTGGGCACCTTCTTCAGCGCGGTCAGTACGCCCTTCAGGCGTTTTTCGAAGTCGCCGCGGTACTTGGTGCCCGCTACCAGCGCGCCCAGGTCCAGCGAGTAGATGACCGCGTCGGCGAGCACCTCCGGCACCGATCCTTCGACGATCCGGCGTGCCAGGCCCTCGGCGATCGCCGTCTTGCCGACGCCGGCCTCGCCGACGTACAGGGGGTTGTTCTTGCGACGGCGGCACAGCACCTGGATGGTGCGCTCGATTTCGTCGGCCCGGCCCACCAGCGGGTCGATCCGGCCATTGCGGGCCTGTTCGTTGAGGTTGCTGGCGAACTCGGCCAGGGCGTCCCCCTTGCCTTCGCCTTCGCCTCCTTCGGCGCGCCCCTCGGGATCCGACGGCGAGGACGGCTCCCCCTCCTCGCCCAGCTTGGCGATGCCATGGGACAGGTAATTGACCACGTCCAGCCGGGTGACATCCTGCTGGTTGAGGTAGTACACGGCGTGGGAGTCCTTCTCGCCGAAGATCGCCACCAGGACGTTGGCGCCGGTGACCTCCTTCTTGCCCGAGGACTGCACGTGGTAGACCGCGCGCTGCAGTACGCGCTGGAAGCCCAGGGTGGGCTGGGTGTCGCGGCCATCATCCTCGGCAAGCCGCGAGACCGACGCCTCGATGGCCTGCTCCAGCTCCTGGCGCAGGCGCTCCGCGTCGGCACCACACGCTTTCAGGACGGCCTGGGCCGAGGGATTGTCCAGCAGCGCCAGCAACAGGTGTTCGACGGTCATGAATTCATGCCGCGCTTCCCGTGCCCGCTTGTAGCACTGGCCAATGGTGTGTTCGAGGTCTTTGCTGAACATGCTCTACTCCGGCGGCAGTTGAAGACGATATGCGGCCTGACCACACGTTTTCCATCACCCTAGCGGAACTGCCCGTTCATACGGCGTTAGCATGCCGTCGCGGTGCTGCCCAAGGTGATTCCACCATACCCCATACCGGTTCCCCGCCGGGCGCTGGCGTGCCGGGCGCAACCCGGAGCCTGATCGTGCCGCAGATGGAACGCACCGGACTACCACGCAGCGGCCATGGCCGCCGGGTCAGGCCTTTTCCATCGTGCAGAGCAACGGATGCTGGTTCATCCGGGCATACTCATTGACCTGCGCCACTTTCGTCTCGGCGACTTCGCGGGTGAACACACCGCAGATCCCGCGGCCCCGCGTATGCACGTGGAGCATCACCTGGGTGGCCTGATCCAGGTCCAGGTTGAAGAACTGCTGGAGCACGTCGACCACGAAATCCATCGGCGTGTAGTCATCGTTCAACAGCATCACCTGGTAGAACGGCGGGGGGGCGACCTCCGGGCGTGCCGGTTCAAGCAGCACGCCGTGGTCGGAATGGGATTCGTGGGAAGTCTCGCGAGGCATCCGCTTATTATAGTGGCTGGCCCCGCCGGATTGGACGGCAGGCCGGCGCGCCTTCACAATCTGCGCGACTCCCCGTACTACCTTCACAGGATTCCCATGGAAAGGACGCTTCGCCTCGCCCTGCTGCTGGCCGCCGCCGCAACAGCGGCCCCCTCCTTCGCCGCCGAGCCGGACAAGGCCGTCGGGCGCCATCTCGACAAACTGGGCTATCCCTACGAGATCGACGAGGACGGCGACTACCGCATGGTGTTCGACATGGAAGACGACCGCACCCAGCTGGTCTACGTGCGTTCGGTGGTGGAAGAATTCGGCAGCCAGCATGTGCGCGAGATCTGGTCGCCCGGCTACCAGGCCAGCGCCGATCCCTTCCCGGTGGCCGTGGCCAACCGCCTGCTCGAAGATTCCCAGGATGCGAAAATGGGCGGCTGGGTGAAGCAGGACAAGGTCGCGATGTTCGTGGTGAAAGTGGACGCCGACGCGTCTTCGGAAGCACTGGATGATGCCATCGAAGCCGCCAGCCGGACCGCCGACGCGATGGAACTGGAACTGACCAGGCAGGACGAATACTGAAGTGAGTGCCGCTGCGCCGCGCTGGGCTCCCCGCGTTACCGTTGCCACCGTGGTGGTCGACGACGGTCGACTGTTGCTGGTCGAAGAACGCATCGATGGCGAGCTGGTGCTCAACCAGCCCGCCGGCCACCTGGAACCGGGTGAGTCGCTGGCCGAGGCCGCACTGCGCGAGACACGGGAAGAAACCGGCTGGGAGGTGGAGTTGACCGCGTTCATCGGCACCTACCAGTGGACCGCCCCGGATGGCACGCCGTTCCTGCGCTTCAGCTATGCCGCACGCCCGCTGCGGCACGATCCGCAGCGCCCGCTGGATACCGGCATCGAGCGCGCGCTGTGGCTGCACCCGGGCGAGCTGCTGGCTGAACGCCAGCGGCTGCGCAGCCCGTTGGTGTGGCAGGTGGTGGCTGACTTCCTCGCCGGCCAGCGCCACCCCCTCGCCCTGGTCAAGGAGGTCGGCGCATGA
The DNA here is from genome assembly GCF_039674585.1 of Stenotrophomonas lacuserhaii. Taxonomy (GTDB): domain Bacteria; phylum Pseudomonadota; class Gammaproteobacteria; order Xanthomonadales; family Xanthomonadaceae; genus Stenotrophomonas; species Stenotrophomonas pennii_A. The sequence continues at coordinate 10,499 of NZ_JBDJNU010000003.1, read as the reverse complement.
GCGCGCCGCGGATCATGGTCGGCGTGTCCGGCGGCGTGGACTCCTCCGTGGCGGCCTGGCGGCTGGTACAGCAGGGCGAGCCGGTGGCCGGACTGTTCATGCAGAACTGGGCCGATGACGGCAGCGGCGAATGCCGCGCCGAGGATGATCGCCGTGATGCGGTGGCCGTGTGCGGACTGCTCGGCATCCCCTTCCACTTCCGCGACTTTTCCAGCGAATACTGGAAAGGCGTGTTCGAACACTTCCTGGCCGAGTATGCGGCCGGGCGCACCCCCAACCCGGACGTGCTGTGCAACCGCGAGGTGAAGTTCAAGCACTTCCTGGATGCCGCCCGCGAGCTGGGCGCCGAGCGCATCGCCACCGGCCATTACGCGCGGATCGCCCGCGACGGCAACCAGTGGCTGCTGCTGCGCGGCGCCGACCGCAGCAAGGACCAGAGCTATTTCCTGCACCAGCTGGGCCAGGCCCAGCTGTCGGCCACCTTGTTCCCGATCGGCGACCTGAACAAGAGCGATCTGCGCCGGATGGCGCGTGACGCCAACCTGCCGACGCATGCCAAGAAGGACTCCACCGGCATCTGCTTCATCGGCGAACGCGATTTCCGCGCCTTCCTCGGCCAGTACCTGCCCGCACGGCAGGGCCGCATCGTGGATCCGGACGGGGCGGAGATCGCCGAGCACCCCGGGGTCTTCTACTTCACCCTGGGCCAGCGTGAGGGCCTGAACATCGGCGGCGTACGGGGTCGCCCGGCGGCGCCGTGGTACGTGGTGGGCAAGGACGTGGCGTCCAACACGCTGTATGTCGACCAGGACCGCGACAGCCGCTGGTTGATGTCCACCGCGCTGGTCAGCGAAGGCGCGCACTGGATCGCCGGCGCGCCGCCTGCCGCGCGCTTCGAGTGCACCGCACAGACCCGCTACCGCCAGCCCGACGAGGCCTGTACGGTGCAGGTGCGCGATGATGGCAGCCTGCTGGTCCGCTTCGCTGCGCCCCAGCGGGCGGTCACTCCCGGCCAGTCGCTGGTGCTGTACCAGGGCGATGTCTGCCTCGGTGGTGCGGTGATCGCCGCCACCGACGCGCCGCTGGAACAGCGGCTGCGCCCTACCCCTTCTCCTTTCGAGGTACCTGCTGCATGAGTTTCACTGTCGACGACCGCGTACTGGCCCTGGCCGGCATTGCCCAGGCCCTGCAACAGGTACGCCGCATCGCCGATACCGGCCATTCCGACGCCGGGGCGGTGCGCACCGCCATGGACAGCGTGTTCCGCATCGACGCCGCATCGCCGCAGGACGTGTATGGCGACCGCGAATCGCTGAAGCCGGGCCTGCGCCTGCTGCACAACTACTTCCGCAACCAGGGCCAGGACCCGATCCTGCCCAAGCTGGCATTGGCGGTGCTGCAGCTGGAGCGCCGCTTCGTGCGCGAGCCGGACACCATCGCCAAGGTCACCGCCGGCATCGAGCGCGCCAGCCGCCAGGGCCGTGAGCTGGGCGACAGCGGGCACCCGGACGTACTGGCCACGCTGGGCGGCGTGTATGCCGACACCATCAGCCACCTCAAGCCGCGGGTCATGGTGCAGGGCAACCCGCATTACCTCGGCCAGGCCGGGGTGGTGGCCGAAATCCGTGCGCTGCTGCTGGCGGCGGTGCGCTCGGCGGTGCTGTGGCGGCAACTGGGCGGCGGCTACTGGGACTTCCTGCTGGCACGCAAGGCGATGCTGGAAGCGGTGGACCGCGCGTTGCGCTGAGCCGCACGGTAGCGCCGAGCCATGCTCGGCGAGCGCAGCGGGCGAAGGCAACAGCGTGACGACCAACGGTCGTCACCCACCAACGGCCGAAGCATGACGGCCAGCGGCCGTCACTACCGGGGCGGTCGCGGCGGATGCAACATCGGCATTAAAGAGAACCGGGGCACGGCCGATACTGCATTTGTGACTCTCCCGGGAACGTCCATGTACTCTCGCACCATCATCCGTCTGGCCGCACCCTTGGTGCTGACCCTGCTTCTGCCCCTTGCCTTTGCTCTGGAGTGGCCTGCGGCCCTGCGCTGGGCGATCCTTACCACGATGACGCTGAGCTGGCTCGGCCACGCCTGGTGGAGCACCCGTGCTCCGGTCGGACGTTCGCCGGAACAGGCCCGCATCCTGCGCGAGCAGGACCAGCTGCTGACCGAACTGCGCAACTTCGTCGGCAATGAAATCGACGGATCGCGCAGCGAAATCGAACGCGCCCGTGACCTGATCCGCCAGGCGGTGTCCGGCCTCGGCGGCAGCTTCGAAGCGATGAACCGCAAGTCGCGCCAGCAGAGCCAGGCGCTGGCCCGCATCGTCGACCGCACCGGTGAAGATGGTTCGGCCGGGCTGGACGTGGCCCGCTTCGCCCAGCACGCCAGCCACCAGATGGAACAACTGGTGGAAGCGCTGGAACAGGTCAGCGGCCAGAGCAGCAACACCGTGCAGCACATCGACCAGATGGCGCAGCACCTGGATGGCATCTTCGCGCTGCTGGAAGACGTCAAGTCGATCGCCGACCAGACCAACCTGCTGGCACTGAATGCCGCCATCGAAGCAGCCCGTGCCGGCGAAGCCGGTCGCGGATTTGCCGTGGTGGCCGACGAGGTGCGCAACCTGTCCGAACGCTCGACCACCTTCAACGAGCAGATCCGCAAGCTTGCCCACAGCTCCAAGGACGCCATCGCCAAGGTCCGCGAGACGGTCACCCACATGGCCTCGCGTGACATGGACCGCTCCCGCGAGGCGCGCATGGAAGCCGCTTCCATGGTCGACAACGTGGCGCAGATCAATGCCTCGCTGGGCGATGGCATGCGCGAAGTGTCCGAGTGCGCCCGCGCCATCGACGGCAGCGTGGCCGAAGCGGTGCGTGCCCTGCAGTTCGAAGACATCGCCACCCAGGCGCTGGGCGGCGTGCATGTCCACCTGGACCGCCTGACCTCGATCAACCGCGAAGCGCTCGCGCTGCAGGAACTGCTGCATCGCCATGGCGGCGCGGCCGACGAAGAAATGGTCACCGCACTGGCCCGCACCGGCAACCGCCTGCGTGACCTGCGCAGCGAATGGGAGCGTCCACCGCACAAGCCGGTCACCCAGCAGAGCATGGGTGCCGGAACGGTGGAACTGTTCTGACCACGCGTGGTTCTTGACCTTTCAGGTGAAGCCCAGAGCCCCGGTACTGCCGGGGCTTTGTCGTGCGCGGCGCCGGAGCACGGCCGGGCTGCTGCGGCTGCGCCCCTGATGAAGAGCGCGCGCCAGCAACTGCAGCAGCTTGAAGCGATGGCGCAGGCGGAGCTGGCGCAGATGGAGCAGATGGCGGCGAGCCAGCCCGCTGCGCGGCACAGTGTCGAGCAGGCCAGCCTGGAGTGGGACCTGGGGGTGGACGCAACGGATCTGGCGCTTGCCCCGGTGGGATTCCCGACCGCCACAGCGGCACGCTGACACGCCCTGCATGCCGGCCAGAGGGGCTGCGCGTGCGCCGCCTGCGGCGGCCGCAGGCCCCCACCCACGCAGAAAAAAACGCGGCGCTCAGCCCACCAGTGCCGCTGCGGTATCGCGCATCGGTGCGCCGGTGGCGGCATTGCGCAGCCACTGTGCCAACTCGCGCGGCACCAGCGGCCGCGAATACAGGTAACCCTGGATCTCGTCGCAGCCCTGGCGTCGCAGCAGGTCTTCCTCCTGCGCGGTCTCCACCCCTTCGGCCACGACCTTCATGCCGAGCGCATGGCCCAGGTGCACGATGGCCTGGGTCACTTCGGCGGTACCGGCATCTGCCAGCATGCCCTGTACGAAGCTGCGGTCGATCTTCAGCCGCCCGACCGGGAACCGGTTGAGATAGTGCAGGTTGGAGAAACCGGTACCGAAATCGTCCACGGCCAATGGCACGTTGTGCCGCTCGAAGACGTCGAAGCAGTGCCGGAGGATTTCCGTGTCACGGATCAGCGCGGATTCGGTGAGCTCCAGCTCCATCCGGGTCGGCGACAGGCCGTGCGCGTGGCAGACCTCGATGACCCGCTCGGCGAATCCCCGCTCGCGCAGCTGCACCGCCGACACGTTCACCGCGATGCGGTCGAACGACAGGCCGGCGCGGTCCCAGGCCGCGGCCTGCCGGCAGGCTTCGTTGAGTACCCAGTCGCCGATGCGGACGATCTCGCCACACTTCTCGGCGATCGGGATGAACTCGACCGGGCTGCAGTAGCCCAGGCCGGGCCGGTGCCAGCGCAGCAGCGCCTCGATCGCCGGTGGCTGCCCGGCTTCGGCGTGCATCAGCGGCTGGTAGACCAGGCTGAACTCCTCACGCTCGATCGCGCCGTGCAGCGCATGTTCGATGTCCAGCCGGCGCTGGATGCGGCTGAGCACATCCTGGCTGTAGTACTGGTAGGTATTGCGGCCCGCCTCCTTCGCCGCGTGCATGGCCGCATCGGCGGCGCGCAGCAGCGACTCGAAATCCTGGCGACCGTCTCCCAGCATCGCGATGCCGACGCTGGCACCGACCTTGAGGAGGTCCTGGCCGCGATGCAGCGGTTCGGCCAGAGAGGCAATCAGCTTGCGTGCCACGTGCCCGGCATCCTCGGCTTCGGCCAGGTCGCGCAGCACCACGATGAACTCGTCACCGTTGAAACGGCCAAACAGATCGCTGTTGCGCAGGTTCTGGTGCAGCCGGCTGGCTGCGGCCTTGAGCAGGGTATCGCCGGTGGCGTGGCCGAAGCTGTCATTGATGGTCTTGAAGCCGTCCAGGTCGATGAACAGCATCGCCAGCGGGGTCCCGCGATGGCGCGCCTCGTCGATCGCAGCGGCGGTCTGCTCACGCAGCAACAGGCGATTGGGCAGCCCGGTCAGCAGATCGTAGTGCGCCAGCAGCTCGATGCGTTCGTTTGCCTCGCGCTCCCGGGTGATGTCACGGAACAGCACCACGAACCGCGGCGGCAGGCCGTCCCGGCAGTCCAGTTCGATCAACACCTGGACCCACACGCGCATGCCGGACTGCCGGTAGAAGCACAGGTCCAACTGTTCGGGCAGGCCGCCAGCGGCGATGCGGTCGAGCGCGGATCCGAAGGCGGCGCGTGAATCGTCGGTGTAGAGCGCGAGCGCCTGGTCCAGGCTGACCGGTTCCTTGCGCAGGCCATGGATCCGGTAGCATTCCTCGGTCCACTGCATCTGCCGGGTATCGACTTCGATCTCGCAGCCGCCGATGCGTCCCAGTGCGGACACGCGATTCAACAACTCGGTGCGCCAGCGGATCAGTGCGTCGGTCTGGTGCTGTTCGGTGATGTTCTGCACCTGGCCGAGCAGGCGCTGGACCTGCCCATCGGCGGCCTGCAGCGGCTGCATCCACAGGCGCAGCTGCAGGGCGGGTTGTTGCCCCTCCCTGCGCAGCTCAAGGTCAAGGTTTCCCGGGCGGCCGTCGCGCCACAGCCGGCGCCAGGCCATCCGCAGCGCACCGCGCGATCGCGGGTGCAGCCGGCGCAGCCAGGCGCGCGGGCTGGATGCCGCGGCGTGCTCGTTGCCGAGCAGCGCGTGCAGTTCCGGCGACCACCAGAAGCGCCGGTCCGCCGGCTCCCACGACCAGCTGCCCATGCTGGCGATCTGCTGCGCCTGGCGAAGGTGCAGCTGCTGGTCGTGCAGGTGGGCCTCCAACTGCTTCTGCTGTTCGATATCGGTGTGGGTCCCGACCATGCGCAACGGCTGCCCGTCAGCGGTCCGTGCCACGACGCGCCCGCGATCGAGCACCCAGCGCCAGCCCTGGCCAGGCTGGCGGTAGCGGAATTCGGCGCTGTACTGATCGACCTCACCGCGCAGGTGCCGCTGCACCGCCGCATGCACGCCGGCGCGGTCGTCGGGATGTATCCGCTCCAGCAGCGCGCCGCCGCGGTCCTGGACCTCGGCCCTGCCATCGACCGCTGGCGATCGCAGCACGCGGTCGCTGGCCAGGTCCCAATCCCACAACCCGTGACCGGCACTTTCCAGCGCGAGCTCCCAGCGTTCGCCGGCGGGGCTGCCGTCGGGATGCGGGATGCTCAGGGTGAAGGCCAGCAGGTGGCCACCGTCGTCATGCACGGCGCGCATCCAGCCGTCGTGGCGGCCGCGCGGGCCGCCGGGCAGGCTGCAGGGCACGACGCCCCCATCGGCTGCCAGCAGGCGGATGTCTTCAAGCATGGGCTGGTAGGCGGCGGCCGCCGCAGGCAGCCCGTGTTCGCGCGCGGCGGGGTTGGCGGCCAGGGGCGCACCGTTGCGGTCGAGGATCACCAGCGCGGAGGCGAGCGGGTGCTGCAACAGGCTGGCAATGATCCCTTGGTCCACGCAACTTGCTCCGATGACGCCCCCGACAGCCGGGAACGAAATCGTTAGCGGCTGGCTGGCGGGATAATTGAGGGTCGGCCGGCTGCATGGGCGCGCTCGCGGCGCGCTAAGATGCTCCACGTTGCTTCCTTCCGCGACCCGGCCCCAGCCCGCCATGCCCCTGCCCCCTGTTGGCGATACCCCGTTGACGGTCTGCCCGAGCCCCCTGGCCGGTACCCTGCGCCGGGCGCGGCGGCGCGTGGTGCTGGTCTACCTGCTGCTGGCAGTGGCCTGGATCGTCAGCAGCGATGCGGCCGTCGCCGCGATGGTCGGCGATTCCCGTTTTGCCGCCTGGCTGCAGACCGTCAAGGGGGTCTTCTTCGTGTTTGCCAGTGCCGCCATGCTGTACCTGCTGCTGCGCCCGCTCGGGGCCGACCTGCTGAAGGCCAACGCACGCTTGGCGGCCTCCGATCTGCGCCATCGCCAGGCCTTCGTCGGCAATCCCGGTCCGATCCTCATCTATGACCTGCAGACAGGGATGATCCTGGATGCCAATCCAGCGGCCTGCACGTTGTTCGGCTGGAGCCGCGGGGAACTCCTGCAGGCCTCGGTCAGCCTGCTTTGGCCTGCGGACGGCCAGGCCGGTCTGGACGCCACGCTTGAACGGCTGCGCGAACATCCCGAACAGACCTGCGTGCTGCGTTCGCCGCTGCAGCTGCGCGATGGCCGCCTGCGGCAGATGGAGCTGCGCAGCAATGCGATCGACGTCGACGGTCGCCCGGCGCGGCTGTTGATCGTCATCGACCGCACTGCCGAAGACGAGGCGCTGTCACGCCGCGACCAGGCGCTGGAACGGCTTGAAGAGGCGCATGAACTGGCGCGCATCGGCGCCTGGCAGCTCGACCCCGCCAGCGGCCTGGCCAGCTTCTCGCGCCAGGTCTACCAGCTGCTCGGACGGCGCCCCCCCAAGACGCGCAGCTGGCACCGCTTCGATGAACTGCTGGTGCCGGCCGATGCGGCGACCACGGCGATGACCGAACAGCTGCTGGCCGGGATGAGCAGCGGCGAGCCGGTCCACGTCGACGTCCTGCTCCCCCTGCTTGGCATGGACGGGCGGCCCCTGATGACCCACCTGCGTGCCGAAAGCGGAGTGGACGAACTGGGTCGTCCGCGGGTGATGGGCACGCTGCAGGACGTCACCGAACGCGAGCAGTCCCGGCGCCTGCTGCGCGAACGCGAGGAACAGTTCCGCGAACTGGTGCGGGTGCTTCCCGACGGCGTGGTGATCCTCTCCGAAGAGCACGTCCTCTACGCGAATGCATTCGCGGTGCGGCTGTTTGGCTACCAGGGCCACACCCTGCTCGGCGAATCGCTGCAGGCGCTGGTCGGCGAATCAGGCCTGCCGGCCGTGCGTGCCCAGCTGCGCAATCCCCTGCCGGAAGCGAGCGCCGGCCACATCGAGATCATCGGCATGCAGCGCGCCGATGGCAGCCGTTTCCAGGCGGGGCTGGCGGTGGGCGAAGTGCGCTACGGTGGCCGTGACTGCCGCCTGATGATCGTGCGTGACCTCAGTGATGCCGAGCGCACGCGCGCCGCGCTGGAGAACAGCAACCGCGAACTGCAGGCGATGGCCGGGCGGCTGTTTTCGCTGCAGGAGGACGAACGCCGCGCCATTTCGCGTGACCTGCACGATGACATCGGCCAGGCGATCACCGCGATCAAGCTTTCGGCCTGGGCGGCGCTGGATGAAGAGGACGGCGTCCGCCGCCGCGAAGACCTGCAACAGATCGTCCAGCTGGCCGATGGCACCGTGGCCAAGCTGCGCGACCTGTCCACCCTGCTGCGGCCACCGCAGCTGGATGCGCTGGGCCTGGAGGCCGCGCTGCGCTGGCAGGCCGGCGTGCTGTTCCGCTCTTCGCAGGCCGAACTGCTGTCACGCATCGACACCCTGCCCCAGCGCCCGGACAACGCCATCGAACAGGCCTGCTTCCGGATCGCACAGGAAAGCCTGACCAATGCCCTGCGCCACGCCAAGGCCAGCCAAGTGCTGCTGCACCTGCGTGACATCGACCAGGACCGCCTGCACCTGCAGGTGCGCGACGATGGCGAAGGCTTCGATCCGCATGGACCGCGCGGCCTGGGCCTGATCGTGATGCGCGAACGTGCGCAGAGCGTGGGCGGACAGCTGCGCATCGAATCGGCTCCGGGTGAAGGTACCCTGATCGAACTGCATCTCCCCTACCGTGTCGGCATGATGCCGGACGAACCGCTGGAATCACGCCTTTGATGTGGAATACCTCCCTGCCCCCGGTCAGTATCGAGGACGCCCCGGACCGACTGGGCGCCGGTAACCCCGAGCTGCAGGCGATGGTCGCCGAAGCGGCCGCGGGCGGTACCCCGATGATGGTGATGCACGTGGACATCGACCACTTCGCATCGGTCAACGAGAACATGAGCGCCGAAGTAGGCGACCAGGCATTGGTGCTGGTGGCCCAGCGCCTGAAGTCCTGGCTGCGCGGCCGTGGCACGCTGTGGCGCCACGGCAGCGATGAGTTCCTGGTGGCCGTGCCGCGTACCGGCGAGGTCGCCCTGCCGGAGGACTTCGCCGAAGAGCTGCGGCAGCAGCTGGAACTGCCCCTTTCAGTGCTGCCCTACACCCTGTTCATGACCGGCAAGCTGGGCGTCAGCCTGTGCCCCGAACACGCCAGCACCGCCTCGCGCCTGCTCGACCACGCCGAGGACGCGCTCTACCAGGCAGCGCGCGAAGGCGGCAACGCGGTGCGCATCCACGCGGTGGATACCGTGCCCAGCGCGCACAGCGAGAGCATCATCGCCCGGCAGATCATCGATGCGATTCCCAATGGCGAGCTCAAGCTGCGCTACCAGCCGCTGGTGAGTTCGCGCGATGGCCACGTGGTCGGCATGGAGGCGCTGCTGCGCTGGCAGTCGCCGACCTTGGGCATGCTGGTGCCTGAACGTTTCATGCGGACGGCAGAACGGCTGGGGATCATCGTGCAGATCGGCACGTGGGTGCTGGAAGGCGCCTTGAAGCAGGCGCGGCTGTGGCGCGACCAGGGCTTCGATGACTTCACCATCGCGGTCAACGTCTCCACCCTGCAGCTGCTGCGCCCGAACTTCTTCACCGAAGTGATGGGCCTGATCCAGGCCGCCGGCGTTCCGGCGCCCATGCTGACCCTGGAGATCAACGAAAGCGCATTGACCAACAATGTCAATTTCGTCCACGAAACCCTGGTCAACCTGCGCAACGAGGGCATCAGCCTGAGCCTGGACAACTTCGGCACCGGCGACTCCAGCCTGAGTGCGCTGGTGCGCTACCCGGTGGACAAGCTGAAGATCGATCGCAGCTTCATCAAGAGCGCCCCGGCCGGCAACCGTGAGGCGGCCATCGCCCGCGCCATCATCGCCATGGGCCACCAGCTGGGCATGACCGTGATCGCCAACGGCGTGGAATCGCAGGCCCAGCTCGGCTTCCTGCGCCGCAACGACTGCGACGTGTTCCAGGGTTACCTGTTCGGCGAACCGATGTCCGCCGATGCGGCGGGCATGACCCTGCGCCGCCGCTACCTGCGACCGGAAGCATTCGCTGAAACGCGGCCGGACCGCACCCTGCTGCTGCTGGACGACGAAGAGAACGTGCTGCGCTCGCTGGTGCGTCTGTTCCGCCGCGACGGCTACCGGATCCTCGCGGCCGGCAACGTGCGCGATGCGTTCGACCTGCTGGCGATCAACGACGTGCAGGTGATCCTGTCCGACCAGCGCATGAGCGACATGAGCGGCACCGAGTTCCTGGGACGGGTGAAGATGCTGTACCCGGACACGATCCGGTTGGTGCTGTCCGGTTACACCGACCTCAACACGGTCACCGATGCGATCAACCGCGGGGCGATCTACCGCTTCTTGACCAAGCCGTGGAATGACGACGAGCTGCGCAAGCACATCCACCAGGCGTTCCGCACGTACGAGGAGCAGCGGCGCAGCAATGGTGGTTCCGTTGCGGCGGAGCCCTTCGAGTCGTTGGATGATCGGTCGGTGTTGCGCTGAGGGATGGTCGAACGGGTTGGACCCCCTCGCGGGTGGCTTTTTCTAGACCCGCGGCTGGGGGCCGGGCGGTGGGGCTGTGCGGGGGACGGCAAAAGCCGCTCCTGCGGGCCTCGTTTCGCGCCATCCATGGCGCTCAACGCCCCCGCCC
>NZ_JBDJNU010000002.1:0-192733 GCF_039674585.1 Stenotrophomonas lacuserhaii | reverse complement strand
GAGTTGGCGGGAACGCTCATCAGCATGGATGCGGATCGCGAGCCTCCATGGACGGATTCACGCCGATTCCCCCCAACACACCCCGCCCCGCCAACACGCAGCCCTGCAGCTTCTGACGTTGACGTTGCTTCGAAGCAGGCACCGGGCTGCAAGCCCGGCAACCCACCACACACCTCAGTCGCGCTCGGCCGCCCGCTCGGCTTCCAGCCGCGTTTCTTCCTGCGCCGCCATCTCGCGTTCGATCCACGCCTCGATCATCTGCCGCGCGCGCAGCGCCTTGCGTCGCTCACGCGTCCATTCCTGGTCCAGCACGCGGTACAGCGACACCATCACCAGGATCATCAGCACGGCGAAGGGCAGCGCGGCGATGGTGATCATGCCCTGCAGCGCCGACAGTCCGCCGGCCAGCAACAAGGCCGCCGCGATCAGCGCAACCCCCACGCCCCACGCCAGCTTGCGTTTCGGCGGCGGGTCACCGGCTTCATCGGTGGACATGCTGGCCAGCACCAGCACTGCCGAATCGGCGGAGGTCACGAAGAAGATCATCAGCAGCACCAACGCGACGCTGGCCAGCAACAGCGCGAACGGCAGGCTGTCGAACATGGTGAACAGCACCGTTTCGTAGCCATTGCCCAGCGCGGCCACCAGATCGACATGGCCGAACAACTGCGACCACAGCGCGGTGCCACCAAACACCGAGAACCAGACGAAGCCCAGCACGGTCGGCGCGATGACCACGCCGATCACGAACTCCCGCACGCTGCGGCCACGCGAGATGCGCGCGATGAACGACCCCACGAACGGTGCCCAGGCAATCCACCACGCCCAGTAGAAGATCGTCCAGTCGGCCACCCAGGTGCTGCCGGAGAACGGCGACATGCGCAGGCTCATCGTGACCAGCTGGTTGAGGTAGGAGCCCAGGGTGGTGGTGAACGTGTCGAAGATGAAGCCGGTCGGGCCCAACACCAGCACCATGGCCAGCAGCAACGCAGCCAGGCCGAGGTTGAAGTTGGACAGCCATTTGACCCCGCGCTCCACCCCGCTCAGGGTCGACGCCATGTACAGCACGAACGCCACCGCGATGATGACCATCTGGGTCGGCACGCTGGAGGTGATGCCGAACACCCGTTCCAGCCCGGCCGCGATCTGGATGGTGCCGAAGCCCAGCGTGGTGGCCACGCCGACCGCGGTCGCCACCACGGCGGCGATGTTGACCACGTGGCCGATCCAGCCGCGATGGTGCCGACCGATGATCGGCTGCAGCATGTCGCTGACCAGGCCGCGGCCGTTGCGGTTGAACTGGAACCAGGCCATCGCCAGGCCGATCAACGCGTACACCGCCCATGGATGCAGGCCCCAATGGAAGAAGGCGTAACGCATCGAGGCACGCGCCGCGTCCATGCCCATGGGTTCCAGCCCTTCCGGCGGTTTGACGAAATGCGAAACGGGCTCGGCCGCGCCCCAGAACACCAGGCCGATGCCCATGCCAGCGGCGAACAGCATCGACATCCAGCTGGCGCGGGAGAAGTCCGGCTCGGCATCTTCGCCGCCGATGCGCAGGTTGGCGAAGCGGCCGAACGCCAGGTACAGCAGGAAGGTCAGCGCAAGGAACACGACCAGCAGGTACAGCCAGCCAGCGCCGCGGACCACCTCGGCCAGCACGGCCTGTACGACGGCGTTGAAGGAGTCCGGTGCGAGCCCGGCGAGCAGCACCAGGACAGCGACCAGTGCGATGGAAATTCGAAACACCATGGAGGGGCTTCTCCGATCAGCGAATGAGGGAGCGAGCAGAAGCTTGCAGCGCGATGCCGGGCAATGCCAGCAGTGCGGATGACGGCGGACGGCCGCATGCCTGCAGGAGCAGGCGCGACAGTGCGCTGCGCGATATTACCCAGCGCGGCGTCATGGGCTCGTCAGTGTGTCGTCCGCGACAGCTGCGGTATGTTCTAATGCGCGCTGAAGCGGGGGTACCGCGGCCAACCGGCCGTGGTTGAGATAGTCCCTTGGAACCTGATCCGGCTCATACCGGCGTAGGGAAGCTTTGCAATGCCGTCCGTGCGTGGGCCCTCCCGGGGTCGGCGCGCGTGCGTCGGCGCACCGCCGCTTCGTCCCCGAACCTGATTGGACGAAGCCGATGAACGTACCGTACGACGACCTGCGCCAGCAGGCGCAGCAGCTTTCCGAATCCGTCACCCGCCCGATCCCGGGTTCGCGCAGGATCCATGTCGCCGGGTCGCGGCCGGACCTGCGGGTGCCGATGCGCGAGATTGTCCTTGGCCCGACCCCGGATACGTTCGGCGGCGGCGAGAACGCTGCGCTGGCGGTGTATGACACCTCCGGTCCCTACACCGATCCCGAGGCGCGGATCGACCTGGCGGCGGGCCTGCCTGCCGTGCGCCGGGCCTGGATCGAAGAGCGCGCCGACACCGCGCTGCAGCAAGGCCCAGGGTCGCTGTTCGGGCGTTCGCGCGAACGCGACGCCCGCCTGGCCGACGTCAGGTTCCCGGCCCGCCAGCAATCACGCCGCGCGCATGCCGGCGCCAACGTGACCCAGATGCACTACGCCCGCCAGGGCATCATCACCCCGGAGATGGAGTTCGTCGCCATCCGCGAGAACCAGCGCCTGCATGCAGTGCTCGATGCCGGACTGCTCCAGCAGCATCCGGGGCAGTCCTTCGGTGCTGCCATCCCGCGCGTCATCACGCCGGAATTCGTGCGCAGCGAGATCGCCCGTGGGCGAGCGGTGCTGCCCAACAACATCAACCACCCGGAAAGCGAGCCGATGATCATCGGCCGCAACTTCCTGACCAAGATCAACGCCAACATCGGCAACAGTGCGGTGTCTTCGGGCATCGCCGAGGAAGTGGAAAAACTGGTCTGGGCGATCCGCTGGGGCGGCGATACGGTGATGGACCTGTCCACCGGCAAACATATCCACGAAACCCGCGAATGGATCATCCGCAACTCACCGGTGCCGATCGGTACCGTGCCGATCTACCAGGCGCTGGAGAAAGTGGGCGGCCGTGCCGAGGACCTCAGCTGGGAGGTGTTCCGGGACACCCTGGTTGAACAGGCCGAGCAGGGCGTGGACTACTTCACCGTGCACGCAGGCGTGCTCGCTGCGCACGTGGCGCTGACCGCGAACCGGGTCACCGGCATCGTTTCGCGCGGCGGCAGCATCCTGGCCAGATGGTGCCGCGCGCATCGCAGGGAAAACTTCCTGCACACCCATTTCGAGGACATCTGCGAGATCATGAAGGCGTATGACGTGACGTTCTCGCTGGGCGATGGCCTGCGCCCCGGCTGCATCGCCGATGCCAACGACGCGGCGCAGTTCGCCGAACTGGAAACCCTGGGCGAACTGACGAAGGTGGCCTGGCAGCACGACGTGCAGGTGATGGTGGAGGGCCCGGGCCACGTGCCGATGCACCTGATCAAGGAGAACATGGACAAGCAGCTGCGCGAATGCGGCGAGGCCCCGTTCTATACCCTGGGGCCGCTCACCACCGACATCGCGCCGGGCTACGACCACATCACCAGTGCGATCGGCGCGGCGATGATCGGCTGGTACGGCACGGCGATGCTCTGCTACGTCACGCCCAAGGAACACCTGGGCCTGCCGGACCGGCAGGACGTGCGCGACGGCATCATGGCCTATCGCATCGCCGCCCATGCCTCGGACCTGGCCAAGGGGCATCCCGGTGCGCAGGTGCGCGACAACGCGCTCAGCAAGGCCCGCTTCGAGTTCCGTTGGGAAGACCAGTTCAACCTCGGGCTGGATCCGGAGAAGGCACGGGAGCTGCATGACCAGACCCTGCCCAAGGATGCGCACAAAAGCGCCCATTTCTGTTCGATGTGCGGGCCCCAGTTCTGTTCGATGAAGATCAGCCAGGAGCTGCGCGGGCCGTCCGCAGGCGGGTAGGGCACGGACGGCCGCAGATCCCGGTGGGCGACTACCCCGGGTGCTGATGGGTGACGACCTCGGCTCCGGTGGGTGACGACCCCGGCTCCGGTGGGTCACGACCTCGGCTCCGGTGGGTCACGACCTCGGCTCCGGTGGGTGACGACCGTTGGTCGTCACGCTCTCCCCCGTTATCCTCCGCCCATCGTTTCCCAAGGCCGCGCCATGCCCATCCCGCCCACCCTCCGCTGGCTCGCCATCGCCCGTCGTCATCCCTCCGCCTGGTTGCTGGCGGTGCAGTTGCTGGGCGTGCTGGTGTATCCGGCAATGGATGACACCGCGGCGGGGCGGGCGGCAGTGGGCGCGTTCGGTATCGCGGTGCTCGGGCTCGCCCTGTGGGTGGTGCAGCGCAGCCCGCTGGGCACCTGGCTGGCCCTGCTGCTGGCCATTCCCTCGGTGGTGTTCTCCATCGCGGCGGTGCTGCTGGGAAAGACCGCGCTCGGCACCACCGCGCAGTTGCTGGAAAGCCTGCTGTACTTCTATACCGCCGGTGCGTTGATCGCCTACATGCTGCAGGACCATAAAGTCACGCGCGACGAACTATTCGCCGCAGGCGCCACTTTCACGCTGCTCGCATGGGCGTTCGCGTTTGCGTTTTCGGTCTGCCAGCAGTGGTATCCAGGGAGTTTCCTGGCCACCAGCGACACCGAATTCCGTAGTTGGATGGAGCTGCTTTATCTCAGCTTCAGCTTACTGTCCGGGGTCGGCCTCAGCGACGTGGTGCCGGTGCACCCCCAGGCACGCGCATTGGTAATGCTGGCGCAGTTCTGCGGGGTGATGTACGTGGCGCTGGTGGTCTCCCGCCTGGTCGGTTTGACCATGCTCGAGCACCGACAAAAATGAATGGCAGATAAAAAAATCGCGCCCCGGAAGGCGCGAAGAGTAAAACTGTTTATCTGAATACGTGGGCGAGAGAGTGCCTGATGTCCGCCGCAGCATGTGCGGTTAACGCTCATAGGCTAGTATTCGCGCGCTTCGATTCATTTGCGTTATGGGTCCATGCTGTTTGCAGAGTCTGGCTGTTCGCGATTGCCCCCTCCGGTCATTCACGTGCACCCGGCTGGCATCCTGCCTGCCGCCCGCGTTCGAGATACATGACCATCAGCGACAGCCCTTACCAAGATGCAGATGTGCTGCGCATCGGCGACTGCACCGTGACCTTCTCGTCACGCGAAGTGCAGGTGCCGGGCGCGCGTCGGATTCGCAGGCTCACCCCGAAGGCGGTGGGCGTGCTGCGCGTGCTCGTGCGCAGCAATGGGCGCGTGGTGACCCGGGATGAGCTGTTCGCCGAGGTGTGGCCGGACACGCTGCCCACCAACGATGTGCTGACCCAGGCCGTGACCCAGCTGCGCAAAGCCTTCACCGCCGACAGCGAGGACGGTCCCGCCTACATCGAAACGATCGCCAAGACCGGCTATCGCCTGCGGGTGGCGGTGAGCGCGGTGGATCCGGTTGAACGCTCCGCCCTGCCAGTGGACGAAGCGCCAGCGCCGCCGCCGGTGCAGCCGCCCGCTCGCAGCGAGCTGGACGTAGACCTGGGCACGGACGTGGACATCGACAAGGACGCCCCCCGCACCCGTCCCGAGCCGCTGCTGCTGGCGCCGGTGCGGCCCCGCAGTGCCTGGCGACGCGTCCGGCGCTGGGTGCTGCTGGGCGTGGGTCTGTCCATGCTGTTGGCGCTGGGCGTGATGGCCTGGCTGCTGCTGCGCCGGGATACGGCGCCCTCGGCAGTCGACGCGGCGGTGGAAAACGGCACGCGGGTGATCGGCAGTCCGCAGCGTCCCTATCGACTCATCACCGCCAGTGCGGGCTTTGAAACCTATCCCACGCTGTCGCCGGATGGCTCCCAGGTAGCGTACGAAGCCAGTGAGGAAGACGGCGGCGGCCAGATCAAGGTGCAGACCTCCGGCAATTCGCCCGCACGCAACCTGGTGGACCGTCCGGACGGGGCGGTGGACCGCTTCCCCAACTGGTCCCCGGACGGCCGCGAGATCGCCTTCGCGCGGTTCTCCGGTGAAGGGCGCTGCGAGGTGCTCATCGCCAGCGCGACCGGCGGCAACCTGCGCCAGGCCACGCGCTGCGATGGCACCGAACTGCTCAGTTTCGACTGGACGCCGGACGGCAGCGGGCTGGTGTTCGGCAGCATGGTGGGCACCTACGCCCACCGCGGGATCCGGGTACTGGACCTTGCCAGCGGGCGGTGGCGCGCGTTGACCTATGCCGCGCACAAGGACGACTTCGATTACGCGCCGCGTATTTCCCCGGACGGGCGCTGGCTGGTGTTCGTACGCAACCCGCAGGTCGGTGACCTGTGGCGGATGCCGGCCGAAGGCGGCCCGCTGGAGCAGCTGACCGACGACGCCGCCGAGTTCCGTGGCTGGGCCTGGCTGGGTGACAGCCGGCAGATCGTGTTCGGTCGGCGGGTGGACAGCGAAGCGCGCCTGTACCAGCTGGACACAGAGGCACGCACGCTGCGCGACCTCGGCCTGGACGACGCACAGTGGCCGGCGGTGGCGCGCTCGACCAACTTCCTGGCCTTCGTCCACCGCAAGGCACAGTTCGGGTTGTACAAGGTACCGGTGAACGACCCGGCGCGGGCACAGCGGCTGTTCGCGTCCAGTGGCCGTGACAGCCAGCCGATGCTGGCACCTGACGACCGGCAGATGGTGTTCGCTTCAGACCGTTCCGGCAGCTACGCACTGTGGTGGGCCGACCTGCAGCAGCCGCAGTCCCTGCGGCCCATCGAGGGACTGCGGCCGGATACCCGGCAGCCGCCGGCATGGTCGGCCGACAGCCGGCACCTGCTGGTGCTGGGGCGTGATGACCAGGGCGAGCCCCACGTCTACGAGATCACCCCGCGCGATGAACAGCTGAGCGTATTGCCGGTGCCGGTGGCGCGCCCGCTGCAGGCCTTGTACCTCGATGATCCCGATCGCTTGCTGGTCATAGAGCGGGGCGACGACCAGCGCACCCGCATGAGTCTGTATGACCGACGCGACTGGCAGCGACTGGCGACCTTGTACGGCGTGTCCCAGGCGCGCTTCGACAGTGAGCGGCAACGCGTGGTGTTCACCCAGCTCGGCGCCAGTGGACTGTGGTCGGTGGATGCGTCGCTGTCCCCGGCCAGCGTCCAGCAGCTGAGCGCCGACAAGCCCTCGCGCTGGCGTTACCGCGCGTGGTCGGTGGCCGGCGGCGGCCGCGTCGACTATCTGGATGAGTCCAACCAATGCAGCTCCGGCCTGCTGCGTATCGCCGATGGGGTCGAGTCGGTATCGCGCTGCCTGGATGCGACGCGGCTCAGTGCCGGCAATGGATTGAGCAGCAGCGTTGACGGAAATGACGTGTACGTTTCGCTCGCCGTGTCCGACGGTGCCGACATCGGCGTGATGGCGCTGCCCGAGCGCCCGGCAGAAGTCTTTCCCGCTTTCGTCAAGTCTTTGAAAATAAAGCCATAAATGGTTTCGTAAGTTCTTCGTGCGGACATCGTGGCGATTTCGTCGCGAAGTCGTCGCAACGTCCTGACCGCTGACGCCTGATTTGGCAAAACAGACACCCTGTATTGGTAAATACGTGGTGCTCCATGCGTCAGCTCTCCCTGGCCGATCGCGGTCAAACGATCTCCCTCGACAAGTCATCCGATGACGCGACGCCGATCTGCCTGAGCGTTGCCCGGCTGGGCAGCCTGCAGACCGCCGGAAGCTGCTTCACCGTGTGGATACAGGTCCGCGGCAGTGCGTGGGTGGAGGCCAAGGAGGGTCGCTTCCGGATGCGCCGCGGCGAGTGGATCGCCTTCGAGAAGGAGTCCCGTCCGCTGGTCCAGGCCGGCCGCAGTGGGCTGTGCATCGGCCTGGCGCTGAATGCCGACGCCATGCGCATGTTGATGGAACTTGCCGATTGCGGCCTGTACGCCGGCCGTGGGCTGATGAAGCAGGCCGAGCTGCGGGTTGCCCTGCGCCTGTGGCGTGATGCCCTGGACAGTGGCCTGCCGGCCCAGGCGCTGCGCCCGATGCTGCTGCACCTTGCATCGCTGCAGCGCACGATGGCCGGCACCGTACAGCGTTGCCCGGGCCGTTCACGCAGCCGCAAGCGCCAGGTGTTCGGTCGCATGCAGCGGGCCCGCCTGTACCTGGAAGGCAACAGCCACCGCGTGGTGCGCATCGGCGAACTGGCGGAACTGACCAACTTCTCCAGCTGGTACCTGTCCAAGACCTTCCAGAGCCTGTACGAAGAAAGCCCGCAGGCCCTGTCGGCACGGCTGCGGCTGGAGCGCGCCGCCGACCTGCTGCGCGATACCGACATGATGATCGGTGAAGTCGCCTCGGCCAGCGGATTCGACAACTGCTGCAGCTTCGCGCGGGCGTTCCGCGCCCGTTTCGGTACGTCGGCATCGCATTACCGTGAAAGCGTCGCCAAGCTGTCGCCACATTCGGCAAAGTCTCTCGCTGCATCACGCAAACCAAGGACCGCAACACAATCGTAACGTTTGATGGCGTTTTAACACGCCACTAACGTACCTTGGAGAGAGACATGAATTTCCGTACCCCCGCCGTGCGGCTGGGCATGCTGCCGGCCGGCATTGCGCTGGCGCTGAGCCCGAGCTTCGCCTCGGCGCAGGAAGCCGCAGCAGGCACCACCGACCTGGATCGCATCTCGGTCACCGGCTCGCGCATCCGCGCGGCCAACGTTGAAACCCAGCAGCCGATCCTGACGCTGAGCCGCGAGAGCCTGGAAAAGCAGGGCTTCAACTCCGTTGCCGACGTGCTGAACAACCTGACCTCGGCCGGTGCCCCGGCGATCTCCCGTTCGGAGTCGCTGGCTTCGGGTGAGAACGTGGGTGGCTACTACATCGACATCCGCAACCTCGGCGCTTCGCGTACCCTGGTGCTGATGAACGGCAAGCGCCTTGGTGCCTCCACCTCGGGCCTGCAGGATCTGAGCCAGATCCCGATGGGTGCTGTCGAGCGCATCGAAATCCTGAAGGATGGCGCGTCCGCCATCTACGGTTCCGACGCGATCGCGGCCGTGGTCAACGTGATCACCCGCAAGAACGTGGAAGGTGGCGAAGCCACTGCGTACTTCGGCCAGTACGGCGAAGGCGACGGCGACACCGAGCAGTACTCGATGACCCTGGGTGCTACCGGCGAGCGCGGCAGCCTGACCCTGTCGGCTGAGTACAACAAGGCCGATCCGGTCATGGCGAAGGATCGTTGGTTCAGCCGTGACGGCAACCGCGGCCCGAACTCGACCCCGGCTTCGTGGAGCGCCCTGAGCCAGAACGGCAGCTGGTGCAACCCGACCATCTACAACTGCGACAGCGCCAGCGCTGTGTGGCAGACGCTGAACGCCGGCGGCAACCCGCTGAACGCGGCCGATTACCACCCGCTGACCCAGGCCGAGTACGCCAACGCCAACGAGCAGATGTCCGTGCTGACCGGTGTCGAGCGTAAGTCGCTCTACATCAACGGCACCTACGACTTCACCGACTCGATCAGCCTGAACACCGATTTCCTGTACAACGAGCGCAGCACGTTGCAGCAGATCGCTGGTTATCCGTATCAGTCGCAGAACTTCGGCACTCCGCTGTCGGGTGACAGCGTCTACAACCCGCTCGGCCAGGACGTTGAATTCCGTCGCCGCCTGTGGGAAGTGCCGCGTACCACCGAGAACCAGCTGAAGACCACGCGCTTCGCGCCGACCATCAGCGGCTTCTTCGATTTCGCCGGCAAGACCTTCGACTGGGATGTCGGTGCGCTGTGGAACCGCAACGAGAACATCAGCACCGGTCACGGTGATGCCAGCCTGATCGCCACCCAGCAGGCACTGGGCCCGTCGTTCATCAACGGCAACGGCGTTGCCACGTGCGGCACCGCGGCTGATCCGATCACCAACGGCTGCGTGCCGTGGAACCCGCTGCTGCCGTACGGCGTCGCAGGTGCCGGTTCGCTGGCCGACCCGGCGCTGCAGAACTTCCTGTTCCCGACCTACACCACCCGTGGCGAGAACAAGACCACCAGCTTCACCGCGAACCTTGCCGGTTCGATCGTGACGCTGCCGGCTGGCGACCTCGGCTTCGCCGTGGGCGTCGAGCACCGCGAAGAGAAGGGCACCTACGTGCCGGACGCCTTCGCACAGTCGGGCATGTCCACCGGCCTGGGTCAGCAGACGACCCGCGGCGAGTACGATCTGGACGAGGTCTACCTCGAACTGAACATTCCGATCCTGTCGGACCTGCCGTTCGCCAAGGAACTGAGCGTCAACGTTGCCAGCCGTTACTCGGACTACAGCAACTTCGGCGACACCACCAACAGCAAGTTCGGCATCACCTGGCGTCCGCTGGATGAACTGCTGGTCCGCGGCACCTACGCCGAGGGCTTCCGCGCTCCGACCATCAGCGACCTGTACGGTGGCCTGAGCTCGAGCTTCGAAAGCTACACCGATCCGTGTGGCGTCGGCGCACCGGGCAGCGTTGCCGGCAATGCCGCCTGCCTCGCCGCCGGCGTGCCGGCCAGCTACGTGCAGCTCGGCCAGGGCGGCGTCCCGTGCGCCACCCTGCCGTGCGCGACCAATGACCAGTTCATCTCCGGCGCCAACCCGGACCTGACCCCGGAAACGTCGAAGAGCACCACCGCTGGCCTGGTCTGGAGCCCGCGTTGGGTGCAGGGCCTGGACATCTCGCTGGACTGGTACAAGTACGAAATCAGCGACATGATCATCGCTGACAGCGTCGACCGCATCCTGCGTGACTGCTACGTGCTGGGTGATTCCTCGCGCTGCGCCAGCGTGGTTCGTGGTCCGGCCGGCAACATCACCGCGCTGACCTACGGCACCGCCAACCTGGGCAAGATGGAAACGCAGGGTTACGACCTGGGCGTGAAGTACCGCCTGCCGGAAATGGCGATCGGCAACTTCAACATCGACTGGCAGACCAGCTACCTGTCCTCCTACGATGAAGAAGGCCAGAACAGCGCAGGTGACACCATCACCATCGGTCGCGTCGGCGAAGCCGGCCTGTTCCGCATCCGTTCCAACGCCACCATCGGTTGGACCAAGGGTGACTTCGGTGTGAACTACACCGCGCGTTACTACTCGGGCATCGCGGAAAGCTGCATCGCGATCGGCTGCACCGATCCGGACCGCTTCCAGAATGGTGAGTCGGCTCCGATCCGCAAGACCGGTTCGAACACCTTCCACGACCTGCAGGTCAGCTACACCGCACCGTGGGATGCCACCATCGCAGTGGGCGCGAACAACGTGTTCGACCACCGCGGCGCGCTGCAGTACACCGCACCGAACAGCAGCTTCGCTTACTACGGCGGCTTCGACGTCGGTCGTTTCCTGTACATGAAGTACACCCAGCGCTTCTGATCCACCGAAGCACTGTTGCGTAAGTGAAAAGGGGCGGACCGCAAGGTCCGCCCCTTTTCTTTGTCTGCGATGGGAACCGGTAGCGCCGAGCCACGCTCGGCGGCTCCCCGTCAGTCCGCCAGCCACCCGCCGCCGACCATGGGCCGGCGCTACCCGGCCAGCGTGGAGCTGTCGAAGGCGGGGCGGGGTGGCTGTGCAGGACCGTCTTTTCGCATGGATGCGAAAAGCGAGCCTACACGGACGTACTTGCGGCGTGTCCTGCACAGTCACCCCGCCCCGCCAACCCGTATGACGACGCGGGTCTCAGCCCCATGTCAGCTTGCCGGGCACCCTTCGCCGACCATGGGTCGGCGCTACCCGCGCGGGCGCTCAGGCGTCCGCCGGCGACAATCCCATCAACGCATTGGCGTGCTCACGCCATTCCGGCAGCTTGTGCAGCACGTTGGCGCGCTGCAGGTAGTCCTCATCCACCGCCTCGCCGTTGATCAGGGCCAATGCCACGTGCACCGCACCGGTGACCCAGAAGCTGCGGGTGTTCGAACGCTGCGGCTGCAGGTGGAAGCCGACTGCCTCCACGATCGGCATCGGCAGGCCCCACAGGCCGAGCAGATAGGCGCCCGCTTCGGCATGCCCCGGACGGCCATCGTCGGTGCCTGCAGCAGCCGGTTCAGTGCGCTCGTTGCGTACCCCCGGCAGCAGCAGGCCGATGTCGGCCAGCAGCGCAGCGGTGGATCCCAGTTCCGCGCTGGATGCCGGCAGCAGGCGTGCGGCCAGCCGCGAGGCGAGCAGCGCACGCTGCTGCAGCGCGTTGCGTTCGGCCACCGACAGCGTGGAAGCGGAAAACACCTCGCTGGCCAGCACCAGGTCACGCAGCGTGGACAGGCCCAGGCGGGTCACCGCCGTGCGCAGGTCGGAAATGGTGCGGCCGCTGCTGAAGAACGCCGAGTTGGACAGCTGCAGCACCTTGGCGGCGATCGCCGGATCGGCCGCGACCAGCTTGGCGACCTCGTTGCTGTCGGCGTCGTCGTCACGTTCCAGCGCGCGGGTCAGGCTCATGTAGAGATGCGGCGGGGAAGGCAGCTTCTCGATCCGGCCGATGGCATCGCGCAGCCGCGGGCTGTCCAGCAGTTCGCGCAGCTCTTCCAGGCTGCTCAGCGCCTCCAGCAGCACCTCCGGCGCCAGCGGCAACGGCAGGAAACGATGGGCGATGCCGATCAAGCGCGCCGGTGGCGGGCGGTTTCCCTGCTGGGCGTCGATCAGCGCCACGCGGATGGTTTCCGGACGCAGGGTACGGATCTGCCCCAGCAGCGTGGTGGCATCCATGTCCGGCAGATAGGGGCTGACGATCACCGCATCCAGCGATGATGCCGCCACGGCCGCCATCGCGGCGTGACCGTCGACAACGGTGGTGGTGTGCCAGTCTTCCCCAAGATCGGCGATGAATTCGCTCAGCTCAGCCGGCAGGCTGGCCTCGTCCCCAACAAACAGAATGCGCACGACACGTTCCCCTGGCGGACCATGGCACGGCCACGGTCGATGTGAAGTGTCGCAATTTAACCGATTCGGCGTGACGAGAGATGTGCCACAAGGCCGAAAACCGCGAACTGCATCGCCCTGGCGGGGAGGCCAGGGCGATGGACGGAAGGCTCAGGCCTTGCCGTCGAGGTAACGCTGGTGGGCTTCGACCAGGATCGCCTTGGCTTCGGCAGCGCCGGCCCAGCCGTCCAGCTTGACCCACTTGCCCTTCTCCAGGTCCTTGTAATGCTCGAAGAAGTGGCCGATGCGCTCCAGCCAGTGGCTGGACACCTGCGCGATGTCTTCCACGTGGGCGTAGCCGCTGAACACCTTGGAGATCGGCACGGCCAGGATCTTTTCGTCGCTGCCGGCTTCATCGCTCATCTTCAGCACGCCGACCGGACGGCAACGCACCACCGAACCGGGGATCAGCGGCAGCGGCAGCACCACCAGCACGTCGGCCGGGTCGCCATCGCCACACAGGGTGCTCGGCACGTAGCCGTAGTTGCAGGGGTAGCGCATCGGCGTGGAGAGGATGCGGTCGACGAAGATCGCGCCGGTGTCCTTGTCCACTTCGTACTTCACCGGCTCGGAATCCTTCGGGATCTCGATGATGACGTTGATTTCGTCCGGCGGGTTCTTGCCGGGGGAGACGAGTTCCAGACCCATGTGTGTACTCCGGTTGCGGGGGCGAAAAAGAAGACCATTTTATGCGTTTGCCCGGCGCCGTGCTGGCCTTCCCCACAGCCCGCCGGGCGGCCTGCGGGCCGGCCGCCCGAGGATTCTCCGATAGGCCGGCCGAGCGCAGCGCGGCAGGGTGGAAGCTCCCGTCACCTTGGTGGATTTCATGATCCTTCTCAAGCACTTGGAGCGCCGGTCACGCGTTCGTATCGGCTGCGCGGTGGCCGGCCTGCTGGCGGTCGCCGCCAGCGCACGGGCCGCCGATGGGCCGGTGCCGCCGGTGCCGCCGGTGGCTGCACGCTTCGTCGATCTGGTCGACCACCCGGCGCCGGAGGCCAACTGGGACCGCTTCTACGCCCTGGAAGACCACTTGGCCCGCGTCTTCCTCAAGGCATGTGGTGGAGGGGCCTGCCTGCCCCGGCGATTCCTGTGGCCGATGCAGCTGCGCTGTTCGGTCCGGGTGGCCGACGCCACGGTCGCGGCGTGCATCTGGGTCATCGCCGGCAGTGATCTGCGGGTGCGCGCGGCGGGCAGCATCGACCCCGACGTGGTGATCTGGCGTTGCGCGCTGCCGCTCGGCACCGGCGTGGAGGTGGACGCCTTCCATGCCGCGCTGGCGGTCGATGATCCGTTGGCGGTTCGCCTGCCGGGCGCCGCCGCTTCCCTGCTGCAGGGACTGCGTGCGTGCCTGGCCCGGCCGGGAGCATCCTCGTGATCGCGGCCGCGGCGCTGCTGGTTGCCCTCGCTCCGCTCGGTGCGGAGCGCTACGTCGATGCACGTGACTACCCGCGTGCCGGCGCTGGCGAAGCCGGCTTCGGCGTCTTGGAGCGCGCGCTGGTGCGCGGATTCGACTACATCTGCGGGGACACGTTCTGCGAAGGCGACTACGGCAACCTGCGCGCCCTGCAGCTGCGCTGCGCGGTCTCCCGCGATGGCGGCACGGTCGCCGGATGTCTGTGGAGCTTCGCCGGCAGCCATGCCGATGTCGACCCTGCCGAACCGGCGCCCCGGGTGGATGCACGGACATGGGCCTGCGCTTTGCCGGTGGTCCCGGGCACCTCGCTGGGGACCCTGCTGGATCGCCTGCGCGGGCCGGATGCACTGGATACGCCGCTGCCCGGTACGGACGTCAGCACCTACGAGGCACTGACCGACTGCCTGTGATCCGGTGGCAACCGGCTCAGGCCGGATTCGCCTGCACGGTGGCATCGCTGTGCAGCGCTTCGTTCAACTCATCGACCACGATCGCCCAGTCGTTGTCCGACTTCAGCGATTCGGCGAGGAAATGACGCTGTCCTTCGCTCCAGAACGAAGCGGCGGTGACCTTGATCTCCGCAGGCAGCTGGTGCTGCAGGATGAAGCCGGCAATGTCCGCTTCACCGGCATCCAGGCCGAGCTGCAGGAACAGGTTGGTCATGTTCGGTTCTGTGGTGATCATCGTGGCGCGGCATCTGCTGTGAAAGGTCGCCGGCATTATGCCGGGACCACGCACGGGCGCGATGTGATGGATGTGCCCATCCCATCGCGCCCGCCGTCGTCAGAGCAGCGGCACCAGCAGCAGTGCCACGATGTTGATGATCTTGATCAGCGGATTGATCGCCGGTCCTGCGGTGTCCTTGTAGGGGTCGCCCACGGTATCGCCGGTCACCGCGGCCTTGTGCGCTTCGCTGCCCTTGCCGCCGAAATTGCCATCCTCGATGTACTTCTTGGCGTTGTCCCAGGCGCCGCCGCCGGTGGTCATCGAGATGGCCACGAACAGGCCGGTGACGATGGTGCCGATCAACAACCCGCCCAGCGCGCGCGGTCCCAGCAGCAGGCCGACCACCACCGGCACGGCGACCGGCAGCAGCGAGGGAACGATCATTTCGCGGATCGCCGAACGGGTCAGCATGTCCACTGCGCGGTCGTACTGCGGTTTGCCGGTGCCCTGCATGATGCCGGGGATTTCGCGGAACTGGCGGCGCACTTCTTCCACCACCGCGCCTGCCGCGCGGCCTACCGCTTCCATCGCCATCGCACCGAACAGGTAGGGAATCAACCCGCCGATCAGCAGGCCGATGATCACCTCATGGTCGGACAGGTCGAAGCGGAACTCGATGCCCGGATTGGCCGCCTGCAGGTTGTGCGTGTAATCGGCGAACAGCACCAGCGCGGCCAGCGCCGCCGAGCCGATCGCATAGCCCTTGGTGACCGCCTTGGTGGTGTTGCCGACGGCATCCAGCGGATCGGTGATGGCGCGGATTTCAGGCGGAAGATCGGCCATTTCGGCGATGCCGCCGGCGTTGTCGGTGATCGGGCCGTAGGCATCCAGCGCGACGATCATGCCGGCCATCGACAGCATCGCGGTGGCCGCGATGGCAATGCCGTACAACCCGGCCAGCGCATGTGCGCCCCAGATCGCCACGCACACCGCGATCACCGGCAGCGCGGTGGATTTCATCGAGATCCCCAGCCCGGCGATGATGTTGGTGCCGTGGCCGGTGGTGGACGCCTGCGCCACGTGCTGCACCGGCTTGTACTGGGTGCCGGTGTAGTACTCGGTGATCCACACGATCAGCCCGGTCAGCACCAGGCCGATCAGGGCGCAGCCGTACAGCGCGTAAGGGCCGAATACATTGTCGTCCATCAACGCGGTGGTGACTGGATAGAAAGCGACCGCGGCCAGTACGCCGGACACGATCACCCCCTTGTACAGCGCGCCCATGATCGATCCGCCCGGCTTCACCTTGACGAACAGCGCGCCGATGATCGAGGCGATGATCGACACCCCGCCCAGCACCAGCGGATACAGCACCGCGTTGCGACCGGCTTCGGCGATCATCAGGCTGCCCAGCAGCATCGTGGCGATCACCGTCACCGCATAGGTTTCGAACAGGTCGGCGGCCATGCCCGCGCAGTCGCCGACGTTGTCACCGACGTTGTCGGCGATGACGGCGGGGTTGCGTGGATCATCCTCCGGAATGCCGGCTTCCACCTTGCCGACCAGATCGGCGCCGACGTCCGCGCCCTTGGTGAAGATGCCGCCGCCGAGGCGCGCGAAGATCGAGATCAGCGAGGAGCCGAACGCCAGCCCGACCAGTGCATGCAGGGCCTGCGCCACGTCCAGGCCGAGCCGCAGCAGGATGGCGTAGTAGCCGGCCACGCCCAGCAGTCCCAGCCCGACCACCAGCATGCCGGTGATCGCACCGCCGCGGAACGCCACGTCCATCGCCGCGCTGATGCCATGCCGCGCCGCTTCGGCGGTGCGCACGTTGGCGCGCACCGAAACGTTCATGCCGATGTAGCCGGCGGCACCGGACAGCACCGCGCCGATGGCGAAGCCGATCGCGGTGTACCAGCTCAGGAAGATCCCGACCAGCACGAACAGCACCGCCCCGGCGATGCCGATGGTCAGGTACTGGCGGTTGAGGTACGCACGGGCACCTTCCTGGATCGCGCCGGCGATCTCGGCCATGCGTGCGTTGCCACTGGGTTGGCGCAGGATCCAGCGCGCCGAGACGACTCCGAACAGGATTGCGATGACGGCGCACAGCAGCGCCAGTGACAGCCCGTGACGTTCCAGCATGACCTCTCCCGGTGTGGATGAAAGAACATCCAGCGGTGGTGAACTTCACCACGAGGGGGACGACGGGCTGCAGCCTTGGAACCAACCCGTAACTGACCGTGATGGTCGTCCGACGTATGGCGGTGTTCAGCATTCCCTGGTGGCCGCAGTATGCGGTCCGGGGCCAGCGGGCGCCAGCGCCTTTGCGCGCGGTTAAGCCAGGCTCTGCGACCGTGCGGCCATTACTGTCGTGGAGAAGACCAATGCGCGTGCCCCTGCTGATGATGGCCCTGCTGGCCCCGGCCCTGCCCGCGCTGGCCGCGGAAACGCCCGAGCTGCAGCGTGCGGTGGGCGCGGCCCAGGCGGTCGGTGCGGTGCATACGCTGCGCCAGATTCCCGAAGCCTGCGCGCGGCTGGAAGGTACCTTCACCGGCGATGCGGCGCAGCCCTACCGCTTCGCGCCGGTCCGCACCAGCGAGCAGTGCCAGCCGCGGGCGCGCTTCGTCGATTACGCCAAGGCGCAGCCGAGCGAGGCCAAGGGCTGGAAGCTCAACGACGTGATCCGGGTGCCGTCGGCGGCGTGTCCGGCCCAGCAGGCGGTGGTGCGGGTGTGGCGGCTGCCGGTGGCGCCGACCACCGAACGCGACGGCCAGGGCCAGTCGCGCATCTATCTGGAAGACGCCAAGAAGCAGGCCAGCAGCGGCACGATCCCGAAGGTGACGATGTTCGCCGCGCAGCTGCAGATGGAAGGCAAGGCCTGCCAGTAGACCGGGTAGCGCCGGGCCCTGCCCGGCGCCACCGTTGGCGCGTCAGGCTTCGAACGGCTCCAGCTTTTTCTTGACCGCGACATTCTTCAGCGTGACGTACTTCGGCAGCCCGTCCGGCCCGTAGGGCAGGGGGGCTTCGCCCTTGATCAGCGGCTGCAGGTAGGCACGGGCCTTGTCGGTGATGCCGAAGCCGTCCTTGCGGATGAAGCTGGCCGGCATCTTTTTCTCATGGTTGGCGATCTTCGCCAGCGGTGCCGATTCGATCTTCCAGCGGTAGGGCTTGTCGCTGCTGCGCACGATCACCGGCATCACCCCGTTGTGCCCGGCCAGCGCCAACCGCACCGCCGCCTTGCCCACCGCCTGCGCCTGTTCCCAGTCGGTCCTGGAAGCGATGTGGCGTGCCGAGCGCTGCAGGTAGTCAGGCACGGTCCAGTGCACCTTCAGACCGAGCTGGTCCTTGACGCGTGCGGCCAGGTGCGCGGCCACGCCGCCAAGCTGGGTATGGCCGAAGGAGTCCTTGCTGCCGCCGGCATCGGCGACGAAGGTCCCATCGGCCGTGGCGATGCCTTCGGAGGCGACCACCACGCAGTAGCCCACCTGTTCGACCACCGCGCTCACCTTGGCCAGGAAGGCCGCTTCGTCATAGGCGCGTTCCGGCAGCAGGATCACCTGCGGGGCCTCGTCCGGTCCCGTGCCGGCCAATCCGCCTGCCGCGGCCAGCCAGCCGGCGTGACGGCCCATCGCTTCGTAGATGAACACGCGGGTGGAGGTCTCGGCCATGGCGGCCACGTCCAGCGCCGCCTCGCGAACCGACACCGCCGTGTACTTGGCCGCCGAGCCGAAGCCGGGGCAGGTATCGGTCACGGCCAGGTCGTTGTCGATGGTCTTGGGTACGCCGATGCAGCTCAGCTCGACCCCGCGCTCGCGCGCCAGTTCGGACACCTTCAACGCGGTGTCGGCCGAATCATTGCCGCCGTTGTACAGGAACCAGCGCACGCCGTGGGCCTGCAGCACCTGCAGCAGCCGGTCGTAACGGGCTGCATCCTGTTGCAGTGATTTGAGCTTGTAACGGCAGGACCCGAACGCGCCGCCCGGCGTGTGGGCCAGCGCCCGGATGGCACTGATCGGTTCGCGCGAGGTATCGATAAGGTCTTCGCGCAGCGCGCCGAGGATGCCATTGCGTGCGGCAAGCACCTTGACACCGCGGGCGCGGGCTTCCTGGATCACCGCCGAAGCGGTGGCATTGATGACGGCGGTGACGCCGCCTGACTGGGCGTAGAGCAGGGTGCCTGGGCGCATCGGAACCTCGTGTCGGGGCAGGGACATTGCAGGGACATTACCCGGATGCGGTAAAGTGCGGGTATTGCGGTGCAGCGATACCGGTCCGTCCGGACGCCGTACGTTCATGAATTTCAACACGTTGGAGTCAGCTAGATGCGATTGGTTCTGTTGGGGCCGCCCGGTTCGGGCAAGGGTACGCAGGCAACCCGCCTGAAGGAAAAGCTCGGCATCGCCCACATTTCCACCGGCGACCTGCTGCGCGCCGAAGTGGCTGCCGGCTCCGAGCTGGGCAAGCAGGCCAAGGCGGTGATGGATGCCGGCAACCTGGTGTCCGACGAGATCCTGCTCGGCATGCTGCGTTCGCGCCTGTCGCAGGACGACGTGGCCAAGGGCTTCATCCTGGACGGCTATCCGCGCAATGTGGCCCAGGCCAAGGCACTGGATGGCGTGCTCGCCGAGATCGGCCAGCCGCTGGATGCGGTGGTGCAGCTGGACGTGGATGCCGACCAGCTGATCGAGCGCCTGGCCGGCCGTGCGAAGGAGCAGGGCCGCGCGGACGACAATCCGGATTCGGTCCGCCATCGCCTGCAGGTCTACACCGAGCAGACTGCACCGGTGGTGGATTTCTATGCCGAACGGGGCACCCTGGCGCGCCTGGATGGCATCGGCGAGCTGGAAGAAGTCGAAGCGCGCATCCACGCCGTGCTGCCGAAGGCCGGATGAGGCCGCCGAGGCCTGCGCTTCGCGGCTGAAAAAACACAGGCCTGGTCCCTTCGGACCAGGCCTGCGTCATTTTAAAGCCAGCGGTGGGCTTGCTCAGGGCCCCGCAGCGTGAGCTCCCATGGGGATGGCCTCTTGGGGAGTAGGACCGGTGGGGAACTGCGGCTGGCACTGTGAATTGTGTCTATGTTCATAGGCAGCCGCTATCAGGAATTCCCTGACATGTCTTTGGCTTTGTCTGAGCTGTCTGTCGGACTTATCTGACCTTCTGCTTGTCAGGATGGCCCACCACCGGGTCGATCGGTAACAATGCGGGTCATGAGCAACGTACATATTCTTGGAATCGCCGGCACCTTCATGGGCGGCGTGGCCGCACTGGCGCGCGAGCTGGGCCATGCCGTCAGTGGCAGCGACCAGGCGATCTATCCGCCGATGTCGACCCAGCTGGAAACGCTGGGGATCCAGCTGGACCAGGGGTATCGTGCCGACAGCGTACCGCCGGGCAGTGCCGAGGTGGTCATCGGCAATGCCCTCTCGCGCGGCAATCCCGCCGTCGAAGCGGTGCTCGACGCCGGCCAGCGCTATGTGTCCGGTGCACAGTGGCTCAGCGAGCGGGTGCTGCCCGGTCGTGACACGCTGGCCGTGGCCGGCACGCACGGCAAGACCACCACCACCACCATCCTGGCCTGGCTGCTGGAAAGCGCAGGCCGCGCGCCCGGCTTCCTGATCGGCGGGGTCGCCGAAGATTTCGGTGTGTCCGCACGGGTGGGGCAGGGCCGCGAGTTCGTGGTCGAGGCCGACGAGTACGACACCGCCTTCTTCGACAAGCGCAGCAAGTTCGTGCACTACCGGCCGCTGGTGGCGATCCTCAACAACCTCGAATACGACCACGCCGACATCTTCCCGGACGTGGCGGCGATCCAGCGCCAGTTCCATCACCTGGTGCGCACCGTACCGGCGCGCGGCCGGCTGATCGTCAACGGCGAGGACGCGCGCCTGGCCGAGGTGCTGGCGATGGGCTGCTGGACCCCGGTGGAGCGCTTCGGCTTCGATGCGACGCTGGAATGGCACGCCGAACTGCTGCGCGCCGACGGCAGCGCGTTCGTCGTGCATCATCGCGGGCAGCGGGTGGGCGAGGTCCATTGGGCGTTGCTGGGCCGCCACAACGTGCTCAATGGCTTGGCTGCGCTGGCCGCCGCACACGCCGTGGGCGTGGTGCTGGCCGACGTGCTGCCGGCGCTGTCACGCTTCCACAGCGTCAAACGGCGGCTGGAAGTGATCGGCCAGGCCGGCGGCATCACCGTGTACGACGACTTCGCCCATCACCCCACCGCCATCGCCACCACGCTGGAAGGCCTGCGTGCCAAGGTGGGCGATGCGCGCATCGTGGTGGCGATGGAACCACGCAGCAATTCGATGCGGCTGGGCGCACACGCCGAAGCCCTGGCGCCTTCGCTGGCGTTGGCCGATGCGGTGGTGTTCCTGCACCGGCCCGGGCTGGAATGGGATGCTGGCGCGGTGATGGACGCCGTGCGCGGCCAGGCGCTGGCGGTGGCCGATACCGATGCGTTGCTGGGCCGGTTGGACGCGCTCGCCGAAGCCGGTGACCACGTGGTGTTCATGTCCAATGGCGGCTTCGATGCCGCGCCGCGCCGCTTCCTGGCGCAGCTGCAGGGGCCGTGAGCGCGGTCGCCACGCTGCCGTTGTTTCCGTTGCATGCGGTGCTGTTGCCGGGTGCGAGCATCGGCCTGCGCGTGTTCGAGCGGCGCTACCTGGACATGCTGCGTGATTCGAGCCGCGACGGCGGTGGATTCGGGCTGTGCCTGATCCTGCAGGGCGACGAAGTGGGCGCGCCTGCGGTGCCCGCGGCCTTCGGCGTGGAAGCCCGGGTCGACGACTTCGACATGGGCAGCGATGGCGTGCTGCAGCTGCGGCTGCGCGGTGCGCGGCGCTTCCACGTGGAGCAGACCCGCGTGCGCGACAACGGGCTGGTGGTGGCCGAGGTGCGCTGGTGCGCGCCGGATACCGACGACGAACTTCGGCCGCAGCACGCGCTGCTGTCGACCCTGCTGCAGCACATCATCGAACAGGCCGGTGAGGACTACGCACCGGCTACGCCGGCATTGCTCGACCAGGCATCCTGGGTAGGCTGGCAGCTGGCGCAGCTGCTGCCGCTGGAAGAATCCCAGCGGCTGCAGCTGCTGCAGCTAGACGATGTCCATGCCCGCCTGGACCTGCTGCTGGGCTGGATCCCGTAACGGCCGACGCGTTATTCGGTGCGCAGGCGCAGCACCGGCAGGCCCGATCCGGGATGCACGCCTTCCTGCATCGGCAGGCCATCCACCGATGCCTTGACCGCCGCCATCGCCGGGTCGATCCCGCGCAGCGGATGCCACATGCCGATCCACTCGAAGTGGCGGGTGAAGCGCAGCGTCTGCGCACTGCCCAGCCACAGCGGCACGTCGCCGGGCTGCAGCACCCTGGTCGCCGGCCACAGGCGCAGCACGTGGCGCTCGTCCGGCCGCTCGCCATCGCGCACCATCAGCAGGCTTTCCACCTGGGTATCCAGCGTGGCCGGCAGCACCGGCAGCGCTTCCGGGCCGGTGTCCTGGTCGAGCATCAACAAGGCCTGTTCCCATCCGGCCTGCGGCTGCATCCTCCAGCCTTCTGATTCCAGCCGCGCCTGCAACGGGGCCAGCGGGCCGGCCACCTGCACGTCCAGCGGCCAGCGCTGGTCATCATCGAATTCATTGCGACGCGCGGGCATGGTCTGCCAGTCCTGCTGCCACCAGCGATCGGCCTGCAGCGGCAACGGGGCGGCCTGGTGCGGTTCGAAGCGTTCCAGCTTGACCGGGATGTTGCGCGGTGCGTACCACACGGCCGCCACCAGGAATGTGCCGTAGAACAGCCAAGCGACCGGCTTGACCCAGAACGAACGGTTGAAGCGGCGACGGTAGGCGATGCCCAGCACCAGCAGCCAGAACAGGCCGAACAGCATGCCGCCGATCACATCGCTCAGCCAGTGCGCGCCGAGGTAGATGCGCGAAAAACCGATCAGGCTGACCACGAAACCGGACACCAGGTAGGGCCACACGCGGGTCCGGCCAGGCAGCTCCCGGGCGATCAGCACGGCGAAGAAGCCGAAGGTGATCGTCGCCATGGTCACCGAGACGGACGGGAAGCCGAAGCCGCTGCTGGCATCCGGCGGGCGCACCACGTCCACGGTGGCGCCCAGCAGCATGGTCAGTGCCAGGCCGAAGGCCAGTGCCGCCAGCCAGTGTGCGGCGGCCATCCAGCGCCGACGCCAGAGCAGATACCCCATGCCGACCGCGGTGGCCGGCAGCAGTACCTGCCAGGCGCCCAGCGAGGCCAGCGCGGCCATCGGATGGTCGGCCAGCGGGTTGCGCAGCGCGAGCATGGCCTGGTGCACGGCCAGGTCGATCCTCAGCGGTTCGCCATGGGCCACCACCACCATCAACAGCGCGAACCAGCACCAGCCCAGCACCAGCAGCATCAGCGCCAGCATCGCCAGCGGCACCGACTCGCGCCGTTGCGGATCGAACACCGACACCGAATAGCGGCCCAGCGTGGGGTGGCGCTGCGACCAGTCCAGCAACCGGGCCAGCCAGGTATCCATGCGGGCGGCCGACCAGCGATAGCCGTACAGCACGATGGCCCACACCAGCCCCAGGATCACGCACAGCAGGCCGACCACCACCACCAGCCGTCCGGCGACCGCTGCGACGGCATCGTAGGCACCACCCAGCACCCAGCCGGGCAACAGGAACAACACCGCCCAGGACACGCTGGCGATGCCGCTGGCCTGCACGTAACGGCTGGCCTGCATCTTCATCATGCCGGCGATGGCCGGCACGAACGGACGGATGGCGCCTACGTAACGGGCGACCAGGATGCTCTTGAAGGCATTGCGACGGAACATCGTTTCGCCGCGGTCCAGCAGCTGCGGGTAACGGCTGAACGGGAACACGCCGCGCAGCCGATCGCCCCAGCGGCGGCCGATCCAGTAACTGATGCCATCGCCGGCGAACGCGCCCAGCGCCGCACAGACCACCGCATACGGGCCGGAGACCTGGCCCAGGCCGATGAACACGCCCACAGCGAACAGCAACGGCAGCGCGGGCACGATGGCGCCCAGGATGATGACCGCATCGCAGAAGGCGATGAGGAAGATGGCTGCACCGGCAAGCACCGGATTGGCGGCGATCCAGGCAAGGGTGGCGTCGATCCATGAAGAGTCCATCGCCTGATTATAAAGGCGCGCAGGTGACTGGTTGCCTGCTTGATGCCGGCTGATCGGGACAACGGGGATCGCCTGGAGGGATCGCCTAGAATGGGCCATGGCAGATAACCGCACGATCGCGCAGCACGCGCTCAAGTCCGACAGCTTCGGCCGCATCCTGCTGGTGCAGCAGGCCGAAGGCCGCTTCGTGCGTCGCGACCTCGGCGCCACGCCGTGGTGGCTGCGGATGCCGGCCTGGTGGTTGGCGCGACGCGAAGCGCGCGCGCTGCGGCACATCGATGGCATGCAGGCGGTGCCGAAGCTGTTGGCATGGGACGGCCGCTGGCTGGACCGCAGCTTCATGGCCGGCGATGCGATGTACCAGCGTCCACCACGCGGCGACGTGGCCTGGTTCCATGATGCGCGCCGGCTGCTGCAGGAACTGCACCGGCGCGGGGTGGCGCACAACGACCTGGCCAAGGAAGCCAACTGGCTGGTGACCGAAGCAGGGCATCCGGCGTTGATCGATTTCCAGCTGGCGGTGATCGGCAACCCGCGCTCGCGCTGGATGCGCCTGCTGGCGCGCGAAGACCTGCGCCACCTGCTCAAGCACAAACGGATGTACTGCCGCGGATCGCTGACGCCGGTGGAAAAGCGCGTGCTCAAGCGCACCTCGTGGGTGCGTGAGCTGTGGTTCGCCACCGGCAAGCCGGTCTATCGTTTCGTCACCCGGCGCATCCTGCACTGGGAAGACAACGAGGGACAGGGGCCCAAGCCCTGAGCCGGCACTGCGGCCGGGCGCCCTGGGCGCGCGCATAATGCAGCCTCGGCGTTGGCCGGTGACCAGGAGAAACGTGGTGTCCAACCTGCAGGGCAAGACTCTATTCATCACCGGCGCATCGCGCGGTATCGGGCTGGCGATCGCGCTGCGCGCGGCACGCGACGGTGCCAACGTGGCCATCGCGGCCAAGTCCTCGGTGGCCAATCCGAAGCTGCCCGGCACCATCCACAGTGCCGCCGAAGCGGTCACCGCCGCGGGCGGCCAAGCGCTGGCGCTGAAGTGCGACATCCGCGAGGAAGACCAGGTGCAGGCGGCGGTTGCCGCGGCCGTGGACACCTTCGGCGGCATCGACATCCTGGTCAACAATGCCAGCGCGATCTGGCTGCGCGGCACCCTGGAGACGCCGATGAAGCGCTTCGACCTGATGCAGCAGGTCAACGCGCGTGGCAGTTTCCTGTGCGCGCAGGCCTGCCTGCCGTACCTGCTGCAGGCGCCCAACCCGCACATCCTGAGCCTGGCGCCGCCGCCCAGCCTGGACCCGAAGTGGTGGGGGCCGCATACCGGCTATACGTTGGCCAAGATGGGCATGAGCCTGGTCACGCTGGGGCTGGCGGCGGAGTTCGGTCCACGCGGCGTGGCGGTCAATGCGCTGTGGCCGCGCACGGTGATCGCCACCGATGCGATCAACATGATCCCGGGCGTGGACGTGCAGGGCTGCCGCACGCCGCAGATCGTGGCCGATGCCGCGCACGCGGTGCTGGTGCGCGAAGCGGCCGGCTTCCACGGCCAGTTCCTGCTCGATGACGAAGTGCTCGCTGCGGCCGGGGTGACCGATCTTTCCGGTTACGCGGTGGATCCCGCGCATCCGTTGCTGCCGGATCTTTTCCTGGACTGATTCGACGGCGCGTTGACGGCGGCGTCTGCTAAGGTGCGCGGCTGTAATCGTTTCCAACAGGGAAGTACCCCATGCATCCGACCTTCCGCACGGCCATCCTGGCCGCGTCCGTTGCACTGTGCCTGGCCGCCTGCCAGAAGGGCGCGTCCACCGCCAGCGCCGTCGAGGGCGCGGACAAGATCAACGCCTACATCGCCTGCTTCAACGGTGTGCAGCAGCCGATCCAGGAGAGCTTCCAGCGCTACGTTTCGTGGATCGCCGATCCGGCGGCCGGCCCCACCGGCAAGGAAGAAACCGTGCGTGCGCCGGGCACGGTGCTGTCCCACCGCGTCGAATCCTGCGCTGCGCCGATGACCGCCGCCCTGGCGGAGCAGCCGGCCAACGCGGCGCTGGATCCGGCCGCGCGCCGTTACCAGGAAACCTTCACCGCGCTCAACGAGAAGATCGGCGATGCCGTGCGTTACTACGATCGCGAGGATTACAAGCGCGATGGCGGGGAGGGCATGCGCCAGCGGCACGCGCCGCTGATGCAGGCCTATTCGGCGTTCTTCGACGCCGGTGATGCGATGGATGCCGCGCTGGAAGCGAACGAAGACCAGCGCCGGAAAGAACAGATCGCGGCGATCGAGAAGGAAGAAGGGCGCAGTGCGGCGTTCTACCACCTGAGCATCATCGGCGAGGGCAAGCAGCTGGTGAAGGTGCTGGACGGCGACGCGCCGGACCTCGCCGCCGGCCGTGCACAACTGGCGCGCTACCAGGCCGTGCTGGAAGAGGCGGCCAAGGCGAAGATCGGCCAGGGCGATCCGATGTGGGGCCACATGGAGCGTTCGGCGGACAAGCTGGCCAGCGAGGGCGGGCGCCGCATCGAACGCCTGCAGGCCAACCAGCCGTTGAGCCGCAGCGACCAGATCCTGCTGGAAAGCGGTGGCATGCCGCCCTCCGGCACCGCGCCGGCGCTGCTGGCCAGCTACAACGACCTGGTCGACATGAGCAACCGCATGGCGCGTTGACGCCGGTCACACCTGGTTGAACAGTTCCGGCAGGGGCTCGGCGCACTGCCGGCAGTAGCGTGCGTCGGCCTCGTGGCCTTCCAGCCCGCAGCGCGGGCAGCCGCGCCCGTCGCGCTTTTCGTGCTCGGCTTCGCGCAGGGTGCTGGCCAGTTCGGCGGTGTAGATGCCGGTCGGCACCGCGATGATGCTGTAGCCGATCAGGATCAGGATGGAGGTGACGAAGCGGCCGAGCATGGTCTGCGGCACGATGTCGCCGAAGCCGACCGTGGCCATGGTCACCACCGCCCAGTACATGCTGCTGGGGATGCTGGTGAAGCCGTTGTGCGGCCCTTCGATCAGGTACATCAGCGCACCGGCGATGATGGTGATGGTGATGACCGTGAACAGGAACACCAGGACTTTGCGCCGGCTGCGCCACAGCGCCAGCATCAGCACGCCGCTTTCTTCGATGTAACGGGTCAGCTTGAGGATGCGGAACACCCGCAGGATGCGCAGCGCACGCACTACCAGCAGGCTCTGCGCGCCGGGGATGAACAGCGACAGGTAGGTCGGCAGGATCGACAGCAGGTCGATGATTCCCCAGATGCTGACCGCGTAGCGCAGCGGGCGCTTCACCACCGCCAGCCGCAGCAGGTACTCCAGCGTGAACATCGCGGTGAACGCCCATTCCAGCACGTACAGGCCCGCGGCCCAGCGCAGGTGCAGGTGCTGCACGCTGTCGACCATCACCACGATGACGCTGGCGGTGATCGCCAGCACCAGCAGCAGGTCGAAGTTGCGCGACGGCCGGGTGTCGTGGCGGTAGATGATGTCGAACCAGTACCGGCGCCATCCGGTGGCGCTGGCGGGATTGAGCTGTGGAGCGGAGAAAGGGCGCATGGGCGCATTGTGCCGCACCGGCTGCAGGGCGAGAATGGGCGCTTCCCGAAGCTCGCCGGACCGCCATGACCGCCGCCACCGATCCCCTGATCTCCCTGTCGCACTACTACCTGCCGGTGTACAAGCCGCGCCAGGTCGTGCTCGAACGCGGGCAGGGCGCGCGCGTCTGGGATTCGCAGGGCCGCGAGTACATCGACCTGGCCGCGGGGATCGCCGTGTGCGGCCTGGGCCACAACGATCCGGACCTGACCGCGGCGCTGCTGGAACAGGCCGGCAAGCTGTGGCACACCAGCAATGTGTTCTACAGCGCCCCGCCGCTGCGCCTGGCCGAGGAACTGGTCAAGGCCAGCCGTTTCGCAGAGCGCGTGTTCCTGTGCAACTCCGGTGCCGAAGCCAACGAAGTGGCGATCAAGATGGTGCGCAAGTGGGCT
Organism: Stenotrophomonas lacuserhaii; assembly: GCF_039674585.1. Taxonomy (GTDB): domain Bacteria; phylum Pseudomonadota; class Gammaproteobacteria; order Xanthomonadales; family Xanthomonadaceae; genus Stenotrophomonas; species Stenotrophomonas pennii_A. Next base: position 164,663 of record NZ_JBDJNU010000002.1, on the reverse strand, counting down.
TCATCGCAGGGGCGCCCGGCGGATCGGCGGGTCATCGTCACCTTCCGCGGCAGCTTCCACGGTCGCACCCTGGCGGCAGTGACCGCCACGGCCCAGCCGAAGTACCAGGAAGGCTACGAGCCGCTGCCGCAGGGCTTCCGCTACGTGGATTTCAACGATGAAGTGCAACTGGAAACCGCGATGGCCGCCGGTGACGTGGCCGCGGTGATGCTGGAGCCGGTGCAGGGCGAGGGCGGGGTGATGCCGGCCAAACCGGGCTTCCTCAAGCGCGTGCGTGAACTGTGCGACCAGCACGGTGCGCTGCTGGTGCTGGATGAGATCCAGGCCGGCATGGGCCGCACCGGTACCCTGTTCGCGCACTGGCAGGATGGCGTGGTGCCGGACATGGTGACCCTGGCCAAGGCGCTCGGCGGCGGCTTCCCGATCGGTGCGATGCTGGCCGGCCCGAAGGTCGCCGAGACCATGCAGTTCGGGGCCCATGGCACCACTTTCGGCGGCAATCCGCTGGCCGCTGCGGTGGCACGGGTCGCGCTGCGCAAGCTGGCTTCCGATGAAATCGCCGCCAACGTCGACCGCCAGTCGCGCGCGCTGCGCGAGGGCTTCGAGCGCATCAACGCCGAGTTCGGCGTGTTCGGGCAGGTGCGTGGACGCGGGCTGATGCTCGGTGCGGTGCTGTCCCAGGACCACCTGGGCCAGGCTGGCGTGATCCTGGACCACGCCGCCGAACACGGCCTGCTGACCCTGCAGGCCGGTCCGGACGTGCTGCGTTTCGTGCCGTCGCTGAACATCACCGACGAGGAAATCGCCGAAGGCCTCAAGCGCCTGCGCGCGGCCGTGGCCAGCTACATCGCCGCGCGCTGAGCGCTGTGGGCGGAGTGACGACCGCCGGTCGTCACTGCAGCAGGCCGTGGCGCTTCAGCACGCGGCCCACGCTGCGCCCATCGCGCACGGTTTCGGCCTGCAGGCCCGCCTGCCGCGCACCGCGCACGTTGGTGAACAGGTCATCGATGAACAGCGTGCGCGATGGCGTGGCCTGCAGTCGCTGCAGCGCGCGTTGGTACAGCGCCGGATCAGGTTTGCGCCCACCGAGCGCGCCGCTGCACAGCAGGCCGTCACCCACGCGCTGGCACAGCGTCGGCAGCAGGGCGCGAAGCACCTCGGCCATCAGCGGGCCGTTGTTGGTCAGCACGCCGATGCGCACGGAAGCGGGGACGGCGACGATCCGCTGCAGCACGTCGGCGCGCGGCCGCGATGCCGCCAGCCGTGCCTGGATCCACAGCGTCTCGCTGACTTCGGCCTGCAGGCCCTCGCTCAACGCACGCAGGTAAGCCGCGGTATCGGCCACGCCGCTGTCGTAGCGCGTTTCCAGGCCAGTTTCGAACAGCACCTGCTGCACCCGTGCGCTGTCCACGCACAGGCCGTGGGCGAGATGCCGCACACGCACGCTGCGCTGGTAGTCCAGCAGCACGCCATCCACGTCCAGCAGCAACAGTTCGATTCCCGGCTTCATGACCGAAGCATGCCCGATATGCCGGCACGGCTGCGACAGCCGGTCGCAGCTGCGCGCTGCCCCGCTTTCCTACAATGGAGCACACCAACAATCGGGAGCAGCCAGTGATGAAGCAATGGGCATGGGGGGCAGGGCTGGGCGCGCTGCTGTTGGCACCGTCGGCGATGGCGCGCGTCTGCGCGGTGAACATCGACAGCACCGACCAGATGACCTTCAGTGCGCGCGAGATCAAGCTCGCCGCCGACTGCACCGAAGTGTCGCTGACATTGCGCCACACCGGCCGCATGGCGGCCACCGCGATGGGCCACAACTGGGTGCTGACGCGCACCGCCGATTACCAGCCGGTGGCGATGGCCGGCATGCGCGGCACGCTCGCCGACAGCTACCTGCCCAAGGGCGATGCACGCGTGCTGGCGCATACCAGGGTGATCGGTGGCGGGCAGAGCACCAGCGTGCGGTTCTCCACCCGCGCCCTGCAGAAGGGCGGGGACTACACCTTCTTCTGCTCGTTCCCCGGCCACTTCGCGATGATGAAAGGCAAGCTGGTGTTCGGCTAGGCCTTGAACGCGACGCGGGCGGCGGCGAGGGTGGCGTCGATCACGGCATCGTCGTGTGCGCTGGACAGGAAGCCGGCCTCATAGGCCGAAGGGGCCAGGAACACGCCCTGTTCCAGCATCGCGTGGAAGAATCGGTTGAAAGCCGGAATGTCACAGGCGGTGGCCTGGGCATAGGTCTCCACCTTCTGGTCGGTGAAGAACAGGCCGAACATGCCGCCGACCTGGGTCGTGGTGACGCTCACGCCAGCCTCGGCGGCGGCCTGTTCCAGGCCCTCGCACAGGCGCGCGGCGCGCGCCGACAACTGCGCGTGGAAGCCCGGCTGCTGCACCAGTTCCAGCATCGCCAGGCCGGCGGCCATCGCCACCGGATTGCCGCTCAGGGTGCCGGCCTGGTAGATCGGGCCGGCCGGTGAGATCTGCTGCATCAGCTCGCGCTTGCCGCCGTAGGCGCCCACCGGCATGCCGCCGCCGATGATCTTGCCGAAGGTGGTCAGGTCCGGGGTGACGCCGTAATGCGCCTGTGCCCCGCCCAGCGCAACCCGGAACCCGGTCATCACTTCATCGAAGATCAGCACGGTGCCGAAGCGCGTGCACAGCGCGCGCAGGTGCTGCAGGTAGCCCTCGCGCGGCGGGATGCAGTTGGCATTGCCGACCACCGGTTCGATGATCAGGCCGGCGATCTGCTCGCCCTGTGCTTCGAACAGCGCGGTGGCGGCATCGAAATCATTGTAGGGCAGGGTCAGGGTCAGTTCGCTCAGGCCGGCCGGCACGCCCGGTGAGGTCGGCACGCCGAGGGTCAGCATGCCGCTGCCCGCCTTCACCAGGAAGGAGTCGCCATGGCCGTGGTAGCAGCCTTCGAACTTGACGATGCGGCTGCGGCCGGTGGCACCGCGTGCCAGGCGGATCGCCGACAGCGTGGCTTCGGTACCGGAGTTGACCATCCGCACCATCTCGCAGGACGGCACCAGCCGGGTCAGCGTCTCGGCCATGGTGACTTCCGCCGCGCACGGCGCGCCGAAGGACAGGCCACTGTCAGCGGCCTTCTTGACGGCCTGGCGCACGGCCGGATGGTTGTGGCCGACGATCATCGGACCCCACGACCCAACGTAGTCGATGTAACGGTTGCCATCCACGTCGTGCAGGTAGGCACCATCGGCGCGTTCGACGAAGAACGGCTCGCCACCCACCGACTTGAACGCGCGCACCGGCGAATTGACGCCACCGGGCAGCAGCGCCTGGGCGCGGGTGAACAGGGCGTGGGACTGGTCGTGGTTCATGCGGGATCCTTGAAGCAGGCGAGATAGGCATGCAGGGCGGAGACCGGGTCGGCGGCCTCGAACACGCTGCTGATCACTGCCACCAGGTCTGCACCGGCGGCGATGACGGGACCGACATTGTCCGGCGTCAGCCCGCCGATCGCCACCCGCGGCACGCCCAGTGCGGCGCTTTGCCGCAGCAGCTCCGGCGTGGCGCGGCGGGTGGTCGCCTTGCTGCGGCTGGGGAAGAAGGCACCGAAGGCCACGTAGCTGGCGCCCGCGGCGACCGCCTGCTGCGCCAGCACCTGTTCGTCATAGCAGGACGCGCCGATCAGTGCCGAAGGCCCCAGCAGCGCACGGGCCGCCGCAACGCCGCCATCGTCTTCACCGATATGCACGCCGGCCGCGCCGACCGCGTGGGCCAGCGCTGCGTCGTCATTGATCAGCAGCGGCACGCCGTGACGTTCGCACAGCGCCTGCAGCGCGGTCGCCTGCTCGTGGCGCAGGGCCGCGGTGGCGGTCTTGTTGCGGTACTGCAGCCACGTGGTGCCGGCGGCGAGCAGGGGCGCGACGCCGGCCAGCAGGCGCGCGGTGTCGGCTTCGTCGGGCGTGATCAGGTACACGCCGCGAGGCGTGGCAGGTGCTGGGGACATGGATGGCTACCGGTTGTGTGGCCACGATGGGACAATGGCCGGGAAGTGCATAGAAGGACGTCATTTTGAAGGGGAACATCCGATGAGCGACACCCCCCGGGCCCGGTTCCGCACCTGGATGTGCGTGGTCTGCGGATTCCTGTACCACGAAGCGGACGGGCTGCCAGAGGAGGGCATCGCACCGGGCACGTCCTGGGAAGATGTCCCCGCAACCTGGACCTGCCCGGATTGCGGTGTGACCAAGGATGACTTCGAGATGGTCGAGCTGGACTGAGGCGCGCGCCGCCGCGGCGCGGCTCAATGCAGCCGCGTGCGCGGCCCGCCCAGGTCCACCAGTTTCTCGCGCAGGGCCTGCGCGTCGCCCGCATCGGGATTGCGCTGCACGTAGCGCCCCAGGTCGCGACGCGCACCGGCCAGGTACTCCAGCTTCAGGTAGGCCAGGCCGCGATCGCGCAGCGCATCGTCGTTTTCCGGCGCCAGTTTCAGCAGGCGGTCGGCACTGCGCGCCGCACGGTCCCACTGGTGGTTTTCCGCATAGACGCCCTGCAGGTTGCGCAGCATGCGCATCAGGATCGCGCGGCTGGGCGCCGCGTCGAGGATCTGCGCCAGCACCTGGTCGTCCGGTCGCTGGCCACCCAGGTGCGAGCTTGCGCGCTCGCGCAGTTCTTCCACGCCCAGCGGCCGGCCGCCGTTGAACGGGTCCATCACCAGCATTCCTTCTTCCATCGGCAGGCGCACCAGGAAGTGGCCGGGGAAGGACACCCCGTCCAGCGCGATGCCCAACCGCCGCGCGACCTCCATCTGCACCAGGGCCAACGAGATCGGATTGCCCAGGCGGCGTTCGAAGACTTCGTTGAGGTAGCTGTTGCGCGGATCGTAGTATTCGTCGTGGTCGCCGCTGTAACCCAGCTCATCGAACAGATGGCGGTTGATCGCGGCCATCTTCAGCGGCGGCGACGGGATGATCTCGACTTCCGCGCGCAGGTGGTCGACATGGGCCTGCACCGTCGCGTCATACACCGTCGGGTCCAATGCGGGATATTCGTCGCGCGCGATCAGCAACGCAGTGGGCAGCAGTGGCAGCGACTCGTCGTCGAGTTCGGCCAGGGTGTCCCAGTCGGGCAATGTGATGCGCTCCTGCATGCCTACAGACTGGCGGCAATGCCGCAAGGTTTCAAGCTGCAGCAGGTGAAAGAATGCCGGCCGACGACCGGCATCCTGGTCCTTGCGGTCAGAGCGGCGGGATGCCCGGGCCGAGCTTCAGTTCGGTGCCGTCCTTCAACTTGATCTTCTCCGCCTGGCCGGCGTTGAGCTCCAGCACGTAGCGTGCCGGCCCACTGCTGGGATACGGCGGGCAACGGTCGCCTGCCGAGCACGGCGGCACATCGCGCTGCTGGCTGACCAGCCTGCGTGCACTGTCGAAGTAGAGGATGTCCAGGCCGATCCGGGTGTTCTTCATCCAATAGGCGAGGGGTTCCTCGCGGTCGTGGATGAAGAGCATGCCGTGGTCTTCGGGCAGGCTGTCGCGGAACATCAGTCCGCGCGCGCGGGTTTCATCGTTCTGCGCAAGTTCCACCTTGTAGCGGGCGCCATCGAGCTCCACCCAGTGCTGGGACGCACCGGTGGCGCAGCCGGCCAGCGCGAGCAGCGGCAGCAGGAGCAGGGAACGGATCGACATGGGGTTTTCCTTGATAGGGCAAACGGTCAGGCGGGCGTATGCTGCATGGCAGGGATCAGAGCACCACCGGCGGTTCGCCGCCGACGATCACCACGTCGGCGCGGCGGCGCGCGAACAGCCCCACGCAGACCACGCCGGGCAGCTGGTTGAGCTCGCGCTCGAGCTTTTCCGGATCGGTGATCTGCAGGTGGTGGATGTCCAGGATCTGGTTGCCGTTGTCGGTCACCACGCCTTCGCGCCAGGTCGGCTGGCCGCCGGTCATGTCGCGGATCTGGCGGGCGACCAGGCTGCGTGCCATCGGGATCACTTCCACCGGCAGCGGGAACCGCCCCAGCACCGGCACCTGCTTGGACGGGTCCACGATGCAGATGAAGCGCCCGCTGGCCTCGGCGATGATCTTCTCGCGGGTCAGCGCAGCGCCGCCGCCCTTGATCAGGCACTTGCCGGGATCACACTCGTCGGCGCCATCGACATACAGCGACAGCGTGCCGGTGTGGTTGAGCTCCAGCACGTCGATGCCGAGCTGCTTCAGGCGCGCGGTGCTCTGTTCGGAACTGGACACCGCGCCCTTGATGCGGTGCTGGATGCGGCCCAGCGCATCGATGAAGTAGGCGACCGTGGAGCCGGTGCCGACCCCGACGATCATGCCGTCTTCGACGTATTCGATGGCTTTTTCAGCGGCCAGGCGCTTGGCTTCGGACATGCGGGCGGTCTCGATGGAGGATCAGGATTTGCGTTCCAGTGACAGCAGCAGCTTCCACTGCGCCGCAGTCACCGGGAACACGGAAAGACGGTTGCCCTTGGCGGTGAGCGGGAAACCCTCGCCCAGCGCATCGGCGTGCAGCTTGATTTCATCCAGCGCGATGACGCGCTCCAGCTTGCGCTCGAAGCCCACGTCCACCAGCATCCAGCGCGGCTCTTCGCGGGTGGCCCTGGGGTCGTGGTAGTCCGATTGCGGATCGAACTGGGTGTCATCGGGATAGGCGGGACTGGCCACCGTGGCGATGCCGACGATGCCAGGCACCTTGGTGTTGGAGTGGTAGAACAGGATGCCGTCGCCGACGTGCATCCCGTCGCGCATGAAGTTGCGCGCCTGGTAATTGCGGACGCCGTTCCAGGGTTCGGTGCCGACGCGTTGCAGGTCGTCGATGGAAAAGGCGTCCGGTTCGGACTTCATCAGCCAGTAGCGCTTGCGGGCGGTCATGCGGTCACGTGCGAGGCGAAAAGGGTGTCTGCTTCGGTGCAGATGGCGTCCACCGCCACGTCCCAGGACGCGACCGGCAACGCATCGACCTGCTGCACGGCAAATGCCGCGCCGACCAGCCACGGCGGAGCAGGGCGGTCGTGCCGGAAGGCGAAGCTGCGATCATACCAGCCCCCTCCCATGCCCAGCCGGCCGCCCTGTGCGTCGAAGCCGACCAGCGGGGTGACCACCAGGTCCATCGCGCCGGCATCCAGCGTATCGGCAGGGTCCAGGTCGGGTTCGGGAATGCCGAAACGGTTCTGCCGCAGTGCCTGTCCCGGACGCCAGGGCGCGAAGCGAAGCACGTCCTGGTGCAGGACCGGCAGGCAGTAGCTGACCGCGTCGGGCAAGCTCAGCTGCCAGCGATGCAGGGCGATTTCGCCATCCATCGCCCAGTAACCGGCCACATGCCCGCGTTGCGGGGCGAACGGCAGCGCCAGCAGGCGTGCAGCGAGGCGGTCGGCGGCGTCGATCCGGGTCGCAGCGGGCAGGTCGCGGCGACGCTGCCTGAGTTCGGCGCGCAGCGCGTTGCGGGGGTCGGGTATCGAGGGGGGCGAGGAAGGCATGGCGCTATTGTGCCGCGCCGCCGACCGGAAAAAACAAAGGCGACATCCGAAGACGCCGCCCTTGTCGAATATTGCATTCTCCGCGATGACGATGCATGCGAAACGACCTTGAACCCAGGGGCTCAAGTGGGAACGCTGGGGAACCATCGGGCTTCCCGCTGCAAGGCGGACATGCACTCCCGGCGCCGTCGCGCTCCCGGTGTCGTTCTTAAGGGACAAGGCGAATGTTTGCACATGCCGTCGTGTACCGCAGAGAACGCAGGAACAGTATAACCAGCTCGCCGCGCAGGGGGAGTCCGTTCGTCGGCAACAGTGCGTGCCAATTCAGACTCCACGGTGTCAGACGTCGATCGCGCGGTCCAGGCGACGGTTCATGTCGGCCAACGTCTGCTGCAGGGCGACGGCCTGGCGGGCGTTTTCATCACGCAGCTGCTGCAGCTCGTGGGCCAGGTTCAATGCCGCCAGCACGGCGACGCGGTCGACGGCGGCCATGCGGTTGCTGCCGCGGATTTCGCGCATCTTCGCGTCCAGAAGGCGCGAGGCGGCCACCAGGCTGTCGCGTTCCTCGGCGGTGACCCCGACCGTGTAATCGCGATCAAGCAGGCGGACGTTTACCGGTTCGGCACCGCTCATGTGTGCTGCTCCAGGGATTTGAGCCGGGTGATCATCGCTTCCACGCGCGAGCGGGCCTGTTCGTTCTTGGCCAGCAGGGTGGAGCGTTCGCTGACCAGCTGTTCCTGCTGGTGGCGCAGGCTGCGGTTCTCCTCGGCCAGCCGCTGGTTGCGCTCAAGCAGCGCCTCCACCCGGGCGGCGAAGGCCTGCAACTGGTCGAGCGGGCTGGGATGGTCCATGGCGCAAGAGTCTCAGGGCCGTTGATGACGGTCAAGCGTCAGCGGCGCGGGCTGCGGGGCGGCGCGCCACGTTCTAAACTAGCCCATCGGCGACACCGGCAGCAATGCGTGGGTCGCCCCCATTACAAACGAGCCTGCAGATGACCGAACTTCCTTCCATCGACGACGTTTCCCGTGCCAGCGAGGCGCTCGGGCTGGGCGCCACCCCGGCCGAGCTGCACGGTGGCCTGTGCGGCTGGCTGGCGGCCGGCGGCGCGCCGGGCAATGACTGGCCGGCCCGGGTGCTGGCCGACGATGCGCTGCAGCCGGTGGCCGAGGGCAGCACGCTGGCGCAGTTGCTGGAAGTGACCATCAAGCAGCTGGAAGACCGTGATTTCGGCTTCGAGCTGCTGCTCAGCGACAGCACCCAGACCGAGCCGCAGGTGGATGCCCTGTTCACCTGGGCACGGGCGTTCCTGGGCGGCTTCGGGCTGGGCTCCGGGCACAAGCGCCCGGCGCTGTCCGAGGAGGGCGAGGAGGCCCTGAACGACCTGGCCAAGCTGGCCCAGGCCTCCAGCGAAGACTTCGACAGCGATGGCGAGGATGACGACGAAGCGCTGGCCGAGATCGAGGAATTCATCCGCATTGCCGTGCTGCTGCTGCACGGTGACTGCGTGATGGCCGCGCGCCACCGCCAGCGCCTCAACTGATGGCGGGCGATCGCATGGACCTGCGCCAGCGCACCGGGATCGGCGCGGCCGAGTACAAGCGGCGCCGACGCCAGTTGATGGAGATGGCCGGCGATGAGGCGATCCTGGTGCTGCCGGCCGCCTCGGAGAAAGTGCGCAGCCTGGATACGCATTACCCGTACCGCCAGGATTCGGATTTCCAGTACCTCTGCGGGTTCCCGGAACCGGAAGCGGTGCTGGTGCTGATTCCCGGGCGCCGGCACGGCGAGGTCATCCTGTTCTGCCGCGAGCGCGATGCCGAGCGTGAAGCCTGGGATGGCAGCCGTGCCGGCCAGGAGGGCGCGGTGGCGGATTTCGGCATGGACGATGCGTATCCCATCGAGGACCTGGACGACATCCTGCCGGGGATGCTGGAAGGGCGCTCGCGGGTGTATTACCACTTCGGGCGCGATGCCGACTTCGACCTGAAGCTGATCGGCTGGGTCAACCGCGTCCGTTCGCAGGTGCGCCATGGCGCGCAGCCCCCGCATGAATTCCTGGAGCTGGGCCACCTGCTGCACGAGCAGCGCCTGTTCAAGTCCGGCGCGGAAATCGCGCTGATGGAACAGGCCGCGCAGATCAGCGTGCAGGCACACCGCGCGGCGATGCGGGCCGCGCGCGCGGGCATCCAGGAGTATGAGCTGCAGGCCGAGCTGGAGCGGGTGTTCCGCGCCCACGATGCGTGCCCGGCGTATTCGAGCATCGTCGGCGCCGGGCGCAATGGCTGCATCCTGCATTACCGTGACAACAACGCGCGCACGCGCGATGGTGAGCTGGTGCTGATCGATGCCGGCGCGGAGTACCGTGGCTATGCCAGTGACATCACCCGCACCTTCCCGGTCAACGGTCGCTTCACTGCCGAACAACGCGCGCTGCACGATCTGGTCGGCGCCGCACAGGCGGCCGCACTGGCGCAGGCACGGCCCGGGGTGGCGTATGAAGCGGGCCACCTGGCCGCAGTGCAGGTGCTGACCGAGGGGCTGCTGCGGCTGGGGCTGCTCAAGGGCAGCGTGGAGGACAACATCGCCCAGGAGCAGTACAAGCGCTTCTACCGGCACAAGACCGGGCACTGGATCGGAATGGACGTGCACGACGTGGGCGATTACCGCCTGGCGGGCGAGTCACGGCTGCTGGAGCCGGGCATGGTGTTCACCATCGAGCCGGGGCTGTATGTCGGTGCCGACGACACCAGCGTGGAGGCGCGCTGGCGCGGCATCGGCATCCGCACCGAGGATGACGTGTTGATCACCGCCGATGGGCATCGGGTGCTGACCGAGGGCCTGGCGCGCAGCGCCGACGAAATCGAAGCGTTCATGCAGGGGTGAGTGGGTTTGCCGGGCCTGCGCCCGGCACCTGCTCTTCAAGCGACGGCAACAGCAACGTCAAGAGCTGCAGGGCTGGGTGTTGGCGGGGCGGGGCGGCTGTGCAGGACACGCCGTGAACCCATCCATGGGGGCTCGCTTTTCGCATCCATGCGAAAAGACGGTCCTGCACAGCCACCTCGCCCCACCTTCGACAGGTCCACGGCAGCCATGGAACCTTCGGTAGCGCCGACCCATGGTCGGCGGACTGTTTCCGCCAACGGCCCGCTGCGCTCGCCGAGCATGGCTCGGCGCTACCGCTTTTCTTCTTCTTTCTTACGCGGCTGGCGGCCCGGAACCTGTCATGGGTCGGGTGGGGAGGCTATGCGGGGCCTTGAGCGGCAGGAGCCGCGAAGAGCTACATGGACGTACTTGCGCGTGCCCCGCATAGCCTCCCCGCCCGGCCCACTCAGCGCTGTGGCTTCAAACAACAGCCACCCGCGAGGGGGTCTCACCCGTTCGACCCGCTCATTTACAATGAGCGCCATGAACACCCCCCAGGATTCCAGCCTCGGTCGCGAGGTCAGTTACCCGTCGCAGTACGACCCCGGCCTGCTGTTTCCCATTCCTCGCGCCGCCGCGCGGGCCGAAATCGGGCTGGACGACAGCGCCCTGCCGTTCGTCGGGCATGACCGCTGGCATGCTTTCGAACTGGGCTGGCTGGACAACCGGGGCAAGCCCTGCGTCGCCGTGGCGACCGTGCAAGTGCCCTGCACCTCCCCGAACCTGGTGGAATCGAAGTCCTTCAAGCTGTACCTCAATTCGCTCAACAGTGCCCGCTTCGTCGATGCCGAGGCCCTGCGCGGCACGATCGCCAGCGATCTCTCCGCCTGTGCCGGTGCAGCGGTGCAGGTGACATTCGGACTGCCTGCCCTGCGCGATACCCCGCGTGGCGAATCGATCGACGGGCTGGACGTCGACATCGACTGCTATGGCCCGCCGCAGGCGGACTTTCTTTCGGCCGACCCGGCGGAGAAGGTCGAAGAGACCTTGGTGTCGGCGCTGCTGAAATCCAACTGTCCGGTCACCGGCCAGCCCGACTGGGCCACGGTCAGCGTGCGCTACCGCGGCGCACGCATCGATCGCGTCGGCTTGCTGCGCTACCTGGTCAGCTACCGCGAACATGCCGAATTCCACGAACAGTGCGTCGAACGCATCTTCAACGAGGTCAGCCAGCGCTGTGCACCGGACGTGCTGGAAGTGGAGGCGCGGTATACCCGCCGCGGTGGGCTGGACATCAATCCGTGGCGCGCCAGCCCGGGAATCGTTGCACCCGCAAGCATGGACCGTGAACTGCGACAGTAAATCCGGCTTCGGCTTCACATGAAAACCATCCCCATTTAACAACCTGTGTGAGAACGTGCCTGCCACGTAGTCACGCAGATGGGAGTGTGTGGATGAGTACCGAGAAGAAAGCCGATTTCTCCGGTGTCACCGGGAGCGTCGACAGCACCGCCCAACAGGTTCCCAAAGCCGATTTTTCCGGCGTGTCCGCTTCGGTGGACAGCACGGCGGAAGTGGTCGATGCGACCTACACGGTGGAGAAGGGTGACACGCTGTCGAAGATCGCCAAGCAGCACCTGGGCGATGCAAATGCCTGGCAGAAGATATTCGATGCCAACCGTGACCAGCTTGATGATCCCGACCGCATCCAGCCCGGCCAGGTGCTGAAGCTCCCCAACAAGTAATCCCCGCGGCACCACCCGCACACGCGTTCCGTTGTTGTAACCCTTGGAGGAAACCCGATGATCCATACCAATACGCTTCGCAATGGGCTGCTCGTTGCACTGCTCGGCAGCGTGGCGCTGGTCGGCTGCAAGAAGGACGAACCCGCCGTCGATACCACTGCCACCCCGACTGCGGATACCGCGCCGGCTGCTGCCCCCGCCCCGATGACGGGCGCACCGCCGCCGATGGCCGAAGCCGCCTCGGTCAACGTCGCATCGGTGACCGTCGGCAAGAGTGCAGCGGCAGACAAATCAGTCGCCACCACAGCGATGTTCGCTCCCAAGGACGACATCATCGTTTCGGTTCGTACCGATGGCGCGGCGAGCAATGCAAACGTGGGCGCCAAGCTGACCTTCCAGGATGGCCAGGTTGCCGGTGAGCAGAGCGCGACGCTCAACACGTCCGGTGCCGAGACCACCAACATCACGTTCAAGAATGCCAATGGTTGGCCGGCGGGCAAGTACCGCGCGGAAGTCATGGTAGATGGCAAGGCGGCCGGAACGCCGCAGGAGTTCGAGGTCAAGTAAGTCCACGCGCTACCGACTCTCTCCCGGTAGTGGACTCACGATGGACGCAGCCGCGAGGCTGCGTCTTTTTTTTGTTGATATGCCGCTGATGTCCACGGCAGGGCCAAGCGCGCCGCGAAGTTGCGCGATGGCTGGAAGTCGTTGGCCAGGCATTCCAATACCATCGCCGTCCGCTCCCGCCACACGGATCGTGATGCCATACGAAATCGGAAAAGTTGCAAGCCTGGCCCCGCCCTTTTCTGGCGTGAGGCACCGGGGCTCCGACGGCCCTGCCGCGCCGTGGCGTTCTTCTTTCGTTGCGCCCACACAGATAACCAATAGCGCCTATGCCCCGACTCGCGCCAGGGACGCTTTGCAGCTTCGCCTGAGGCTGGGCAACGCAATATCCGGATGGAAACGCAGCCAGCGCGACGAGAAGGCGCGGGATCTCCCCGCCGTGGCGGGGGTCACCCCACGACTGCTCGATGCGTGCTGCCGCGCAGCGCTCGCGGAAGAGCGGCTGGGCGTCCTCGAACCCGGCGCGCCCGCGGGACGCGCGCTGACCCGGCTTGCTGCCGGAACGTGGGCGAAAGGACTCATCGCACAGGGCACCTTTCCGCCGCATGCGCTTGAGCAGGCCGGCGTGGCATCCATCCCTGGCGTGTTGCACTGCGTGGCGGCAGTGACCTGGCGGTGCCTGAACGAAAAAACAGGCCCCGGATCGACACCTATATGGAAAGCCACCCGGGACACCCTCGAAGACACAAAGATCGGGGTGGCCATGCGGGCCATCGAGGAAGGGGGCTCCTTCCGTGAGGTCGTGGCGCTGCTGGCCCCGCGGGCCATCGGAGAACAGAGCCTGCTGCGCCGGACGCTGGAAGGAAAGGCCGCTGCTGCCGTGTGCGACGGCGTGGAATGGAGCGAGGTATGCACGAACCTGGGCCTTCCTGATCTAGCCCCGTACCACCGTGGCGTGGTCACCAAAGCCGTCGTGGTACGCCTGCTCCAGCGCGGCGTCCCTTGGCAGGATGTCGTTGGACAGCTGGCGCTGCGCGGCCTGCCATCGTCGTGGTCCTACTACCTCCAGGAAGCTGCCGCACGCGGGCCGTGCGTTGCACGCGTGCTGGAAGGAGAAGGGTGGGAGCAGGTGGCCGACGCGTTCGGGCTGGAGCGGCAGGCGCGCTATGAACTGCAGAAAGCGGTAGTGGATGCCGTGCTTCCGCTGCGCCCACGCCATGCCTGGTGGGACCTCTCAGATGAGCTGCGCCTGGATTCGGTGGGTCGGCAGCATCTTGAATCCTGCGTGGCCACCACGGTGGGCCTGCAACGTGTCACCGCAGGCGAGGACTACCGCACGGTAACCACCGATCTGCGACTGTCAGCGTGGGCTGCGCGGAGACTGGAGATTCTGGTGGTGGACACGCTGGCGACGTCCCGTCTGGCCACCGGACAAGCGCTGGACGAGGTCGTGGACGTGTTGCACCTGGCGCCATACGCCCAGCGCTATCTGATGCAGTCCCTCGAACTGTCGCGCGTCGCACGGTGGCTGTGCGAGGGCAGCACCCCCGCTGAGATCGCCGCCACGATGGTGGATGATGGCACCGATCTGCTGCGCGCCCATCTGCTGGAGGAAAACGCATTGCAGCTCCATGTGCCCCGATCCCGGTGGCAACGTCCTGTACTCCGCGAGCCCGCGCCCCGCTGAGCATGCATACCTTTGCGTATGGCGGCGCTTTGCCCCGCACGCTGGAAATGGGGACAATGCAGGGGTTTCCCCGCCAGGGCACCGCGCCCTGCGTGCGACACGGTTGAACGTGGTCCGGCGCTGGCGCCGGCCTTCCCCTGAGATCCGCAAAGAGTCCTGATCCCCCATGTCGAATACGCCCAAGATCCTCTACACGCTGACCGATGAAGCGCCGTTCCTGGCCACCCAGTCGCTGCTGCCGGTCGTCAGTGCGTTCACCGCAACCGCCGGTATCGCCGTGGAAACCCGCGATATTTCGCTGTCCGGCCGCATCCTGTCGCTGTTCCCGGAGCGCCTGAAGGACGAACAGAAGGTCAACGATGACCTGGCCGAGCTGGGCCAGCTGGCGACCACGCCGGAAGCCAACATCATCAAGCTGCCGAACATCTCGGCGTCGGTGCCGCAGCTGAAGGCGGCGATCACCGAACTGCAGCAGCAGGGCTACGCGCTGCCGGATTACCCGGAAAACCCGGCCGACGACGAACAGCGCGACATCAAGGCGCGCTACGACAAGGTCAAGGGCAGCGCGGTGAATCCGGTGCTGCGCGAAGGCAATTCCGACCGTCGCGCGCCGCTGTCGGTGAAGAACTACGCACGCAAGCACCCGCACCGCATGGGGGCCTGGGCCAACGACTCCACCTCGCACGTCGCGCACATGGCGTCGGGCGATTTCTATGGCAGCGAGAAGTCGGCGACGATCGCCAGCGCCGGCAGCCTGAAGATCACCCTGCACGGTGCCGATGGCACGGACGTGGTGCTGAAGGAAAAGACCGCGGTCAAGGCTGGTGAGATCGTCGATGCCGCGGTGATGAGCCGCAAGGCCCTGGCGGCGTTCATTGCCGAGCAGATCGAAGATGCCAAGGCGAAGAACGTGCTGTTCTCGCTGCACCTGAAGGCGACCATGATGAAGGTCTCCGACCCGATCATGTTCGGCGTGGCCGTCAATGAGTTCTACAAGGACGTGCTGGCAAAGCATGCGGACGTGCTGAAGCAGGCCGGCTTCGACGCCAACAATGGCATCGGCGATCTCGCCGCGCGCCTGCCGTCGCTGCCTGAGGCCACCCGTGCGGCCATCGAAGCCGACCTGAAGGCCGAGTACGCACATCGCCCGGGCGTGGCCATGGTGAACTCGGACAAGGGCATCACCAACCTGCACGTGCCGAGCGATGTGATCGTCGACGCCTCGATGCCAGCGATGATCCGCGACTCCGGCAAGATGTGGAATGCCGAAGGCAAGCTGCAGGACACCAAGGCGGTGATCCCGGACCGCTGCTACGCCGGCGTGTACCAGGCGGTGATCGACGATTGCCGCACGCACGGTGCCTTCGATCCGGCCAGGATGGGCTCGGTGCCGAACGTCGGCCTGATGGCGCAGAAGGCCGAAGAATACGGCTCGCACGACAAGACCTTCCAGATCGCCGCCGATGGCGTGGTCAAGGTCACCGACGAAGCCGGCGCGGTCGTGTTCGAGCACGCCGTGGAAGCCGGTGACATCTGGCGCATGTGCCAGACCAAGGATGCCCCGATCCAGGACTGGGTGAAGCTGGCGGTGGAGCGTTCGCGCCTGAGCGGCACCCCGGCCGTGTTCTGGCTGGACGGCGGGCGTGCCCACGACGCGCAGGTCATCGGCAAGGTCGAGACCTACCTGAAGGACCACGACACCAATGGACTGGATATCCGCATCCTGCCGCCGGTGGAAGCCACCGCGTTCTCGCTGGACCGCATCCGCAAGGGCGAAGACACCATCTCGGTGACCGGCAACGTGCTGCGCGATTACCTGACCGATCTTTTCCCGATCATGGAGCTGGGCACCAGCGCCAAGATGCTCTCCATCGTGCCGCTGATGGCCGGTGGTGGCCTGTTCGAGACCGGTGCCGGTGGTTCGGCCCCCAAGCATGTGCAGCAGTTCGTCGAAGAGGACTACCTGCGCTGGGATTCGCTCGGTGAGTTCCTGGCCTTGGCGGCGTCGCTGGAACACCTGGGCAACCGCTACGACAACGCCGCTGCGCGCGTGCTGGCCAAGGCGCTGGACGTGGCCAACGGTGAGTTCCTGGACAACGACAAGTCGCCCTCGCGCAAGCTGGGTGGCATCGACAACCGTGGCAGCCATTTCTACCTGACCCTGTACTGGGCGCAGGCGCTGGCCGCCCAGGACGATGATGCCGCACTGAAGGCCCGCTTCGCCCCGCTGGCCAAGGCACTTGCTGACAACGAAGCGAAGATCGTCGAAGAGCTGGTGGCGGTGCAGGGCAAGCCCGTGGACATCGGCGGCTACTACCGTCCGGACCTGGCCAAGGTGGCCGCGGCGATGCGTCCCAGCGCCACGCTGAACACCGCGCTGGAACTGATCGCCGGCTGATCATCGCCGCACGGTGCAGACCGGAGGGCCCGCGCACTGCGTGGGCCTTTCGCGTTCATGGCCCGTAGCCGGTGGCCGCCGGCGCTGCCCACCATCGGCCCAGGCTGGGCAACGCGCGCGCCGGCATCGTATGGTGGGCGCGACTCCGGCCATGGGCCCCACATGTCCCCCACCGACATCGATCCGCAGCTGGCCGAACAGATGGCGCTGGCCATCCGCGATGGCTTCGAGGACTACCACGCGCGCTTCGCGGCGATCACCGCCCGTGCCCGGGGGCGCTTCGAACAGCGCCAATGGGAGGCCGCCCAGCGCGACGCGGTCGAGCGCATCGGCCTGTATGACCAGTGCATCGCAGCGTGCGTGCATCGCCTGCGTCGGCTGGCCGGCGAGGCCATCGGCGAGCGTGCGTCGTGGCTGCAGGTGCACGCCCGTTACAGCCTGCTGCTGCACGGACTGATCGACGCCGAGCTGTACAAGACGTTCTACAACACGTTGGCGCGCCGCCTGTTCGGTACCCGCGGCGTGGATGCGCAGGTTGAATTCCTCGCCTTCGACGTGGAGCCCTCCGATGCGATCACCCATCCGGTGGCCCGGCATGCGTATGCGGTGTCGGCCACGCGCCCGGCCGATGCGCTGACGCGGGTGCTGGGCGACTACCGTTTCGACATTCCCTACGCGCACCAGCTGCGCTGCGCGGCGGCCATCGCGGTGCGCCTGCAGGACGATCTCGCGCATTGGGGCACGCACCCGGTGCGCGGCATCGAGCTGCTGGACACGGTGTTCTACCGGGAGCGGCGCGCCTACCTGGTCGGTCGCGTGTTCGGTGAACACCGCTTCTCTCCCTGCGTGATCGCACTGGTGAACGACGGCCAGGGACTGCGTGCCGATGCGGTGCTGACCCGGCGGCGCGACGTGGCGCATCTGTTCGGCGTATCGCGCAGTTATTTCCAGGCCAACCTGGCTACGGTCGGTGATGCGGTGGTGTTCCTGCGCAGCCTGCTGCCGGGTAAGCCGATCGATGAGATCTACACGGTGCTCGGCCGCGCCAAGCAGGGCAAGACCGAGCGCTACCGGGCCTTCTTCGGGCACTTCCTGGAACACCCGCAGGAGCAGCTGGTGCATGCCGAGGGCACGCCCGGGATGGTCATGGCGGTGTTCACCCTGCCCAGCTATCCGCTGGTGTTCAAGCTGATACGCGATCGTTTCGCCTGGCCGAAGGCGATGTCGCGCCAGCAGGTGGAAGACAAGTACGCGCTGGTGTTCACCCTGGACCGGGTGGGGCGCCTGCTGGATGCGCAGCCCTATCGGCACCTGCGCTTCCCCGCCGCGCGCTTCGCCCCGGCGCTGCTGCAGGAGCTGTTGCAGCAGTGCGCGCAGGGCGTGCGGCTGGACGGCGAAGAGGTGGAGATCGCGCTGTGCTACGTGCAGCGGCGCTTCCGCCCCTTGAACCTGTACCTGCGCGAGCAGGGACCCGAGGGGGTGCGCGCGGCGGTGCTGGACTACGCCCAGGCGATCACCGACATGGCCCGCAACAACATCTTTCCCGGCGACATGCTGCCGAAGAATTTCGGCGTCTCACGGCATGGCCGCGCCGTGTTCTACGACTATGACGAACTGTGCCTGGTCACCGAGTGCGTGTTCCGCGACTGGCCGGTGCCACGCAGCGCGGAAGAAGCGCTGGCCGACGAGCCGTGGTTCCACGTCGGGCCACGTGACGTCTTCCCCGAGCGCTTCGGCCCGTTCATGGGCCTGCCCGCTGCGGAACTGGCGGCGGTGCGAGAGCACTTCGGGCACCTGTTCCAACCGGCGTGGTGGCGCGCTCTGCAGGACCGTTTCGCCGCGGGCGAGCATCCCGACACGCCACCTTATGCGCGTGGGAACCGCTTGGCCTGAGTTGGACGTGGCACCGGCCTTTGCTACCCTCGGAGCACACATCGACACGGAGCAGTCAGCATGCGTACCTCGCTTTTCCTTGGAGTGGTCCTGGCACTGGGCGCCGGTGGCGCGCTGGTTCCCGTGGACGCCAGCGCGCAGAACGCGCGCGCGGCCCGTGCGCAGACCGAAGGCAGCATGGTCCTGAGCGGCAGCATCGACATCGCGCCGGACGGCTCGGTCGAAGGCTTCACGCTCAAGAACGAAGACAGGATCGAGCCCTACATCCAGGATTTCCTGAAGCAGAATGTCGCCAGGTGGCGGTTCGAGCCGGTGCTGCGCGAGGGCAGGGCGGTTGCAGCGAAGACCCCGGTGAACCTGCGCCTGGTGGCCCGGCGAGCGTCCGGTGAGGGAATGGACGTCGTGCTGAGCAGCGCCAATTTCCGTAATTTCGATCCCAAAGCGAGCGACGCGGTGGCCATCGACCGCATGCCGCCGCCCTCGTTCCCGCGCGAACTGATGGAGATGGGCGGTGCGGGCGAAGTCCAGCTGCTGCTGCGGGTGGCGCGCGACGGCACGGTCGACGATGTGATCGCCGAACAGGTCAACGCCTACGTGGCCGGATCGGCGCGGGCGATGCAGCGGATGCGTGACGTGATGGCGCGCAGTGCGGTCACTGCTGCGCGGAAGTGGGCCTTCATCGCGCCGACTACCGGCGCCAGCGTCGACGATCCGTTCTGGACGGTCCGCGTGCCGGTGCGTTTCTTCTACGGTGGCAACGGGGACCGCTACGGCAAATGGCAGGTCTACATTCCGGGACCGAAGCACAGCGCGCCCTGGAAGGTGAACGATGTTGCCGCCGATGATGCCCCCGATATGCTGCCCGACGGCGGGGTCTACATGGTCGGGGTCGACAACGGTCCGAAGCTGCTGACGCCGCTGCAGGGCTGATGGCGGCGGTAGCGCCGAGCCATGCTCGGTGGCTCTCCGTTTCCGGCAAACGCGCGGTCTCGTGCAGGCCGCGCGCTGCGCTCGCCGAGCATGGCTCGGCGTTACCGGGGTCAGCGGTAGGGGTAGGTGACGCTGCGGTTGCGGCCCTGTTCCTTGGCCATGTACAGCGCTTTGTCGGCCATGCGCAGGGCCTGTTCGGCATCGGCATCGAAGGTCGGGTAATGCGCCACGCCAACCGAGACACTGACATGGCCGACCGGGTCCAGCACCTGGTCCGCGATCCGCTGCCGCAGCCGCTCGGCGATCAGCAGGGCATCGTCGGCGTCGGTGGTCGGCAGCAGCATCAGGAACTCTTCGCCGCCGTTGCGGCACAGCACGTCCCCATCGCGTGAGTAGCGGCGCATCTGCTCGGCGATGTGGCTGATGACCTGATCGCCGACCGCATGCCCATGCTGGTCGTTGATGACCTTGAAACGGTCGATGTCCAACGCCAGGATCGCGAAGGACTGCCCCTGCGCCTTCCAGGTTTCCAGCGCCTGCTGCAGCCCACGGCGGTTGAGCAGGCCGGTCAGCGGATCAGTGCGGCTGGCCCGGTTGAGGGTGCCGATGCGGTCCTGCAGCGCCGTGAAGCTGTACAGCACGGCCTGCTTCAGCTGGGCTACTTCGAAGTACCACGCGCGTATGCCCCCCACGTCGGAGATCGCGCGGCCGGTGTCACCTTCCTGTACGTTGCGCGCCAACTGCCACAGCGGCAGCGAGATACGCCGCGCGAACCACCAGGTCACCAGCAGCGACAGTACCCCGAGCGGGATCGCGCGCCAGATGATCGATGACATCACCTGCGACAATGGCTGCAGGGTGGCCGCCGTCGGGCGCTGGGCTACCACGCCCCAGCCGGTGGCGGGTACCGGCGCGTACCCGGCAAGCATGGAAACCCCACGGCTGTTGTTGACCTGCGCTGAACCCCGTTGTCCCCGTGACACCGCATCGATCACCCGGTTGCCGGGCGCGTACCCGCCGACCCGTTCGGGATCGACGTGGTACAGCAGCCGGCCATTGCGATCGACCACGTACAGATAGGACCCGTCACGGTAGTAGTGCGTGCCCAGCAGACTCTGCAGGATGCTGCGCTGGCGCAGGTAGATGGTCCCGCTGACGTAACCGCGGTAGCGGCCCTGCACGTCGAACACCGGATGCGACATGGCGACCAGCAGCTTGCCGGTGGCCGAGTCGTAGGGATCGCTGACCATGGGCTGGCGGCGCTCCAGCGCGATGCGGTTGCCTTCGCTGCGCAGGGTATCGCCCTTCAGGTACAGCGTCTGTGGCGAGGTGGCCAGGACCAGGCCGGTGTGGTCGACGATCAGTATCGAGTTGAAGCTGTTGGTCTGCAGTTGCAGGCGCGTGGCTTCGTCCTGTCCGCGGCGGTCCTGCATGCCGTCCCGGCCCAGCAGCATCGCGGTATAGGCGAGCTGCTGCTGCGAGGACAGCACGAAGTTCTGGGTGGTTTCGGCCAGCTTGTTGGCGTACACCCGGTTCGCTTCCAGGGTACTGCTGACCAGCTGCTCACGTTGCACGCGATAGCTGGCCAGCAGGGTGTTGGCCAGCGCCACCACGGTGCTGAGCAGGGCCAGGGCAAGGATCAGCGAACCCAGGTTGAGGCGTTTGGAAAGCGAGCGCATGCGGGCAGGTCAGCCAGTTCTGATGCTGGCCCGACCGGTCTGTCCGGAGGGTTCGCCAGCGCGGGACGGCGCCCGCACGCAGCAGCCTGCGCACGGTTCGGTGGGGACTGCAGGGGCATTATCGCTGAAAGCGACAGGTCACGTGCGGACGCGGAGCAACGTCAACGTCAACGTCAACGTCAAGGGCTGCAGGGCTATGGGATGGCGGGGCGGGGCGGGTTTGCGGGGGACGCGGTCACGTCATCGCATTCGCGCTGCCGCTCCCACGCCTTGCTGCGCAAACCGTGGGCCCCCCTCACCAGCACCCACACCCCGCCGCTTCGCGGCCGCCCCTGACTCAGGGGCTCCCCACCAGACAGGTCCATGGAGGCCCTGGTAGCACCGACTCGAGGCCGGCGGATGGTGGGCGAATGGGATCTGATGGGTTCCGCCGACCATGGGTCGGCGCTACCGCTTTTCTCTTTTTTCATACGCGGGTGGCGGCCACCGGAACCTGTCATGGGCGGGGGGGGGTGGCTGTGGGGGGCCTTGAGCGGCAGGAGCCGCGAAGCGCTACATGGACGTACTTGCGCGTGCCCCGCATAGCCTCCCCACCCGGCCCACCCCCAGCTGCGGCTTCAAACAACAGCCACCCGCGAGGGGGTTCACCCGTTCGACCCACGCAGCAGCCGCGTGCGCAGCACCTCGCGCAGCCGTGCGGCGGATGCCTCGTCCAGTTCGCCCAGCACGCCGCGCGCATGCGCTGGCACATGCGCGGCAACCTGCTCATCGGCATCGAACACGTAATGCTGGAACATCGCCTGCCACGCCGCGCGCTGCGCCGGCGGCAGGTCGCGCACCGCCAGCAGGGCAAGCATCAAGGCGTTCATCGGCGCATCGCGCCATGCCTCGACCGGCCGCCACCAGTAATTGACCAGGATGTTGAACGCCTCGAGCCCTTCCATGTGGTGCCACCACAGGGCCGGAATGAAGACCGCGTCGCCCGGTTCCAGCACGGCGCTCTGCGCCTCCTGCATGGCCAGCGCGAAGCGCGGGAACCGCTGCAGGTCCGGTGCGGCGAAGTCGACCAGGCTGATCGCTTGCCCGGCGGGGGTGAAGTCCAGCGGGCCGACATACAGATTGCCGACCTGGCCGGGAGGAAACAGCATGACCCGTCGCCGTCCTGCCGCCACGCAGGCCAGATTGTCCGGCGCATCGTAGTGCGCGGCGATCCGCGAGCGGTTGCCGATCCAGATGCTGGCCAGTGGATCGGCCTGGCCCAGCGCCAGCGGATTCTCTTCGCGCAGTCCCGGCAGGTAGGTATCCAGCGTGGTGGATGCCACGTAGATGGTCGGTGCGTCCGGTTCGCTGCGGTATTTGAGCAGGGTGTCCAGCACCACGCGCAGCGGCACCTGTTCGCGACGGAAATTGAAGCCGGTGAGGTCGTCGTTGTAGAACACCCGGCCCTGTGTGTCGGGCGCCGCCGTGGTGGCGGTCACCGGCATGCCGCCGTGGTCGAACCGCTTCAGGTAGTCCACCGCGGCGGTGTCGGCCTGCCGGGCGGCCTGTACCAGCGGCCACCCGGCGGCCAACCCCCGCACCACCTTCGGCGTGGTCCAGCCACGCAGCGCGGCAGGCAGCGCCGCAGGATCCGCGAGCTGGACCTCGTCGATGGGGCGGGGCGGGGGCAGGGTCATCGCCACTCAGAACTTGTAGCGCACACCGAACATGTAGCGCGGGCCGGTCTGGGTGGCATACCGCAGCATGTTGCTGTGGCGTGCGTAGGTGCGCATCGTCTCGTCGGTCAGGTTGATCGCTTCCACGCTCAGCGTCAGCTGTTCGCTCACCGCGTAGCTGATGTTCAGATCAAGCTGCCCATAGGCTTCGGTGTAGTTCGGGTTCGGCCCCTGGCCGCCAATGCCGTTGAGGAATTTGTCGCGCCAGTTGTAGGCCGCCCGCACCTGCCATGCGTTCTTGTCATAGAACAGTACCGCGTTGGCCGAATCGCTCAGGCCGACCATCGGGTACTGGTCGCCCAGGCTCAGGTTGTCGAAGGTCAGCCCGGACTTCACCTTGGTGTAGTTCGCCGCCACACCGAAACCGGACTCGCCGAACAGGTGCTGCACCGCCACCTCCCAGCCTTCCAGATGGTCCGAACGCTGGTTCGCGGGGAGCGTGATGTCGAACCCGGCGATCGGATCACCCGGCTGGCCGACGATGCTGCCGGTCTGCTGGCCGGCCGAGTTGACCCCGGTGGAAACCACGCCCGGGTCGCCGGCATGGTTGGTGAAGATGTAATTGCGGATGCACACCGTGTCGGTGGTGACGCAGCCCGACGCCAGCGCTTCGTTCCAGTACGCACCGCCGACCGGCGTGTGCAGGCTGCCGGCATCTTCGCGGGCGATGGTGTTGCTGATGAAGTTCTTGATGTTCTTGCGGAAGAAGCCGACCGATGCGTAACTGGCCTCACCGTAGTACCACTCCAGGGACAGGTCGAAGTTGTCCGACAGCAACGGCTCCAGCGCCGGGTTGCCGCGTGAACCGGTGCCGCCCTGGGTGCGCACGATGTTGTCCAGGCGTTGCCCGCTTTCGATCTGGGTCCAGCCCGGACGGCCCAGGCTGCGGCTGTAGCTGCCGCGCAGTGCCAGTGACTCGTTGATGTCCAGCTTGAGGTCGACATTGGGCAGCACGTAATCGTACTTGCCTTCGCCGCCGATGAACGCACCGTCGTCGGCGTAGGTGATGTTGAACTCGTTGAGGGAGTTCCAGCTGATCGAAGTCGGCACGCGCACCAGCGCCAACGACTCCACTTCGGTCTGCTCATAGCGCACGCCGGCGGCGACATGCAGCGGCATGTTCCAGTCGAAGGTGGTGCGGTACTGCAGGTAGGCGCTCTTGGATTTTTCGGTGGTGCGGATGTCCTCGGAGTACTCGGTCGGGGCCAGATAGCACGTCGGGCAGGCCGGCTCGGCGCCGTTGGGCACCTGCGCCGCACGGTCACGCAGGCGGTCGAAATCGAACACCAGGAACTGCCCGGTCAGGCGCGGATCGTCGTGGCCGGAGAACGCCTTGAAGTACTTGCCCATGTCATCGGCATACCAGATGCTGTCGTCGTAGTCCGCCGGCGTGCCCACACCGCCCCAGCTGTCGCGCTGCTCGATCGCCGCCGCCGAGCGGTTGTCCACCTGGGTGTGGCCCACGCCGAAATCGAGCGCGGAATAGTCGGCGAAACGGAACACGCCCTTGGCCTGCAGCTGCTCCACTTCCGACTTGTTGTAGCTGTTCTGGAATACCGAACCGGTGACCAGTGCATCGGCGGCCTGCACCCCACCCGGGGGCAGGGCGATGTTGATGATCGGCAGGTCGCCGCTGTAATCCACCGTGGTCGTGCCGCGCACGTAGGCGGCCACGCCGAGCACGCCAGCCGAGCCATAGGGCCCATCGGGCTGCGATTCGGCGCTGGCGCGGTGGTAGTCGAAGGACATGTCCAGTGCGTCGTTGACTTCCCAGTCGACGTTGAAGCCCACCGATTCCATGCTGTTCTTCGTGGCCAGCTTCATGCCGCCCATCGCCACGTCGCCGTTGACCACGTCTTCGCTGTACACGATGGGAGCGGCCACCGGGCCATCGGTCCAGGTACTGTCCCCGGGACCGTAGTTGAACCACACCGACAGTTCGCTGCGCTGCTGCTGCACCTTGTTTTCGACATAGGTGTAATCCAGCGTGGTGGTGACGTTGTCCAGCGGCTTCCACTGCAGCGTGGCCTGGCCGTTGGTGCGCTGGCGCTGCACCGCGTTGACGTTGTACGCGGTGTTCTGCGGGCGGCCGTAGATATCATCGGCACCCGGCCGGTTGGTGATGCGGTCCGAATAGCCGGTACCCGGCTGCGGCAGTGCGCGCCAGTCACTGGCGTCGTCACCGCGCAGCGTCGCCCAGCCTTCGGCCACGGTGGCCTGGTTGAATCCGGAATCGCGTTCCTGGTGGCTGGCGCTGAGCGCCACGCCGAAGCGTCCGTCTGCATAGGTCTGGCTGAACACACCGGACAGCTCGCCGGTGACATTGGAGCCCTGCAGCGTGCGTGGCAGGTTGTCGTTGGAGGTGTCATGCACCGCCTTCATGCCAAGGCTGACCACCGGCGCCGCTTCCAGCGGCCGCAGGGTCTTGATGTTGATCGTCGCGCCGATGCCGCCGGTCGGGTTGTCGGCGCGGGTGGTCTTGTAGACCTCCACTGCGGAGATCGATTCGGAGGCGATGTTGGCGAAATCGAACGAGCGTGAACCGGACAGTCCGCCGCCGCCGTTGCCCAGGTTGGAAGCGGGCATCTGGCGGCCGTTGAGCAGCACCAGGTTGTAGTCCGGGCCGATGCCGCGCACGGTGACCTTGGACCCTTCACCGCTGGAGGTGCGATCGATCGAGACGCCGCTGATGCGCTGCAGCGATTCGGCCAGGTTGGTGTCCGGGAACTTGCCGATATCCTCGGCCACGATGCCATCCACCACGCCCTGGCTGTCGCGCTTGAGGTTCATCGACGAGGTCAGGCTGCCGCGGATGCCGGTCACCTGCACGGCGTCCAGGGTGGCCGGGTCGGCGGGTGCGGTGGTGGCAGTGTCCTGCGCCCAGGCAGGGCCGGCGATGGCCACCAGCAGCGCGGAAGTGAGCAGTGTCTTGCGGGGTACGGCCTTGTACATCCTCATTGCGGATCCCTCCCCAGGGAGTGCGGAAACAGCGGGTTTGACTTCGGCTGGAACGCGGCAACTACATGACGGGAGCGATTTGGGGATGCGTTGACAGCGTTGTCAACAAAGCGCCCCTGCCGGTGGCCGGGTGGATCCCGCTAAGGCGGCGCCGCAGATGCCGGAAGCCTTGTCATTGCAGTGTCATCCGCCCGCACGCTGCCGCCTGGCTAGCGCGGCGCGACGCGCATGATCGTGTTGCGATGCGGAAGGGTTCTGCGCAGGGCCGTTAGCGCCAACGCTGACAGCGCTCGACAAAAGTACGCCGTCACCGGGCGCTCAGCGCCTGCGTTGGCGAGGCGCGCCGGTGGATTCGCGGACCAGCACCGCATGGTCCAGGGTCATCATCCTGCCGCCGCCCGGCGAGCGGATCCGCTCCAGCAGCTGCAGCGTCGCCAGCCGGCCCATCTCCGCGGTGGGCTGCCGCACGGTGGTCAGCGCGGGGAAGATATGGCTGGCGATCGGGGTGTCATCGAAACCGCAGACGGACAGGTCGCGGGGTACCTGCAGGCCGCGGCCACCGGCGACCCGGTACACGGCCGCCGCCATGTCATCGTTGGCCGCGAAGATCGCCGTGGGCGGATTGGCCAGGTCCAGCAGGCGGTGTGCCGCCGGGATGCCGGATTCGAAAGAGAACTGGCCGCCGACCACCAGCGCGGCGTCGTAGGCGATGCCGGCTTCGCGCAGCGCCGCGCGATACCCGGCGTGGCGCCACTGGCAGGCGCCGTGCGCCCGTGGTCCCTTGATGTGGCCGATGCGCCGGTGGCCCAGCGCGATCAGGTGGCGCATCAACTCCACCACGGCCGTGGTCTCGTCCATGCGCACGCCGATGGCCCCGGTGGGGTCACGCGGGGCGATGCTGGCGAAGGGAATGTCATGTTCCTGCAGGTAGGACAGCACCACCGGATCATCGCTGAGCGGCGGGATCAGCACGACGCCGTCGGGCCGCGAGTTGTCGAACAACGCGCTGAGGTCGGGCAGGGCATGCCGCCCGATCCCCACCGGGCCGAGCAGCAGGTTGTAGTGGTTGCCATGGCAGGCATCCAGCATGCCGCTCTGGATCTCCATCAGGTAATTGCGCGAGGGATTGTTGTAGGCCAGGGCCAGCGAATAGGAGCGCTGGCCGGCCAGGCTGCGCGCGGAAGGGTTGGGCTTGTAGCCCAGCCGCGCGACCGCCTCGCGTACCTGCGACCGCGTCTGTTCGCGCACGTTGGGCTCGTTGTTGAGCACCCGCGACACGGTCTTGATGGAGACCCCGGCCGCCGCAGCGACGTCTTCGATTCGACTACGCATGGTGCAGGTGATCCTCCATGTGCCAGCGGCGGGCAATGCGCGCCGAGCGATGGTGCAGCGTCGGGCTGATATTGCCACGGCGCAGCGCAGCAGGGCGCGGCGCAGAGCGGCACGCCAAAGGCCCGCTGCGCTCGCCGACCACGTGGCGCCGCTACCGGGAGGCCGGCTTCGGGCGGCGTACGGATACTGTCGTAGACACGCAGCCTGCTTTTGCCCGCCGCGCCCCCGGAACAACAAAGCCCCGCAATGCGGGGCTTCGTCGTGGATCGTCCGGCGCCGGTGGCTCAGCGCTTCATCGAACCGAAGAACTCGTCGTTGGACTTGGTGTTCTTCATCTTGTCGAGCAGGAACTCCATCGCGGCCATTTCATCCATCGGATGCAGCAGCTTGCGCAGGATCCAGATCTTCTGCAGCAGCTCCGGCTCGATCAGCAGGTCTTCGCGGCGGGTACCCGAACGGTTGATGTCGATCGCCGGGAACACACGCTTTTCAGAGATGCGACGGCTCAGGTGCACTTCGCTGTTGCCGGTGCCCTTGAACTCTTCGTAGATCACCTCGTCCATCTTGCTGCCGGTATCGACCAGCGCGGTGGCGATGATGGTCAGGCTGCCGCCTTCCTCCACGTTGCGCGCGGCACCGAAGAAGCGCTTCGGACGGTGCAGGGCGTTGGCATCCACGCCACCGGTCAGCACCTTGCCCGAGCTCGGCACCACGTTGTTGTAGGCACGTGCCAGGCGGGTGATCGAGTCCAGCAGGATCACCACGTCCTTCTTGTGCTCGACCAGGCGCTTGGCCCGCTCGATCACCATTTCGGCAACCTGCACGTGGCGCGCGGCCGGCTCGTCGAACGTCGAGCTGATGACCTCGCCGCGCACGGTGCGCTGCATTTCGGTCACTTCTTCGGGACGCTCATCGATCAGCAGCACGATCAGGTGCACGTCCGGATGGTTGGTGGTGATGGCCGTGGCCACCTGCTGCATCATCATCGTCTTGCCGGCCTTCGGCTGGGAAACGATCAGCGAACGCTGGCCCTTGCCCTGCGGTGCCATCAGATCGAGGATGCGGCCGGTGATGTCTTCGGACGAGCCGTTGCCACGTTCCAGGGTGAAACGCTTGCGCGGGAACAGGGCGGTCAGGTTCTCGAACAGCACCTTGTTCTTGGACGCTTCGAGCGGCTCACCGTTGATGGTGTCCACGATGGACAGCGCGAAGTAGCGCTCGCCGTCCTTGGGGAAGCGGATGCGGCCGGACAGGTGGTCGCCGGTGCGCAGGTTGAAGCGGCGGATCTGGCTGGGCGAGATGTAGGTGTCGTCCGGGCCGGCCAGGTAGCTGGCTTCGGCCGCGCGCAGGAAGCCGAAGCCATCAGGCAGGATTTCCAGCACGCCGTCGGCGGCGACGCCGTCACCGTGACGGGTCAGCACCTTCAGCAGCGCGAAGATCACGTCCTGCTTGCGGGCACGGGCGACGCCTTCGGAGATCTGCAGCTGTTCGGCGATTTCCAGCAGCTTCTGCGCCGGCATGCGCTTGAGGTCGCTCAGCGAATACACCGGGAAGCCTTCCGGCACGTTCGGCTGGGTGGTACGCACGAACGGCTGCTGTTCGTTGTTGTCCTGCGGCATGCCATCGTCGCGTCCACCACCACGTGCCGGGCGGTCACGGTCGCGTCGGTTGCGGAAGCGGTCACGGCGGTTGCCCTGGCCCTGCGCGTTGTTCTGCTGGTTGCCCTGGTAGGGGCCCTGGTTCTGGCCGCCTGCGGTGTTCTGCTGGCCGCCGCCGGGGGTGTTGTTGTTCTGCTGCGGGCGACCCTGGCCGGATTCGCGGCCTTCGTTGCCGTCACCGCCGTTGGCGGCGGGTGCATCGGCAGCGGGCGCGCTCGGCGCCGCCGCAGCGGGCGCGGGGGGCGGAGTGGGACGGGGTGCTTCGGGCGCATTGGCCAGCGGCAGGCCGGCCTGTGCGGGAGCACTGGTTTCGGCGGACGCCGGTGCGGCAGCCTTGGTCACGCGCGGCTTGCGCACACGCTTTTCGGCGGGCGCATCAGCGCTGCCGGTTTCAGAAGTGGTATCGGACAAGAGCGTTATTCCTCGCTTGAAGGTGCGAGCGCCCGGCTGGGGCGGCGAACGAAGGGATGGGGTCTGGAGTGAACTGCATCCAGCGGGTGCGGCACGCGAACGCGGACCGGATGTGCCGACACTATCACCGGCGCGCGGCGCCTTGCAAGCACCGCGATGCAACGACATCCAGGCAGCGCAGGGGCTGCAGGCAGCCGGCGTCACCGGCTGCCGGGAAACGCAGGCCTCAGGCCAGCGCCTTGTCGAGCAGGCCGGCCAGCTGGGTCTTGCCCACCGCACCCACCTGTTCACCGACCTTCTCGCCGTCCTTGAAGACGACCAGGTAGGGGATGGAACGGACGTGGTACTTCACGGCCAGGTCGCGCTCATGGTCGACGTTGACCTTGACGATCTTCGCGCGGCCACCGTAGGCCACGGCGAGTTCGTCCAGGGCCGGGGCGATCATCTTGCACGGGCCACACCATTCGGCCCAGAAATCAACCAGGACCGGCTCTTTGGAGTTCAGTACGGTGCTTTCGAAGTCAGCGGTGCTGACATGTACAACGTTGTCGCTCATCTTGGTTTCTCGTCTTGTGGGGCACCCGGCCGGGGGCCGGAGGTGGGTGAACTGGGCTGGGCCAGACTGGCGCAACCCTCGTCGTTGCCTGGTGGAGCAGGCTCCACGGTGCGCTCGGCGGGATGCCTGGACGCTCACGGCCGGCAGTTTACCCCTATCGGCGCGGGCGGACAGTGGGCGGCTGGAACCCAGCGTATCGTGATCGACATGGCCGACGAAATGTGCCGGATTTCACTGTCCACCGCTCTGAAATGGGGGGTGGGCGCGGGAGGCTCAAGGCAGAAACGGTGCAGGATTCAGCGCGCAGTGGCGGGGATGAAGGTAGGCGCCCGAAGTCGTCTCTGCGGAGGATGAGACGCTCGAGCCCGGTTGACCGCCCGATTACGCTAAACTGCTCCATTGAGCGGCAAGGGACCCGAAGGTCCAAGGCCCGCCGACCCGCCGCAGGGGCCGCAGTTTGCGACGGAGCCCCCAGATGACGCCGAGCCGCCCGATTGACAGGTGGCGGCCACACCAAGACGGACACATGAGCGACAAACCGCTGACCGATTTGACCTTTTCCTCCTTCGATCTGCATCCGGCATTGCACGCCGGTCTCGAAGGAGCCGGATTCACCCGCTGCACCCCGATCCAGGCGCTGACACTGCCGGTCGCACTCGCCGGTGGCGATGTCGCAGGCCAGGCACAGACCGGTACCGGCAAGACGCTGGCCTTCCTGGTCGCGGTGGTGAACCGCCTGCTGACCCGCCCGGCACTGGCCGACCGCAAGCCGGAAGACCCGCGCGCCCTGATCCTGGCACCCACCCGCGAACTGGCCATCCAGATCCACAAGGACGCGGTGAAGCTGGGTTCGGACCTGGGCCTGCGCTTCGCGCTGGTGTACGGCGGCGTGGACTACGACAAGCAGCGCGAACTGCTGCAGCAGGGCGTGGACGTGATCATCGCCACCCCCGGCCGCCTGATCGACTACGTCAAGCAGCACAAGGTGGTTTCGCTGCATGCCTGCGAAATCTGCGTGCTCGACGAAGCCGACCGCATGTTCGACCTGGGCTTCATCAAGGACATCCGCTTCCTGCTGCGCCGCATGCCCGAGCGCACCACCCGGCAGACCCTGCTGTTCAGCGCCACGCTCAGCCATCGCGTGCTGGAACTGGCGTACGACCACATGAACGAGCCGCAGAAGATGGTGGTGGAGAGCGAATCCATCACCGCCGCCCGCGTGCGCCAGCGCATGTACTTCCCGGCCGACGAAGAAAAGATCCCGCTGCTGCTCGGCCTGCTGTCGCGCAGCGAAGGCGCGCGCACGATGGTGTTCGTCAATACGAAGGTGTTCGTGGAGCGCGTCGCGCGCGCGCTGGAACGTTCCGGCTACCGTGTCGGCGTGCTGTCCGGCGATGTTCCGCAGAAGAAGCGCGAAAGCCTGTTGAACCGCTTCCAGAAGGGCCAGCTGGAAATCCTGGTGGTCACCGACGTGGCCGCCCGCGGCCTGCACATCGACGGCATCAAGTACGTCTACAACTACGACCTGCCGTTCGACGCCGAAGACTACGTGCACCGCATCGGCCGCACCGCGCGCCTGGGCGAGGAAGGCGATGCGATCAGCTTCGCCTGCGAACGCTATGCGATGGGCCTGCCGGACATCGAAGCCTATATCGACCAGAAGATCCCGGTCGAAGCGGTGACCGCCGAACTGCTGACCTCGCTGCCGCGTCCGGAACGTGCGCCGCCTGCGCCGGGCGAGGAAGGCGACGAGAACGAAAGCGTCAGCCAGATCTTCCGCGAAGCGCGCGAAGCGCGTGCCGCCGAAGAAGAGCGTCGCGGTGGCGGTCGTGGTGGCAAGCCGTCGGCCGGCCGCGGCGAACGCAGTGGTGAGCGCAGCGGCGAACGCCGCCCGCGTCCGCCGCGCAAGCCGCGCGTGGAAGGCGAAGTGGTCGCCGCAGCGGAAGCCGTGGTTGTCGCCGGCGCTGGCGAGGCGGCCACCGCCGCCGAGGCCGCGCAGGCGCCACGTGCACCGCGTCCGCCGCGTGCCGAAGGCGATGCCGTGCAGGATCCCGCGCTGCAGGACGGCGAGCGCAAGCCGCGCAAGCGCCGTCGCCGCCGCAACGGCCGCCCGCTGGAAGGTGCCGAAGGGGCGAACCCCCAGGGCGCGACCGCCGCACAGGGTGCGCCGGTGCAGGTGGTAGCCAGGCCGGTCCGCAGTGCGGACCCGGGCGACTCCTTCCTGACCCGCATCGGCCGCAAGATCCGCCGGATGCTGGCGGGCGGGTAAGCGGCAAGCGGCTAAGCGGCATCGCATTCGCGCTGTCGCTCCCCGGTTCGCTGTGCGGACCGCAGGCCCCGCGTCACCAGCACCCACACCCCCGCGCCTGCGGCGCTGCCCCCGGGACTCCGGGGGCGGCGGTCTCTCCGTTCTGGCTCGCTGCGGGGCCTGACCCGGCCGCGATGCCGGCAGGTTTTCGCCGGGCATGGCCCGGCGCTACCGATCCGCCGCGCCGCTCCTGCATAATCAGGGGATGAGCGTCCTGCGGTTCGACAACGTAAGCAAACAGTACGCCGGTGGACACGAGGCGCTGACCGATGTCAGCTTCGACGTGGCACCGGGCGAGATGGTGTTCGTCACCGGCCATTCCGGCGCGGGCAAGAGCACCCTGCTGAAACTGATCCACCTTGATGAGCGGCCCAGCCGCGGTGCGGTGGTGTTCAACGAGCGCAACCTGCTGAAGGTGCGCGGCGGCGACGTGCCACGGCATCGGCGCGAGGTGGGCGCGGTGTACCAGGACCACCGCCTGCTGATGGATCGCAGCATTTCCGAGAACGTGGCGCTGCCGCTGATCCTGCGCGGCACCCGCCGCGCCGACATCGGCAAGCGCGCGCGTTCGGTGCTGGAGCGCATGGGCCTGGGCCACCGCGAAAAGGCCCTGCCTTCGCAACTTTCCGCAGGCGAACAGCAGCGCGTGGGCATCGCCCGCGCCATCGTCGGCGAACCGCGCCTGCTGGTGGCCGACGAACCGACCGGCAACCTCGATCCGACCCTGGCCGCGGAGATCATGGCGTTGTTCGCCGAGCTGCCGGCGCGTGGCACCAGCGTGCTGGTGGTCAGCCATGACCTCGCCCTGCTGCGGCGCATGCGCAAGCGCGTGCTGATCCTCGACCACGGCCGCCTGGTGGACGACATCTCGCCGCAGGACCTGGCCGAATGAGCACCGAATCCCCTCCTGCGCCCGAGCGCAATGCCAACGCCCCGGCGGCGGCGCCTTCCAAGCTGGGCATCTGGTGGCAGCACCACCTGCACAGCGTGGTGTTCAGCCTGGGCCGCGCTTTCCGCAAGCCATGGGCCACGCTGCTCACGGTGATGGTCATGGCCCTCGCGCTGGCACTGCCACTGGGCCTGTCGATCGCCTTGGACAACCTCAAGCACTTCACCGGCAGCGTGCAGCAGTCGCGTGACATCAACCTGTTCCTGAAGGCCGAGCTGGATGCCGCCAGCGCGGAGGCCCTGGCCACCGGGCTGAGGGCGCGGGACGACGTGGCCGCCGTGACCCTGCGCACCCCCGAACAGGGCCTGGAAGAACTGCGCGAAAATGCCGGCCTGGGCGAGGCGATCGATGCGCTGCAGTCCAATCCACTGCCCAGCCTGCTGGTGGTGACGCCGGCGGAGAAAGCCGACGACGCGCGCCTGGCGCGTGCGCTGGGCACCCTGCCGCAGGCCGACCTGGTGCAGCACGATGCGCTGTGGCGCACGCGGCTGGACGGCTGGCTGGCCTTCGGCGCGCGCCTGGTGCAGGTGCTGTCGCTGCTGCTGGGGCTGGGTGCGGTGCTGGTGGTCGGCAATACCGTCCGGCTGGACATCCAGGCGCGCCGCGAAGAGATCGGCGTGCTGCAGCTGCTGGGTGCCAGCGATGGCTTCATCCGGCGCCCGTTCCTGTACCTTGGCGCGTGGTACGGCCTCGGCGCGGGACTGGTGGCGCTGGGGCTGATCGCCGCCGCCGGCGCCGCACTCGCCGGACCGCTTGCGCAGTTGTCGCAAAGCTACGCCAGTCCTTTCGCATTGAAGGGGCTGGACCTGCTGCATTCGTCGGTCGTGCTGCTGGCCATCGTGCTGGTGGGCTGGCTGGGTGCATGGCTGGTCACCGGACATTTCCTGCGCCAGACGCGCCCCACCGAGACCTGAGCCCTTCCGCATGCAGCCGCAAGCACTCAAGCATCTGCACGATGATGCCACCCGGGTCATGGTGGTCGACGGCTCGCGGCTGGTGCGCAAGCTGATCGCCGACGTGCTGCAACGTGACCTGCCGGGCGTGCAGGTGGTGGGCTGCGCCAGCATCGAAGAGGCGCGGCAGGCGTTGGCCGACGGGCCGGTCAACCTGGTCACCACCTCGCTGTCGCTGCCCGACGGCGACGGCCTGGCACTGGCCAGGACCGTGCGCGAATCGGCGGGGCAGGCCTACGTGCCGGTGATCGTGGTGTCCGGCGATGCACAGTCGCACCTGGAACAACGCCGCTTCACCGACTACGTCACCGACTACTTCGACAAATCGCTGGGCCATGAAGCGCTGGCCGCTTTCATCCGCGGCTACGTGCAGCCGGCGATCATTCCCGGCGCCACGCTGCTGTACGTGGAAGACAGCCGGGTAGTGGCCGAAGCCACCAAGCGGATGCTCGAGCGGCAGCAGCTCAACGTGCTGCACGTGATGACCGCCGAAGAGGCGGTGACCCTGCTGACCGCCGAGTCGCTGGGCCGCAACCAGCACCGGATCGACCTGGTGCTCACCGACGTGACGCTCAAAGGTGAGCTCAGCGGACGTGACCTGGTGGAACGGGTGCGGGTGGACTTCGGCTACGGCAAACGCCGCCTGCCGGTGCTGGTGATGACCGGTGACGGCAATCCGCTCAACCAGACCGCGCTGTTGCAGGCCGGTGCCAACGACCTGGTGCTGAAGCCGATCGAAGAACGGCTGCTGGTCACCAAGGTGCTGTTCCAGCTGCGCCTGTCCCGACTGAATCCAAGATCCGTGGTGTGATGAACGAAGCAGTACCTCCTTCGATCCAGCTCGAGCCGAGCTGGAAAGCACACGTCGGCGAATGGCTGCTGCAACCGCAGATGCGCGAGCTGTCCCGCTTCCTTCGCGAACGCAAGGCGGGGGGGGCGAACGTGTTCCCGCCCGGCCCGCAGATCTTCGCGGCCTTCGATGCCACGCCGTTCGATGCCACCAAGGTGGTGATCCTGGGCCAGGACCCCTACCACGGTCGTGGCCAGGCGCACGGGCTGAGCTTTTCGGTGCCGCCCGGGGTGCCGGTACCGCCGTCGTTGCTGAACATCTACAAGGAAATCGAGCGCGACCTCGGCATCCCACGGCCGGACCATGGCTGCCTGCTGCCCTGGGCACGGCAGGGCGTGCTGCTGCTCAATGCGGTGCTGACGGTGGAAGAGGCAAGCGCCGGGGCGCACCAGAAGCGCGGCTGGGAAGGCTTCACCGACCACGTGGTGGAAGCGCTCAACCGCGAACGCGAAGGGCTGGTGTTCCTGCTGTGGGGCAGCTACGCGCAGCAGAAGGGCAAGGTCATCGACACCGCGCGTCATCGGGTATTGAAGGCGCCGCATCCCTCGCCGTTGTCCGCCCACCGGGGCTTCCTCGGCTGTGGCCATTTCTCGGCCACCAACGAGTACCTGCAGCGCCGCGGACAGGCACCGATCGACTGGTCGCTGCCACCGGCAAGGTAATGGTGCCTGACGGCACGAGAGAGTGGGTGATGGCACGAGAGGGTGGGTGATGGCACGAGAGGGTGGGTGACGACCGTTGGCCGTCACGTCTTTGCCTCTGCCGCTGCGCTCGCCGAGCATGGCTCGGCGCTACCGGACTCCAGGCGCTGAACGACTGACAACTCTTTCCCGGCTGAATGCGTCGTTTGCGCCGTCCGTTCAGCCAATCTGCACGGTTTTTTTCGCTGGTTCATGGCCCAAGCGATTGATCTTGAACGATTTTATGCCGACCCGACTCGCTATCGCCACTGTCACCAAATCGCGGTAGGGTAGACGGGTACCCAGCGCCATTGTTCTGCCATCGGAACACTGGAACTTTTTTGACCTTTAGCAGTCGAAGTATCGGACTGCTAAGATGAGACCCATGAGCCAGAACACCTCTACTGCCCTTGTGGCAAACAATCTCCCGATTCCCAGTGCGCTCGGTTCGCTGGACGCCTACATCGGTGCCGTGCACCAGATCCCGGTGCTGTCGGTCGATGATGAGCAGGACCTGGCGCGTCGTTTCCGTGATCAGACCGATCTGGACGCGGCCCGCGAACTGGTGCATTCGCACCTGCGCTTCGTGGTGCACGTGGCCCGCGGCTATAACGGGTACGGCCTCGCCCTGGGCGACCTCATCCAGGAAGGCAACATCGGCCTGATGAAGGCGGTCAAGCGCTTCGACCCGGACATGGGCGTGCGCCTGGTGTCCTTCGCAGTGCATTGGATCCGTGCCGAAATGCACGAGTTCATCCTGAAGAACTGGCGCATCGTGAAGGTCGCCACGACCAAGGCGCAGCGCAAGCTGTTCTTCAACCTGCGCCGTTCCAAGAAGCGCCTGGGCTGGATGAACGCGGCCGAAGTCACCGCAGTGGCCAAGGACCTCAACGTGTCCGAGCGCGAAGTGCTTGAGATGGAGTCGCGCCTGTCCGGTCGTGATATCGGCTTCGACGCCCCGAGCGATGAAGACGATGACCACGCACCGCCGTCGCCGGCGGCGTACCTGATGGCCAATGAAGAAGATCCTTCGATGGCCTACGAGCGCGCCGACAGCGAAGACAACCAGCTGCAGCTGCTGCGCGAAGGCATGGCCGAACTGGATGCGCGTTCGCGCGACATCATCGCCCGCCGCTGGCTGGACGCCGACAGCAAGGTCACGCTGCAGGAGCTGGCCGATGAGTACGGCGTCTCCGCCGAGCGCATCCGCCAGGTCGAAGCGAACGCGCTGAAGAAGATGAAGGCGCTGTTTACCGCGTAAGCGGACACAGCCGCTGCATGCGAAAACGCCGGGCACTGCCCGGCGTTTCTGTATCTGCGGTGCCGGCGGACATTCCGCCGAGCATGGCTCGGCGCTACCGGGGGGGCGGTGACGATCAGGGGGCGTGGTGGGTGCCGACCGCTGGTCGTCACGCCGTTGCCGCCTCAGCTTTCGCGGGCGATCGCGCGCCAGCCGATGTCGTTGCGGTGGAACTCGTTTGCCCAGGTCACCTTCGCAACACCTGCATACGCGTTGGCCTGCGCATCGCGCACGCTGTCGCCGAGTGCGGCCACGCACAGTACCCGTCCACCGGCACTGACCACGTTGCCTTGGGCATCCAGCGCGGTGCCTGCGTGGAATACCTTGGCGGTGTCCGGCACGCGGTCCAGGCCGGAAATCACATCGCCGGTGACCGGCGCTTCCGGATACGGCGCAGCGGCCAGCACCACGCCCAGCGAAGGACGCGGATCCCACTGGGCCTGCACCTGGTCCAGCCTGCCGTCGATCGCCGCCTGCACCAGGTCCAGCAGGTCCGACTGCAGGCGCAGCATCACCGGCTGGGTTTCCGGGTCGCCGAAGCGAACGTTGAATTCGATCACTTTCGGCGCGCCACTGGCATCGATCATCAGCCCGGCATACAGGAAACCGGTGAACGGCACGCCGTCTGCGATCATGCCCTGCACGGTCGGCTGCACCACCTCACGCATCACCCGTGCATGTACTTCCGGCGTCACCACCGGGGCCGGCGAATACGCGCCCATGCCGCCGGTGTTGGGGCCGGTGTCGCCGTCGCCGACGCGCTTGTGGTCCTGCGAGGTAGCCATCGGCAGCGCATGCACGCCATCGACCATCGAGATGAAGCTGGCCTCTTCGCCGTCGAGGAATTCTTCGATCACCACGCGCGCGCCGGCGTCGCCAAAGGCATTGCCGGACAGCATGTCACGCACGGCCGACTCGGCTTCGGGCAGCGACATCGCCACGATCACGCCCTTTCCGGCGGCCAGGCCATCGGCCTTGACCACGATCGGTGCGCCCTTTTCGCGGAGGTAGGCCAACGCCGCGTCGACGTCGGTGTGCACGGCGTAATACGCGGTCGGGATGCCATGCCGGGCCAGGAAGTCCTTGGCGTAGGCCTTGCTGCCTTCCAGCTGCGCAGCGGCGGCGGTCGGACCGAAGATGCGCAGCCCGGCTTCGCGGAACGCATCGACCACGCCGGCCACCAACGGCACTTCCGGGCCGACCACGGTGACGGCGACGCCTTCGGACCTGGCCAGCGCCAGCAGGCCATCCAGATCAGTGACCTTGACGGCCACGTTGCGGCACTTCGCTTCGGTGGCGGTGCCGGCATTGCCAGGCGCGACCAGCACCTCGCTGACCTGCGCGGACTGCGCCAGCTTCCAGGCCAGGGCGTGTTCGCGGCCGCCGGAGCCGATGACGAGGATCTTCATGCTGAGGATTCCGATACGCGGGGAAAGGAGAGGACGCGCGGGGGCGGCGAACGGGCCGGCGCCCCCAGGGATACGCTGCCCGTCAGTGACGGAAGTGGCGCACGCCGGTGAACACCATCGCCAGGCCAGCTTCGTCGGCGGCCGCGATGACTTCAGCGTCGCGCATCGAACCACCCGGCTGGATCACCGCCTTGATGCCGGCCGCAGCGGCGGCATCGATGCCGTCGCGGAACGGGAAGAACGCATCGGAGGCCATCACCGAGCCTTCCACCACCAGGTTCGCATCGGCGGCCTTGATGCCGGCGATGCGTGCCGAGTAGACGCGGCTCATCTGGCCGGCGCCGACGCCGATGGTGCGGTTGTCCCTGGCGTACACGATGGCATTGGACTTCACGAACTTGGCGACCTTCCAGGCGAACAGCAGATCGGTGAACTGCTTGTCGGTCGGCGCCAGCTTGCTGACCACCTTCAGTTCGTCACGGGTCATGCCGCGGTTGTCGGAGGACTGCAGCAGCAGGCCCGAACCGATCCGCTTGCTGTCGTAGTTGTTCAGGCCTTCACCGTGCGGGATGCGCAGCACGCGCACGTTGGCCTTCTTCGTGGCGTATTCCAGCGCGGCCGGCTCGTACTCCGGGGCGATCAGCACTTCCACGAACTGACGGTCCAGGATCACCTGCGTGGTGGCCAAGTCCAGCGGCTTGTTGAAGGCGATGATGCCGCCGAAGGCGCTGGTCGGGTCGGTGGCATAGGCCAACTCATAGGCATCGCCGTTGCCGGCACCCACGGCTACGCCGCACGGATTGGCATGCTTGACGATCACGCAGGCCGGCGCGTCGAACTGCCGCACGCATTCCCACGCGGCATCGGCATCGGCCAGGTTGTTGTAGCTCAGTTCCTTGCCCTGCAACTGCTGGAAGGTGGCCAGCGTGCCCGGTACCGGGTACAGGTCACGGTAGAAGGCGCCGCTCTGGTGCGGGTTCTCGCCGTAGCGCAGGTCCATCACCTTCACGAAGGAGGAATTCATCTGCGCCGGGAACTCGCTGCGCACCGGTACCGCGGTCTCACGCGAGGCAACCGCCGACAGGTAATTGCTGATCGCCGCGTCGTACTGGGCAACGCGGTTGAACGCGGCCACCGAGAAGGCGAAGCGCTTGGCGGCAGACAGCCGGCCATCGTGGGCGGCCAGTTCGGCGAGCAGTTCGTCGTACTGCGACGGGTCGGTCGCGACCGCGACGCGGGCGAAATTCTTCGCCGCCGAACGCAGCATGGCCGGGCCGCCGATGTCGATGTTTTCCACGGCATCGTCGAGCGCGCAGTCGGCCTTGGCGGTGACTGATTCGAACGGATACAGATTCAGCACCAGCAGGTCGATTGCGCCAATGCCATGTTCGGCCATCACCGCATCGTCGGTGCCCGCGCGGCCCAGCAGGCCGCCATGCACCATCGGGTGCAGGGTCTTGACCCGGCCATCCATCATTTCCGGGAAGCCGGTGACGTCGGCGACATCCTTGACCGCCAGGCCCGCCTCGCGGATCGCCTTGGCGGTGCCGCCGGTGGACAGCAGTTCCACGCCGCGTGCGGACAGGGCAGTGGCCAGCGCGATCAGGCCGGTCTTGTCGGAAACGGAAAGCAGGGCCCGACGGACGGGCAGCAGGTCAGCACTCATGGGGGCAGGGCAACGGCAGCAGGCGGGGCCGATATTGTAGGCCACCCGGCGCTGGACCGAATCGGCGGCTGACGGATTGAACGCAGCGGGTAAAGGGGCAGGCGACCGGGAGGGCGCCGTAGCCACAGGGTGCACGATGTTTGGAAGCGTACCTTGGCAGGGGCTTTCATGATGGTGAGGCCTCTATCGGACTGGAACGCATGCCCCCTATCGCCCCCGGCTACGCCCCGTCCCCGCCCGCTGGCCGGGCCCAGGCAACGGCGGCTCCCCGCGCAGCCGACACCGGCTGCCGGATGGTTCCCGGCCGCGTAGACAATGCGGAGCTGAATGTCCTGACAGCTCCGGGCACCTGTGTGTCAGGTCGCCAGACCGCGATCGGTGACGACTCGTCCGCGCCGGGTGACGCTGGCGGGGGCCTGGTGGGCCCGGCATTGGATTGGAACGAACCCGGCGACCGAGCGCGGATCGGCACCTACCACCCGCAGCGCTGGCAAGGGCAGACACAATTCCATCCGCTTGCTCCTGCCGGCTTCGAACTGGCTGTCAGCTCCATCGTCGAGGGTACATCAACGCTCGAGGGGTGTTGCCTGGGCGGTGCGTTCGCCCGCCAGCTCGTTGAGGAGCCGGCATCGCGCGGTCGATGTTGGGGTTACTACGTTCCCAAACCAGGGTTCTTCCTCACTTTGGAAGACACTGCGCACTTGCAGGAACGACTGGTGGCCGAACACGGGCGTGCGTGGATCGCGGCAGATCGCAGCTGCAAAGCGCTGTTCAAAGCCGCCAGCACAGAGGCTGATCCGGCCCTCGCCCGCTTTTTTGGCTTCGCCGTCGCCCATCATCTGGCTGCCCACCCGATAAATGATGCCAACGAGGTGACGCGTTTCTGCGCTTATCACGGCATTGATCGAACTCACCACCGGCAACTGCCTGAGCTTGCAGGATTGTGGCGGTCGCTGGCGCGCGCTGAAGGCCTCCGCCGGCTGCGGGAGGGGGCCACGTGCCCGCAGATCGCAGCCGAGCTGGGCCTGCAGATCCCCGCGTTTGAAGAGGCCCTGCGCGATGTTGCCGTGGCAGGGTCTTTGATCGCGCTGGTACGCGGTGGCGCGCCGGTGATACCGCTGTGCGACGTGCATGCCATTGCGATTGACAGCCTGGCATACCGGGATCTGGCCGCCATGCGTCTGGCCTTCGAGAGCACCCCGACCGGCCGCACCACGCTGAACGAATTCGACGTGTACCGCGATCTCGACGGCATGGCGATGGCCAGGGAATTCTGGGAGGCTGCCGTGTCCGCGGACTCGCGTGAGACGTTGGATCGGGTGTTGACTGATTTCACCCCCGTCGGCGGCAGGTTGTACGATGAACTGGCCGCTCTTTTCCGCGAGTATCGCGACACCTTGGTTGCCGAGTACCCTGCGCTCGGCAGATTGCAGGCGGGGCAGCGCTGTCCCGATGTTGCAGCGGCTTCAGGCCTGTTGCCGGAGTCGCGTGAGATGGACGTGCTTCGTCTGTATGCCGTGCACCTGTGCCTTCAGAAAACCGGGGGCGGATCGGTGGATGCCGCGGCAGCATTGGACGGGGTTGTAACCACCCATCAACTGCCGCCGCAGTCCGCTGCTTGGCAGGTGATGTCGACACAAGCGCCGGTTGAAGCGTTCAGGGCCGTAAGGGCCGGTGAGCTGGATCCGGAGGCCGCGCAGAAGGCTTACGGTATCGCCGCCTCGGGCGTGGCCGCTGACAGGCTCCGCGAACTGTCGAAACTGGCGGAACAGGGAAGTAGCGAGCGTCGCTCGAGCGACTGAGAAGGCTGGACCCGGCTGTTCGTCCGTCCTGCGATCCAACAGCCTTGTCGCTGCATGCGCGGGCATTGCGAGAAGCCGCGTTACGCCGTGATGCCGTATTCCTTGAGCTTCTTGCGCAGGGTGGCCCGGTGGATGCCCAGCATCGCCGCAGCGCGGCTCTGGTTGCCCTCGCAATGGTTCAGCACTTCCACGAACAGGGGAATTTCCATCTCGCGCAGCACGATCTCGTACACGTCATCGGCATCGCAGCCATTCAGGTCGCGCAGGTAGCGGCGCACGGACTGGGCAACATGTTCGCGGAGCGGAGGACGCGCAGCGCCACGACTGGTGTCAGGACGAGAGAGTACAGCGTTCAATGGGAATCCCGATCTGGTGGCCGCGCCGGAGCAAAGGCTGGCGCTGGCGAAGAAGGTGGTGGCGGCCAGTCTAGCGCGAGCAGGCGCCCCCTGCACGGGGCAGGTGCCCGGCCGGCCTCACAGGAATTCGAAATTGAAGGCCACCGTGGACGCCGACGGCTCCTTGACCTGGAAGGCGATCTGCGCGCTCTGGCCGGGTTCCAGCAGCCCCGCCGTGCGTGCGCCGGCACCGAGATAGTCCGATGCCGCGAACACACCGCTGCCGACCACCCGGCCGTCGGCGTCGGACAGGGACAGCCGCAGCACGGGCCAATCCTGTGCCCACCGTGCGTCATTGCGGATGCTCGCCTGTACCTGCAGTGCGCCGGCCTGTTGCGGGATCGGCCGCACGTCGCGGCTGATCATGGTGAAGGCCGCCGGTTCGCGCCAGGCGGGCAGATCGCAGCGCAGCACACGGCACAGGCCTGCAACCCAGGGACGGGTGCCGGCATCCGCCGCCAGCCGGGCGCGGTCGGCCAGCGCGATCTGCAGCAGCAACAGCAGCGACAGCGCGGCCACCATGGCCCATTGCCAGCGGGGCGTGCGCAATCGATGCCCGCCACCACGCAGGAACACCGGCTCTGCCTGGGACAGCATGGGCTCCGCAGCCGCTGCAGGGACCTGCGCGGCGATCGTCGCGGTGGCGTGTACCGGTGCTTCCGCGGCCATCGCGGCAGGCTCCACGACGGGGTCCACGGGCGCTTCGGCGGTGCCGCCTCCGGTGAGCGGAGCGGCGTCGGCCGAAGGCACCGACGGCTCCGCCAACGGGGTCGCATCCGCGTCGGTGTGCGATCCGGCGTGTGGACGCAGGAAGGTGGCCAATGGTCGACGGGGCGGGTTCGGTTCGGACATGAATGTACCGGCTCGGATCCAGTGGCCTATTCAATCACGTCTGCGCGCGATCAGGCGCGTCGTACGCCGGTGATGCGCATCCAGTCGCCGTCTCGGGTCGCCTGCAGGTCATCGAACCAGGCAGCGTAACGCTGCAGCAGTTCGTGTTCCTGGCCATGCAGGATGCCCGACAGCGCGATGCGGCCTCCGGCGGCCACGCGGGCAGCCAGCAGGTCGGCCAGTGCGTCCAGCGCGGAGGCCAGGATGTTGGCGACCACGACCGGGTAGGTGGCCACCGGTTCGTCCTGTGGCAGGTAGACATGCATGCGCGGCAGTTCGCCATTGCGCTCGGCATTGTCGGCGGTGGCGATCAGCGCCTGCGGATCGTTGTCCACGCCGACCGACTCGGCCGCGCCCAGCTTCAACGCGGCCAACGCCAGGATCCCCGAGCCGCAACCGAAGTCGAGCACGCGTTGTCCCTGCAGCAGGCCCTCACCGGCCAGCCCATCGAGCCAGCGCAGGCACAGGGCGGTGGTCGGGTGGGTGCCGGAGCCGAATGCCAGGCCCGGGTCCAGCCGCACCACGGCCGCATCGGCGGCCTGCGCGGCGTCGGGAAGTTCATGGTTCCACGGCACGATCCAGGTGCGCTCACCGAAGGACAAGGGCTCGAACTGGTCCAGCCAGACACGCTCCCAGTCCTGGTCTTCCACCGCACGGAAACTCACCGTCGACCAGTCCAGGCCATCGTCGAAGGCGTCCAGCGCGGCCAGCAGCAGCAGTCCATCGGCGTCATGCGGGAACAAGGCGCTCAGGACCAGCGTGTCCCACATCGGTGTCTCGCCGACGCCGGGCTCCAGGATGGCCTGCTCGTTGCTGGTATCGGCCTCGGCATCGAGCAGGGTCACCGCCAACGCGCCGACGTCCTCCAGTGCGTTCTCGTAGCGGGGCTGGGTGGCTTCGGTGCAGCGCAGGGTCAGTTCCAGGAACGGCATGGTGGCAGGCGAGGTCCGGCAAAGAAGGGAATGCTAGTCGATCCGGGGCGGTGGCAGACATCTCAAAGCATGCAGAGACTGAATAGGCTGGGCCAGACATAAGGCAATCCCCTTGGTAGACTCGCGTTCCTGCCTTGCCTGTCAATGGCTTGTCCCCTGATGGCGTTTGCCCCGGCCCTTAAAACCTGGTTGCTCGTGGTGCCGGCCGTGGCCTTGCTCGGCGCAGCGGGCATGCGCATGGGCGGTCACCTGCTGCATGCGCAGGA
Organism: Stenotrophomonas lacuserhaii; assembly: GCF_039674585.1. GTDB lineage: Bacteria > Pseudomonadota > Gammaproteobacteria > Xanthomonadales > Xanthomonadaceae > Stenotrophomonas > Stenotrophomonas pennii_A. The sequence goes on along the minus strand of NZ_JBDJNU010000002.1, from coordinate 120,411 downwards.
ATCCGGTCCTGCTGCGATGGACGCAGGAATGTCGCAACCAGTGGACACGCAGGCCACGCCCACGGCATTGCCTGCGGCCCTGGCACGCCGGCTTGGGGCCAGCGAACTTCCGCTCAACGCCGTGCCTTCCGGGCTGCCGCTGGACATCCGCGCCGACATGGAAGGCAACACCGATCTGTTCGCGTTCGCCCAGCGCCTGCGCGGCCAGGCCGACAGTGGCAACGTCGAGGCGCGCTGGATGTTGAGCCGGGTCTACGACTACTGCAGCCAGTACGCCAGCGATCCCGGCGGCTACCAGCTGGACAACAGTGTGTTGACCGGGATGGGCGAGCGTGCAGCGACCGCGATGGCCGCCGCACGCCAGCGTGTCGCCGCGCGCTGCGGCGGCTTCGTGGCCAGTGATGGGCTGGGCTATCCGCTGGTGTTCGCGCAGCGCCGCCAGGCCGCGCAGGGCGGCAACCTGGCCGCCGAAGCCTCGTTGCTGGCCGACGGCCAGCCGCTGCAGAGCGACGAAGACTACCGGCGCGGCCTGGTCGAGCGCGTGCGCGATTCGCATGATCCGGAAGCCTACATGGCGTTGGCCCCGGCAATGGGGCTGCGCGCGTCCGGCGACCGGGCCATGACCGGCATGGTGGCCGGGGAGGCACTGAGTGAACTGGCCTGGCGCGTGGCGGCCTGCGAGCTGGGCATGCCGTGCGGCAGCGACAGCGTGCTGATGAACAGCTTCTGCGCCAACGGTGGCATCTGCAGCCAGGATGAGGGGCAGGACTTCACAGATTTTGTATACGACGCTGCGGTATCGCGGCAGGGTGCCGAAAAAATGACCGAATGGGTCGAAGAACTGATTGGAAAGAGGAAAAGGCGATGAAGTACCGTCGAATCCTGCACGGGGCGAAATTCTGGTTCTGGGTGGCGTTGTTCGTCGCCTATTCGGCGGGTGCGGTCGGCCTGCTGATGATCGATACCCAGGAAGACCGTTACCGACGACTGTCCACGGTGGAGTTGACCAAGGTGCAGTCCACGCCGGAAGCGCGCCGCGTCGGCGCCAGCCAGGTGGCGGCGGTGTTCCGTGCGCAGAGTGCCATGCCATTCACCTCGCTGCCGGCGGGCAGCACCTTCCAGGTGGTGTGGCCGGATGGCTCTACTGAAACCATGGTGATCGTCGACCCGTCCTCGCCCAACGGCGTGCGTCCGTTGGCGGGTAGCCAGGTTCCGGCCGAAGCGGCGGATCGCCGCTGATCCGGCGTCGCGGCGGACCAGGCCCTGGCCGGCATGGATTGGGTCCGGTCCTATTCCAAGGGATGGCGTGAAACAGCGTTAATGGATCCATCCTGACGGTGTCGACCGCGCTTGCGCGGCGACACTGCCCTGTCGGAGAAGGCCATGGTTACTGCTGTCATGCGGATACTGCCTGCGCTGGTGTTCCTTGCCACATTGCTGCCCGTTACACCGGCGCACGCTGGCGTGGTCATCGCAGGCACGCGGGTGGTCTATCCCGCCCAGGAAAAAGAGGTCACCGTCTCACTGCAGAATGCGGGACAACGCCCCGCGCTGGTGCAGCTGTGGATCGATGACGGCGACCAGGATACGCCGCCGGAACTGGCCAAGGCGCCCTTCGTGGTGACGCCGCCGCTGCTGCGCATGGAAGGCGGCGACAAGCAGGCCATGCGCATCCGCTTCGCCGGCCCTGCCCAGCCGACCGACCGCGAGTCGGTGTTCTGGCTGAACATGCTGGAGATTCCGCCTTCCTCCGACAGCAGCGAGGAACGGCTGGAGCTGGCCTTCCGCAGCCGGATAAAGTTGTTCTACCGGCCGGCTGGATTGCCCGGCGATGCGGAAACGGCGCACCGCCAGCTGCGCTGGTCGCTGCAGCGCGGCGCGCAGGGTGTTTCCCTGCAGGTCGACAATCCCACCCCGTGGCACGTCAGCTTCGCCGACGTCGGCCTGCGGGTGGGCGGCGTCGAAGCGGGACAGGCAGGCAGTGGCATGGTCGCTCCGCGGTCGTCGCGGACGTTTGTCCTTGAAGGCCTGTCCGCGGTGCCGTCCGGCAAGCGAAGCATCGCGTACAGCACCATCACCGACCTTGGCGCGGTGCAGGAAGCGGTCGTCCCGCTACCGGAATAGCCACTCCGCGCTGGCAGGCCCGGCACTGGCGCAGTGTTGCTGCCAGCCTCCGGAATGCCCCATTCCTGTCAGGTGACTTTTCGCTTGCGGGCCACGGTCACGCTGGGCGCAGACCTGCGTTACGAATGAGGCCGGAGTAGGCGCCCGGGCGCGACGATTTCAGTCCGGTCCCATGCCATCCGGGGACACGGCGGCGGAGAATTCGATGCAATCGAGCGTTTCTCGACGCCTTGTTCTTGCCCTGTCAGGTGGTGACCATGAAACGTTGTTCAGTACTCCGCCTGCTGTTGACATTGGCCCTGTGCTGGGTGGGGTCGGCGTTGGCGCAGACCTGCGGCTACGGCGGCGGAATCACCGGTCCGCAGCGGGTCACGATGCCCTTGCAGGGCACCATCACGGTGGGCGCCGACGTGCCCGTCGGCAGCGTCATCTACTACAGCGGCCACAGCGCCACCATTCCCGGGACAGTGGTCTGTGGCGGCGGCACGGGCCGCAGTGAATGGCAACTGGAATACATCGGGGACCCGGGTGCACCGGTGCCGGGGCGGCCAGGGTTCTACCAGACCCGCATTCCCGGCGTTGCGATCCGCTGGTGGCGAGCGGCCAACACGGTGCCGGCAGTCATCAGCCGCAATGAGTTGGGCGCAGGTTACATTGCCCGCAACATCCTGCAGGCGCTGACCTTCGAACTGATCAAGACCGGCCCCATTTCACCGGGTACGCTGCTGGCCAGCAGTCTACCTACGCCACGACTGGTGGTGCGCTGGGGCCCGGGAACGGAGCTTGAGGCGTATCACGCGTTCGTCCAGGGCCAGCTCAACCTCGTGATCGGCACCTGCAGCGTCCGCGACGCCATCGTGCCATTGGGCAGCCATCCCGCGCGCCTGCTTACCGGACCTGGCAGCGCAACGCCGTGGGTTGATTTCTCCGTGGCACTGGAGCAGTGCCCGGTGTTTCCCGGCTGGCGTCGTTCCTTCCATACCAATAACGACGGCACGGCAGAGCGGTTGTACGAGGGTCGCGCCAATGCGATTGGTTTCCGCGTTGATCCCCAGACCGCGATCGTGGACGCCGCGCAGTCGGTCATGGCACTGCAGCGTGCACCCGGCACTTTTCCGGCGCAGGGCGTCGGGATACAGGTCGCCCTGCCGAACGACACTCCGGTGGGCTATGGCGTGTTCCGGGCGAGCGGTCTGGTGCTGAGCGATACGCCCAACGGCCGCTACAGCATCCCCTTGCGCGCCCGCTACTACCAGGTGGAGGAACGCGTTGCGGGAGGGCCGGCCAATGGCGCGATGGTGGTGACGCTCCGTTACGAATGAGCGTCAGCGAGGCGGGGTGGACGTAGCCCACCTACGCGCGTTGCTATCCGGGGCTGCAACGTGGGCTGAGTGGAGCACGTCTGGCGGGAGGTTTGGGACCGGTCCCATGTCACGCCCACGCCAAGCAGGGGAAGATATGACGCAATTGAGCCGTCCTTATCGCTGCATTCCTTCCTTCCGGTGGTGACCATGAAACCTTGCATCGCATTACGCCTGCTGTTGGTATCGGCCCTGTGCTGGGTGGCGCCGGCCATGGCACAGAGTTGCGAGTACGCAAACGGCATGACAGCGCCCTACCAGCTATCCCTGCCGCTGCAGGGGAACATCACGGTGGGTGCCGACGTGCCGAATGGCACGGTGGTCTATTACGGCGGGCACACTGCCGCTGTCAGCGGACAGACCCTCTGCCGCAGCGACGTCGAAAGCGAAGCGCGCTGGGACTACATGTGGCTGCGTGCGCCGACTGCCCCGGTGCCGGGTCGACCGGGCGTGTACGAGACCGGAATCCCCGGGATCGGCATCCGTTACATTGCGCGGAACGGAAGCACGATTCCCGCCCATTTCGGCAGCCTGCCGTTTGGGCCACGCGGCATCATCTCCAACATCATGACCCAGTTCACCTTCAACCTGATCAAGATCGGGCCGGTGTCGGCTGGCACGCTGCAGGGTTCGACCCTTCCCACGATCCGCTGGACCTTGAACTGGGGCCCCGGTACGGAGCTGGACCTGTGGCACGCCAACGTGCAGGGCCAGCTGAACATCGTCACCGGAACCTGCAGCGTGCGCGATATCGACGTGCCATTGGGTACCTATGCGCAGCGCAGTTTCACCGGCGTCGGTCGTGTGTCGGGATGGGTCGACCATGCCATTGAACTGAGTGGATGCCCGGCGTTCTTCGGCAAGGCGCGTTCCTACGTCCGCGAAGACGGTGGGGTCGTCGAAGTCATCGCCGACAGGCGCGACAATGCGCTCGGCGTCCGGCTCGATCCCACGACCGCCATCATCGATCGAGCCCGCTCGATCATGGCCCTGCAGGACTACCCGGACAACCCGGCCGCGCGCGGCCTCGGCATCCAGGTGGCGCTGCCCGACGGCACGCCGGTGGGCTTCGGCGTATTCCGGGACAGTGGATTGACCCTGACCGAGGTGGCCAGGGGAAACTACCGCATCCCGCTGCGCGCGCGCTACATCCAGATGGAAGATCACGTGCGGCCAGGTCCGGCCAATGGCGCGATGGTGGTGACGCTGCGCTACGAATGACGGGCAGCGCCGGCCCTCGGGCCGGCGCTTGCGGGTGCGATCAGGTGAGCGCGATCGACTTGGTCTTGCGCTCGGCCAGGCGTTTTTCCAGGTAATGGATGTTCTGTCCACCGGCCTGGAAGCCCTTGTCGCGCATGATCCGCTGCTGCAGGGCAACGTTGGTCTTGATGCCATCCACGACCATCTCGCTCAGCGCCACCCGCATGCGGGCAATGGCGGTTTCGCGGTCCGGTCCGTGCACGATCAATTTGCCGATCATCGAATCGTAGTTCGACGGCACGCGGTAGCCGGCGTAGATGTGCGTATCCACGCGCACGCCGGGACCGCCGGGTGCGTGGAAGGCGGTGATCTGGCCCGGGCTCGGCACGAAGGTTTCCGAATCTTCCGCATTGATGCGGCATTCGATGGCATGCCCGGTCAGCACGATGTCGCTCTGCTTGATCGACAGCTTCTGGCCGGCGGCGATCTTCAGCTGTTCCACCACCAGGTCGATGCCGGTAACCATTTCGGTGACCGGATGCTCCACCTGGATGCGGGTGTTCATTTCGATGAAGTAGAAGCGGCCGTCTTCGTACAGGAATTCGAAGGTGCCCGCGCCGCGGTAGCCGATGCGGATGCAGGCTTCCACGCAGACCTTGCCGATCTGCTCGCGGGCCTCGTCGCTGATGCCCGGCGCCGGTGCTTCTTCCACCACTTTCTGGTGGCGGCGCTGCATCGAGCAGTCGCGCTCACCGAGGTGGATGGCGTTGCCCTGGCCGTCGGCCAGCACCTGGATTTCCACGTGGCGCGGATTCTCCAGGTACTTCTCCATGTACACCTCACCGTTGCCGAACGCCGCCTTGGCTTCGCTCTTGGTGGTTTCGATGGAGGTCTTCAGCGAGGCTTCGGCATGCACCACGCGCATGCCGCGACCGCCGCCGCCGCCGGAGGCCTTGATGATGACCGGGTAGCCGATCTCACGGGCGATCTTGGTGTTGGCGACGATGTCATCGCCCAGTGGGCCGCCCGAGCCCGGCACGCACGGCACGCCGGCGGCCTTCATGGCGCGGATCGCTTCCACCTTGTCGCCCATCAGGCGGATGGTGTCGGCCTTCGGGCCGATGAAGATGAAGCCGGATTCCTCCACGCGTTCGGCGAAGTTCGCGTTTTCCGACAGGAAACCGTAGCCGGGATGGATGGCCTGGGCGTCGGTCACCTCAGCGGCGGCGATCAACGCCGGGATGTTGAGGTAGCTGTCGCTGGAGGCCGCCGGGCCGATGCAGACGGATTCGTCGGCCATGGCCACGTGCTTCAGGTTGCGGTCGACGGTGGAGTGCACGGCCACCGTGCGGATGCCCAGGGTGTGGCACGCGCGCAGGATGCGCAGCGCGATCTCCCCGCGGTTGGCAATGACGATTTTATCGAGCATGGCCGGCCCCTCAGCCGATCACGAACAGCGGCTGGTCGAACTCAACCGGCTGGCCGTTCTCGCCGAGGATGGCGACGATGGTGCCCGACGCATCGGCTTCGATCGGGTTGAACATCTTCATTGCTTCGATGATCGCCAGGGTCTCGCCTTCCTTGACCTGCTGGCCGATGCTGACGAAGGCCGGCTTGTCCGGCGAGGCCGACGCATAGAAGGTACCGACCATCGGCGAGCGCAGCACGTGGCCTTCCGGCAGCGCGTTGCCTGGCTTGGCGCTGCCACCGGTGGAGGCTTCGGTCGGCGACTGCATCGGCATGGCCGGGGCGGCAGCGGCGGCCGGCGCGGCGATCATCTGCGGCTGCACGGCCATCTGCGCGAAGGTGCCGACCGGGGCGCGCGACAGGCGTACCGACTCTTCGCCTTCCTTGATCTCGATCTCGGCCAGGTTGGATTCTTCCAGCAGGTCGATCAGCTTCTTGATTTTACGCAGATCCATGAGGGCCTCTTCTTCTGTTTTGATTATCTGGATGGGAAGGGCGCAGGCGCCCGTTCGAAGCTCAGGCGTTGGACAGCCGCTGCAGGGCGGCATCCATCGCATAACGGTAACTGTCGGCACCGAAACCGCAGATGACACCGACCGCCTTGTCGCTGAAATAGCTGTGCTGGCGGAAGGGTTCGCGCGAATGTGGATTGGACAGGTGGATTTCGATGAACGGCACGGCCACCGCCGCCAGCGCATCGCGCAGGGCCACGGAGGTGTGTGTGAATGCGGCGGGGTTGATCAGGATGAAGGCGGTGCCGTCACTTCCCGCGGCCTGGATGCGGTCCACCAGCACGTGTTCGGCATTGGACTGCAGGCTTTCCACCGCGTGCCCGGCCGCCGCGCCCTGCGCGTGCAGCGCCTGGTCGATCTGCGCCAGGGTGGTGTGGCCATAGACGCCCGGCTCGCGCGTGCCGAGCAGGTTGAGGTTGGGGCCGTGCAGTACCAGCAGTTGCGCCATGGGGACCGAACAACGGGAAAGGGCGGCAGTCTGGCGGAAGCTGCAGTTGATGTCCAGTTCGGCGAAGTTATGCGCGTTTCAAGCGTATGTTTGAAATGCCCGGCCAGGTGGGGACAGGCGGCGGCCCATCATGGCACGCCGCCGCCTGCCCCTCTGTTTCGCTCGGGTCAGAACGTCCAGCCCAGCCGGGCGTAGTAGAACCCGCCGTTGAAGCCATACGGCGAATGCACCGGGTATTCCGCGCCGGCCACGCCGGCCCACGGGTTCTTCGACGGCACGCGGTCGAACAGGTTCTGCGCGCCCACGCTGAAGTACAGCCCGGACACGAACTTCCAGCCCACTTCGGCATCCACGATCAGCGTGCTGCCGGCGTGGATCGGCAGGCCACCGTCATCGGCGGAGACCACCCCGCTGTCCAGGTGGTCTTCGTACCAGCTGCTGTAATAGTTGAAGCGCAGGTTGGCATGGAAGACCTGGCGCTGGTGGTTGACGCTGAAGTAGCCCTTGGTGCGCGGCAGCGACTCTTCCAGCTTGTAGACGCGGGCCGCATCGATGAAGTCGGTATCGAAGCGGTCCACTTCGGTGCGGTTCCAGTTGGCCGCCAGCGCATAGGTGGTGGTGCCACCGAAGTGATCGCTGCGGTAGCTGGTGACCACGTCCACGCCGGTGGTGGTGGTGTCGAAGGCGTTGCCGAAATAGGTCACCTGGGAAATCGATGCCGCCTCTGGATTGCCGCCCGCCACCAGCGCGGCGCGCTCGGCCGCGGTCACCGCGAAGCTGGTGCTGAGCGCGATGCGATCCTCCACCTTGATCTGGTAGCCATCCACGGTGAACAGCCAGTCGCCCTGCGTCCACACCGCACCCAGCGATACGTTCTTCGACTCTTCCGGGGTCAGCGGCTGGGCGCCCTTGAGCTGGGCGATCGGATCAGTGGGGGGCAGGGTGGCGATGTCTTCCAGCGCGGTCCCACCGAACACGGTGCTGATCTGGCTGATGTTGGCCTGGCCGGGAGTGGGGGCACGGAAGCCGGTGTTGTAGGCACCGCGCACGGCGAAGGTTTCAGTGAAGTCGAAGCGGCCGGTGAGCTTGCCGGTGGTGGTGCTGCCGAACGAATCGTAATCTTCGTAGCGCAGCGCGCCGGCCAGCAGGAAGCGTTCGGTGAGCTGTGCTTCCAGGTCTGCATAGGCGGCCCAGTTGCGCCGGTCGAAGGTGCCGGCGGTGCGCGCGCTGAAGCCGTTGAAGCCGTTGGAGCCCAGCGCGAAGCCCTGCTGGGTCAGCGGGCCGATCGCCGTGGACGGGCCGTCACCCGGGCTGATGGTGAAGCTTTCCTCGCGCCACTCCGCACCCATGGCCAGCCGCAGGGGCTGGCTGCTGAAGCCGGTGGCGATATCGCGGCTGACATCCACGTTGAGGTTCTTTTCAGTCTGGGTGTTGCCGCCGGGCTTGAACGACAGGCCAGGCGGCTGCACCGGGCCCATCGAGGCGTTGACGGTGTTGTAGATGGTGAAGTCGATCTCGTTGCGGCCCCAGGAACCGCTGACGTCCCAATACCAGTCCTCCCAGGTGCCCTTGGCGCCGGCGAATACCGAGGTGTCTTCCAGCGACCCGCCGAAGCGCGGGGTGAAGCCGCCCGGCAGGCTGGACAGGAAGGTGTAGCAGTTCGCGGGCAGGGCCGCGACCGCTGCACTGACGCCGGCGTACGGCAGCAGGGCGCCGCTGCCGTCGCGCAGGGCGATGGAGGGGCAGGCACCGGCGCCGGTCAGGTTGCCGACCAGCAGGGTGTCGCCGCCATCGTTGGAATACACGCCGGAGCGCGCGGTGGGATCGCGGTAGTAGAAGCCGCCGTCCACGTCGCGTTTGGCATGGTTGCCGAACAGATAGAAGTCCACGTTGTCGGTGGACAGGCCCAGGTTGTAGACCAGCTTGAAGTCGTCATCGACCTTCGGCGAGCCCCACACCTGCGCCGGCTGGCCGACCCCGGGATAGCCGGCCGCGATCGCGGCGGCGGCATCGTCACGCTGCACGCTGCGCGAGGTGTCATCGGCGTTGCGCCATTCGGCGGTCAGCGTGGCAAACCCGCGTTCGGTCAGCGGCAGGCCGATCTGCGCAGAGTACTGCGTTGTCAGACCGTCGCCTTCGTAGTACTTGCCGGTGAACACTTCGGCGGTGCCGCCTTCGCGCAGCTTCTTCAGGCCGAAATTGATGACCCCGGCGATGGCGTCCGAGCCGTACTGGGCGGCGGCGCCGTCGCGCAGCACCTCCACCTGTTCCAGCGCCAGCGATGGGAACACCGACAGGTCCGGACCCTGCGCACCGTCGGACAGGCCATGGCCGAGGAAGGTGATCACCGCCGCACGGTGGAAGCGTTTGCCGTTGACCAGCAGCAGGGTGTTGTCCGGCGGCAGGCCGCGCAGGTTGGCCGGGCGCACCAGGCTTGCGGCGTCATCGATGGGAATGGTGCTGACGTTGAAGGAGGGCACCAGCACCTTCAGCTGGTCCAGCGCATCGGTGGCGCCCTGGTTGCGGAATTCTTCGCCGCTGATGATGTCGATCGGTACCGCCGAAGAGGACACGGTACGTGGTTTGGTGCGGCTGCCCAGCACCGACACGGTGTCCAGGTTGGTGGCCGCTTCGGGCGTGGCCGGGCTGTCCTGTGCCAGCGCTCCCGTGCTGGTGACCAGCAGGGCGGTCGCCAGCGCCACGTGTACTGCAGATGCCAATGGCGAAAAGGCTTTCGGAGCGTGAACACACTTGCCAATGCGGTCGTTCATGCATGCACCTTGCAGTCTGGTTGTTGGGTTGTCGTTCGGTTAGTGGTTCATCCTGTTGGTTCTCCCTGCGCGCCAGCGGATCTGTTGCGCTGCACCAATAATTAACAGAAGATTAACCGTACTGCAACGAATGTGTGCTGACTTTGGCGGTTCGTTGGATCGGCAGCCGACTGGCTGACGCGCCGTACCCGCCGCCAACGGGCCTGTCGCGGCGTATCCTTGCCGGATGGGGACACTTTTTCCGACGCACCGACCGTCGCGCCTTCGTGCCTGCGCCTGGGCCTGCGTCGCCTTCTGCCTGCTGGTCGGGGCCGCGGTGCTGCCGGCGGCCGCCGCAACGCCGACCACTGCGCTGTTGGACCCGTCTGAAAAGGCCTGGATCGCCGCCCATCCGGTGATCCGGGTGACCTCCGATGCCACCCTTCCGCCATTGGAATACGTCCGCGATGGCCAGCTGAAAGGGCTGTCGGGGGATTACCTGCGGCTGATCGGCGCGCGCACCGGCCTGCAGTTCCAGTTCGTGCAGGCGGCCGACTGGCCTGCTGCGCAGCGGGCGGTTCAATCGCGCGCGGCGGACATGCTGCTCAACGCCATGGATGAACGCCTGTCACCGGCTACACGCGCGGTGGTGCGCCTGGGCCGGCCCTATCTGTCGGCCTACAGCGTAGTGTTCACGCGCCCGGATTCGCCGGCCGTGTGGGACCTGCAGGAGCTGGCCGGGCGTCGGGTCGCCGCACGTGCCGCCGGGGACTACGCGCGGATCCTGCAGGCCCGTTACCCGCGGTTGATCGTCGTGCCGACCGACACCCCGCAGGCCGCCATGCAGAAGGTGCTGGACGGCCAGGCCGACGCCGCGATGGGCACCAACGCGACCTTCCAGCCGTTCGTCGCGCGCCGGTATCTCGATGAGCTGCATATCTCCCGGCCGCGCATCGACCTGGTGATGCAGGCGCAGTTCGCGGTACGCAGCGACTGGCCGCAGCTGGAGGCGATCATCGGCAAGGCGATGGCGTCGATCAACACCCAGGAGGAATCGCAGATCCGCCAGCAATGGCTGCGCGAAGAGGACTACGGTGCGCCCAGCGTGGCCACCGTGCTGCGCTACAACTGGCCCTGGCTGCTGGCGATCGGCCTGCTGGTGCTGGCGCTGGGCGTGGTCGCGCGCTGGGCCTGGCGCGCACGTGCGGCGGCAATCGAAAGCGAGCGGGTCAAGGCCCGCTTCCTGGCAACCATGAGCCATGAAATACGCACCCCGATCAACGCCGTGCTGGGGGCGATCGAAGTGCTCGCCGACCACGTTCCCGCCGGCCGGCCGCGCGCGCTGGTGCGGGCCGCCGAGGAGGCCGCCGAGTCGCTGACCGGCCTGCTGGACAACGTGCTGGACCTGTCCAGGCTGGACGAAGGCCGCATGCAGCTGGAGAAGATCCCGGTGGACGTGCGCGCGCTGGGGCGCAGCGTCGCGGCGGTGTTCCGGGGCGAACTGGAAAAGCGCGGCATCGCGCTGGTCGTCGAGGTACCTGCGCAGGACAGTTGGCTGATGCTGGACCCGACCCGGCTGCGCCAGGTGCTGATGAACCTGCTCGGCAACGCGCGCAAGTTCACCGAGCGCGGCAGCATCCGGTTGACGCTGCAGGTGCAGCACGCACCGGCCGGAACCTGGTTGCACGCGGCGGTGACCGACACCGGCTGCGGCATTCCCGCGGCGCTGCAGGGCCACCTGTTCGACCCCTACACCCAGGCCGACGGCAGCATCTCGCGTCAGTACGGCGGCACCGGCCTGGGGCTGTCGATCAGCCACGACCTGGTGCAGCTGATGGGCGGGCAGATCGACCTGCACAGCGTGGAAGGCGAAGGCACCACGGTGTCGCTGCGGATCCCGGCCGCGCGTGCCGATGCCGCGTCCGCACCTGCCGTCGCCACGCCGAGCGGCGTACTGCGGGGCGTACGCGTGCTGGTGGTCGATGACCATGCGCCCAACCGCATGGTGCTGGAGGAACAGCTCGGCCGCCTGGGTGCGGTGGCGATGCTGGCCGACAGTGCCGCGCAGGCGCTGGCCACGCTCACCGCGGACTTGCCGGACATCGTGCTGCTGGACTGCTTCATGCCGGACATCGACGGCTACCAGGCAAGCCGGATGATCCGCACGGCGGGCATCCCGGGCGTGGCCGACCTGCCGATCATCGCCATTTCCGCCGCCACCGACGCGGCCCACCTGGCGCGTTGCCAGCAGGCCGGCATGAACGGCGTATTGAAGAAGCCGATCCGGCTGGCCGAACTGCAGGGCATGCTGTCGCTGTGGACCGGCCGCGCTGCCGCAGCGGGATCCGCCGACCGGGCGGCGGAGACGGCCGCGATGGAGGCCATCGAACGGGACACCGTCGACCGGCTGGCGCCCGACCTGCGCGTGCTGCTGGCCGATGACCTGCGCAAACTGCGCGACGCGGTGGATGCCAGCGATCTCGCGCGCATCATTTTCTACGCACACCGCCTGCATGGGGCCGCCGGGCTGGTCGGGCGGCCGGCGCTGGCCGCGCTGGCTGCCCGGCTGGAAGCCGATCCGGAGATGGATCCCGACCCGGTGCTGGACGAAATCGACGCGCAGTTGGAAAGCCTGTCGCAGGCGGCGCCGATCCGGGTGTGAGCGGGACGTGGTTGCGGTCAGCCACTAGACGACTGGTCTAATCGAGCGTACAGTCGCCCCCATGAACTCCGTTCCCACCGCCCCCACTGTCCGCGAAAAGATCCTGGCCACCGGCCAGCGGATCATGGGCGGCAAGGGCTTTTCGGCTGTCGGGCTGAATGAAGTGCTGGCCGCGGCCGGCGTGCCGAAGGGCTCGTTCTACCACTACTTCGGCTCGAAGGATGCCTTTGGCGAGGCGCTGCTGGAAGGGTACTTCGAGGCCTACGTGGCCGACATGGAGCGCATCTTCCGCCAGCCCGGCAAGACCAAGGCCGCGCAGATCGAAGACTATTTCGCCGCCTGGCAGGACAACCAATCCTTCGAAGACTGCCAGGGCAAGTGCCTGGCGGTGAAGCTGGGCGCCGAGGTGGCGGACCTGTCCGACAGCATGCGATCAGCGCTGGATCGCGGCACCGCGGCGATCATCGCCGGCATGGCCGCGGCGATCGAAGCCGGCCAGACGGAAGGCTCGTTGCCGGTCCAGGACGACGCCAAGGCGTTGGCGCAGAGCCTCTACCAGCTGTGGCTGGGCGCCAGCATCATGGTCAAGATCGTCCGTACTCCGCAGCCGTTCGACAACGCGCTGCGCACCACCCGTCACCTGCTGGGTCTCCACGCCAACACCGCCACTCCCTGAACGCAGGGCACGGCACGTTGTCCCGTTTCACGCGCAATTGTCTAGACGACCGGTCTAATTTCCTTTGTACTGCACCTCACTGGAGCACACCCATGAAAGTCCTCATCGTTCTCACTTCCCACGACCAACTCGGCGACACCGGCAGGAAGACCGGCTTCTGGCTGGAAGAACTGGCCGCGCCGTACTACACCTTCAAGGACGCCGGGGCCGAGATCGTGCTGGCTTCGCCGAAAGGCGGGCAGCCGCCGCTGGATCCGAAGAGCAACGAGCCTGATTTCCAGACCGCGCTGACCCGGCGCTTCGAGGCCGACGCCGAGGCCAATGCACAGCTGGCCCGCACCGTGCGCCTGGACAGCGTGTCGCAGGCCGATTTCGATACCGTGTTCTATCCGGGTGGTCACGGGCCGTTGTGGGATCTCGCCGAAGACCGTGATTCCATCGCCCTGATCGAATCGTTCATCGCAGCGGACAAGCCGGTCGCGCTGGTCTGCCACGCCCCCGGCGTGCTGCGCCACGTCAAGGCCGCCACGGGTCGCCCGCTGGTGGAAGGCCTGCAGGTCACCGGTTTCACCAACACCGAAGAAGAAGGCGTGGGCCTGACCCAAGTGGTGCCGTTCCTGGTCGAAGACGAACTGAAGGCCAACGGTGGCCACTATTCCAAGGGCCCGGACTGGGGCTCGTACGTGGTCCGCGATGGCTTGCTGATCACCGGGCAGAATCCGGCGTCCTCCACCGAAGCCGCGGACGTACTGATCAGGCAGCTCGCGATCCACTGATCACGTCGCCGCCTGTCGTGGCGCTGCGATGGCTGCAGCGCCACACCGCAATGCGCTTCAGCGGGACCCGCGGTGGGCTGCCCGCAGCGTGCACGCCGGGCCTCGCATAATGGGCCATGCCCAGCTCTCTCGACGCCCTTCCCGCCGTCTTCGCCCCTGCCACGCGCGCGTGGTTCAGCGGCGCGTTCCCGGCCGCGACGCCAGCCCAGGTACACGCCTGGGCGGCGATCAGCCAGGGTCAGCACACGCTGGTCATCGCACCCACCGGTTCGGGCAAGACGCTGGCTGCGTTCCTGCATGCCATCGACCAGCTGTTCACCGAACGCGACCAGCAGGCGCGTGCGGGCGCGCCACCGCAGCGCGGGGCCACCCGCGTGCTGTACATCTCGCCGATCAAGGCACTGGGGGCGGACGTGCAACGCAACCTGCAGGTGCCGCTGCAGGGCGTGCGTGCCGAACGCGCGCGGCGCGGCGATCCGGACGTGGACCTGTCGGTGGCGATACGCAGCGGTGACACCACCGCGTCCGAACGCGCGCGGCTGGCGCGGCGTCCACCGGACATCCTGATCACCACGCCGGAATCGCTGTTCCTGATGCTCACCTCCAACGTCCGCGACACGCTGCGTCACGTGCATACGGTGATCATCGATGAAATCCATGCGGTCGCCGGCAGCAAGCGCGGCACCCACCTGGCCCTCAGCCTGGAGCGGCTGGAGAACCTGCTGCAGGCCCCTGCACAAAGAATCGGGCTGTCGGCCACGGTGCGCCCGGTGGACGAGGTGGCGCGCTTCCTCGGTGGCGGTCGTGCGGTCAGCGTGGTGCAGCCACCGTCTTCGCGCCAGTTGGCGATGCGCATCGTGGTGCCGGTGGAAGACATGGCCGACCTGCCCACGCAGGGGTCGGGTTCCGGCGCGGGCGAGTCGTCCACGCGGGTGGGTTCAATCTGGCCCCATGTCGAGGCCAGCATCCTCGATGAAGTGCTGCGCTGGCGCTCCACCATCGTGTTCGCCAATTCGCGCGGCGTGGCGGAAAAGCTGACCGCACGGCTCAACGCACTGTATGCCGAGCGCCTGGAGTCCGATGCGGGCGGCGGGTCGCCGGGCCAGCGCGATGCCACGGCCTTCGGTTCGTTCAATGGCGGCACGGCGGGGCGCTCCACTGGTGCCGAGCCGCTGCTGGCGCGCTCGCATCACGGCTCGGTCAGCAAGGAACAGCGGCGCGAGATCGAAGAAGCGCTCAAGTCAGGCGCACTGCGCTGCGTGGTCGCCACCTCCAGCCTGGAACTGGGCATCGACATGGGGCTGGTGGACCTGGTGATCCAGGTCGCCGCACCGCCTTCAGTGGCCAGTGCGTTGCAGCGGGTCGGGCGCGCCGGCCACCAGGTGGGTGGCATCTCCACTGGCTTCGTCTACCCGCGCACCCGGCGTGACCTGATCGATGCAGCGGTGATCGTCGACAGCATGCTGGCCGGTCGCATCGAAGCGCTGGATCCACCGCGCAATCCGTTGGACGTGCTGGCCCAGCAGACCGTGGCCGCGGTGGCGATGGACGCGCTGGACGTGGAGGACTGGTACGCCTGCGTACGCCGCGCCGCACCCTATCGCGAGCTGCCACGCAGCGCCTTCGATGCGGTGCTGGACATGCTGGCCGGACGCTATCCCTCGGACGATTTCGCCGGATTCCGACCGCGCCTGGTATGGAACCGCGACAGCGGAAAGCTCACCGCGCGCCCCGGTGCGCGCCAGCTGGCGGTGACCAGTGGCGGTACCATCCCCGACCGCGGCATGTTCAGCGTGGTGCTGCCGGAAGGTCAGGAGCGCGCCGGCTCGCGCCGGGTCGGCGAGCTGGACGAAGAGATGGTCCACGAGTCGCGGGTGAACGATGTGATCACCCTCGGCGCCACCTCGTGGCGGGTGGAACAGATCACCCATGACCAGGTGATCGTCACTCCGGCACCGGGTCGATCGGCCCGGTTGCCGTTCTGGCGCGGCGAAAATGCCGGCCGTCCGGCTGAACTCGGCGCGGCGATCGGCGCGTTCCTGGCTGACCTGGATGACGCGGCGAAGGACGAGGGCGCCGTTCCAGAGGCAGTGGCCGTACGGCTGCAGGCCAGCGGCCTGGATGCACGCGCCATCACCAACATCCTCGGCCTGCTCGGTGAGCAGCGGCAGGCGACCGGCGTGCTGCCGACGGACCGGCAACTGGTGGTCGAACGCTGCCGCGATGAACTGGGCGACTGGCGGGTGATGCTGCATTCGCCGTATGGCCGCCGCGTGCATGATCCGTGGGCGCTGGCGATCGCCGAGCGGATCCGCGAACGCTGGCACGTCGATCCGTCCGTGGTATCCAGCGAAGACGGCATCATGGCGCGCATTCCGGACAGCAGCGGGCACCTGCCGGGTGCGGATCTGTTCCTGTTCGAGCCCGAGCCGCTGCGGCGCCAGGTAACCGCAGCGGTCGGCAGCTCGGCGCTGTTCGCTGCCCGCTTCCGCGAATGTGCCTCGCGCGCGTTGCTGTTGCCACGGCGCACGCCAGGACGCCGCTCGCCGCTGTGGCAGCAGCGCCTGCGCGCGGGCCAGTTGCTGGACGTGGCGAGCGCCTATCCCGAGTTCCCGATCCTGATCGAAACCGCGCGCGAGTGCCTGCAGGATGTCTACGACCTCGATGCACTTGGTGCGTTGATGCAGCGCCTGGTCGACGGCCAGGTGCGGATCGCCGAGGTCACCACCGCCGTGCCATCGCCGTTCGCGGCCAACCTGCTGTTCGGCTACGTCGCCGAGTTCATGTACGGCACCGACGTGCCGCTGGCCGAGCGTCGCGCCTCGATCCTGTCGTTGGACAGTGGCCTGCTGGCTGACCTGCTGGGCCAGGTGGACATGGGCGAACTGTTGGATGCTGGCGTTGTCGAGCGCGTGGTGGACGAGCTGCAGCGGCTGGCGCCGGATCGGCGTGCCGCGGGCAAGGAGGGCGTTGCC
This sequence comes from Stenotrophomonas lacuserhaii, assembly GCF_039674585.1. Lineage (GTDB taxonomy): Bacteria > Pseudomonadota > Gammaproteobacteria > Xanthomonadales > Xanthomonadaceae > Stenotrophomonas > Stenotrophomonas pennii_A. The sequence continues at coordinate 103,460 of NZ_JBDJNU010000002.1, read as the reverse complement.
GACCTGCTGCGCGAACTGGGTCCGTTGTCTGCCGGCGAGCTTGCCGTGCGGCTGCATGATGCCGATGGTGAGGTGCGCGCGCACCTGTCGGCGCTGCAGGAAGAGCAGCGCATCATCGCCGTTGTGTTGGCAGGTGAAGCACGCTGGTCGGCGATCGAAGATGCCGGCCGGTTGCGCGATGCACTGGGAATCGCGGTTCCCGAACGGATTCCCGCGGTGTTCCTGCTGCCGTCGCCGGATCCGCTGGGCGATCTGGTCGCACGGTTCGCGCGCACGCGTGGTCCGTTCAGCACGGCCGATGTGGCCGCCCGGTTCGGGCTGGGCGTCGCGGTGGCCGACAACGCACTGGCACGCCTGGCCGAGCAGGGCAAGCTGCTCAGCGGCCAGTTCGGGACCACGGCGGCAGCGCACGGCACGCCCCTGGCGCGCCACGAATGGATGGCCGAGGCGGTGTTCCGCCGGCTGCGCGTGCGCTCGCTGCAGGCGGCACGCGAAGCGACCCGACCGGTGCCGGGAACCGCGTATGTGCGCTTGTTGCTGGAACGCCACGCGTTGCTGGGATCGGCGGCCGGGCATGCCGCACTGGGTTCCGCCGTGCAGGCCACCGGCACGCTGGAAGGCAGCGAAGGCGTGCTGCGGGTAGTGGAACAACTGGCTGGCGTGCCGCTGCCTGTCTCCGCCTGGGAGAACCAGGTGCTGCCGGCGCGTGTACGGGATTATGCGCCTGCGTTGCTGGACCAGCTGCTGGCCACCGGCAGCGTGCTGTGGTGTGGGCATGGCACGCTGGGCGAGGACGATGGGCTGGTGTCGCTGCATCTGCAGGACATCTCTGCGGAGACGCTGCCGGTGATCAGCGAAGGCGCGGTGTCGCCGCTGCAGGAGGTGATCCTGTCGGTGCTGGCAGACGGCGGTGGATTCTTTGCACGGCAACTGGCGACGAGCGTACATGCCCGGATACGGGCGGCGGAGCACCCTGCAGCAGGCATCGATCTGTCGCCGGAATCATTGCATGCCGCACTGTGGGGGCTCGCCTGGCAGGGCCGCGTGGCCACGGATATATGGGCGCCGCTGCGGGCGCTGTCAATGGCCCGCGCGCCATCTCGCGCACGCGCATCGCACGCGTCGCGGCGCCGCCGCGGGTTCATGGGCGTGCCGATGGGCGATGCAGTGCCTGCCGCCGGGGTGCCGTCGTCCGGCCCGGCGACCTACGACGCGCCTTCGTTGGCCGGCCGCTGGTCGTTGCTGCAGCGGGATGCTGCCAGTGACACCGTGCGTGCGGTCGCACTGGCCGACGCCTTGCTGGATCGCCACGGCGTGGTGACCCGCGGCGCGGCGGTGGCGGAAGGCATCGCCGGCGGGTTCCCTGCGTTGCAGCAGGTCTACCGGGGCATGGAGGATGCCGGCCGGGTGCTGCGTGGCCGTTTCGTCGAAGGACTGGGCGGTGCGCAGTTCGCCGAACGCTCCAGCGTCGACCGGCTGCGCGATATCGCCGATGACACCTCGCCTGCCGCATCGCGACCGGCCATCGGCCTGTCGGCGGTGGATCCTGCCAACGCCTACGGCACGGTGCTGGCGTGGCCGGCGCATGGGGCCCGGCAGCGGCCGGTGCGCCGGGCCGGCGCGTTGGTGGTGCTGGCAGGCGGTGCGCTGCGGATGTACCTGGCGCAGGGCGGACGTTCCCTGCTGCTGTACTTCGACGGCGAGGATCCCGCTCACGCCGATCTGCTGGCTGCTTCGGCCTGCGCGCTGGCCGCGGCGCTGCGACGGGGCCGGCGCCAGTCGTTCACCCTGGACCGGATCAACGATGCGGAAATCGGCCGTGGCCGGGTTACCGAGGCACTGCGTACGGCGGGCTTCCGCAATGCACCGCGCGGGCTGGGCTGGGAGGGCTGAGCTTGCCGGCAGCAGCGCGTCCGGTGACAGTGCTCAGCGCCGCGGGCGCACCGAAACATGCAGATGGTCGGCCACGTGCCAGCGCCACGGGAAGTCCATGGCCCGGCTGATGCCGATACGCGGGCCCACCACCGGATCGCGCGGCGGCGCGGTACCATCATCGGCCACCACGATGCCGCGGTCGGCACCGACCAGATCGGCACCGTCCATCGTGCCGGTGATGCCGAAGGCCTGCGAGAGTTTCCCCGGGCCGCTGGCGAGATCGCGGTCGCGCTTCGCCTTGGGCCGGGCCTGGCGCATCGCGTCCAGGCCCAGCAGGGGCTCGGCAGCGCGCAGCAAAACGCCCACGCCCTCGCCGACCTCGCCGCAGACCGCGTTGCTGCCCCAGTGCATGCCATAGGTGAAGTACACGTACAGATGCCCCGGCTCGCCGAACATGGTGGCGTTGCGCGCGGTCATGCCTCGGTAGGAGTGCGCCGCGGGGTCTTCGCTGCCTGCATAGGCTTCCACCTCGACGATGCGTGCGGCGCGGCCATCCGCGCGCAGCAGCACTTTGTTCAACAGCTCCGGGGCCACCAGCGCGGGATGGCGGCGATAGAACGCGCGGGGCAGGACCGACCACTGCGGGGGAAGAAAATCGAGCATGCCAACAGGCTGCACCGACAGCGGTGTGCACGAAGTCAAAGCGGCGCCTGCACGGCGCAGGCATGCGCACTTCGCTTGTTGCTAACGGTCGCGGGGAGACGCTGCGGGCAGGCGTTGGGAGGACAGGCAGTGGCAACCGAGGTGCGCGTGGGATGTGCGGGGTGGTCGATACCGGGGCGCTACCGGACAGCGTTCGAGGCCGATGGCAGTGCACTGGAGCGTTACGCTTCGCGTCTGTCGGTGGTCGAAATCAATTCCTCGTTCTATCGCGCGCACCAGCCGGCAACCTATGCGCGCTGGGCGGCAGCGGTGCCGGCGCACTTCCGGTTCACCGTGAAGATGCCACGCGCCATATCGCATGAGCTGCGGCTATGCGGCACGGGTGCCTTGCTGGACCGGTTCCTGGATGAAAGCGGCCACCTGGGCGACCGTCTTGGCGGCCTGTTGCTGCAGTTGCCGCCGTCACTCGCCTTCGATGCGCGCGTGTCCTCCACGTTCTTTGCGATGCTGCGCCGGCGTACTGCCGTGCCCGTGGCGTGCGAGCCCCGCCACGCAGGCTGGTTCGATGAAGCGGCGGAGGCGTTGATGGATCGCCACGGCATCGCGCGTGTCGCAGCGGACCCGCCGCGCATGGATGCAGGCGCCACGCCCGCCGGAGCGACGTGTTGGCACTACTGGCGCTGGCATGGCAATCCGCGGACCTATTACAGCGACTATGACGAGCAGGCACTGCATAGGCTGGCGGCAGAGGTGCGTGTGGCATCCACCGAGGGGCACCCCTGCTGGGTGATCTTCGACAACACCGCGCACGGATTCGCCACGGCCAACGCGTTGCGCCTGCAGGCACTGCTGGAGGCGGCCGATGCCTGAAGGTCCTTCCATCGTGATCCTGCGTGAAGCCGCGGCGCGTTTCCGCAACCACACGGTGCGCGTGGCTTCCGGCAACAGCAGCCTCGACCTTGCCCGCATGCAGGGCCGGCGCGTGGTGTCCGTGCGCAGCTGGGGCAAGCATTTCCTGCTGGAGTTCCGCGGCTTCAGCCTGCGCGCCCACCTGCTGATGTTCGGCACCTGGCGCATCGACGAAAGGAAGCCGACGACCGCGCGTGCCTCGCTGGCCTTCGATAACGGCGAGCTCAATCTCTACACCTGCTCGTTGAAGTACATCGAAGGTCCACTCGACGATGCCTACGACTGGCGCGCGGACGTGATGAATCCCGCGTGGGATCCCAGGCTGGCACGGCGCAAGCTGAAAGCACGGCCGGACACGCTGATATGCGATGCATTGCTGGACCAGGACATCTTTGCCGGGGTGGGCAACATCATCAAGAACGAGGTGCTGTTCCGCACGCGCGTGCATCCGGCTGCGACCATCGCCAGCATCCCGCCGCGAAAGCTGGGGCAGGTGATCACCCAGGCACGCGAGTACAGCTTCGACTTCCTGGCCTGGAAGAAGGCGTACGAACTCAAGAAGCATTGGCAGGTACATACCCGGCGGACGTGTCCCCGTTGTGGCGGACCGGTGTCCAAGCAGTACCTGGGGACCACCCGGCGGCGCACGTTCTTCTGCCCGGTCTGCCAGCCGCCGCCATGAACGTGCGGATCGACGGCCAATGGTTCACCTATGTGTTTCCCTGCGCGTGGGAGGACTACTGCAAGATAGGCTTCTCGCGCGATCCACTCGGACGCATCGGTGCGCTGCACCGGCGATGGTTCGAATTCTTCGACCTGGAGAATGGGTGGCTGGTGGAAACGGAAACCCAGCGTGATGCGCGTGACCTGGAACTGGAGCTGCGCCGTCCGCTGAAGCTGCATCGTTCGCCTGCACCGTTGACCGTGCAGCAGAAGGCGGGCGGCAGGACCGAATGGGTGCGCGGCGCCAGCGAGGCGTTGGATGCGGCGGTGCACGAGTTGGCAGCGCGCGGCCATCATGTGTATCCATTGCGTCCCTGGTTGCAGGCGATGCTGCTGCAGCGCGTTGACCGGCTGTATGCGTGGTCAGCCGCGCAGCTGCCTGAAGAGGAAGGGCTGCGGCACCACCGGACCGACGTCGAGGCGGCACTGCGTGACGCGCTCGATGCGCACGCCGCCTTGGACATCGACCCGCGTCCCTGGCTGCCTGGGCACGTGGCACGCTGGTACGCCGGGAATGGGCGACGTCGCTTCTGACTACGCGGCGCGCCAGTCACGCGGACACACCCTGACATTCTTCGCCCTTCCTGCAGCACAGGCTGTGACCTTCTCCGCAGACCCATATCGCGGCGCAGGGTGAACGCAGGACGGCGTGCCACGTGAGGCTCCTTGCAGCAAGGAGTCGACGTGGACAATTCTCTCATCGGGCTGCGTGTTCTGGCCGGCCTGGGTCTCGCCGCGGCAGCGCAAGGTGCGCTCGCACAGGGTGTCACCGGTGACTGGGGCGGGCGCCGCCCGGCATGGCAGGACAATGGCATCACGCTGGATCTCGGCTACACCGTGGAAGCGGCGCGCAACACATCCGGCGGCCAGCGCCGCACCAGTGCCCATGCCGGCCAGCTGTCCGCAAGCGCACGCTTCGACCTGGATCGGTTGTGGGGCTGGTCCGGCACCCGTGCCCAGCTTTCCCTGAGCCTGCGCGACGGAGACAGCGTCACCGCCCGGGCCGGCCTGGGCAGCCTGATGGCAAGCCAGGAAATCCATGGGCGTGGCCACATCCCGCGGCTGGGCAGCCTGTGGCTGGGGCGGCAGTCCGCCGATGGCCGCTTCGATGCAAAGGCGGGCCGGCTCGCGGTGGGGGAGGACTTCAACATGCTCGACTGCGTTGCCATGAACCTGGCGCTGTGCGGTGGCCAGGTGGCGCTGTTCGGGGGCGACTACTGGTTCAATTCGCCGCTCAGCCAATGGGGCGCGGTGGTCACCTACCGGCCGCTGCCCGCGGTCTACCTGCGTGCGGCTGCATACCAGGTCAACCCCCGCTATGCCGATGAACGTGGGGGCGGCCTGCGCCTGGCACCGGCCGGCACGGTCGGTACCCTCACACCGCTGGAACTGGGCTGGGAGCCGTCATTCGATGGGCGCAAGGGTCGGTATGCGGTGGGTGGCTGGTACAGCAGTACGCCGCGTGCGGACGCGGTGCAGCCGCTACCGATGCATGCGGCCGGCGGCATGGCGTTGCTGCGTACCGGTGCCTACGGCGGATGGGCCAGCGCGCAGCAGCAGCTGACCCACGGCAACGCAGGCAGCGAATCATCGGGATTGCGGACCCAACTGGCCTTCGCACAGGGCGACCGCCGCACCGGCGACATCGACCAGATGGTCAGCCTGCAGCTGATCCAGACCGGGACGGTGCGCTCGCGGCCGGATGACCGGGTCGGCCTGGGGCTTGCCAGCACCCGGGTCAATCCGCGCGTGGCGAACAGCCAGCGACAGCGCCACGGCGGCCCGCCCGCAAGGCGCGAGCAGGTCGCCGAGGTCTTCTACGGCTGGAAGCCCGCCGCCGGAGTGGACCTGCAGCCCGGCATCCAGTACGTGCGCCACCCCGGTGGGCTGGCATCGCGCAAGGATGCGGTGGTCGTAGGCATCAAGGCGGACGTGCGCTTCTGATCCGTCTCAGCGGTCGCCGGTGTCATCATCCAGGCTGATGATGCCGCGGCGCAGGGCCATGGTGACTGCATGCGTGCGGTCACCGACGCCCAGCTTCTCCATGATGCTCTTCATGTGCGCTTTGACAGTCTGCTCGGAAATCTGCATCTGCTCGCCCACGCGCCGATTGGACATGCCGGCCGCTACGTGGACCAGTACTTCGGTTTCGCGCGGGGACAACCGGTCTTCCACCACATGGGCGGCGATGCTGGCCGCGAGCTGCGCCGGAATGGCGGCACGGCGCCCCCCGGCCACGCTGCGGATGGTGTCGATCAGCTCATGCCGCAGCATGTCCTTGAGCAGGTAGGCGCTGGCGCCGGCCTGCAGCGCACGTACCGCGCGGACGTCGCCGCGGTACGTCGTCAACACGATGACGCGGGCCTTGGGATCCCGTGCACGGATACGCATGATGGCTTCAACGCCATCGATGCCGGGCAGCTGCAGGTCCATCAGCACCACGTCCGGGCGCAGCCGCAGGTAGCTTTCCACTGCCTGTTCGCCGTCGGCGGCTTCGCCCACCAGATGCATGTCCGACTGGGTGGACAGCAGCGCGCCCAGCCCATCGCGCAGCAGCGGATGGTCGTCGACGATCAGCACGCCGATGGAATCATTGGGGTTCATGCGGGAGTTTTCCTGTTGGGCCACCAGCGTCGCCATGGCGACGGTCGCTGCCGGTAGATGCGATTGGCGGGCACCGACAGCGCGATCTCGGTGCCCAGCCCGGGACGCGACCAGACGCGCAGTTCCCCACCCAGTCGGCGTGCGCGCTCGCGCATGCCCTGCATGCCCCAGTGGCCGTCGGCGGCGCCGTGGGTATCGACCATGCCGCGACCGTCATCGCGCACGTGCAGCAGCAGGCAACTGCGCCCGTAGGCCAGCTCCACTTCGATCGCACCTGCCTGGGCATGGTGCAGGGCGTTGCGGATTGCTTCGCGGCCGATCAGGAAGACTTCTTCGGCGGCGTGGGCCTGCAATGGCGGTGCCGCACCTTCGATGGTCAGCCGCAGCGGGTTGACCCCCTCGCCGGCGAATTCCTCATGTACATGCGCCAAGGCGGTCACCAGGTCCTGGCCGGCAGCCGGGCCGTCACGCAGCGCCGCAACGCGTTCGCGGCCTTCGGCGAGGTTTTGTTCGGCCAGCTGCATGGCCGCCTCCAGGCTGCTGCGCACGGCGGGCGAGGCCTGGGCGGACTGGCTGATGGCATGCAGGCGAAGGATCAGGCCTTGGCTGCCCTGCAGCAGGGTGTCGTGCAGGTCGCGCGCGATCCGCTCGCGTTCGCCATGGCGCTCCTGCAGCCGCGCCCGCACCAGCGCGGCAAGCTGCCCACTGCGGATGCGCACGGCCATCACCAGCAAGCCCAGCACCGCCAGCACGCACAGCAGCTTGAACCACAGCGTCTGTACGAACGTGGGGGCGATCTGGAAACTGCGCACGGCCGGCGTGCTGCTCCAGACCCCGTCTTCGTTGGCGGCCATCACCTCGAAGCGATAGGTGCCGGGGACGAGGTTGGTGTAGTGCGCGCGGGTCTGGCCGCCCGCCTCCTGCCAGCTGCTGTCCACGCCGGACAGCTGGTAGCGGTAGCGGGTGCGCTCGGGCCGGGCCAGTGACAGCGCCACGTAATCGATCTGCAACTGGTCGGTGCCGGCGGGAAGCCGTAGTCCGTCATGCAGCGGTGCGTGCTGCCCATCAAAGGACACCTCGCCAATGCGCACGTCCGGCGCACGTTCATTGCGATGGGGCAGGGCGGTGTCCAGCCACGCCAGGCCCTGGTTGGTCGCCAGCCACAGCAACCCATCATCGGCCAGCATCGCCGTGGCGGTGGGGCTGCTCTGCAGGGCGATGCCCGGCATGCCGTCGGCATCGTCGAACAGGCGTGGCGACAGTGGCCGTGCGCTCGTCGCCGCCATCCGCAACGCCTCGGCGTCGGTACGCAGCAGGCCGCGGCTGCCGTTCAACCAGCGCGTGCCCGTTGCTTCACCGGCGATGCCGGTAATGCCTTCCAGCACGCCGGGGATATCGGCCTGCAGCACGTGGAAGCGCGCGCCTTCCAGTGCGGCAAGGCCGGACTCCCCGGCGACCAGCAGTTCATCGCCGCGCGCGTACACGGCGGTGACTGGACCAACATCCAGGCCCTGCGCCGGACCGTAAGCGCGTACCGAGTGGCCATCGACAACGTGCAGCGTGCCATCGTCATGCCCGACCAGCACGCGCCCGCGCTCGTCCACGCTGACCAGGCTGCAACTGCGTGCGGGCAGACGCGGATCATTGCGCCATCGACCGTCCTTGAAGTGCAGCGTGTAGGGGCCAGCGCATGCCCAGGCCTCGCCCTGCGCGGCGAAGAACACCGAATTGAAGGACTGCCCCGCAGTCCAGCTCGGCGCGGCGAACGCTACCGTCCTGCCAGCGGTACGTCGGTACAGCACGTCATCGTGGAACAGCCACAGCGGCACGGTCGACTGCAGGCTGGCGCGCTGCATGGCCGCAGGGCCAGCGTCGACCAGGGCGCGCTGCAGGTCGAACGTCCGCAGGTCGTCATCGTAGCCCTGCACCTGGCCGCCCGCGGTGCGGTACAGCGTCCGGTAGGGACCCGACGGGCCGACGTCCTGCAGCGCATGCACGCTGCGCGCGCGGAACCGGTTCAGTCCCAGGTTGGTGCCGATCCAGACGTTGCCTTCGCGGTCTTCCAGCAGCGGCGAGGCCGAGGTCGACGTCAGCCCCTGCGCGACATCGAAACTTTCCAGCTGCCCGGGCTGCGCGTCGTCGAAGCTGAGCCGGACCACGCCGCCGCTGCCGATGCGGGAGGCCCACAGGCTGCCATCGCGCGCGAAGAGCATGCGATCGGCGCGCAGGTCGGGCAGGCGCTGGGACTCGCGTTGCGCAGGCGAAAGCAGCATGCCGTGGCGTGCCAGTGGCAGGATCCCGCGACGCCGATCAGCCAGCCACAGGCTGCCGTCAGCGCGTTCGGCCAGCACCGATCGTGGTGATACCTCCACGTCGGTGGTTTCGAAGCGGCTGGCACCGCGCGGCAGACGCCACAGCCCGCCGCCGGCCAGCAGCCACAGCGTTCCCTGCTGGTCGCGCTGCAGCCAGTGCGCAGGCAGGTCGGGTACCTGCATCGCGGGCGTGGGAGGCTGCCAACGCTGCCCGTCATGCCAGCGCAGGCCGCCACTGAGCGCGGCCCACAGCCGTCCGTTGCCATCGCGCGCCATGCGCGGCACCGGGCCGCTGGGCACGTCGCGACCACTGAGGAAACTGTGCAGCCCGCCGCGTTGGAGGTGGCTGATACCAGCCTGGAAGTAGCCGATCCAGAGGCTGTCGTCGGGGTCCAGCAGCAACGACACCATGTTGGTGGACGGGAAGCTGCTGCCCGGCGGCGCCACGTCGCGCTCGAAGCGGTGGCCATCGAACCGGTACAGCCCGGATCCGGTTGCCAGCAGCAGTGTGCCCTGGCGGTCCTGCGCGATGTCCCAGACATCTCCCGGCGCGCCCTGGCCGACGCGCCAGGCGCTGTGCTGGAAGCCGGGCAGCCCGGCCTGCGCCTGCGGTGGCACCGGCAGCGCCGCACGCGCCGCCATCGGCACCGCGACCCACAGCAACACCACCCGCAGCAGGCAGGTACACAGGTGGCGCAGCAGCGGGGAAGGGGCGGGCGGCATGCCGCATTCTCGCAGGCCGGTGGCACTGGCGGCCTACCCGTTCGGGGCAGGTCGGTGGGTGCGCGATCCGGTAACCATGCAGGACGGTCCACGGGAGGGTGGAATGCAGCGTCTGTTCGTGATGTTTCCTGATCGTGCGCCAGGCATCGGCCTGCTGTGGCTGCGGCTGTGCCTGGCGGCTGCACTCTGCTGGCCGTGGCCGGTGGCGGCGTGGCAACAGTGGGTCGCCGCCTCGGCGGCGCTGCTGCTGGCCCTCGGCGGGCTGACCCCGCTGGCGGTGGCGTTGGCCACGCTGGCATTGTGGAGCGGGGGCGCCAGCATGGCGCTGGTGCTGCTGCCTGGCTGCCTGTTGCTGCTCGGCCCGGGCGCCTATTCGCTGGACGCCTGCCTGTTCGGTCGCCGTGTGCTGGTGGCGGCGCGGCGTGCAGCTCCCCCGAAAGAGTGAGCTGGTTGCCCACCCCGTCGGGGGTAGGGCGCCGGGGCGCCGGCCGTCACGCTATGCACTCCCCACCACGAGCGCCGCCGATGGCCACCGACACACCGTGCCGCGGCGCGCCTTCGGCCCTGCCTGGCCTCAATGCCGCGCAGGTGGCAGCAGTCCGGCGCGCACAGGCGTTCATGGAAAGCAACCTCGGCCAGCCGATCGACGTGGTGCAGATCGCCGCCGCTGCGTGTGTCAGCCGCTTCCACCTCGCCCGCTTGTTCCGCAGCGCCACCGGGCTCAGCCCGACCGGGTGGCTGCGCCAGCGTCGCATCGACCAGGCACGCCATTGGCTGCGTGAAGGCTCGCAGCCGGTCGGCCGCATCGCCAGCGAACTGGCGTTCTTTGACCAGAGCCACTTCACCCGTACGTTCCGCGCCGCCACCGGCTGCAGTCCGCGCTGCTACGCATCGCACGCAGCAACCCCTCACTGAGTTTTTCCCTCGTACTGGAGCCAACCGCATGAACAAGGCCACCGCCGTCCCCGGCAAGGCGCTGCTGTCCCCGACCGACCACGCGCTGGTGCTGATCGACCATCAGTCGCAGATGGCGTTCGCCACCCACACCATCGACATCTCCGCGCTGCGCAACAACGTGTCGCTGATCAGCAAGGGCGCCAAGGGCTTCAAGGTACCGGTGGTGTTGACCACCGTGGCCGAGAAGTCGTTCTCCGGTCCGCTGTTCCCGGAACTGCCGGCGATCTTCCCGGGCCAGCCGGTGTTCGACCGCACTTCGATGAACGCCTGGGAAGACCAGGGCGTGATCGATGAGATCAACCGCATCGGCAAGCAGCGCCTGGTCATCGCCGGCCTGTGGACCAGCGTCTGCATCGTCGGCCCGACCCTGTCGGCGATCGAACAAGGTTTCGAGATCCATGTCATCACCGATGCCTGCGGCGACGTGAGCGATGAAGCACACGAGCGTGCCATCACCCGCATGGTGCAGGCCGGCGCGGTGCCGATCACCAGCGTGCAGTACCTGCTGGAGCTGCAGCGCGACTGGGCGCGCGGTGAAACCTACGACCTCACCACCGGCATTGCCCGCGAGCATGCAGGGGGCTACGGCGTGGGCATCCAGTACGCCAAGACCATGTTCGGCGCACAGGAAGGCGGTCACTGAGCATGGGCAGCAGCCATGCCCTGGACGTGGCGCTGCTGATGCTGCGCGTGGCGGCGGGAGGATTCCTGCTGCCACACGCGCTGGGCAAGTTGTTTGGCTGGTTCAACGGCCCGGGCCTTGCCGGCTTTGCCGGCGAACTGCGCGGGTTCGGCCTGCCTGCCGCGGTGCCGTTGCCGCTGCTGCTGGCGGTGCTGCAGGTGCTGGCCGGGTTGGCCGTGCTGCTTGGCTGGCAGACCCATGCGGCGGCGCTGGTCGGTGCCGCCTTCATCGCGTTCACCGCATGGCTGGCGCTGCCGCGCGGTTGGTTCTGGATGCACGGCGGCATGGAGTACCCGGTGATGTGGACTTTGCTGCTGCTGTCGGTCGCACTGGCCGGTGCCGGTACGTTCTCGCTTGATGCTTTGCTTGCTTCCCCTGGAGTGCCGTCATGAGTTCCGATCCTTCCCGGCCTGGCCGCCGCGAGGTGCTGCTGGGGGCTGGCGCGGCACTCGCGCTGGGCCTGGCCGGCCGCGGCCTGGCGGCGGCTACTTCCCCCTTATCGCAGGAGCGTCGCATGAGCACGCTGGTCATCCGCAATGCCCGCATCACCACCCTTGATCCCGCACAACCGCATGCACAGGCGCTGGCCGTGCAGGACGGGCGCATCGTCGCCGTCGGCAGCGACGAGGACATCATGCGCGGCTGGTCCGCTGAGGCAACGATCATTGATGCGCAGGGGCGCCGGCTGGTGCCCGGGCTCAATGACAGCCATACCCACCTGATCCGCGGTGGACTCAATTACAACCTGGAACTGCGCTGGGACGGCCTGCGCTCGCTGGCCGATGCGCTGGCCATGCTGAAAGTGCAGGTCGATCGCACGCCCGCACCGCAATGGGTGCGCGTGGTTGGTGGCTTCACCGCTGCCCAGTTCACCGAAAAGCGCCTGCCGACGCTGGAAGAGATCAACACCATCGCACCGGATACGCCGGTGTTCCTGCTGCACCTGTATGACCGCGCGCTGCTCAACCGCGCCGCGCTGCGCGCGTGCGGCTATGACAAGAACACGCCGGATCCGCCCGGTGGCCAGATCGTGCGCGACAAGCTGGGCAATCCCACCGGCCTGCTGCTGGCCAAGCCGAACGCGGTGATCCTGTACGCCACGCTGGCCAAGGGCCCCAAGCTGCCGATCGAATACCAGGCCAACTCGACACGCCATTTCATGCGTGAGTTGAACCGGCTGGGGATCACCTCGGTGATCGATGCCGGCGGTGGCTTCCAGAACTATCCCGAGGACTACCAGGTCATCGAGCAGCTGCACCGCGATGACCAGCTCAGCGTGCGCATCGCCTACAACCTGTTCACCCAGAACAAGGGCGGTGAAGTCGGTGACTTCCAGCGCTGGAGCGAGATCCTGCAACCCCGCCAGGGCGACGACCTGCTGCGCCACAATGGCGCGGGCGAGATGCTGGTGTTCTCTGCGGCGGACTTCGAACTGTTCAACGAACCACGACCGGAGCTGCCGCCGGAACTGGAGCCGGAACTGCATGACGTGGTGCGGTTGCTGGTGGAAAAGCGTTGGCCGTTCCGCATCCATGCGACCTACGACGAAAGCATCTCGCGCATCCTGGACGTCTACGAGCAGGTCAACCGCGAGGTGCCGTTCGACGGCCTGCACTGGTTCATCGACCATGCCGAGACCATCACCCCGCGCAACATCGAGCGCATCCGCGCGATGGGCGGCGGGCTGGCGATCCAGCACCGCATGGCCTACCAGGGCGAGGCCTTCGTCGAACGCTACGGCGTGCAGGCGGCACGCCACACGCCGCCGGTGAAGCGGATGCTGGCCGAAGGCGTCCCGGTGGGTGCCGGTACCGATGCCACGCGGGTAGCCAGCTACAACCCGTGGGTCGCGCTGTCGTGGTTGGTCACCGGTCGTACCGTGGGCGGGCTGGCACTGTATGGCGATGAGAACCTGCTGGAACGCGAACAGGCGCTGCGCCTGTGGACCCAGGGCAGCGCGTGGTTCTCTGGCGATGAAGACCACAAGGGCACGCTGAAGGCTGGCCAGCTGGCCGATTTCATCGTGCTGTCGGCCGACTTCTTCCGCGTGGACGACGACCAGATCGCCGACATCACCAGTGTGCTGACCGTGCTGGGCGGACGCATCGTGCACGCCGCCGAAGACTACGATGGGCTGGCACCGGTACTGCCGCCGGCGATGCCGGACTGGTCACCGGTCAACCGCTTCGGCGGCTACCACGTCGGCGGCACGGCCACGGGTCTGGCGATGGCGCACCACCATCACCATGGCGCGCCCTGTGCCACCCACGGCGCACACGGCCATGCCGCCCACCATGCGCCACCGACCGGTGACCTGCAGGCGTTCTGGGGTGCCATGGGGTGTTCGTGCTTCGCGTTCTGATCCTTGCCGTGCTGGCACTGCCTGCGCTGGCACAGGCGCGGGCGCAGGCCGGCTGCGAGGCGGGTCATTGCAGTGCGCTGGGCAACGGCGACCTGCAGTGGGACGCCTCGCTGCGGCTGCGTGGGATGTACTTCGACCCCACCCGCTTCGGCATTGGCGGCAGCGAAGATGGCTATGGCCTGCTGCGCGCGCTGGGATCGGCGACGTATCGCCGCGATGACTGGCAGGCACGCCTGCAGCTGGGCGTGCATGCCGAACAGGGACGCGCCGGTGGGCCCGGTGGCACCGATCAAGGCGCGCTGGACGTGCAGCAGGCCTACTGGCGCTGGCAGGGGCAGAATGCTTGGCTGCAGGTGGGACGGCAGGAAGCCAGCTACGGCAGTTCGCGGTTGCTGTCGGTGCGCGATGGACCGAACATCCGGCTGGCGTTCGATGGCGTGCGGCTGGGCTGGCGTGGCGCAGCCGGCCGGCTGGATCTGCTGGCGCTGCGCGCGGTGGACAACCGCCCCGGCGCGTTCGACGACCGCAGCGAGCCGGGCGCGCACCTGTGGGGCGCGTACGCGACCAGCGCCGTACAGGGCCGTGGCGGGCAATGGGATGCCTACCTGCTGGATTACCAGCGCGACGGCGCACGCTTTGCCGACGGCAACGGCCGCGAACGGCGGCAGACGTTGGGCACGCGCTGGTTCGGCCAGGCCGATGCACTCGACTGGAACCTGGAAGCGGTGGCGCAGCGCGGGCATCTGGATACCGTGGCGCAGCGACTGAACATCCGGGCCTGGACGCTGGCCAGCGATACCGGCTGGCGCTGGCACCAGGCGCCGCTGCAGCCGCGGCTGGGGGTGAAGCTGGACATCGCCAGCGGTGACCGCGATGCGGGCGACGGGCGCCTGCAGACCTTCAACGCGCTGTACCCGAAGTCGTCCTATTTCAGCGAGGCCAGCCTGCTGGCGCCGGCCAACCTGCTCGACGTGCAGCCGACCCTGGACCTGCAGCTCAGCGAACGCCTCAGCACCCAGCTGGGCGTGCAGCTGGCCTGGAAACAACAGCGCAGCGATGCGGTGTACACCACGCCCGCACCGCTGCTGCCGTTGCCCGGCAGTGCCGGTGGCGCGCGCCGCATCGGCACCCAGTACAAGGCCGAAACCCGCTGGCAGGCCAGCGAGGACTGGCTATGGCAATGGCAGCTGGCGTGGGTGGATGCCGGTCCGGCACTGCGCCAGGCCGGTGGCCGCAACACTCTTTTTGCCTCCATCGTAGGAGCGTGGCAATGGTAAACACCGCTTCCCCCGCTGCACCCGGCGCCTGGGCGCCGCTGCAGATCAGCATGTTCCGCGCGTTGTGGCTGGCCATCATGGGCAGCAACATCGGCACCTGGGTCAACGACGTGGCCGCGGCCTGGGTGATGGCCGAACGCACCGGCTCGCCGCTGATGGTCGCGCTGGTGCAATCGGCCACCACCGTGCCGATCGTGCTGCTGGCACTGGTGGCCGGCACCCTGGCCGACATCGTCGACCGTCGCCGCTACCTGCTGGCCACCCAGGGCTGGATGCTGGCGGTGGCCGCCACCATGGCGGTGCTGACCCACCTGGACATGCTCAGCCCGACCCTGCTGGTGGTGCTCACCTTCTGCATGGGCTGCGGCGCGGCGATGGCGATGCCGGCGCAGGCGGCGATCGTGTCCGAACTGGTACCGCCGCCGATGCTGGCCTCGGCCGTGGCGCTGAACTCGATCGGCATCAACATCGCGCGGTCGCTGGGCCCGGCCATCGGCGGGGTGATCGTCGCCCAGCTGGGAGCGACGTGGGCCTTTGGTTTCAATGCGATCAGCTTCGCCGCCATGCTGGTGGTGCTGCTGCGCTGGAAGCGCGATCCGAAGGTCTCCAGCCTGCCGCCGGAGGGCTTCGGCGCCGGGCTGAAATCCGGCCTGCGCTATGCCAGCCGGGCCGGCCACCTGCAGGCGGTGCTGATCAAATCCGCAGGCTTCTTCTTCTTCGCCAGCGCCATGACCGCGCTGTTGCCGGTGGTGGTGCGCGGACAGATGCAGGGCGGGGCAGGGCAGTACGGCATGTTGCTGGGCTGCGTGGGCATCGGCGCGGTCAGTGGTGCCCTGCTGCTGCCGAAACTGCGCGCGCGGCTGGACCGTGACCTGCTGGTGCTGCTGGCCACGCTGGCACTGGCGCTGAGCCTGGTCGGGCTGGCCCTGCTGCGCAGCTGGGTGCTGTTGCCGCTGGCGATGCTGGTCAATGGCTTTGCCTGGATCACCGTGCTGTCCTCGCTGCAGATCGCCGCGCAGACCGCGGTTCCGGCGTGGGTGCGGGCGCGTGCGCTGGCGCTGTACATCATGGTGTTCTCGCTGGGCATGGCCGCCGGTGGGCTGTGCTGGGGCGCACTTGCCCAGCGCAGCACGCCCACCCTGGCGCTGCTGGTGGCGGCGGTCGGTTCGGTGGTGGCGGGGTTGCTGGTATGGCGCGTGCGCATCTCCGGCACCGAAGAACTGGACCTGCGTCCGGCCGGCCACTGGCCTGCACCGGAACTGTCGGTGGCGGTGGCGCATGACCGCGGCCCGGTGCTGGTGACGGTGGAGTACCGCATCGACGCCGCCGACCGCGCGGCGTTCCATGCGTGCATGCGCCTGCTGGGACGCGTGCGCCGCCGCGATGGCGCGGTGCTGTGGGGCGTGGCCGAGGATGTCGCCAGCCCTGGCGTGCACCTGGAGTACTTCGTCACCGCGTCGTGGCTGGAGCACCTGCGCCAGCACGAACGCATCACCTCCGATGACAAGGCCGTACAGGAGCAGCTGCGTGCATTGCACCGGGGCGAGCGGCACCCGGTGGTACGTCATTTCGTCGGCGGCAGCGATGCCCTGGAAGCCGCCGTGCCGCATACCCACAGTGACATCTGACCCACTGTTCCATCCACTTCGACAGGAGCCAACCACATGAGCCACTTCGTTACCGTCAAAGACGGCGCCCGCATCTTCTACAAGGACTGGGGCACCGGCCAGCCGATCGTGTTCGCGCATGGCTGGCCGCTCAGCTCCGACGCCTGGGATCCGCAGATGCTGTTCATGGGCCAGAACGGCTTCCGCGTCATCGCCCACGACCGTCGCAGCCACGGACGTTCCAGCCAGACCTGGGACGGCAACAACATGGACACCTACGCCGACGACCTGGCCGCCGTGCTGGAGCAGGCCGAGGCCAAGGACGCGATCCTGGTCGGGCACTCCACCGGTGGTGGTGAAGTGGCGCATTACGTGGGTCGCCACGGCAGCAGCCGCGTCGCCAAGGTGGTGCTGGTCGGTGCGGTGCCACCGCTGATGCTGCAGACCGCCGGCAACCCGGAAGGCACGCCGCTGGACGTCTTCGACGGCATCCGCAAGGGCACCGGAGGTGACCGCTCGCAGTTCTTCCAGGACCTGGCCACGCCGTTCTTCGGTGCCAACCGCGATGGCAACGCGGTCACCCAGGGCATGCGCGATTCGTTCTGGCTGCAGGGCATGCTGGGCGGCGTGAAGGGCCAGTACGACTGCGTGCGTGAGTTCTCTGAAGTGGACTACAGCGAAGACCTGAAGAAGATCGACGTGCCGACGCTGGTGATCCACGGCGACGACGACCAGATCGTGCCGATCAAGGCCGCTGCCGAGAAGTCGATCAAGCTGCTCGCCAACGGTACGCTCAAGGTCTATCCGGGTGCGCCGCATGGCCTGACCTCGACCCACGCCGATCAGTTCAACGCCGACCTGCTGGCCTTCGCCAAAGCCTGATCAAGGTCCCGCACGAGCGATACAACGAACTGGCCGGAGCGTGCGAACGCTTCGGCCAGTTCGTTTCCGGCCTTGCCGGAGCGCGGTGAGGTACGCAATGACCGGGGTGCCGCGGCGAACCAGGCCACAGCATGCGCCGTGCGCTGTCATCGATGCGACTTGCGGCGCTGTTACAACGAGCAGCGTCGCGCGGGAAGCGCGGCACATGCCGGCAACAGCGGATTAAAGTCCGGCCAGGGCAGGCCGATACCGATGCGTCATTCCGCCTCGGATCCTGTCATGCCGGCTGCCCCCCACATCCTGCGTTCCGCCTCCCTCCGCCTGCGCCGCCTTGCGGCGCGCGCGTGGCCTTCCCTGCAGCACCTGGCCCGGCTCAGCGTGGCCGCCAAGATCAAGGCCAGCCTGCTGGTCTGTGGCCTGGGCCTGGTCACCATTGCCGCGATGTACGGCTGGACCAGCCACGGCAGCGAACGTGCCGCACAGAGCTTCGCGGTCTACCAGCAGGGCACCGGACTGGCCGCCACGCTGGCCGCCGACATCGCCGAAGCCAGGCGGCTGCAGACCCAGTATGCACGCAGTTTCGATGCTGCCGACCGCGATGCGCTGCAGCTTGCCCAGCAGCGCCTGCGGGCCACCTTGCAGCAGCTGCGGGCGCTGCCGATGGATGCGACGCGCCGGCAGGCATTGGCCGAACTCACCACCCAGGCCGACGCGTTCGCCGAAGGCATCGCCGCGCTCAACGCGCGCGTGGATGAAATGGGACGTGGTGACGAAGCGATGTCGGCGCAGCTGGCGCAGGCGGCCGACGCCGTGCAGGCGGCGGTGGACGCAACGCAACGCCCGCTGCTGGCCCTGCACGTGCAGCGGATGCGCCGGCAGGAAAGCCTGCTGCTGCTGAGCGGTGACTCCCGGCATGCCGACCGCGCCAGCGAGGAAAAACTGCCGTTCGATCTCGCGTTGGCGGGCCTGCCGGACGATGCGCAGCAGCAGTTGCGCGATCTGATGGATACCTACCAGAGCGCCCTGCTGACCTACACCGCCGCTCGCATGGGGCTGGACGTGGAGGCGCAGTCACTGGTGGATACAGCGGCCAGCATCACCCCGGCGCTGCAGGCCTTCCAGCAGGCGCAGGCGGCCAGCCTGGAGCAGGCGCGCTCCCGCCAGCAGGCCCAGGCCACGCGTCTGGGAGTGCTGTTTGCCGCCTCGCTGCTGACGGTGGCCGTGGTGCTGATCGGCACGCTGTTGATGGTGCTGCACGCCGTGCGCCGGCCGATCCAGGACACCCTGCGCTTCGCCCAGGATATTGCCGAGGACCGGCTGGACACCGTGTTGCGCGTGCATAACCCGCACGATGAAATCGGCCAGCTGGCACAGCGGCTGGGCCACATGCAGCAGCAACTGCGTGCACGCATCGAGCGCGAACGGGCGGTGGCGCAGGAGAACGCGCGCGCCCGGCAGGCACTGGACAGTGCCTCGACCGGCCTGATGGTGGTCAATCCGCAGGGCGAAGTAACCCATGCAAACCCGGCGTTGCTGCAGACTCTCGGTGCCGGACACGGCGAGGTGCTGGGAAAGGCTGCGGACAAGCTGCATCCCGCGCTGGCACGGATCCACGGCAGCGGTCGCCGGGAGTACGACATCCAGCACGCCGGCACGACCTGGCAGCTGGTGACCACGCCGATCTTCGAGGCCGGCCAGTCGCTCGGCGAGGTGGTGGAGTGGCGCAGCCGTGCCCTGGAAGTGCTGCTGGAAACCGAAGTCGGCGCGCTGGTGGATGCGGCGGCCCAGGGTGAGCTGGCCGGCCGCATTCCGCTGCAGGGAAAGCAGGGCTACGTGCATCGCCTGTCGGCCAGCATCAACCACCTGCTGGCGACCTTCGAACACAACCTCGGCGACCTGCAGGCACTGCTGGCGGCCCTGGCGCTGGGCGACCTGCGCGTACGCATGGAGGGTGACCTGGACGGGGTGTTCGCGCGCATGCGCGACGACGCCAATGCGACCGTCGACCAGCTGGCGGGCATCGTCGCGGGCATCCAGCAGGCGGCGCGTTCGATCGGCGATGCCGCCGGTGAGATCAGTGCCGGCAACGCCGATCTGTCCACCCGCACCGAACTGCAGGCGGCCAACCTGGAAGAGACCGCCGCGTCCATGCACGAGCTGACCGATACCGTATCGCGCAATGCCGATGCCGCCGGCCAAGCCGACACACTGGTACGCGCCAGCGCGGCCGTGGCCGCGCGCGGTGGTGAGGCGGTGGGGCAGGTGCAGCGTTCGATGCAGGACATCAGCGCGTCGTCGCGACGCATCGGCGAGATCACCGCGCTGATCGACGGCATCGCCTTCCAGACCAACATCCTGGCGTTGAATGCCGCCGTCGAGGCGGCACGTGCCGGCGAGCAGGGTCGCAGTTTCGCCGTGGTCGCCAGTGAGGTGCGGCTGCTGGCGCAGCGCAGCGCCGATGCCGCCAGGCAGATCAAGGGACTGATCGAGGACTCGGTGCAGCAGGTGGGGCAGGGCACGCGTGCGGTCAGCCAGGCCGGTGCCACCATGGAAGAACTGCAGGCCAGCGTGCAGCAGGTGGCCCCGATCATGGCGCAGATCCGCGATGCCTCGCTGGAGCAGCGCAACGGCATCGGCCAGGTCAACCAGACCATCGTGCAGATGGACGCCAGTACCCAGCAGAACGCGGCGATGGTGGAAGAGGCCACGGCCTCGGCGCGTGCACTGGAAGCGCAGGCGGAGGTGCTGGCCGAGGCGGTGGCGGTGTTCCAGCTGCGCGGTGCCGGCGATGTGCGGTCGGCGCCCCTTTCCCCGTCGGGAAAAAGGACGCCGGTCGTGGGCTGAGTCCGCCGTTGCGGATCGCCTAGATGAACATGCCGCCAGAGGCTTCCACGCGTTGGGCATTGATCCAGCGCGTGTCCGCCGACATCAGCGCGACCACGGCCGGGCCGATGTCATCGGGTTTGCCGGCGCGGCCGAGCGCGGTGGACGAGGCGACCATCGCATTGATGCCGGCATCGTCACGCACGCGGCCGCCGCCGAAATCGGTTTCGATCGCGCCGGGCGCCAGCGTGTTGGCACTGATGCCCCGCGCGCCCAGTTCCTTGGCCAGGTAGCGGGTGAACACTTCGATGCCGCCCTTCATCATCGCGTAGGCCGAGCTGCCGGGCAGCGAGAAGCGCGCCAGCCCGCTGGACACGTTGAGGATGCGGCTGCCATCGGCGAGCAGCGGCAGCAGCGCCTGGGTCAGGAAGTAGGGGCCTTTCAGGTGCACGTTGACCAGGTGGTCGAACGAGGCCGGGGTGGTGTCGGCGATCAGCGCGTAGTGGCCTTCGCCGGCATTGTTGACCAGGCCATCCAGGCGCTCACGGCCCCAGTCGGCGAGCTGGGCCTGCAGCCGTTCGACGAACGCGGTGAACGAGGTGCTGTCGGCCACGTCCAGTGGCAACGCGGCAGCGCGTCGACCCAGCGCTTGGATATGCGCGACCACCTCGTCGGCGGCAGTCGATTGGCTGCGGTAGGTCAACACGATGTCGGCGCCGTCGGCGGCCAGGGCGAGGGCGGCGTTGCGGCCGAGGCCACGGCTGCCACCGGTGATCAGCAGGGTGCGGGAAACGGACATGTCCAACTCCAACGGGCGGGTAGGGGACCAGCCTATTGGGCTTGCGAAGACGAATAAACTGCATGATCCTGATATGACTGTTCAATCACGGCCGACAATCAATGGACAGCGTGGCGCAACTGCGTACCTTCCTGCACGTGGCCGAGCGCGGGTCCTTTACCCGCGCGGCAGAAAGCCTGGGCCTGCCGAAGGCCAGCGTGTCGCTGGCGGTACAGCGGCTGGAAGCGGCGCTGGGCACCCAGCTGCTGCACCGGACCACGCGCCGCGTGCAGCTGACTGCCGACGGTGAGCAACTGTTCCAGCGCGCCCGCGACCTGCTGGATGACATGGAGGACCTGCAGGGCATGTTCCGCCGCGATACCGCGCAGCTGCGCGGCCGACTGCGGGTGGACATGTCCAGTGGGCTCGCCCGCCACCTGATCCTGCCGCAGCTGCCGGCCTTCCTGGCACAGCATCCGGGGCTGGAGATCGAACTCAGCGGCACCGATCGCCGTGTCGATCTGGTGCGCGAAGGCTTCGACTGCGTGCTGCGGGTCGGTGCGCTGGACGACAACACGCTGGTGGCGCGACCGCTGGGCAGCATGGACATGGTCAACTGTGCCAGCCCCGGTTACCTCGCCGCGCGTGGCACGCCGCTCACCCTCTACGCGCTCGGTGGGCACCGCCTGGTGCACTACGTGAGCACGCTGGGACAACGGCCCGCAGGGTTTGAATACCGCGATGGCGACCAGTACCGGAGCCTGCCGATGGCCGGTGCGGTGACCGTCAACAGCGGCGATGGCTACACCGCCGCCGCGCTGGCCGGACTGGGCATCATCCAGGTGCCCCGGCTGGGCGTGCGCCAGGCACTGCACGATGGAACGCTGGTTGAAATCCTGCCGCAGCTGCCGTCCGAACCGATGCCGGTGACCCTGCTGTACGCGCAGCGCCGGCACCTTCCCGCGCGGGCGCGAGTGTTCATGGACTGGGTGGCGGCGCTGCTGCAGCCGCACCTGCTGCCCCTGTAGTGTCGAGCTTGCTCGACTCAGGGGCGGTATCGAGCAGGCTCGACATCGTGAAGGTATCGAGCAAGCTCGACACTACTCAATACACGTCGCGCCGGTAGCGGCCCTCGGCCCTCAGCGCATCCACCGCCTCCTCGCCCAGGGTTTCGCGCAGCACGTCGTCCACGCCCTGCGCCATGCCCTGCAGCGAACCGCACACGTACACACAGGCGCCGTCGGCGATCCAGTGGCGCAGCTCCGCACTCGCGGCGCGCAGCAGGTCCTGCACGTACATCCGGGTGCTGCCATCGCGCGACCACGCTTGGTCCACCCGGGCCAGATGCCCCTGCTGCTGCCAGGCGATGATTTCCTGCGCGTACAGCGCATCGCAGGCCTGCTGGCGTTCGCCGAACAGCAGCCAATGGCCGTGCTGGCCTGCGCCGTCGGCTTCGCGCAGCAGACTGCGCAGGCCGGCAATGCCGGTGCCGTTGCCGATCAGGATCATCGGAGGCGCGTCCTCGTGCCGGTGGAAGCCCGCATTGCGCCGCACCCGTGCGGGCACGCTGCTGCCAATGCCAGCATGCAGCGCCAACCAACCCGAACCGATGCCGGGCCGGCCATCCTCGCCCTGCACCAGGCGCACCACCAGCTGCACCTCGCCATCGGCCAGGCAGCTGGCAATGGAATATTCGCGTGTGGGCAACTGCGGCAGCTGGTCGAGCCACTGCGCCGCATCCTGCACGTCCTGCACCTGGTCGATCGGCGGCAACACGCGCCGCGCCGCTGCATCGTGTACGCGCAGTTCCAGCCCATCCACATGCACCTGCGCGTCGGCATCCAGCCCAGCCGCGGCCAGTACCGCGGTGACATCTTCCACGGCCTGGCGCGGTGCCACCTGCAGGATGTCACCGGCCTGCCAGCCCGCGCCGGGCGGCGGCAGCAGGGTCACCTGCCAGATCGCGCCGCCCTGGCTGCCCGGATTGAGCAGCACGCGATCGTGCAACGTCCAGTCCTGCAGCACGCTGTGCGGCCCGGCGTCCTCCGCCACCTCCACGCCGGTCAGCGACGAAAGCTGGGCCTGCCAGCGCTGCAGCGCACGGGCGTCATCGCCATCCACGTCGACGCAGGGGAACAATGCCGCCGCACCCTGTTCGCCCAGCCACTGCTCCACCCGCCGCGCGAAGCCGCAGAAACGTTCGTACTGGCGATCGCCCAGCGCCAGCATCGCGTAGCCCAGTTCCGGCAGCGCCTGGACCTGCGCCAGCACCTTGCGCTCGAAGGCGCGTGCACTGTCCGGGGCTTCGCCATCACCGAACGTGCTGACCACGAACAACGCGCGCCGTGCTTCCTGCAGCGTGCCACCGTCCAGCCGCGCCATCGGGGTGACCTGCACGCGCATGCCAGCCGCCTGCAGCTGGCCGGCCGCGCGCCAGGCCAGTTGTTCGGCCTGGCCACTCTGGCTGGCGAAGGACACCAGCCACGCCGGCCCGTCGGCATGGCCGGCCGACAGCGGTGCGGCGAGGTCCACGCGTGAAGCGCGCACCGCGCGCTTCTTCGCGCGGCGGTCCAGGTACAGCATCCACCCGGTGACGAAGAACAGCACCATAAGCAGGCTCGACAGCATCACGATCAGTCGCCCGGGCAGGCCGAAGAAGCTGCCCGAATGCAGCGCAAACATGCTGCCCAGCACCTTTTCACCGCCATCCAGATCGGCATACGCGCGCTGGTCCAGCACGGCGCCACTGGCGGGATCGATCTGCAGGGTGTCGTAGGCGCGGTCATGATGGGAACGGTCGGCAGACATCACCCGTGCGGTGACCGGGCGGTCGCCGCGCGCCGGCAGCCGCAGGTCGATGTAGCCTTCGCGCACGCCGGGCAGCGCGTACAGGCTGGCCTGCACGCGCTGCAGGTCCAGCGTTCCGCCCGCCTGCAGCGTGGGCGTGGCAACCGATTGCCCACCCAGCAGGCGGGTCACTCCATCGCGGTACCAGTCGAAGGACCACCACAGGCCGGTCAGGGCGATCATCAGGTAGACCGGCAGCACCCAGGTGCCGATCACCGAATGCAGGCTCCACAGGAAGCTGCGGCCGCTGTGTTTCCATTCCACCGCCAGCCAGTTGCGCCAGCTCCAGCATTGCCGCGGCCAGCGCAGGTAGATGCCCGACAGCACGAACACCAGCAGGATGATCGTGCAGCTGCCGGTGACCAGCCGGCCACGGTCGCCCGCGACCAGGCGCCGGTGCAGGTCTTCGGTGAAGTCGAAAAACCCCTGGCCACGCAGTGCGCTGAAGCGCTCGCCGGTGAAGGGATCGAAGTACACCCAGTTGGCACGGCCACCTTCGAACCGGGCCACCGACGGACGCTGGCCGGTGGCATCCACGCGCAGCCGCTGCAGCGCGCTGTCGCTGCCTTCGCCCAGCGTCGCCACCAATGTGTCCAGCGGCAGTGCCTGGCGGCCGTCACCCTGCTGGGTGGCAACGGCGGCGAATTGCGGATTCAGCGCGCGCAACAGGTCGTCCTCGAACGACAGGGCGGCGCCGGTGAGGCCCATCAGGGCAAGCACGGTGCCGGCGGTGATGCCGAGGAACCAGTGCACCTGGAAGAGAACGGTCTTGAACATCGGGGGAGGGGGAAACCGGTAGCGCCGGGCCCGAGGGTCCGGGTACTGCACGAGGGGAGGCGCCGTTGGATGTCCCTACCTTCGGCAAATGAGAATCACTCGCATAGTGTTCCGGTGTAACGCCTCAGGGTCAAGCGCGCTCAGCCGCCGCTTGCCCAGCCTTCGATCTCACCCTTGGCGAACGGTCCCAGCTTCTGCTGCACGATGCGGCCCTGCGCGTCCACCAGCACCGTGTAGGGCAGCAGGCCCTGCGTGTTGCCCAGGCGTACGCTGGCGTCGGCGGGGCCGGGGGTTTCCAGCACGATGGGGTAGTCCACCGGCACCCGTCGCAGGAAATCCTGCACGCCTTCGGCGGTATCCAGTGCCAGGCCAAGCACCTGCACGCCCTGGTCGCCCTGGGCGGCGGCAAAGCGCGCCAGCTCCGGCATTTCTTCCACGCAGGGGCCGCACCAGCTGGCCCATACGTTGATCAGCAGCGGCCGGCCACGGAACCGTTGCAGGTCCACCGGCGCGCCGGAAAGATCCGGCAGCACGATGGGTGGGAGCGGGTCACCGATGCCCGCCGCGGCCGCTGTATTGGTGGGGTCAGGTTCCTTTTGCGCACCGGAAAAAGAACCGGCCCCCTCGTCCGAAGACGTGTCCAGCTGCTGCCCCGCCCACAGCCCCAACCCGCCGGCCAGCATCGCTGTCCACAGCAGGGCCGGCCTCAGCTTCATCGTGCGGTACGCAGCAGCGCTTCTTCAGCCAGCGCCTGGGTCAGCACGCTGGGCAGCACGATCGGCGGCGCGCCGGGGCCGTACACCACGTACAGCGGCACGCCAACGGCCTTGTGTTCATCCAGGAAGGCGGTGATCTGCGGGTCCACGTTGGTGTAGTCGCCGCGCATGTACACCGCGTTGGTCCGCCGCAGCAGCTCCTGGAAATCAGGACGCGACAGCACCGCCCGCTCGTTGGCCTTGCAGGTCACGCACCAGTCGGCGGTCATGTTGACGAACACCACGCGGTTGTCCGCGCGCAGCCGGTCCAGCATTTCAGGCGAATAGGCCACCACGTTTTCGCCCGCAGCCTGCGCCGCCGTTGCCGGCGGGGCCAGCCGGGCAACACCCCACACCGGCGCCAACGCGGCCAGGATCAGCACGCCGGCCAGCAGCGCACCGATCCGCTGGCTGCGCCAGCGGCTGCGCTCGAACCACCACAGGCCCAGCGCCAGCAGCACCAGCCCACCCAGCACCAGCGCCATCGCATCCACGCCGCGCTGCTTGCCCAGCACCCACAGCAGCCACAGCGCGGTGGCGTACATCGGGAACGCCAGCACGTGCTTGAGCGTTTCCATCCACGCGCCGGGACGCGGCAGGCGACGCGCCAGCGTGGGCACGAAACCGACCAGCAGGAACGGCAGCGTCAGGCCCAGGCCCAGTGCCAGGAACACCAGCATCGACTGCAGCGCAGGCGCCGCGAACGCATAGGCCAACGCCGGGCCCATGAACGGCGCCACGCACGGGCTGGCCACCACGCAGGCCAGCACACCGGTGAAGAAATCGCCGACCGGACCGCTGCGCGAGGCCAGCGACTGGCCGATGCCGCCCACGTTGCCGCCCAGGGTGAACACTCCGGACAGGCTCAGCCCGACGGCGAACATCAGGTACACCAGCGCGGCGATGAACCATGGATGCTGCAGCTGGAAACCCCAGCCTGCGGCCTGTCCAGCCGCGCGCAGCGCCAGCACCAGGCCACCGATCACCGCGAACGCCACCAGTACGCCGGCGGTGTACCAGAGCGCATGCGCGCGTGCACGCTGGCGGCTCTCACCGCTCTGCGCCAGGCCCAGCACCTTCAGCGACAGGATCGGCAGCACGCACGGCATCAGGTTCAGCACCAGGCCGCCGGCCAGCGCCAGCAGCAGCACCACCAGCAGGCCCTTGGCGCTGGTCGGTTCCGGCGGGCGCGTGCGCTGTGCGTTGTCCGCGCTGGCATCCGGGCTGGGTGCCGTGGCACCCGCAGTGGCCGCGTCGACACCCACCGCGTCACCGGGCACGGTGTCCGGAATGATCGGCACCACGCGGCGGTTGTCGGTCTTCTCGCTGCCCGTGCCATCGGTGCGCTGCGCCTCGCGCGGCAACGCGGCCGGCAGTTCATTGCCGGCCGCGGTGGTCGCCGCCGTCGCATCGACCTTGCCGGCGGGAATATCCAGCCGCACCCGGCGGGTCATCGGCGGGTAGCAGATGCCATCGGTCTGGCAGCCCTGGAAGGTCACTACCAGGGTGGCATCGAGTGCCTCGGCGCGGCTGCGGTGCAGCGGCAGGGTGGCGTCGGTCTGGTCGAAGAACACCGCCACGTCGCCGAAATGTTCATCGCGGTGCGACTGTGCCTGTGGCCAGCGCAGCGCATCCACGCGGATGCCGTTGGCCCCTTCCAGCTTCAGCGAGGTGCGGTCGCGATACAGGTAATAGCCCTTGGCCGGGGTGAAGCGCAGCAGCAGGGTGTTGCCGTCGTCGACGATGGCTTCGAAGCCGAAGGCCTTCTCCGAAGGCAGCGGCAGGCCCTGCACGGCCGCGGCGGTGCCGGGCAGGCGCAGGCCGCCGCTGTTGCCACCCAGCGGAGTGCCCAACGGCGAAGCACCGGCTGCTGCGGCAATGCCGGTGGAAGCGATGCCGGCGCCAGCACCGCCGCCGGGCAGCGCGACCTGGATCACGCGCTTCTGCGGCGGGTAGCACACGCCCGCATCGGCGCAGCCCTGGAACCGCACTTCCACGCTGACGGTGCCGGCAGCCGCAGCCGGTTGGCCCGGCAATGTCGCGCTCAGGCGCTCGCGATAGGTCTCCACTTCGCCGAAGAAATCATCGTGGTGGCGCTCGCCGGCCGGCATCTTCAACGCGCCCGCATTGAAGGCCGGGTCGGCCTTGGCGCTGGTGCGATGGCGATACAGGTAATAGCCCGGGGCGATCTTCCATTGCAGCTGGATCTGGTCGCGCTCGGTGGCCGTGGCGGTCAGCGCGAACGCGTCGTCCACCGGCAGCAGGTCCTTTTCGCTCAGTGCCCACGCGGGAAGGGAAAGCGCCAGCAGCGCGCACACCGCAACGCTACGACGCAGCGACGCCATCCATCCGGATGTCATGAAACCTGCTTTCATCAACTGTGTTCCTCCCGGGTCTGTGCCCGGATCCAATCCAGATAGGCCGGCAAGCCGGCGCGTGCTTCGACCGCGATGCACTCGGGGAGTTCATACGGATGCAGTTCCACCAGCCGCGCCATCGCGGCATCGAGCCGGCTGGCGGTGGTCTTGACCAGCAGCTGCAGTTCGCTGTCGGTGGTCACTTCGCCCTGCCAGCGATAGGTGGAGCGCGCACCCTCCTGTCGGGTGACGCAGGCCGCCAGCCGCTCGCCGACCAGCGCATGCGCGATGCGCTCGGCGCTGGCCAGGTCAGGGCAGGTGGTGAACAGCAGCAGGACGGGATCGGCGGTGGACATCGCCGCCGAGTATAGGGCCCCGGTCCGGGCAGAAGGCCGGACCGGGGCATGAGCCAAACTGGAAAATGATCAGTTGGCCAGCTGGCAACTGCTCGGCTTGGCGGACGTGAACAGGCCCGGGGTGGCCCACTCGGGGTGGTCGATGAACGGATTGCGGTTGCCCTGGAAGCTGTAGATCACTTCGTTGCGGGCCCGCTCCGCGTCGGTCGGCGGGTCGGCGAGGTGCCAGTCGATCAGGGTGGACAGCAGGCCCATGTAGGCCGGCGAACTGCTGGTCTTGACGATTTTGCTGCGGTCATCGGTCAGCTCCAGGTCCGGCTCGGACTGGCCGGTTGCGGCATCCTTGCCCCCTTCATAACGGATCGCCATGTACATCACCGCGCGCGCCATGTCGCCCTTGCGCTTGCCCCACACTTCGAACGAGCCCTGGTTGCCATCGGGGGTGCGCACCCAGTTGGAGTTGCCCGGGTAGGCGCCGCTGCCGCCGCCCTGGCCGTTGTTGGACTCGGTGGCACGCTCGCCGCAGTTGCTGTCGCACTTGGCGAAAGGCTTGTTGCCGCGGTCGGCATTCCACTGCGCATCGGTCAGGTACAGCATGTGGGTGTCGGTGTAGGGCGCGTAAGGCAGGCCCTTGTCGCCGGTGGTGCTGGCGAAGCCCAGCGAGTTCGGCCAGGTGTGTTCGCGGTTGTAGGTCAACCCACTGCCGGTGCCTGCGCGGCCGCTGCCCTTGACGTAGCTGCGGTTGCGGTAGGCATCCAGCACGTTGCCGGCGTTGTTGGGGTCTTCGTCGGCGATCTCCAGGATGGTCCAGGTGCTGGTGCCCGAGCCGCTGTACGGATACGCGGTGTGGCCCTTGATGGTTTCATGCAGCGAACAGCGCAACTGGCTCGGACTGGAGGTATTCACCCGCGAGTAGTACGTGCCGGGATTACCCGGATTGCCCGGGTCCGGGTTGCCGGTGCTGCTGGCCACGGTGAAGGCGATGCGCGAATCCGCCGCCGGGCGCGCGCCCTGGCTGTCGCTGATGCGGCTGGCCCGGATGTCGAAGCGGCAGGCCTCGCCGGCCACCAGCGCGGTGTTGGTGGAAATCTTCAGCGTGCGGCCACTGGACGGGTGGCTCAGCGGCACGCTGCCGGACTGGCCGCAGCTCAGCGCGAAGGCGCCGCTGGCCAGCGTGACATTCTCGCTGAATACCACTTCCAGGTCACCGGCGGCGGGGAAGCTGCTGCTGCCCTGGCCCGGGGTGGTGGTGGACACCGACGGCGGCGTATTCGGGCCCGGGGTGCCGGGGCTGCCGCTGAAGGTCTGGCCCGTGTTGCAGGCGCCGAAGGTCTGGGCGGCGGACTCGGCCCAGGTGAAATGGGTGTACTGGCTGCCGCTGCCGGTGAGCTGCAGGGAGGTGCCGGGCGCGCTGCCGTTGCTCTCGGCGACCGGGATGTTCTGGCTGGTCAGGCCGGCGGCCGGACCGCTGGCGGCGGTGATGGTGCCCTCGTAGCTGAGGAACTGGACCACCGCACCGCTGGCATCGACCAGTGCGATGCCATCGTTGGACCCGTTCTGCAGGCCATTGGTCGGGTAGCTGACAACCGCGATACTGGCGCTGCCACAGGCTGCCGTGGTGCCGGCCGGGACCGGGTTGTTGGCATACACGCTGGCCGCCGACGGGGTGCTGCCGTTGTACAGGTACAGGCGGTAACCGGACAGGTCCTCGCCCGCGGTGGCGACCACTTCAATCGCCTCGCCGACGTCCCCGGCCGGGGTGCTGTCGTCGTAGTGCAGTTCGTTGATGAAGACCTCGGCCCGGGCGGGCGAGATCGCCAGCGCCAGCAGGCAGCCAGCGGCAAGTGGTGACAGCATTCGCATCGACTACTCCTTGTGAGCGGATCCCCTGAGGGGAATCTAAGCCGATTGCGTGACACTTCTGTCTTATTCGGCACGGTTGAGCCCAATGACGTGACGGTGGTCACCAAAAAAATTCTTTACTGGGCCCCTTGAAAGGGCAGGTGCGGGCTCCATCTCTGCTGTGTCCCGGTCAGCCGGGCTTTTTTCTCGCGCGGTTCTGGCAGTCACCTGGGGTGAGTGCTAAAGTCGCCGGAATACTTCCGTACAATCAACAACTTGAGAGGTCTCACATGAGCAACTTGAAGCCGCTTCACGACCGCGTCGTAGTCAAGCCGATCGAAGCCGACGAAATCTCCGCCGGCGGCATCCTGATCCCGGACTCGGCCAAGGAAAAGTCGACCAAGGGTGAAGTCGTTGCCGTGGGCCCGGGCAAGGCGCTGGACAACGGCAGCGTGCGTGCCCCGTCGCTGAAGGTCGGCGACAAGGTCATCTACGGCCAGTACGCCGGCAGCAGCTACAAGGAAGCCGGCGTGGAATACAAGGTCCTGCGCGAAGACGACGTGCTCGCCATCATCGGCTGAGCTGCTGTCGCGCAATCCGTTACCCCGTAGACCCCTTTCATATCAATGCTGCCGGGCTTGGCCCGGCGCTACATAACAGGTGAATTCAATGGCTGCCAAAGATATTCGTTTCGGTGAAGACGCCCGCGCCCGCATGGTCCGTGGTGTCAACGTGCTCGCCAATGCCGTGAAGGCAACCCTGGGCCCGAAGGGCCGCAACGTCGTGCTCGAAAAGAGCTTCGGCGCCCCGACCATCACCAAGGACGGCGTGTCCGTTGCCAAGGAAATCGAACTGGCTGACAAGTTCGAGAACATGGGCGCGCAGATGGTGAAGGAAGTTGCTTCGCGCACCAATGACGACGCCGGCGACGGCACCACCACCGCCACCGTGCTGGCCCAGGCCCTGATCCGCGAAGGCGCCAAGGCCGTTGCTGCCGGCATGAACCCGATGGACCTCAAGCGCGGTATCGACAAGGCCGTGATCGCCGCCGTCGCCGAGCTGAAGAAGATCTCCCAGCCGACCGCTGACGACAAGGCGATTGCCCAGGTCGGCACGATCTCGGCCAACTCGGACGAGTCGATCGGCAACATCATCGCCGAAGCGATGAAGAAGGTTGGCAAGGAAGGCGTGATCACCGTTGAAGAAGGCTCGGGCCTGGACAACGAGCTGGACGTCGTCGAAGGCATGCAGTTCGACCGCGGCTACCTGTCCCCGTACTTCGTCAACAACCAGCAGGGCCAGACCGCTGACCTGGATGACCCGTTCATCCTGCTGCACGACAAGAAGATCTCCAACGTGCGTGACCTGCTGCCGGTGCTGGAAGGCGTCGCCAAGTCGGGCAAGCCGCTGCTGATCGTGGCTGAAGAAGTCGAAGGCGAAGCGCTGGCGACCCTGGTGGTCAACACCATCCGCGGCATCGTGAAGGTCGTGGCCGTGAAGGCTCCGGGCTTCGGCGACCGTCGCAAGGCGATGCTGGAAGACATGGCCGTGCTGACCGGCGGCACCGTGATTTCCGAAGAAGTGGGCCTGTCGCTGGAGAAGGCCACCATCACCGACCTGGGCCGCGCCAAGAAGGTGCAGGTTTCCAAGGAAAACACCATCATCATCGACGGTGCCGGCGACGCTGCAGGCATCCAGGCGCGCGTCACCCAGATCAAGACCCAGATCGAAGACACCTCGTCCGATTACGACCGCGAGAAGCTGCAGGAACGCGTGGCCAAGCTGGCCGGCGGCGTTGCAGTGATCAAGGTCGGCGCGTCGACCGAAATCGAAATGAAGGAAAAGAAGGCCCGCGTTGAAGACGCCCTGCACGCAACCCGCGCAGCCGTCGAAGAAGGCGTGGTCCCGGGCGGCGGCGTGGCCCTGGTGCGTGCGCTGGTCGCCGTCGGCGATCTGAAGGGTGCCAACGAAGACCAGACCCACGGCATCCAGATCGCCCTGCGCGCCATGGAAGCCCCGCTGCGCGAGATCGTGGCCAACGCCGGCGAAGAGCCGTCGGTCATCCTGAACAAGGTGAAGGAAGGTACCGGCAACTACGGCTACAACGCCGGCAACGGCGAGTTCGGCGACATGGTCGAGTTCGGCATCCTGGATCCGACCAAGGTGACCCGTTCGGCCCTGCAGAACGCCGCTTCCATCGCGGGCCTGATGATCACCACCGAAGCCATGGTGGCCGAAGCCCCGCGCAAGGAAGAAGCTGCCGGCGGCGCCGGTGGTGGCATGGGCGGCATGGGTGGCATGGGCGGCATGGACTTCTAAGTCCAACGCTTCCCGTAGCACCTGCATCATCAAGAACCCCGCCGGAAACGGCGGGGTTTTTTCATGGGCGCGCTGCGGTGGGTGACGAGCGAGATTTGGTGGGTGATGACCGGTGGTCGTGGTGGGTGACGACCGTTGGTCGTCACGCTGTTGACTCTCCGTTCCGGCATTGCAATGCCTGGAACACGCCGCGCTTCACGCTCGCCGAGCATGGCTCGGCGCTACCAACGCCGGCTTTCCGTTCCGACAACGCGATGCCTGGAACACGCCGCGCTCCGCGCACGCCGAGCATGGCTCGGCGCTACCACCGGCAGCGCCACGTAATCCCGGTAGCGCCGAGCCATGCTCGGCGGCTTTCCGTTCCGGCATTGCGATGCCTGACGCACGCCGCGCTCCGCGCTCGCCGAGCACGGCTCGGCGCTACCACCTTCGTCACTCAGTCGACTGCGTCCCGCAGCAACTTTTCCACTCGTGCGAGCGCTTCGCGGCTTGCTGCGTGGCTGCCGCGAGACACCCAGGAAAATCCATCATCCTGAAACCGGGGAAACAGATGAAGATGGAAGTGGCCCAACTCGTTGAACCGGCCGTTGTTTTGCAGCAGCGACACGCCATCGCACTTCAGGCGACCCTGCAGCCTGCTTGCCAGTGCTTTGGCTGCAAGCATGAGTTCGGCCAGAAGAGCGTCGGGCAGGTCGGTTATATCGGCATGGTGCTGGCGCGGACAAAGGAGGATGTGGCCTTCGTTGATCGGCCTGTGATCCAGAAAGCACACGATGTGCTCATTCTGGAAAACGACGCTGGCCTCCAGCAGGCCGGAGACGATGGCGCAGGCAACGCAATGTGGCATCAATGCAGTCCATCAAGACGGAGCATAAGGATCTTCTGCACCATGCATGTAGCCCTTGCGGAAATGAGGCTGTCGCAGGGTTTCTGCCGTGCACACCGAGGAGCCACCTGTGCCGAAGCGCAAGGTGGCGGACGGTGCGGGTTGGCATGCCGGCTGAGCACCCCCCCCAGATTGACCGGCGGATCAAAGATCCCCGCGCACCGTCCACCATGAACCGGGCGGTACGGTGCATTCTCTGTCCTGACGCCAAGCATGGGCAGAGTGCGGGGGGGGGTTACTCAAATCGGGATGCCAATCCCGGCGGGCCTTGTCGGTCCGCGGGGACATGATGCGTATTCCCCATGTGCAGGGCTATCAGGAAAGCTGCAAAGCCGTCGACGCCTCTGGTGCAGCCCCATCTGTGCGCACCGCTGAGGCATCGCTGACATCACCCTCATCCCTACAACATGCATAGCAACGTTGAGATGTGCAAGCGGCGGCGCCGACGTAAGATCGATCATGTCAGCCACTTAGGAATGCCATGAAGGCGTACAAGAGCGAGCATGCCAAGCAACTCTTCAGAGACCCGGTTCGCGCCGTGCACCTGCGATAGTTGCTCGTGGACGAGTTCCGGTCACATTCGGACGCACGTTCACTGAGTGCAGCAAGCTCCAGGGGGCAGGATTCCGCCGCGTCACGCACGCAGATAGAGAAGTTGCGCGCACGCCTGGACGCACTCAGGAAGTCCGAGATTGAGAGCGGCGCTGGCTCATCCGCAGCGGTTGATCGGATGCTGGAACGGCTGGACGAGATCCAGGAAAAGATGGAGCTCTGACAGACAGCTGGGATGGGAGGAGGGTAGTGAACATCGCGTTTCCTGCGGTCGACATCTTCTTCCTGCTCGCGCCGGGTTTCCCTGCAAGGATGCCGAACCAGAAGCTCGAAAGTGAGGTGATCGACTATTCGCCGTTTGGTGCTGTAGTCGCACAAGCTTTGCTCTGGGCCCTCGTTCTCCACGGCATCTGGATTGCCTGCATGCGCGGATGGTCCGAGCGTCGAGGATTCGGCGAGGGTCGCGACTTCGTTGCGGTCGATGACCAGGATCTCCCTCTTGCATCCGAAACTGCACGCTTCAGCCGCGTGGCTGGCGACTATCTCGTGCTCCGCTACGATCAGGTTTCCACCCTGACGCCGCGTCGGGTGCGTGATGGGCCATGTCGCGGCGCAATCGGTTGCTGAACGCTCTCTCCAGTTGCCGATGTAACAGTTGGCAGCCCTGAAACCCTGTGTTATCAATACTCCCCAATGAACGCACGCCACGCCAACTCGTACTTTTGGTATTACTTTCCGAAGCCACCGGCGGAGGAAGGACTGCGTTCACCCTGAAGAAACCCTTCAGCCGCATTCCCGAAAGCCGCCAGCGACCCTGGCGGCTTTTTTGTTGCCGCCACGCTGGGGACCCCCACACGCTCGAGAGACCCCCGCCATGCCCCCCCATACCGACGACCTCCGCATCCGCAAGATCGAACCCCTGACCCCGCCGGCGCAGCTGCTGGCGATGCTGCCCTGCGACGATGAAGCATCCGATACGGTCAGTGCCTCGCGCGCGGCGCTGCACGCCATTCTGCACGGAACCGATGACCGCCTGGCGGTGGTGGTCGGGCCGTGTTCGATCCACGACCCGGCCGCAGCCATCGAGTACGCCCAGAAGCTCAAGCCCCTGCGCGACGCGCTGGCTGGCGAACTGGAGATCGTCATGCGCGTGTACTTCGAAAAGCCGCGCACCACGGTGGGTTGGAAGGGCCTGATCAACGATCCGGACCTGGATGGCAGCTTCAACATCAACAAGGGCCTGCGCATCGCGCGTGGCCTGCTGCGCGACATCAACAAGCTCGGATTGCCGGCCGGCGTCGAGTTCCTCGATGTGATCTCGCCGCAGTACATCGCCGACCTGGTGGCCTGGGGCGCGATCGGTGCGCGTACCACCGAAAGCCAGGTGCATCGCGAACTGGCCTCGGGCCTGTCGTGTCCGGTGGGCTTCAAGAACGGCACCGACGGCAACATCAAGATCGCCGCGGACGCGGTGGGCGCGGCGACCAATCCGCATCATTTCCTGTCGGTGACCAAGCAGGGCGACACCGCCATCGTGGCCACCGCCGGCAACCCGGATTGCCATGTCATCCTGCGCGGCGGCAAGCAGCCGAACTATGATGCAGCCAACATCGCCGATGCCTGCCAGGTGCTGGCCAAGGCCAGGCTGCCGACGCGGCTGATGGTCGATGCCAGCCATGCCAACAGCCTGAAGAACCCGGACAACCAGCCGAAGGTGATCGAGGACATCGCCGTGCAGATGGTCGACGGCGAGCAGCGCATCGTCGGGGTGATGATCGAAAGCAACCTGGTTGGCGGACGCCAGGAACTGGTGGAAGGCCAGCCGCTGGTGCATGGCCAGAGCATCACCGATGGCTGCATCGACTGGGCGACCACTGAAGTGGTGCTGGAACGAC
This sequence comes from Stenotrophomonas lacuserhaii, assembly GCF_039674585.1. Taxonomy (GTDB): domain Bacteria; phylum Pseudomonadota; class Gammaproteobacteria; order Xanthomonadales; family Xanthomonadaceae; genus Stenotrophomonas; species Stenotrophomonas pennii_A. The sequence continues at coordinate 67,697 of NZ_JBDJNU010000002.1, read as the reverse complement.
TGGCGGCGGCCGTGCGTGAGCGCCGTGAAGCGATCGCGGCGATGTCCGAAGAAGTACAAACCGAAGCCGCCTGAGCGGTGCAACGCGTGTGGGTGACGGCTGCTGCCTGCGGGGGCGCGCCGTCATCAGCGGGGGCTGGCGGAGTTGGCAGCCACCGCAGCCGCACCGGCGATGCGCCTGGCGCTGGGCAATGACCCGGCGCCAGGTCCATCGCCGGGGGGGCGGGCAGGCAGGTTCGTGTTGCCATGGTAATGCAATCGCATTACCATGCCGGGACCCCGTATGGTGACTTGCCATGGCTGCTCCCTTGGATGTCGAATCCACCCTGACCGACCGCTACCAGACCACCGTGCCGGAAACCGTGCGGCGCGCGCTGCGCCTCGGCAAGCGGGACCGCATCCATTACTCGATCCGCGCGGACGGCGAAGTAGTGCTCACCCGGGCGGCCGATCACGTGACCGATGATCCCGCGCTGCTGCCCTTCCTGGCCTTGCTGGCGCAGGACATCGCCGAGCATCCGGAGCAGCTGCAGGCGCTCGATGCGGGGCTTGCGCAGCGATTGCAGCACTTGGTGGGCGATGCCGAGATCGACCTGGATGCCGCCCTTGCAGCGGACGATGAATGACGGTGTCCTCGCCGTTGACCGTGCATGGCTGGACGATCTTCGCCCATCCGTTGTTCCTGGCGCAGCTCGATGCACTGACCCTGCAGGTCGAAGCTTCGAAGGCCAGGGATCCGGCCGGCTACCTGAAGAAGAACGCGAGCAAGCGGCTGGCGGCGATCGTCCGGCTGGCTTTCGACATCATCCCGCAGGACCCGACGCGCGCGGAGTATCGCCAGGGCACTACGCTGGGCGACGATCACAAACACTGGTTCCGGGCGAAGTTCTTCCAGCAATACCGGCTGTTCTTCCGCTACCACGCAGCCAGCAGGATCATCGTGCTGGTCTGGGTCAATGATGAAGACAGCAAGCGCGCATATGACAGCCGTGACGACGCTTACCGGGTGTTCCGTCGCATGCTGGAAAGCGGGCATCCACCTGACGGATGGCCCGCCCTGCTGGCAGAGGCCCGTGCGGCAGCGGAGCGGTTTGGGCAGATAACGCGTCCGCTTACCCTGCATGAGGCCCCGCGATGAGGCCGCTGCATGCGCACGAACGCCTGTTGATCGAGGCCGTCGCCGCTGTGTTGCCTGCCGAACCTGCAGCGCAGCTGCGCGCGGATGTGGGCGTGGCGATGGCGGTGGATGAAAGCACGTTGCTGGTGGGCTTCGTGCTGGCCGGCCATGCGCGCCCAACGCCGGCCGGCGATCATCCCTATCCGGTGGAAATCGAGGTGCCCGACACCGATGGCGAGGCGCTGAGCATCATCCTGTCCGCCGATGAAGACGGCCGGTTGCTGCAGCTGGAGATCATCCGCTGGGACGACGAGGCGGTGCGGGCGCCGAAGTGGGATGAGGCGACGTACGCGGTGTAGGCCCGTTCGGGTCAGGCCGGAACCTTGCGCAGCCTGGCCAGCGCCAGGTACATCGCCGGCGTGGTGTACAGGGTCAGCAGCTGGCTGACCAGCAGCCCGCCGACGATCGCGATGCCCAGCGGGCGCCGCAGTTCCCAACCTTCGCCACCGCCCAGCATCAACGGCAGGGTGCCCAGCAACGCGGCGACGGAGGTCATCAGGATCGGCCGCAGGCGCAGGCGCGCGGCTTCCAGCACCGCATCGTGCGCACTCAGCCCGCGCCGCTCCCCGGCCAGCGCGAAATCAACCAGCAGGATGGTGTTCTTCATCACCACGCCCACCAGCAGGAACAGCCCCAGCAGCGAGATCAGGTTCAGTTCGTTGTTGAACAGCAGCAGCGCCAGCAGTGCGCCGACGCCGGCCGAAGGCAGCGTGGACAGGATCACCAGCGGCTGCACGAAGCTTTCGTACAGCACGCCCAGCACCAGGTACACCGCCAGCGTGGCGCCGAGCAGCAGCCACAGCTGGCGTGCGCGCATCTGCTCCAGCCCGGCCGCTTCGCCGGACAGTTTGGCCTGCACCGTACGCGGCAGCATCAGGGCAGTCATCGCGCCGTTGATGGCGGTCACCGCCTGCTCCAGCCCTACGCCCGGTGCCAGTGCGAACTCGATCCAGATCGAGGCGAACTGCTGGCTGTGTGACACGCGGTCCGAGGCCATGCCATAGCGCCAGCTGGCGATGCTGGACAGCGGAATGCGCCGGCCTTCGCCATCCAGCACCTGCAGCTGCTGCAGGGTGGTCGGGTCCTGGGTATGGCGCGGGTCCAGCTCCATCACCACCCGGTACTGGTTGAGGTTGTCGTACAGCGTGGCGACCTGGCGCTGGCTGAAGGAATTGTTGAGGACGGTGGCGATCGTGCGCAGGTCAACGCCATGCCGCGCGGCGGCTTCGCGGTCGATGTCCAGCACCACCTGGCGCATGCCGGCTTCGCCCTGCGCTTCCACGTCCACCAGCTCCGGCAACGCCTTCAGCGCGGCACTGACCTTGGGTGCCCACTCGCGCAGCGGGGCAAGGTCGGCCGCCATCAGCTGCAGCTCCTGGTTGCCGCTGTCGCCGGACCCTTCCAGGCGGATGTCCTGGTCGACCCATAGGTACAGGTTGCCGCCCGGCAGCGGCGGCAGGTTCGCGCGCAGCCGGTCGATGACCTGCTGGCTGGAGACCTTGCGCTCGGCCAGCGGCTTCATCTTGATCATGATGAAGGCGTTGTTGACCCCCATGCCGCCGCCGATGTACCCGATGATGTCCTCGATCGCCGGATCGTCCAGCAGCAACTGGCGGTAGGCACTGATCTTGGGCTGCATGGCCTGGAACGAGAGGCCGTCGTCACCGCGCGCGAAGCCGCGCAGCTGCGCGGTGTCCTGCTGCGGCACCATGCCCTTGGGCACTTTCTGGAACAGCCAGGCGTTGATCGCGATGACCGCGACGAAGGCCAGCAGCGGCCAGCGCAGGCGCAGCAGGCCCCGGTCCAGCGTGCGCAGGTAGCCGTCGCGCACGCGCTCGAACAGCGCATTGCTGGCGCGCTGCCAGCGTGATGGCGCGTGTTCGGCATCGGTGAACAAGCGGGCGCACAGCATCGGCACCAGGCTCAGCGCCACCACCACCGATACCGCCATCGCCGCCACCAGGGTCAGCGAGAACTCGCGGAACAGGCGTTCGACGAAGTCATCCATGAACAGGATCGAGACGAACACCACCGCCAGCGCAAGATTCATCGAGACCAATGTCGCACCGACTTCGCCCGCGCCGCGGATCGCGGCCTGCCAGCGGTCCGCGCCCAGCTCGCGATGGCGGGCGATGTTTTCCAGCACCACGATCGCATCGTCCACCACCAGCACGGCGGCGACGATCAGGGCCATCAGCGAAAGCGTGTTGAGCGAGAAGCCGAGCAGCGCGATCAACGCCAGCGTGCCGAACAGCACCACCGGAATCGCCACGCTGGGCACCAGCGCCGCACGCCAATGGCCGAGGAAGCCAAGCACCACCAGCACCACCAGCATGATCGCCAGCAGCAGGGTCAGTTCGGCTTCGTGCAGGGTGGCGCGGATCACCGGCGAGCGGTCCATCACCAGCTGCATGTCCACGTGGGCCGGCAGCAGCGCATGCAGCTGCGGCAGCTGCTGCTGGATGGCATCCACGGTGGCGATGATGTTGGCGCCGGGCTGGCGGCTGACGATCAGCAGCACGGCCGGGAGTTCGTTGTGGAAGCCGCTGGAATAGCGGTCCTCCACGCCGTCGGCGACCTGCGCGACATCGCCCAGCCGCAGCGGACGGCCATCCTTGATGGCCAGCGCGAGGTCGCGGTACTGCGCGGCCTCGCGCAGCTGCAGCGGTGCTTCCAGCTGCCATTGCCGCGCGTCGTTGCCGAGCGCACCCAGCGGACGCATCGCATTGGCGCGCGCGATGGCCTGGGCCACGTCATCCAGCGCCAGCCCGGCGTGGTTCAGTGCGTTGGGATCCAGCGATACGCGCACCGCCGGCAACGCACTGCCGCCCACGTGGACTCGGCCCACGCCCGGTACCTGCGACAGCTTCTGCGCCAGCACGGTGGAACCGATGTCATACAGCTGGCCGGGCGAGAGCACGTCCGAGGTCAGTGCCAGCGCGAGGATCGGGGCCTGCGAGGGATTGACCTTGCGGTATTCGGGCATGCCCGGCATGCCGCTGGGCAGCTGCCCGCGCGCGGCGTTGATGGCCGCCTGTACTTCGCGCGCGGCTTCGTCGATGTTGCGGCCGAGCACGAACTCCAGTTCGATCCCGGTCTGTCCCTGCGAGCTGGATGACTCCAGGCTGGTGATGCCGGGGATGCTGCCGAGCGCACGCTCCAGCGGCGTGGCTACCGTGGAGGCCATCGACTCCGGCGAGGCACCGGGCAGGCTGGCACTGACTTCGATGGCGGGGTAATCCACCTGCGGCAATGGCGCCACCGGCAGCAGGCGCAGCGCCAGCAAGCCGGCCAGCACCAGCGCCACGGCCAGCAGCAGGGTCGCCACCGGCCGCTGTACGCAGGCCTGGGCGATGCGCGCGGCCAGGTTCATGCGTCGGCCTCGTCGCCTGCGGTGGTGGCGTCCACGCGGGCGGCCGGACGGCGTCGCTGCAGGCGATCGAACGCCAGGTAGATCACCGGCGTGGTGAACAGCGTGAGCACCTGGCTGACCAGCAGCCCGCCGACCATCACCCAGCCCAGCGGCTGGCGCAGTTCCGCACCGGAGCCGGTGGCCAGCATCAGCGGCACCGCGCCGAACAGGGCGGCCAGGGTGGTCATCAGGATCGGCCGGAAACGCAGCAGCGCGGCTTGGTGGATGGCTTCGCGCGGGGCCATGCCGCGTGTCCGCTGCGCGTCCAGCGCGAAGTCGATCATCATGATCGCGTTCTTCTTGACCAGGCCGATCAGCAGGATGATGCCGATCACCGCGATCAGGTCCAGGTTGCGTCCGCTGAGCCACAGCGCGGCCAGCGCGCCCACCGTCGCCGAGGGCAGGGTGGACAGGATGGTGATCGGGTGGATGAAGCTCTCATAGAGCACGCCCAACACGATGTACATCACCACCACCGCAGCCAGGATCAGCCACAGCGTGCTGGACAGCGAGCCGTTGAATGCCGCCGCCGCACCCTGCAGGCGCAGCTCGATGCTGGCGGGCAGCTGGATCGTGGTGCGCGCCGCTTCCACCGCGGCCACTGCCTCGCCCAGCGAGGCGCCGGGGGCCAGGTTGAACGACAGCGTGGCGGCCGGGAACTGCCCGACATGGTTGCGCAGCAGCGGGGCAGGGCCTTGTTCGATGCGTGCCACCGCACCCAGTGGCACGGTCTGCTCCTGCGCGTTGCGCACGCGCAGTCCGGCGATCGCCTCCGGCCCGGGTTGCTGGGCCGGGTCGGCTTCCAGCACCACGCGATACTGGCTGGCCTGGGTGAAGATGGTGGAGATCTGGCGCTGTCCGTAGGCGTCGTACAGCGCATCGGCCACTGCTTCCACCGACACGCCCAGGCGAGCTGCCGCATCGCGGTCGATCACCACGCGCGCCTGCCGGCCCTGCATCTGCAGGTCGCTGGCCACGTCGCGCAGGGCCGGCGAAGCACGCAGTTCCTGCAGCAGCGTCGGCGTCCACTGCTGCAGCGTGTCCAGCTCCGGGCTGGTCAGGGTGAACTGGTACTGGCTGCGGCTGATGCGGTCTTCGATGCCCAGCTCCTGCACCGGTTGCAGGTACAGGGTGATGCCGGGAATGTCGGCTACGCGCTGTTGCAGGCGCGCCATCACGCTGGCGATGTCACCGGCGCCGCCGCCACGTTCGCCATGCGGCTTGAGTTCGATCAGCAGCCGGCCGGTGTTGAGCGCGGCGTTGTTGCCGTCCACGCCGATGTACGAGGACAGGCTGGCCACCGCCGGGTCCTGTTCGATCGCCGTTGCCAGGGCCAGCTGGCGCTGGCGCATGGTCTGGAAGGAAATGGCCTGCGGCGCTTCGCTGATGCCCTGCACCAGGCCGGCATCCTGCACCGGGAAGAACCCCTTCGGCACGGCCAGGTACAGCGCCACGGTGAGCAGCAGGGTGGCCACGGTGGCGACCAGCATCAACGGCTGGCGCTGCAGCACCCACTGCAGCTGGCGGTCGTAGAGGGCGATGATGCGGTCGAAGATGTCGCCCTTCTTCCCGCCGGCACCCTCGTGCTTGTGCGCGCCGGGCCGCAGGAAGCGCGCGCAAAGCATCGGGGTCAGCGTCAGCGAGACCAGCAGCGAGATGCCGATCGCCACCGCCAGCGTGATTGCGAATTCGTGGAACAGCGCGCCGACCAGGTCGGCCATGAACAACAGTGGGATCAGCACCGCGATCAGCGAAACGGTCAGCGAGATCAGCGTGAATCCGATTTCCTGCGCGCCCTTCAGCGCGGCGTTCATCGGGGTCTCGCCTTCCTCCAGGTGCCGCGCGATGTTCTCCAGCATCACGATGGCATCGTCCACCACGAAGCCGGTGGCAATGGTCAGCGCCATCAGCGTGAGGTTGTTGAGCGAGAAGCCGGCCAGCAGCATCACCGCGAAGGTGCCCACCAGTGACAGCGGCACCGCGATGCTGGGGATCAACGTGGCCGATACGCTGCGCAGGAACACGAAGGTCACCAGCACCACCAGCCCGATCGCCAGCACCAGTTCCTTCTGCACGCCACGCACCGAGGCACGGATGGATTCGGTGCGGTCGCTCAGCACCTCCAGCTTCACTCCGGCCGGCATCGATGCCTGCAGCTGCGGCAGCAGCAGGCGTACCCGTTCCACCAGCGCGATGACGTTGGCGCCAGGCTGGCGCTGGATGTTCACCAGCACTGCCGGGGTGGTGCCGGACCAGGCCGCCAGCTGCCGGTTTTCGGCGCCGTCGGTGATGTTGGCCACGTCGCCCAGCCGCAGCGGCGCGCCTTCGCGCCAGCTCAGCACCAGCGCGCGGTACTCGTCCACGCTGCGCATCTGGTCGTTGGCATCCAGCATCACCGCGCGGATCGGGCCATCGAAGCTGCCCTTGGGCAGGTTGACGTTGGCCGCGGCGATGGCGGTGCGGATGTGGTCCATGCCCAGCCCGTTGGCGGCCAGCGCGGCCGGGTTGACCTGGATGCGCACGGCGGGGCGCTGGCCACCGGCCAGGCTGACCAGGCCGACGCCGGGCAGCTGCGCCAGCCGCTGCGCCACGCGGGTGTCCACCAGGTCGTGCACCTGCGGCAGGGCCATGCCCTGCGAGGTCACCGCCAGGGTCAGGATCGGGGTGTCAGCCGGATTGACCTTGCGGTACACCGGCGGCACCGGCAGGTCATCGGGCAGGAACCCGCCGGCCGCGTTGATCGCCGCCTGCACGTCCTGTTCGGCGACGCCGAGCGATACCGCCAGGTCGAACTGCAAGGTCACCACCGACGCGCCGCCGGAGCTGGTGGAGGACATCTGCTTCAGCCCGGGGATCTGTCCCAGCTGCTTTTCCAGCGGTGCGGTGACCATGCGCGTGGTCAGCTCCGGGCTGGCACCGGGATACAGCGTGGTGACCTGGATGATCGGGTAGTCGACCTGCGGCAGGGCCGCTACCGGCAGCAGCCGGTAAGCCAGCACGCCGGCCAGCAACAGCGCCACCATCAGCAGCGTGGTCGCTACCGGACGCAGGATGAAGGCGCGCGACAGGTTCATGCGCCGGCCTGCGCAGCGTCCTCGCTGATGATGCGCACGGCGCTGCCGTCTTCCAGTCCGTCGATGCCTTCCACTACCACCTTCTCGCCGGCCTTCAGGCCGCTGCGCACGGACACGCGCGTGCCGTCGGCCGGGCCCAGCACCACGTCGCGGCGCTGCGCCTTGTCGTCCTTGTCGATGACGTGCACGTAGTTGCCCTTGCTGCCGAACTGCACCGCGGCATCGGGGATCACCACCGCATCCTGCGCACCCAGCTGCAGGCGGATGTTGACGAACTGGTTGGGAAACAGCGCGTCGTCGGCATTGGCGAACCGTGCCCGCAGCTTCAACGTGCCGGTGGCGGTGTCGATCACGTTGTCCACGCTGGAGAGTTCCCCACGGCCCAGTTCGGCGCGTTCTTCGCGGTCCCAGGCCTGCACCGCCAAGGCGGGCTGGCCGCGCACGGCGTCCAGCAGGGCCGGCAGTTCCGGTTCGGGCACGGTGAACAGCACGCTGATCGGCGCGGTCTGCGCCAGCGTCACCAGGCCCTCGGCATCGCTGCTGCGGATCAGGTTGCCGACATCCACGCGGCGCAGGCCGACGCGGCCACTGACCGGCGCGGTGATGCGGGTGTACTGCAGCTGCAGCTTCGCCTCATCCACGGTGGCCTGGTCGCTCATGCGACGGCCCTGCAGCTGGCGCACCTTGCTCTGCTGGTCGCTCAGCTCCTGCCCGGAAACATAGTTCTGTGCCTGCAGTTCGCCGAAGCGCCGCAGCTGGCGTTCGGCGTTTTCCAGTTCGGCCAGGTTCTGCTGCTGGGTGCCTTGGGCCTGGGCCAGTCGGACCTCGTACGGCCGCGGATCGATCTGCGCCAGCAGGTCGCCGGCATTCACGTGCTGGCCTTCGTTGAAATGCAGTTTCAGCAGTTCGCCATCCACGCGGCTGCGCACCACCACGCTGTGCAGCGGGGTCACCGTGCCGATCGCCTTCAGCCGCAGCTGCAGCGGTTCTGCGCTGGCGCGGGCGATGCGTACCGGGGTCGGCTTGCGGCCGCCCGCATCGTCTGCCACTACGTCGGCGCGCGGCCATGCCCACCATGCCAGCAGCACCGCAAGCACGACGACGGAAGCTGCCAGCAGCAGCGTGCGGTTACGGCGGGGGCGCGACGGTAGGTCAAGCGGCATGGGTCATCCTGCACCCTGCGATGGCGCAGGGACGTGCTGCGCCAGGATCATCACTGCAGGCCTGGCAACGTGGGGAGGGTTGTCTGGCGGGGCCGCAGAAGCAGCGTGGCTGGATGCCGCCGCTCGCGCGACGGGCCGCCATGGTAGCCAATTGCGCGGCAGGTTTCCGCATGACCTTGGTCATGGTAGTGACGGCCGCTGGCCGTCACTACCTGTCTTAGTGAACTTCGTCGTGGTACACAAACTTCGGCATTTCCCAGCGATAGTGGATCGCCAGCAGGCGCAGTGCGAAGCCGCCGGCCAGGCAGCACAGGATGGCGGTGTTGTCGGCCACGTTCCAGTGCAGAAGCGACAGGTAGGACGCGCCGGTCAGCAGCGAAATGATCGCGTACAGCTCCTTCTGGAAAATCAGCGGCACTTCGTTGCACAGGATGTCGCGCAGCACCCCACCGAAGGCGCCGGTCAGCATGCCCGCGATCAGCACGATCGGCGTGGCATGGCCGCCATCGCGGGCGATCGCGCAGCCGATCAGGGTAAAAGCGATCAGGCCCAGCCCGTCCAGCACCAGGAAAGTACGACGGAAGTGGTGCATCCAGCGCGCCACCCAGGTGGCGATCAGCGCGGCGCACACGGTGAAGCCGAGGTATTCGGGATGCTTCACCCAGGCCAGCGGATAGTGGCCCAGGATGATGTCGCGCAGCGATCCACCGCCGAGGGCGGTGACGCAGGCGATCATCACCACGCCGAACAGGTCCATGCGGCGGCGGCCGGCGGACAGCGCACCGGTCATGGCTTCGGCGGAAATGGCGATCAGGTAGATGATGGACAGCAACATGGGCAGGCTCCGGATGCGGTGGGGCCGGCCACGCGATACGCACCACCGATGCAGGCGCATCAACGAACGAAGGTGACCGGTGCCGCTCCCGCTGTCCTTTTGCCTGAGAGTTCAGCGGACGAGCCCGCGTGCCCCTTCGGCGGATCCTTGCGGATCTCTCTCCAGCTCGGCGATTGGGATACATGGTTGGTGGAATGCCATTCCACCGGCCTGAGCGATCATGGGAGCCTGCGCCTTCGGCGGGTGCCAGCGTGGCACCACTCTCCTGCATCCGGCACGTAGTGTAGCCGCTGGCGGTGGTTGGGAGATAATCGCGGCATGGCCCGCCCCGACACGCCCTGGTTCCTGTACCTGCTCGAATGCCGGGACGGCAGCTATTACGCGGGCATCAGCACCGATGTGCAGGCGCGCTTTGCCGCCCACCAGGCAGGCAAGGGCGCGCGCTATACCCGTTCGCGCCCGCCCGTGCAGGTCCTTGCGGTGCGCCAGTACCCGGACCGCGCGCAGGCCTCGCGTGCGGAGTGGCAGCTGAAAAAGCAGCCGCGTGCGCGCAAGCTGGCGTGGTTGAGCCAAGCGCTGTAACACCGCCTTCCGTCCGCCGAGCATGGCTCGGCGCTACCACGGCAACCCCGGTAGCGCCGACCCACGGTCGGCGAGCGCAGCGGTCACCCCGATAGCGCCGACCCATGGTCGGCGAGCGCAGCGGGTGTGCCGGTCACTCGCGCGGTGGTTCCTTCGGCGGTTTCACGTCGCCGAAGATGATCCGCGCGCTGCGCTGGTAGCTCCAGTACGCCACCGCCCAGTTCAGCAGCACCACCACGCGGTTGCGGAAGCCGATCAGGAAGAACACGTGGGCGGCCAGCCAGAACCACCAGGCGAGCACGCCGGACAGCTGCAGCTTGCCCAGGTGCACGATGGCGGCCATGCGCCCGATGGTGGCAAGGTTGCCGTAGTCGGCGTAGGTGAACGGCCCTGGCGCGGGTTTGCCGTGCAGGCGTGCGCGGATGGTGTCGGCCACGTGCTTGCCCATCTGCTTGGCGGCTGGCGCCACGCCGGGCACCGGCCGGCCATCGGCTTGGGTCAGGGCGGCAAGATCGCCGGCCACGAACAGCTCCGGGTGGCCGGGCAGGGTCAGGTCGGGCTGTACCAGCACGCGTCCGGCGCGGTCGAGCGGGACGTCCAGCGTGGCGCCAAGCGGCGAAGCAGCCACGCCGGCGGCCCAGACCACGGTGCGCGCCGCAACGAACTGCTCGCCCAGCTGGAAGCCCAGGCTGTCGATGGAGGTCACCGGCGCGCCGGTCAGTACTTCCACGCCCAGCTTTTCCAGCTGCCGGCGCGCCTTCAGCGAAAGCACGTCGGGGAAGGTGGACAGCACCCGCGGCCCGGCTTCCACCAGCCGCACCTTGGCCGATGCCGGGTCGATGTGGCGGAACTCGTTGCGGAGCGTGTGGCGGGCGATCTCGGCCAGGGTGCCGGCCAGTTCCACGCCGGTGGGTCCCCCGCCGACGACCGCGAAACTCAGCCACGCGGCCTTCTTTTCCGGGTCCGGCTCGGCCTCGGCGCGCTCGAACGCCAGCAGCAGCTTGCGGCGCAAGGCAATGGCGTCATCCAGCGTTTTCAGGCCGGGCGCATCCCTGGCCCATTCGTCGTGGCCGAAATAGGCGTGGGTGGCGCCGCTGGCCAGCAGCAGGGTGTCGTACTCCAGCGAGGTGCCATCCACCAGCCGCACGCTGCGTGCCTGCTTGTCGATGCGGCTGACTTCGCCCAGGCGCACTTCCACATTGCGTTGCTGGCCGAGGATATGCCGCAGCGGCGCGGCGATGTCCGGGGCGGACAGGCCGGCGGTGGCCACCTGGTAAAGCAGCGGCTGGAACAGATGGTGGTTGCGGCGATCGACCAGGGTGATACGGATGCGCTCGCTGGCCAGGGCGCGGGTCGCCCAGAGGCCGGCGAAACCACCGCCGACGATGACCAGGTGGGGGGTGCGCTCGCGCGTCATTCGCGTGGCTCCAGTAGGGGGGCATCCGGATGATCGCATGTCACACGTATCGCTGCCGGTGTGGAACATACTGTCCGCACACCCTCGTCAGCCTGGAGCAGGTATGTCCGAGCCGGAAAAGCGCATTGCCCTGTTGATCGACGCCGACAACGCGCCCGCATCGAAGATCGAAGAGGTGCTGGCCGAGGTGGCCCGGCACGGCGTGGCCAACGTCCGTCGCGCCTACGGCAACTGGAAAAGTCCCAGCCTCAAGGGCTGGGAAGCGGTACTGCACGAGTACGCGATCCGTCCGATCCAGCAGTTCGCCTACAGCCGCGGCAAGAACGCGTCGGACATGGCGATGGTGATCGATGCGATGGACCTGCTGTACGCGCGCAACCTGGATGGATTCGCCATCGTGTCCAGCGATGCCGACTTCACTCCGCTGGTGATGCGCCTGCTCACCGACGGGGTCAAGGTGTATGGCTTCGGCGAGAAGAAGACGCCGGATCCGTTCGTCAACGCGTGTTCGAAGTTCACCTACCTGGAAGCGTTGGGGCAGGCCCATGCCAGCGCCCCGGACGCGCATCCGGAAGGCGCCGTCGCCGGCGAGACGGGCGACACAGGCAGTGAAGCACGGCCACGCAAGACCGGCGCGGAAATGCGCAGCGACACCAAGCTGGTCAACCTGCTGCGCCGCGCGGTGGCATCGGCCGAAGGCGAGGATGGCTGGTCGCACCTGGGGCCGGTGGGCAGCCAGATCGGCAACCAGGCCTCGTTTGATCCACGCAATTACGGCTACGGAAAGCTCAGCGATCTGCTGGCCGCCATCGGCCTGTTCGAGATGAAGAAGGAGGGAAAGTCGTCCTTCGTGCGCGCGCTGGCGAAGAAACCGGCCGCCAGGCCAGCCGCCAAAAGGGCCGCCAAGACCAGCAACACCGAACTCGGCTGACCGGCGTATCGTAGCGGTCCCGCGCCATGCCGGCGCACGTTTGCCTGCAAGGAAAACCACATGTTGAAGATCTGGGGCCGCCGCAATTCCAGCAACGTGCGCAAGGTGCTGTGGTGCGCCGAGGAGATCGGGCTGGCGTATGAGTCGATCGAAGTCGGCGGCAGCTTCGGTGGCACCCAGGCCGCCGAGTACCACGCGATGAATCCCAACGGACTGGTGCCGGTGATCGAAGACAACGGGCTGCCGCTGTGGGAATCCAACGCGATCGTGCGCTATCTGTCGGCGCGTTATGCGCTGGGCACGCTGTACCCGGAAGACGCGGCCGAGCGCGCGCACGGCGAGAAGTGGATGGACTGGACCACCTCGCGGATGGCGCCGTTGTACAGCGAGCTGATCTGGGGCGTGATGCGTACCGCACCGGCGGATCGCGATGAGGTCCGCATCAACGCCGCGCTGGTCAAGGCCGGTGACCTGCTGGCGATGGCCAATGCTGCGCTGTCGAAGCAGCCGTGGTTGTCCGGCGACCGCTTCGCGATGGGGGACATCCCGTTGGGTGCGCTGGTGTACGCGTGGTTCGAGATGCCGATCCAGCGTCCGGACCTTCCACACCTGGCGGACTGGTATGCGCGCCTGCGCGAACGCCCGGCCTACCAGCGCGGCGTGATGACCGGGATGAGCTGAGGCCGGTCTGCGGGATTGACGGCCAGAGGCCGTCCCTACCAAAGGCGCCGTGACGGCCAGTGGCGGGGCAGCGCCGAGCCATGCTCGGCGAGCGCAGCGGCGTGACCACCCACGGTCGTCACCCACCACAGCCCGCCGTCACTACCCATGCCGGGTCAGTACAGATCCACCGGATCCACGTCCAGCGACCAGCGCACCTTGCGCGCCTCCGGCAGGCCGTGCAGCAAGGGCGCCACATGGTCCAGCACGGCGTGCAGTGCGGGCCGCTGCGCGCTGGACAGCAGCAGCTGCGTGCGCTGGTAGCCCGCCCGTCGTGGCATCGGTGCAGGCATCGGCCCGAACGCTTCCAGATGCGGCTGTTCGCCCACCAGCGCACGCACGGCGAGCAGGAACGCATTGGCCTGTTCGACCTGCTGCGCTTCGGCGCGCAGCAGCGCCAGATGGGCGAACGGCGGGAAACCGGCGGCCTGGCGCTGGTTGAGTTCGGCCGCAGCGAACGGGTGGTAGCCGCCGTTCACCAGGGTTTCCAGCAGGGGGTGGCCAGGATGGTGGGTCTGCAGCCAGACCTCGCCAGGGTCGCGCGCGCGCCCGGCGCGGCCGGCCACCTGGATCAACTGCTGGGCCAGCTTTTCGGTGGCGCGGAAGTCCGAAGAGAACAGGCCTTCGTCGATGCCCACCACCACCACCAGGGTCAGTTTCGGCAGGTCGTGGCCCTTGGCCAGGATCTGCGTGCCGACCAGGATGCCGGGCTGGTCACCGAGCCGGGCCAGTTGGTGTTCCAGCGCGTCGCGCCGCGAAGTGGTGCTGCGGTCGATGCGCACTACCGGCACGTCCGGGAACGCCTGCACCAGGTGTTCCTCCAGCCGTTCGGTGCCGATGCCCTGCGGCTGCAGCGCCAGGCTGGCGCAGGCCGGGCAGGCCAATGGGGCGGCTTGTCGTGCACCGCAGTGGTGGCACTGCAGGCGCCGGCCCGCGCCGTGCACGGTCATCGGCGCATCGCAGCGTTGGCAGGGCGCGGTCCAGCCGCAGTCGTGGCATAACAGCACCGGCGCATAGCCACGGCGGTTCTTGAACACCAGCACCTGCTGGCCGTTGCGCAGGTGCTCGGCGATGCCTTCCAGCACCTGCGGTGACAGGCCGTCGCGAAGCGGACGCTTGCGCACGTCCAGGATGCGCACGCGCGGCGGCATTGCATCGCCGGCACGCACCTTCAGCCGCAGGTGGGTGAAGCGGCCGGCATGGGCGTTGTGCAGCGTTTCCATCGCCGGGGTGGCGCTCCCCAGCACCACCGGGATGCCCAGCGCCTTGGCCCGCACCAGTGCGAAATCGCGCGCGTGGTAGCGGATGCCGTCCTGCTGCTTGTAGCTGTTGTCATGTTCCTCGTCGACGATCAGCAGGCCCGCGTCCGGCAGCGGCATGAAGATCGCCGAACGGGTGCCGACGATCACCCGCGCTTCGCCGCGCGCCGCTGCCGCCCACACGCGGGCGCGCTCGTTGTCGTTGAGGCCGGAGTGGTAGGCATGCACGGCAATCCCGAGGCGGCCGCGGAAGCGCGCCAGGGTCTGCGGAGTGAGGCCGATTTCCGGCACCAGCACCAGTGCTTGCCGGCCCTGCGCCAGGCACTGGATGATGGCCTGCAGATAGACCTCGGTCTTGCCACTGCCGGTGACCCCGTCCAGCAGGAACGGGGCGAAACCCTGCGCGGCGGTGATCGCCTGCACTGCGGTGGCCTGCTCCGGATTCAGCGTGGGGCCGCCCAGTGGACGGGCCTGCAGCGGTGCCACCGCCAGCGCCACGCGCTCGGCCAGGCCGCGCTTGGCCAGGCTGCGTGCCGCCGTGCGCCAGTCGTCCATCCGCGCGGCGATCACGTCTTCGTCGACCACCGCTTCGGCCAGCAGTTCGGCCAGCTGCCGCGGCCGGCTGCCGGCGCGCAGGCTGCCCCGCTGCTCGCGACCCTCGGCAGAAAGCTGCCAGCCCCAGTGGTGGGTTTCCGGCAGCGGCTCTCCATGCCGCAGCGGGCCGGGCAAGGCGGTGGACACCACTTCTCCCAGCGGCGCATGGGTGTACCGGGCCAGCCATTGCAGGCTGTGCCACAGCTCGCCCCGCAACAGCGGCGCCGGGTCCAGCCAGGCAAGTGCCTGGCGCAGGCTGGCCGCAGGGTCGCCGCTCCCCGTTCCCACCACCACGCCTACCAGCTCGCGCGGTCCGAACGGCACCCGGATCCGGCAGCCGATGATCGCTTCCGGGGCGTTACCGTCCGGTGGCAGGTAGTCGAACAGCTGTGGCAACGGAACCGGCAGGGCAACGCGCAGGGTGGGCAGGGGAGCATCCATATGCGCAGTGTACCGACCTGCCGAAAGGCCTTGGCGCGCGTATTCAGGGCCGTCACTCTTCAGTGAAGAGTGTCTAAACATGAGGTAAATATCGGAGTCCATTGGAGATTAAGGGTTATCCACATCTTCTGTGGATAAGTCTGTGCGTTAGCCGAGGTGGAACACAGCAAGTGCCGATGCCGACGGACTTCATCTTTTCGTGGTCAAAAAATAGCCATACAATATTAATCAGTATAATCAACGACTTACATGTAAAACGCCGCTGAAACATAACGAACGCAAGCTCCGGGCATGAGGAGCTCCCCGAATTCTTGACGCTGTGCACAACGTGCAGCACGAACGCCTGTGAGTAGCAAGCCCTCGGCGTCGCTGGTTGGTAGCAGCTATCATTCCGCGTGAATTCCTGGAGTCCCTGATGACGGCAGCGTCCGCCTCTTCATCCCCTACTGCGGCCGGTGCGTTGTCGGCGTTTCTGCGTGGCGTCGAACGCCGTGCGCTGGTGGTCGCCGAACTGCAGACCGGTGATGCCGCGCGCGCTGAACAGGCGCTGGTCGCGGTCATGCGCGCGTTTGCCGCCGTCGCCAGCGATCTCCCGATGGCACAGTGGCCGCCGCGCTTCTGGGCGCTGCTGGCGGCCCGGCAGGCGCTGCGTGACACGCCGACCGGCCGCTGGGAGGGCGGACTCGCCCACCTTGGCAACCTGCAGCCGCTGGTCCGCCTGGCCTTGCTGCTGCGGATAGGTGCAGGGCTGGATGAAGATACCGCCGCACGCCTGCTGGATACCGATGTGGACGGTTACCAGGAGGCCCTGGCCGCTGCCTGCCCCCGCGATCTGCAAGGCAATCCCGACGCGCAGGCCTGGCGGGGGCTGGCCGAGCAGGTCCAGCAGCAGATCCGTGAACTGCCCGCCCAGCGCCTGAAGGAACTGCAGCAGCCGGTGGCGGCGGCCAGGAAGGACGATGCGCCCAAGACCTGGCGCGCCCCGGCAGCCGAACAGCACACGCCGTCATCGCCGCCCCGGCGGCGGTCGTCGCAGCAGCAACGCCGTTGGCGTGGGCCGGCGATCCTGCTGGGGACCGTACTGGTACTGCTGCTGGCCGGGCTCGGATGGCGCGCCTGGCAGGGGCGGGTACCCGATGCACCTGCCGTCGTCCCCGACGGCGCGGTAGGCGAGGCCGGTCCGGTCACCGTGGAAGCGTTGGAAGGCGAGCCGCCGAAGGTCGCCGCCGCCGCCGCCGATCCGATGGCGACAGAAGATGCGGCCATGCTCGCCGACCGTGATTTCCCGCTGCTGGCCGATGCCGACCTGCATGCCTGGTCGGCCGCGGGCGGACCGCTGCCGGTCGACGAATCGCAGGCCAGGCCGACCCGGCCGGAGCCGGTGGCGGCCGCGCTGGAAACGGCGGCTGCCGATGAGTAAGCGTCTGTGCGCGCTGGTGTTGCTGGGCGCCGCCGGGCTGGCACAGGCCGCCCCTGACCGCACCGCGCTGCCGCTGTCGGGGCCTGGAGGCCCCGGCGCCATCGGCAGTCCCGCCGCCCCGGTGGCCGTGCCGTGGCAGCAGCTCAGCGCCGAACAGAAGCGTCAGCGCCGTAGCCAATACGACGCGTGGCGGGCGATGAGTGAGTCCGAACGGGCGCGCGTGCGTGAGGCAGCCGGGCGTTTTGCCGCCCTGCCGCCCGCCAGGCAGCAGGAGCTGCGTGACCAGTTCAATGCGCAGGACCAGGCATTCCGCGATGGCTGGCGTCTGGGGCCGTTGCTGGGCGAACACTTCAGCCGGCTGCAGGGCATGTTCGGCTACGTCCCGGAAAACCAACGCGATGCCACCCTGGCGACACTGCGGCAGCTGACTCCGGCGCAGGTGTCGCAACTGACGCTGGTGGCACAGCGCACGCCGCCGCAGCAGCGCGATACGGTGCGCACGGAGTTCCTGTCCGTGGCGCCGGCCCAGCGCGATGCCTGGCTGGCCCGGCAGGTCGGGCGCTAGGCGGCAGGCAGCGCGGGCCCGGCGGGAGCAGCGTGACGACCAACGGTCGTCACCCACCAGGGCAACGGTCGTCACCCATCAGGCAACGGTTGTGATCGCCCCGGAACGGGTAAGATGGCGGCCCGCAACCCGGTGTCTGTGCCCTTCGCGCGCAGCCGTAGTCGCCGACCTCCGCAGCATCATGTCCATCGCATCCCCCGCCCCGCGCTTCAGCCAGGAAGTGCGCGCCACCGGCATCCTTGCGTTGCCGCTTGTCCTGGGCCATGTCTCCACCGGCCTGATCTCTTTCGTCGACAACGTGATCGCCGGCCACCACGGCACCCACACGCTGGCCGCGGTGACCATCGGGACCGCGCTGCTGTGGCTGCCGATGCTGATCCCGATCGGCACGCTGATCTCGCTCACCGCCTCGGTATCGCAGCTGCACGGGGCCGGCCGCGAGCGCGAAATCGGGCCGCTGTTCCGCCAGGCCCTGTGGCTGGCGCTGGGCCTGGGCCTGATCATGTTCACCTTCCTCAGCGTGGTGCCGCCGCTGTTGCCTGCCTTCGGCATCGCGCCGGATATCGTGCCGGGCGCCACCGCGTTCCTGCATGCGGTGCGCTGGGGCGGTCCGGCACTGACCCTGTACTTCTGCATGCGTTATCTCAGCGAGGGCATGCACTGGACCCTGCCGACCATGCTGATCGGCTTCGGCGGGCTGCTGGTGCTGGCGCCGATGGGCTACGTACTGGCCAATGGCAAGCTGGGTTTCCCGGAGCTGGGCGCCGAAGGCCTCGGCATCGCCTCGGCGATCATGATGTGGCTGCAGGCGCTGTGCTTCGGCGCTTATCTGTGGAAGACCCGGCGCTTCGAACACCTGCAGTTGTTCAGCCATTTCGAAGGCCCGCGCTGGCGTGCCATATGGGACCTGTTGCGCACCGGCCTGCCGATCGGCATCACCGTGCTGATGGAAGGCGGGCTGTTCATCGTCACCGCGCTGCTGATCGGCCGGCTGGGTGCCAACGAGGCCGCCGCGCACCAGATCGCCATCAACGTCGCCCAGCTGTGTTTCATGATCCCGATGGGCGTGGCCGAGGCCACTACCGTGCGCGTGGGCCATTCGGTCGGGCGCGGCGATGGCCATGGCGTGCGCAGCGCGGCGTGGGCCGGCTACGCAATCATCATGGGTACCCAGACAGTGTCCGCGCTGGCGCTGCTGTTCGGACACGATGCCATCGTCGGGGTGTACACCAACGACCTGGCGGTGGCCGGATTGGCCTCCACGCTGCTGCTGTACGCGGCCGCCTTCCAGTTTCCCGACGGCATCCAGGTGCTGTCGGCCGGCGCGCTGCGTGGCCTGAAGGACACCCGCGTGCCGATGTTCATCGCCATGTTCGCGTACTGGGGCCTGGGCATGCCGCTGGGTGCCGCGCTTGGCCTGGGGCTGGGCATGGGGCCGCAGGGCATGTGGATCGGCCTGATCGTCGGGCTGACCGCCGCCGCCATCCTGATGGGCTGGCGCCTGCATCGCAGCGGTGCGCGCGTGGGCCAGTCAGCGCTGTCCTGAATGCCAGCAGCGTCCGCCGCGCTTCACGGCGGCACCCTTACTTGTGTCCGATGCTGCGGGCAACCACACCCGTTATGCTGATCCCGCAATTTCCACGGCAAGACGCCAACCGGAGCAATCCATGAACCAAACCGTGCCACCGCTGCCCCCCGCGCGACGCAATCCCATCGCGGCATTCTTCATCGGGCTGTGGGACGTGATGAACTTCACGCGGCGTCTGATCCTCAACGTGCTGTTCTTCGGCCTGCTGTTCTTCATCCTGGTCGCGCTGGTCGTGGCGGCCGGCATGGGCGCGGGCGCAAGCAAATCGCTGCAGGACCGCACCACGCTGGTGATCGCGCCCGAAGGCCGGCTGGTCGAACAGTTCAGTGCCGACCCGGTCAGCCGCGCCTTCGCCAAGGCGATGGGCGATACCAGTGCCGAAGAGATCCAGCTGCGCGACCTGATCCGTGCGATCGATGCGGCGCGCGAGGACAAGAAGATCGAGCGGGTGGTGCTGGAACTGGACAAGCTGCAGCCGTCCGGCTTCGCCTCGCTGCGCGAAGTCGCCGCTTCGCTGCAGCAGCTGCGTGCCTCCGGCAAGCAGCTGGTGGCCTACAGCGAAAGCATGGGCCAGTCGCAGTACCTGTTGGCCGCACAGGCCGACGAGGTCTACCTGGACCCGATGGGTGCGGTGCTGCTGGAAGGCCTCGGCCGCTACCGCCAGTACTTCCGCACCGGCCTGCAGGACAAACTCGGCGTGGACGTGCACCTGTTCAAGGTGGGCGAATACAAGTCCGCCGCCGAACCGTACGTGCTGGACGCCGCATCGCCGCAGGCCAAGGAAGCGGACCTGTACTGGATGAACGACGTCTGGCAGCGCTACCTGGGTGACATCGCCAAGGCGCGTCGCCTGGATCCGGCACAGCTGGCCGCCGGCATCGATACGTTGCCGGAAGGTGTGGCCGCCGCCGGGGGTGACCTGGCCAAGTTCGCCCTGCAGCAGAAGCTGGTCACCGCGCTGAAGACCCGCGAAGAGTTCGAAGACCTGATGATCGAACGCGGCGTGGCCGACGGCGATGCCGATGGCGGCTTCCGCAACATCAACCTCGGCGCCTACCTGGGCCAGGTCGACGCACGGCGCAGCCCGGTGGATTCGCGTCCGCAGGTGGCGGTGGTGGTGGCGTCGGGCGAGATCAGCGGCGGTGACCTGCCGGCCGGTCGCATCGGCGGCGAGTCGACCTCCGCGCTGCTGCGCGAAGCCCGCGACGACGATGACGTGAAGGCCGTGGTGCTGCGCGTGGATTCGCCGGGTGGCGAAGTATTCGCCTCCGAGCAGATCCGCCGCGAAGTGGTGGCGTTGCAGGCCGCCGGCAAGCCGGTGGTGGTGTCGATGGGCGACCTGGCCGCCTCCGGTGGCTACTGGATCAGCATGAATGCCGACCGCATCTATGCCGATGCCTCGACCATCACCGGTTCGATCGGCATCTTCGGCATGGTGCCGAACGTGGCGCGCGCGCTGGACAAGATCGGCGTGCATACCGACGGCGTGGGCACCACCCGCTTCGCCGGCGCGTTCGACATGACCAAGCCGCTGGACCCGGCCGTGGGCCAGGTGATCCAGTCGGTGATCGACAAGGGGTATGCGGACTTCACCGGTCGCGTGGCCGATGCGCGCAAGAAGCCGGTCGAGGCCGTGGACGAAGTGGCCCGTGGCCGCGTCTGGTCCGGTGCCCAGGCCAAGGAGCGCGGCCTGGTCGATGCCTTCGGCGGCCTGAAGGACGCCGTGGCCGACGCTGCGGGCCGGGCCAAGCTCGGTGCCGATGACAAGTACCGCGTGCGCTACATCGAAAAGCCCGCCACGCCGTTTGCCCAGTTCCTCGGCGGTTTCGCCGGCAGCCACGCTGGTGCCTGGATGCTGGCCGAATCCGGCGTGGGCCGGATGGTGTTGGCGCGGACGATGCCGGAAGTGGATACCCAGCTGCGCTTCGTGCAGAACGCCGCGCGCGAGCAGGGCAAGGGCACCCCGGTCAAGGCGCTGGCCTACTGCTTCTGCGGCTTCTGACCGCTGCCCGACGGTAGCAGCCGACCTCGGTCGGCGCTACCTGGCACTGATCATTCCTTCTCGGCGCGCTCTTCCTGGGCGCGCCGTTTTTGTTCGGCATCATCGAGCGTCTGCTGCGCGCCGCGCGCTTTTTCCAGTGGCGCCTGCACGCTGCGCGCCAGCGCCTTGGGCTCTGGTGGTTTGTCCTGCGGCGGGACCGCGGGGCGCTGGCAGGCGGCCAGCGAGGCCAGTGTGATGATCAGGGCGAAGGTTTTCAGCTGGTGCATCGAAGATCTCCCGGCGACGGCGCTATGCTTGCCGCATCGTTACACGGGCAGCGCCCGGATGGGAGTTCAAGATCGTGACTGCGCAGCGCTGGCGGCTGGATGGACAGACCGCCCTCATCACCGGAGCCAGTGCCGGCATCGGCCTGGCGATCGCACGTGAACTGCTCGGCTTCGGTGCCGACGTGATGATCGTGGGCCGCGATATCGACATGTTGGAAAGTGCCCGCGACGACCTTGCCGATGAGTTCCCCGCACAGGCGATCCACGCCCTGGCCGCCGACGTGTCCGACGACGAGGACCGGCGTGAGATCCTGGACTGGGTCGAAGACCATGCCGACGGGCTGCATGTCCTGGTCAACAATGCCGGTGGCAACATCACCCGGCCGGCCATCGATTACACCGAAGACGAATGGCGCAACATCTTCGAGACCAACCTGTTCTCGGCCTTCGAGCTGTCGCGCTATGCGCATCCGCTGCTGGCACGGCATGCCGCTTCGGCCATCGTCAACGTCGGCAGCGTGTCCGGCCTGACCCACGTGCGCAGCGGGGCGGTGTACGGCATGACCAAGGCCGCCATGCACCAGATGACCCGCAACCTGGCCGTCGAATGGGCCGAAGACGGGATCCGGGTCAACGCGGTGGCGCCGTGGTACATCCGCACCCGGCGCACGTCCGGGCCGCTGGCCGACCCGGATTACTACGAGCAGGTGATCGACCGCACGCCGATGCGCCGGATCGGTGAGCCGGAAGAGGTCGCCTGCGCAGTGGGTTTCCTGTGCCTGCCTGCCGCCAGCTATGTCACCGGCGAGTGCATCGCGGTGGACGGCGGTTTCCTGCGCTACGGGTTCTGACCCGGGGTCAGGGCACCGCGCAGCTGCTGGCTTCCAGCACTGCCTGCACGCGCAGGCGCTCGTCGCGGGCCTGCGCCTGGGAGTCCGGGGGCGCAAAGCTCTCGCGCCCGCGTGCATCGCGCAGCCGTTGCTGCCATGCGCCACAGCGCTGCGCCGGGTCCACTTCGCTGCAGGCATCGCGCACCATTTCACAGCTTGCCGCGGTACCCGGCGCGATGCTGCCGCCCAGCCCGCTGATCGACATCACCACGCACCGCGGCGGGGCGGCTTCATACTCATGGAAATACTGGCCGCCGCCGCTGGAGGTGCAGCGGAAGATGACCGGCGGCGGAGGCCGGTCCGCGACGGCGCCGGCATTGGCCGCGGCCTCGGCGATAGCGCGTGCGCGGATCACGTCGCTGTCCAGGATCGCATCGCCGCTGCCGGCTGGCGCGCCCGTTGCGGTGCC
This sequence comes from Stenotrophomonas lacuserhaii, assembly GCF_039674585.1. Lineage (GTDB taxonomy): Bacteria > Pseudomonadota > Gammaproteobacteria > Xanthomonadales > Xanthomonadaceae > Stenotrophomonas > Stenotrophomonas pennii_A. The sequence goes on along the minus strand of NZ_JBDJNU010000002.1, from coordinate 44,953 downwards.
GGTGAGCTGGTCGCTGTCGAGCACGCCGGCGGCGACCGGCGCGGGCGAATCGCCCAGCGCCGTGGATGCGGTCGAGGCGGCCGATGCATTGCGCCGCTGGATGATCTGCGCCGTGCCGGATGGGCAGGGGGCGTCCTGCACGGTTACCTTTGCATCGGCATCGGTGCAGCGGAACACGATGTCTTCATTGGCCGATGCCGGCTGCGCGCTCGCCAGCGCCAGCACGGCCAGGCAGATCCAGGTCTTCATCCACCGATTGTAGCGGTGCACGGCGCCATCAGCGTCCGCCGCAGTCCTGGTCCAGGCGCGCATCGATGCCGCGCTGCTCGCGGGTGATCGCCGATCGCTCGCCCTGCAGGGCGCTGTTGTAGCGTCGGTCCAGGTCCCAGCGCTGGTCACGCAGGCGCGCACAGACCTCCTGCGGTGGCAGGGCGTTGCACGTATCGCGCACCAGGATGCTGCCTGCCGGGAAACTGATCCCGTGCGTGATGCCATGCGGGGGCCGCTGTCCGGGCCCTGCGTTGCCGCGGCCTTCGGCGCGGATCGGCGGCAGTCCGGGCTGGCCCGGGCCGTGCCACGGACGGTGCCCGCCGCCGACCCACCCGCTGGTCCACAGCGGCACCCAGCGCGGATTGCCCTCGTTGCTGTCGCTCAGGTACCGCCGGCCCTCTTCGGTCACACATTCGTACATCGGCTGCGGCGGCTGCACGTAGACATGGCGGATTTCGCGCTGCACCTGCGCGCTGCTGGCGGCAGGCGTGGCGACGTCGTCGGTGCTGGCACGGCGCGGCGGTGGATCCTGCGGCCGCTGCATCTGTCGCACTTCCTGTCGCCCGCTGCTGCAGGGGCTGTCCTGCAGCGTGACCGCGCCGCTGCTGCCGACGCAGCGATAGATCCGCACGCTGTCAGCGGCAGGTTGTGCCGGGGCCGCCAAGGCAAGCACCGGCAGCAGGACGGTCAGCAGGGCAGGGGATGCGCGCATGGCCCATCGTGCGGTATCGGGCGCGGCGGCGCCAGCGGCTCAGAACCGCAGGACATTGCCGCTCAGGCCATCGCGGATCGGCGTGGGCTGGGCCAGGCCGCCGGTATCGCCATCCAGCAGGCCGTCGAGCAGCGACAGCAGGCGCGGGTCCAACTCGGCACGGGTGCGGGCAGGCGGCTCGCCGGCCAGGTTGGCGCTGGTGGACACCAGCGGCCCGCCCCATGCCCGGCACAGCGCTGCCACCAGCGGATGCGCGCTGATGCGCACGGCAAGCCCGCTGTGCTCCCCGGTAACCCACTTCGGGGCGCGGGGGCCGGCAGGCAGGATCCAGGTGTTGGCGCCAGGCCAGCTGGCCAGCACTTCGCGCTGTCGTTCGTCCGGCAAGGCGTCCAGCACCGCCCAGCCCTGCAGCTGCTGCAGTTCGGCGGCGACCAGGATCATGCCTTTCTCCACCGGCCGCTGCTTCAGCTTGAGCAGCGCGTGGACCGCCATCTGGTGGCCCGGGTCGCAGCCCAGGCCCCACACCGCTTCGGTGGGGTAGGCGATGACCCCGCCGGCCCTCAGGCTGGCAACCGCGCTGATCAGGTTGAGTTCTTTCATGCCGCCAGTATCCGCCTGCCGCGCCCAAACCGGTAGCGCCGAGCCCGTGATCCTGGTGGGTGACGACCGTTGGTCGTCACGCTTCCCGTTCTCCGCCGAGCATGGCCCGGCGCTACCAGGACCTGCCGGATCAGCCGGCGGTCTTCTTCGCCACGGCCTTCCTGGCGACCTTCTTCACCGCTTTCCTGGCGGTCTTCTTGGTCGCTTTCTTGGTGGCCTTCTTCACCGCGATCTTCTTGGCGGCGACCTTCTTCGGCGCGGCCTCCTTCTTCACGGTCTTCTTGGCGGCCTTCTTGCCGAAGCCCTTGCGCACCGGCTTGCCGGTTTCTTCCATGAACTGCTGCGCTTCGGCCAGGGTCAGCGAGGCCGGCTCGCGATCCTTGGGGATCTTGCCGTTCATCTTGCCGTCGCTCAGGTACGGGCCGAAACGACCGTTCAGTACCTGGATCTCGCTGCCGTCGAATTCCTTGATGATCCGGTTGCGCGCGATCTCTTCCTTTTCCTCGATCAGGAAGACCGCACGGTCCAGGTCGATCGTGTACGGATCGTCTTCCTTCTTCAGCGAGGCATAGGTGCTGCCACGCTTGGCGAACGGGCCGAAGCGACCGATGCCGACGCTGACGTCCTCACCCTTGTCCTGGCCCAGCGCGCGCGGCATCAGGAACAGCTCCAGCGCGTCTTCCAGGCTGATGGTGTGCATGCTCTGGCCGGGACGCAGCGAAGCGAACTTCGGCTTGTCCTCGGCATCTTCGGCGGTGCTGCCGATCGCCGCATACGGCCCGAAGCGGCCCAGCCGCACGCTGACCGGCTTGCCGGTCTTGGGGTCGGTGCCGAGCTCGCGCGCGCCACTGGCTTCGGCCCGGTCGACCGACTCGTTTTTCTCCACCACCAGCTTGTTGAACGGCTCCCAGAAGCGGGCCATCAACGGAATCCAGTCCTCTTCGCCACGCGACACCGCATCCAGCTCGTCTTCGAGCTTGGCGGTGAAGTCGTAATCCACGTACTGGGTGAAATGGCTGGACAGGAACTTGGAGACCGCGCGACCCACGTCGGACGGGCGGAAGCTGCGGCCTTCCATTTCCACGTACTTGCGGAACTGCAGGGTCTGGATGATCGAGGCGTAGGTCGACGGACGGCCGATGCCATATTCTTCCAGCGCCTTCACCAGCGCCGCTTCGGTGAAGCGCGGCGGCGGCTGGGTGAAGTGCTGGTCGGCCACGATGCGGTCCAGCGGCACGCGGTCGCCGGGCTTCATCAGCGGCAGCTTGCGGCCTTCGTCTTCGTCGTCGGCGCTCTTGGTGTCCTTGCCTTCTTCGTACACGGCCAGGAAACCGGCGACCACCACGGTGGTGCCGCTGGCACGGAACACATGTTCGCTGCCGGCAGACAGGTCCACGCTGACGGTATTGAGCGTGGCCGGGATCATCTGGCAGGCCACCGAACGTTTCCAGATCAGCTCGTACAGCTTGCGCTCGTCGTCGGTCAGGAAGCGCGACACCTGTGCCGGGGTCCGCAGCGCGGAGGTCGGGCGTACTGCTTCGTGGGCTTCCTGCGCGTTCTTGGACTTGGTCTGGTAGGTGTTGGGCTGGTCCGGAAGCGAGGCGATGCCGTAATCACGGGCGATCACGTCGCGGATCTCGGCCAGCGCGTCCTGCGACAGGTTGACCGAGTCGGTACGCATGTAGGAAATCAGGCCGACGGTGCCTTCCTCGCCGATCGCCACGCCTTCGTACAGCTTCTGCGCGACCTGCATGGTCTTGCGCGTGGTGAAGCCCAGCTTGCGCGAAGCTTCCTGCTGCAGGGTGGAGGTGGTGAACGGCGGTGCCGGGCGGCGCTTGCGTTCCTTGCTGGCCACGTCGGTGACATGCAGGCTGCCCTGGGCGGCCTGCTGGATGCGCAGGCGTGCGGCTTCCGCGGTGTCGCCGTCGGTGACGGTGAACTGTTCGAACTTCTGCCCGTCCAGCTTGATCAGCTTGGCGTTGAACGGCTGCGAAGGATGCGCGCAGGCCGCGGCGATGGACCAGTACTCGCGGGCGATGAAGGCTTCGATCTCTTCCTCGCGTTCCACGATCATGCGCAGCGCCGGGCTCTGCACGCGGCCGGCGGACAGCCCGCGCTGCACCTTGCGCCACAACACCGGGGACAGGTTGAAGCCGACCAGATAGTCCAGCGCGCGGCGTGCCTGCTGCGCATCGACCAGGTCGGCGGCAATGGCGCGCGGCTGGTTCATGGCTTCCTTGATGGCGCGCGGGGTGATTTCGGTGAACACCACCCGCTGCATCGGCTTGTCGCCGACCAGGCCGCGTTCCTTCAGTATCTCGGCGATATGCCAGCTGATCGCTTCACCCTCGCGATCCGGATCGGTCGCCAGGAAGATGTCGTCGGCGCCCTTTGCGGCTTTGGCGATGGCATCGACGTGCTTCTCGTTCTTGTCGATGACGTCGTAACGCATCGCGAAGTTGTTGTCCGGGTCGACCGCGCCTTCCTTGGGTATCAGGTCGCGCACATGCCCATACGAGGCCAGGACGGTGTAGTCCTTGCCGAGGTATTTGTTGATCGTCTTGGCCTTGGCGGGCGATTCGACGATGAGCAGGTGCTTGGGCATGAGATCGCTTTTGTGTGCGCACGGCCGGGAAGGGCCGCTAGGGTGGAGCAAATGGCCGCATTAGTGAAGCGGCCGGGTCGATTTCCATAAACTGAACGCCCGGGGATGAGCCGGGCGTTCAGCTTTGTACCTTATTAGAGGAATCACGTCGTGAGCGCTCTGTCAAGCGCGCCCGTCGCATCCACCTGCATTCAGCCGGCCATCCTGGCGATCGCGCCGACCGCCACGACCATCGCGATGATCAGCCCGATGAACAGGATACCGGTCAGTACCAGCACCACCACGCCGACCGCGCCGAGCTGCGGACGCTGCAGGTGCGGCTGGTCGGTGAAGGCCCACTTATCCACCACGACGGTGTCGCAGATCATGTCGTGCAGGGCCTGCTTGCGCTCGGTGAAGGCGGCCATGATGTAGCCGACCAGCAAGGTCAGGCTGCTCAGGAGGGTGGCGAAATAGCGGCCGATCGAGCGCGCGCCGGAGATCCGGTCGCCATCGCTGCGCACCACTTTGATGCCCAGCGCCATCTTGCCCGGGGTCGCGCCGCCGATGGAGGCGTGGAACCAGCCGTAATAGGCAAGGCTGATGCCGAAGCCGATCAATGCGCCGAGCAGCTGGCTGAGTACGCCGGCCGTGGTCGAACCGCCGCCTGCCAGGCCTGCCGCGCCACCGATGCCCAGTCCCACGACCGCGCCGATGATCATCGAACTGGCGGTCAGGATGACGTAGTCGATCATATAGGCGGCAAACCGCTTCCAGAAGCCCGCATACAGGACCTCGGCGCCGTGTACCGGCATGGCATTGCCATAACCCACCGATGCGGCTGATGCGCCGTACGGCGACGCGCTCAGCGGGCCACTGCCGGGCAGCGGTGCGGTGCCGTTGTCGATCGCCGCGTAGTCGCCGCGCAGGTCGAAACCCGTGCTCGGCTCGGCGGCGACCGTCGCCAGGGTCTGCAGCTGCAGCTCATCGACGACCGTGCGCAGCGCGGCCCATTGCCCCATCCCTTCGCGCCACACCAGCGTATCCAGCGTGATCTGGCTGCGCTGGAACAGCTGGCGGATTTCCTGCTCGGCTACCGGACCCTGGCGTTGCTGGCCTTCGGCGTAATACCACTCACTCATCTTCATCCCCTGTGGGTCTTCCTTGGAAATCGGTCCATGCCCGCCTGCCGGCTCACTCGCGGCAGTGCACGGGCAGGTATTTATCGGCGCCGTCACTACTGCATTCCCAGCGTGACGCCTGGGGATCGTACTCCTGCCAGAGCAGGTTGCCATCGACCCCGGACTCGCCCACCGCCAACGTCGCTTCGATGCCGCAGTGATCGTTTTCGAACTGACCGAACTGCACGCTCGACAGGCCCTGCCCGGTGTAGTGGTCGTGGGCCGGGAAATCGGGGTCGGCGCTGGTCGGGCAACGGCCTTCGCGGTTGACGAACTCCGCCACCTGCACCTGCAGTGGCTGCAGCGCCGCCACCGACTGCGCCACCTTGGCGCGGATGGTGTAGTCGTTGTAGGCCGGCAGTGCGATGGCCGCCAGGATGGCGCCCACCGGCACCAGCACCAGCAGCGCCGCACCGCCGATGACCGCTGTCATCGCACAGCCGGACAACGGCTTCTTCGCAGCCTGCATCGGCAGGGCCGCGCCCGCGCCGGCGTACGGCGCGGTCGCCGGCGGCGCAGGCGGCGGAAGGCCCGGCGGTAGCGGCGGAACGGCGCCGGGGCCGACCGCAGGTACGGCGGTCAGTCCCAGTTCGCCCACCACGGTGCGCAGCGGCTGCCACGCCGGCAGGCCCTCGCGCCACACCAGCGTGTCCAGCCCGATCCGGTTGCCCCGGAACAGCTCCCCCATGTCTTCAGCCGAAACCGGGCCAACCTGGCGGCTGCCCTCGGCGTGGAACCACTCGCTCACGTGAACGCCCCCTGTATGCGCAAGGCGTGCAGTGTACGGTCAGTGAAGGGGTTCTGGCTCGTCCATGAACATCTGCGTTTCCATCCAGGCGTAGGCCGCTTCCGAGCCGGGCTGGTTGAACAGCACCATCAGCACCACCCACTTGAGGTCGTCCAGGTCGAGTTCGTCCTGGTCCAGGGCCATGGCGCGGTCCAGCACCAGCTCGCGCTGGTCGGCATCCAGGATGCCGTGCTGTTCCAGGTACAGGATGAAACCGCGGCATTCCACGTCCAGCTTGTCCAGCTCGGGACCGTGGTAGACGCGCACCGGGCCGTCGACCCGGGCCTGCGATACGGCAGGACGCTGGGCGGCCAGTGCATCCAGCCAATCGAACGCTTTTGCGGTCTCGGCCGGGCTGAAGCCGGCTTGGATCAGGCCGTTCTGGAGGGAGTCGCGGTCGCGGATGAGATCAGCGTCTTCGCTGAAATAGTGTTCAAACAGGTACAGCAGCACATCGAGAATGCTCTCTTTCATTGCCCCTCGGCCTGCGTCATCTGGACGCTGTGGAGGTTGGGAAACCAGGGTTTCGACAGTAGCGGCCGTGTTCGCACACCACGATACCCGCCAGTTCCATGGCCAGCAGCATGGAGGACAGCCGGGCGGCCGTCAATCCACAGTGCGTGATCAATGAATCCATAGGGATTGGGTCGTGGTCGAGCGCTTTCCACAAGGTCTGGTAGTCCGGGTCGGACGCCAGGTGTGCAGGAAGATGGGCTCGCCGTCCCCGTTCAGTGGGGGCCTGGAGGCGACTTTGCAAGTCAGGCAGGGCCCTGGCCAGCATGGGCGCGACCAGGGCCATCACGTCGCCCGGAGCTTCCACCAGCGCGGCGCCGTCGCGGATCAGGCGGTGGCAGCCGGCCGCCCGCGGATTACGAACCGAACCGGGCAGGGCGCAGACCTCGCGTCCGGCTTCGGCGGCCAGGCGTGCGGTGATCAGTGCACCCGAGCGGTTGGCGGCTTCGATCACCACCGTCGCTACGGTCAGGCCGGCGACCAGCCGGTTGCGCGCCGGGAAATGCGCGGGCCGGGCCGGCGTGCCCGGCGGGTACTCGCTGACGACGGCACCCCGCGTGGCGATTTCGCGCTGGAGCGCAACGTGGTGCGACGGGAACACCACGTCCGGTCCGTTGCCGATGACTGCCACGCTGATGCCGCCGACGGCCAGTGCCGCGCGGTGGGCCGCTGCATCCACGCCGGCGGCAAGTCCGCTGGTCACCGCCAGCCCTGCCGTGCAGAAGCCGGCACTGAACTCCGCTGCCAGCGCCCGCCCGGCCGGGGTCGGCGAACGGCTGCCCACCACGGCGATGGCCGGGTGCCACAGCGCAGCCGGATCACCGTCCACGAAGAGCGCCAAGGGCGGCTCCGGGATGCTGCGCAGCAGGTCCGGGAAGCGGTCGTCGGCGGACGCCAGCAGGTGGTGGTCAGCCTGCCGCAGCCAGCGCATGGCGTCGTCCAGCGCGCCGGCATCGGGTGCGGCCAAGTGGCGTTGCTGGCCGGGCGAGCAGCCTGCCTGGCGCCAGGCGACCGGTCCGGCGTCCAGCGCGGCGGCCACGCTGGGGCGAGCGCAGGCCAGCGCGCGCCGCGCCGCCAGCCCCCCGCCGGCAAGAATCAGTGTCAACAGTGCGCGGGTTTCCTCATCCATGGCCCAGCCTGCCGTGCATACGACAACGGCGCCCTAGGGCGCCGCTGCGGTCTGCTGTCGGTGGGAGACGGCCGCCGGCCGTCAGCCCCCTTATTCCGTCGCGTCGGGATGACGGGCGTTGTAGCCCACCAGTACCGGCTTGATGCCTTCCATCACCAGCGCATAGCTGACGTTGTCGAACGTGCGGAACACCATGGCATGGGCGGCATATTCATCCGGCATGGTCAGGCGGTTGTTGCCGTCGACGCGCGAATCGTCCATCTGCGACGAGTTCGGTACCTTCATCACGTGCTTGACGTGGCTGCCCTGCCGCCACAGCGAGAACACTGTACCGTTGTCCACGCCCTGCGCGCTGCCCGCCGACAAGGCGATGACATCGCGCGCGCCGCCGGAGAGCAGCATGTCCGCTACCGCCAGCACCCGGACATCCAGCCCATCGGTGCCCGGCGCCGGGACATGCGGGAAGAACTGCAGGTCGTACGGCGTGGCTTCCACCGGGACCAGGCGGTCACCGGCGCGCACCTCGCGGCCGTCGCCGGTACCCTGCAGCGCCAGCGTTGCCACCTCCACCTTGCCCGAGGGCAGGCGCGTGATGGTGCCGACGTTGACCTTGGCCAGCTCATAGCCCAGCTGCTGGTGCGGACGCTTGTTCGGGACGGTGAAGTCCTTCCACAGGTTGCCGCTGCCCGGCGTGGTGCGGCCGCTGGCGTCCAGGTCTTCGGACGGCTTGGGCAGGGCATAGCGCACGGTCGGGCGGACCACGGCGTAGCGCTGGCCCACTGCGGCGCCTTCCAGGCCGTGCACGTAGGCCAGCTGGCCGGCGGTCGCACGCAGGCGGTTGTCTTCCAGCCCCGCCACGTAAGGCAGGTGGTCGATGCGATCGACCACGCTCAGTTCTTTCAGGAAGGGCTCGACCTGGGACAGCGGAATGCCGGTGATCGGCGCTTCCTGGCGCGGTCCGGCGTCCTGGCGCGCGACGACGCGGTCCAGGTAGGCCAGGCTGAGCACATCGCCCGGATAGATCAGGTGCGGGTTCGCCACCTGGGGATTCGCCTGCCAGATTTCCGGCCAAAGCCAAGGCTTTTTCAGGAAACGCGCAGAGATGTCCCACAGCGTGTCGCCCTTCTGGACGACATAGGTGGTCGGGTGCCCGTTCATTTCAACGGCGGTAGCATAGGCGGCAACGGTCAACATCGCCGCGGCGACGACCGTGCGGATTCTTAGCAACATAGGAGTGGTCAGCCCGGTTCCCCAACAGGTTGGCGCACTATAGTCCAGAAACCGGGGCGCAGGGCAAGCGTTGGCGATAGAATTACAACGCAGGCCGGCGTTGACCGGCCCCCACCCAGACGATTACTGCCATGGCACTGCTCCCAATTCTCGAGTTTCCCGATCCGCGCCTGCGCACCAAGGCCGTGTCGGTCGACGCCGCCGAGGTCGCCACGCCGGCCTTCCAGACCCTGCTGACGGACATGTTCGAGACCATGTACGAAGCCCCCGGCATCGGCCTTGCCGCCAGCCAGGTGGACGTGCACAAGCGCTTCATGGTCATCGACGTGAGTGAAGAAAAGAACCAGCCGATGGTCTTCATCAACCCGGAGATCGTCCAGCACGACGGTGGCCAGGTGTACCAGGAAGGCTGCCTGTCGGTGCCCGGCATCTTTGCCGACGTCACCCGCGCCGACCAGATCACCGTGCGTTACCTGGACCGCCAGGGCCAGCCGCAGGAGCTGGCCACCGACGGCCTGCTGGCGGTCTGCGTGCAGCATGAAATGGACCACCTGGACGGCAAGCTGTTCATCGACTACCTGTCGCCGCTGAAGCGCGAGATGGTGCGCAAGAAGCTGGCCAAGGCGCGCAAGCACGTCGCCTGATCCTTCACCCGGCACGGCCGCTGCCGTGTCGACCGTCCGCGCCTGCGCGGACCCTGCGGCACCGGAGCGCGGTGCCGTTTTCTGACCTGCAGGTCGCTGGCCTGCGCAATGGGGTGACCATGAGGATTGTCTTTGCCGGTACGCCGGAGTTCGCGGTGTCGTCGCTGCGTGCGGCCGCGCGCCATCACGAAGTGGTGGCCGTCTACACCCAGCCGGACCGTCCGGCCGGACGCGGGCGGGGCCTGGCGCCGTCGCCGGTGAAGCTGGAAGCGGTCGCCCGTGGCATCCCGGTCTTCCAGCCGGAAAACTTCAAGGACGAGGCCGCCCGGCAGCAGCTGCAGGACCTGCAGCCGGACCTGATGGTGGTGGTGGCCTACGGCCTCATCCTGCCCCGCGCGGTGCTGGCCATCCCCACCCACGGCTGCTGGAACGTGCACGCCTCGCTGCTGCCGCGCTGGCGTGGTGCGGCGCCGATCCAGCGTGCCATCCAGGCCGGGGATGCGCAGACCGGTGTCTGCCTGATGCAGATGGAAGCCGGCCTGGATACCGGTCCGGTGCTGCTGCAGCAGGCGCTGCCGATCCTGCCGACGGACACCGGCGGACAGCTGCACGACAAGCTGGCCGAACTGGGCGCGCAGGTGCTGGCCGATGGCCTCGGCCTGCTCCGCGCCGGCCTGAAGCCGGTGGTGCAGCCGCAGCCGACCGAAGGCGTGACCTATGCGCACAAGCTGGACAAGGCAGAAGCCCGGCTGGACTGGAGCGCGGATGCCGCATCGCTGGCGCGCAGCGTGCGGGCGTTCAATCCCTGGCCGATCGCCGAAGCACAGCTGGCCGGCGAACGGGTCCGGATCCATGGCGCGGTGGCGCTGGATGACAATGGCGGGCACGCGCCGGGGACGGTGATCGCCGCCGCACGCGAGGGTATCGACATCGCCTGCGGGCAGGGCGCGCTGCGCCTGCGCGTGCTGCAGCGTGAGGGCGGCAAGGCGATCACCGCCGCCGACTACCTCAACGCGCGCCGCGACCTGCGCACGGGAGCCTGAGCCGGTGAGCAAGCAGGATGACCTCAAGATCTCCCACGCCGCGCCTGGCGCCGCCACGCGCATGCTGGCCGCGCGCGTGCTGGCCCAGGTGTTCACCCGCGGGCGTTCGCTGAAGGCCGAACTGGCCTGGGCGCTGCCCAAGCTGGCCGACACCCGCGACCGCGCGTTGCTGGAAGCGCTGTGCTTTGCGGTGCTGCGTCGGCGCAGCACTTACGACGCGGCGTTGGCCAGCTGGATGCAGAAGCCGTTGTCGGCGCGCGATGCCGACCTGCGCACGCTGCTGATGGTCGGGTTCGCGCAGCTGGACGTGCTCGAACTGCCGGCCCACGCCGCGCTGTCGGCCACGGTCGATGCCGCCCGCGCCCTGGGGCGTGAGCGCCAGGCGGGCCTGGTCAACGCGATCCTGCGCCGTGCGCAGCGCGAAGGATTCCCGGAACAGCCACCCCGCGATGCGTTCCCGGGCTGGCTGGCAGAAAGCATCGAGCGCGATTGGCCGGAACAGGCGGGGGCGATCTTCGCCGCCAGCCTGCAGCCGGCGCCATTGTGGCTGCGCGTCAACCGCCAGCAGGGTGACCGCGCAGCGTCGCTGGCCGCTTTGGAGGCCGCCGGCATCGCCGCCGAGGCCGGTCCGGTGAGCGCGGATGCGATCCGCCTGGCGTCCTCGGCGGCGGTCAACCAGCTGCCCGGCTTCAACGAGGGCGCGCTGTCGGTGCAGGACCTGTCCGCGCAGTGCGCCGCCGATGCGCTGTCGCCCCCGCGGGGAGCGCGCGTGCTCGACGCCTGCGCCGCCCCGGGTGGCAAGTCCGCGCATCTGCTGGAACGTGATCCGTCGCTGCGCCTGCTGGCGCTGGACATCGATGCGCGCCGGCTGGCGCGGGTCAAGGACACCTTTTCCCGCACCGGCGTCGGTGCCGATGCGCAGGTCAAGGCAGCCGATGCCAGTGATCCCGGTTCGTGGTGGGACGGGGTGCCGTTCGACGCGATCCTGCTTGATGCGCCGTGTTCGGCGACCGGCATCATCCGTCGCCAGCCCGACGTGATGTTCCACCGTCGCGCGGAGGACGTCGATGCGCTGGTGGGCGTGCAGGCACGGTTGCTTGAAGCCTGCTGGTCGATGCTGCGTCCGGGCGGCGTGCTGCTGTATGCCACCTGCTCGATCCTGCGTGCCGAGAACATCGACCAGGTGCAGGCCTTCCTGAAGTGGCATCCGGATGCCTCCGCCGACGCGCTGGATGTCGGATTCGGCATTGACTGCGCGGGGGCGGGACGCCAGCGCCTGCCCGGTGACGACGGCGGCGACGGTTTTTTCTATGCGCGTCTGCTAAAAAGCGCCTGATACCTTTTTTCCGATCAAGCGGTGCCCATGCTGACCACACGCGCTTCACGCGAAACCTGGCTGCTGGTCCTGATGGCCCTGCTGGTGCTGGGTGCGGGGCTCGGCCTGCGCGATCCCTGGCCCTCGGACGAGCCGCGCTTCGCGCTGGTCGCCAAGCAGATGGTGACCAGTGGCGACTGGCTGTTCCCGCACCGCGGGCTGGAGCTGTATTCGGACAAACCGCCGATGCTGATGTGGCTGCAGGCCACGCTGTACTCGATCATCGGCAACTGGCGCATCGCCTTCCTGCTGCCCTCGATGCTGGCTGCGCTGGGCACCCTGTGGTGCGTGCATGACCTCGGGCGCCGGCTGTGGACGCGGCGGGTGGGCCTGTACGCAGCCTGGCTGCTGCTGTTCGCACTGCATTTCACGTTCCAGTCGAAGAAGGCGCAGATCGATCCGCTGATCGTGTTCTTCATCACCCTGGCCAACTATGGCTTGATCCGGCACCTGCTGCTGGGGCCGGCGTGGGGCTGGTGGTGGTTTGGCTGGTTCGCCGCCGGGCTGGGGGTGATCACCAAGGGCGTGGGCGTGGTCGCGCTGCTGATGATCATCCCGGCCGCGCTGGCGTCGGTATGGGGCTGGCGCGGGGTGGGGCTGAGTGTCCGCCACTGGCGGTTCTGGGTAGCGCCGCTGCTGTTCCTGCTGGCGATCGCGCTGTGGCTGGTGCCGATGGTGGTCGTCGCCCTGTCCACGGGGTCGGTCGAGTACCGCGCCTACATGGACGACATCCTGTTCCGCCAGACCGCTGGCCGCTATGCGCAGTCCTGGGACCACCACCAGCCGTGGTGGTACTTCCTCGGGACCATGCCGTCGATGTGGATTCCGGCGTTCCTGGCCGTTCCCTGGGCGATCCCGGCGTGGTGGCGGCGGCTGCGCCGGCGGGATCCGCGCTACCTGGTCCTGCTGGGCTGGTGGGCGCTGATCGTGCTGTTCTTCTCCATCCCCGACGGCAAGCGCGACGTCTACATCCTGCCTTCGCTGCCGATGTTCTGCCTGGCGCTGGCGCCCCTGCTGCCCGGACTGCTGCGCAAGCGCGCGTTCCAGTGGCTGCTGGCGGCCTTCACTGCAGGGCTGGCGCTGTTCACGCTTGGCGCGGGCGGCGCCCTGCTGACCGGCCAGGGAGGCCTGGAAGCGAGGTTGATGGGCTCGCGCGGCATCGACCAGGCCGCCATCGCCTCGCTGGCCTGGGCCGCCGTGGCGATGGGCTGCTGGGGCCTGGCAAGCCTGCTGGCCTTTGGGCATCGCCGCGCACATCTGGGCGTGGTGTCCACGCTGACCGTGATCTGGTTGCTGTACAGCCTGGTCGGGTATCCGCTGTTGAACAGTGCCAGCTCGGCCAGTGGACTGATGCACGCCGTTGGCCAGCGCATCGGGCCCGACGCCGAACTCGGGCTGGTCGCGTGGAAAGAGCAGAACCTGCTGATGGCCGATCGACCGGCGGCCACCTTCGGCTTCCAGAAGGGCTGGGATGCGCAGCTTCGCGATGGCGTTGACTGGCAGGCGCAGGCGCCGGCCACGCGCTGGCTGCTGGTGCAGCAGGATGCCCTGTTGCCCTGCGTGGACCGCAGCCGCGCCGAGTTGGCCGGAATCTCCAACCGCCGTCGTTGGTGGCTGGTGCCGGCCGCCGCTGTCCACGGTGCCTGCTCGCTGCCTGCCGATGCGCTCGAGCGCGAGCGTGCGCTGCAGGCGCGGCAGTTCGAAGAATGAGCGGCGCGCGGCCAGCGGCATGCTGCGTTCCAGCGGACAGCGCGGGTTCGGTATCGGCTGCCCAGAATCCTGCCTGTTGCCGACCTGACCTGACGATGATCCCGTGAGTCTGCCTGCTTACCGCTACACCCGTGACCTGGGCCGATTCGAGCCACCGCAGGGCGCGCGCACGCGCATCGCCCGCGGCATGGGCCAGCTGGGGCTGCTGCTGATGCCGGCGCTGGTGGTCTCCACGCCGGTCAACCTGCTGCCGTTCGGGCTGCTGTTGCTGGCCAGTACCGTGCTGGTGCCCGGGCTGCTGTGGGATGCCCGCCGCGACGCCGGGCCGACGGTCAAGGTGCTGGCGCTGCTGATGCTGGCGGTCCTCGTGGGCGGGGTGGTGTCGATGCTGCTGTTCGAACATGGCTTCCGCGACGTGGACAACCGCTCGCGGTTCTTCGTCATGCCGTGGATCGCGCTGTGGGTGTGTGCGCTCGACCTTCGGCTGCGCTGGCTGTGGCGTGGCGCCCTGGTGGGACTGGTGCTGGTCTTCGTGCTGTCGTTGCGGCAGGTGCTGGGAGGGGCGCCGCGTGCGGAGCTGTTCACCAATGCCATCGTGCTGGCGGACATCGTGGTGATGCTGCTGGTGCTCGCATTGTTCTGCCGGCCCCACGGTGTACGCGGTTGGGCCTGGGGCCTGCCGGCGCTGGCCCTGGGGTGCGCGGCGCTGGTGCTGACCGGCAGCCGCGGTGCGTTGCTGGCGCTGCTGGCGGTATTCCTGGTGATGGCGCTGAGCCTGCGCTGGCGCACCTTGCGCCTGCGGCTGCTGATCCTGGCGGCGATGCTGGGCGTGGCCGGCGTGGCGCTTGTCGCCGTGCCGGAGCTGCGCCAGCAGGTGCGGCTGACCGAGCTGCACAACGACGTGCGGCGGCTCGAGCACGGCGATACCGATTCGTCGGCAGGTGCGCGCGTGGAGCGCCTCCAGGTTGCCTGGGACACCTTCGTCGACCATCCGTTGACCGGCGTGGGCGTGGGCCATTTCGACACCGCCATGCAGCGCTTGCCGGAGTGCCGCGACAACCCGATGGAACCGCGTTGCCACCTCGGCCATGCGCACAACGACCTCGCCGAATGGGGCGCCACCCAGGGCGCGCCGGGCGCCCTGCTGCTGCTGGCCGTGTACGGCGTGCCGCTGTGGCTGTTCCTGTGGCTGCACCGCCGCAGTGGCCGTTCCACCTTCCGCGGGCCGGCGGCCGCCGGGGTGATGATCGTGGTCAGCTACATCCTGTGCGGGCTGACCCAGTCGATGTTCGCCCACCAGATCACCGCCAGCTTCTACGCTTCCATCGTCGGCGCGCTGGCCGGGCTGTCGCGGCTGGAAGCCCTGCGCCACCAGCATCGGCTGTGCAGCGCTGCCGCGCCCGGCGCGGCCTGAGCGGGGTTACTTTCCGCCGACCGGCTGCCCGTTCTGCAGCAGCCACAGCATGATCGTCTTCTGCCGCACGTAGTTGGCACTGACGAAGGATTCGATCAGCCCCGGCCAACCATCCAGCATGCCACCGCGCAGCACGTAACCACGGAAAAACCGCCATGCCGGGGCCAGCACCAGCTTGGCCAGGGTGGCCCTGCGGCCACGGGCGAACTCGTGTTCGGCCATCATCCGCGCGTACTTCTGCTTCTTGTCCAGCAGTTGCATGAAGTTGCGGAACGGATGGTGCAGCAGGTCGCCTGCCAGCAGGCCCGCCGGTCCGTCCAGGGATACCGCTTCGTGGATTTCGCGGTCGCCGCGCCAGCCGCCACGACGGCGGTCGAACAGCCGCAGTACGCGGTCCGGGTAGGCGGTGCCGTGCTTGAGGAAGCGTCCGTAGTACTCCGAGCAGCGCGCGAAGCGATAGCCGGCGACGCTGTCAAAGCCGGCCGCGCGCGCCGCTTCGATGCTGTGGCGCAGCGGTGCGGACACGCGCTCGTCGGCGTCCAGGCACAGCACCCAGTCATGCGCGGCCTGCTGCACGCAGAAGTCCTTCTGGCTGCGGAAGCCATCGAAGCGGCGCTGCAGCACGCGGGCGCCGGCGGCACGGGCGACTTCCACGGTGGCGTCGGTGGAAAAAGAATCCACCACCACGATGTCATCGCAGAAGGACAGCGAGGCCAGGCAGTCGGCCAGTCGGTCGGCCTCGTTGAAGGTGATGATGCAGGCCGACAAGGGCGCGCGCGGTTCGGGTCGGGTAGAGGTCATGCAACCGGGCCTTGGGCGTGTTCGTCGCAGAGCCTAGCAGCGACACCGCCGATTGGCGATGCGATACTAGCCGCCGGCCATCGAAGAGGAGCAGACCGACGTGCCACGCCACTACCTGTTGTACGGATCGGAACGTTACGCGCTGGCCATCCTGCGGCCCGTGCAGGCGGCGATCCGGGCGCGCGGCGACGAGACGGCCTGGTTCTTCGACGGCCCCGGGGCGGAAGACCTCGCCGCGGATGAAACCCTGTTGACGGTGGAACAGGTGCGCGCCTGGGACCCCTATGCGGTGATCACCTCGTCCAATGCGGTGCCGCACTTCTTTCCCGGCGTGAAGGTGGAAACCTTCCATGGCTTCGATGCGGGCAAGCCGCGGCACATCTACGTGCGCGGTTTCTTCGATCTGTACTGCACCACCGGCCCGCGTGACACGGCCGCGTTCTCGGCGTTGGCCGAGGCGCAGGGCCATTTCGCGGTGGTGGAGACCGGATTCCCGAAGATCGACCCGTTCATGAGCCAGCTGCCGGCACAGCCCGAACCCGTGCGTGAACCGCCGGTGGTGCTGTACCACTCGACGTTCTCACCGTCCTGGAGCGCGGCCGGCGTGTTGCATGACGAGATCGCGCGGCTGTCGCGCACCGGCGAGTGGCGCTGGATCGTCACCTTCCATCCGAAGATGGATCCGGAGATCGTGGCGCGCTACCGCGCGCTGGAAAACGAGTACCTGCGGTTTGCAGACAACGACAACATCCTGGAGCTGTTCCCGCAGGTCGACCTGATGTGTTCGGACACGTCTTCGGCGTTGAACGAGTTCCTGCTGACCTACAAGCCGGTGGTCACCTTCAAGAACCGCCGCCCCGGCCCGCAGCTCATCGACATCGATGACCCGGCCGAATTCGAAGGCGCGATCCGGCGTGCACTCGCCCGGCCGCCGGCGCTGATGGCGGCCATCCGCGAGTTCGCCGATACGCTGCATCCTTACCGCGACGGGCGTTCCAGCGAGCGGATCCTGCAGGCGATCGATGACTTCGTCGCCAAAGGTGGGCGCAACCGCAAGCCCAAGCCGCTGAACTTCTGGCGCAAGATCAAGCTGCGCCGGCGCATCGGCTACTGGGGTCCGGCGCGCACCCGCTGACCCCGCGTGCGGCGCTGGATCACCAGCGCAGCTTGCGCCGGGCGAGCGCCGCACCGAGTGTTTCCAGCACCTCCGCGGCCTGCGCCTGCGGCAAATAGCGCAGGCACAGTGCGACATCGCCGCGTGCACCGGCGGTATCCAGCCAGACGCTGCTGGTGCCCAGCAGACGGTCCAGCGGCGAGCGTGAAAGGCGCAGCGCCTGCAGCTTGTCCAGTTCCGCCCAGCGCCACCAGCGGCGCCACCAGCCACCCCGCAGTGCCACATGCTGGCCGTCCAGGTGCCAGCCGATGCGCGCCATCTGCAGGCGTGCCGTCCACAGCGCCACCGGTACCCAGGCCAGCACCAGCAGGCCCAGGTAGCCCCAGCGCCAGGTCAATCCTGCGGCCAGCACCGGGGTCAGCCACAGGCTGGTAAGGCACAGGCGCCAGCTTCCGCGCAGCGGCACCGGCTGCCACTGCGCAGGCGGCCACTGCACCTGTGGCAGCAGGTGGCGCACCAGTGCATCGCAGGCCTGTGGGGTGGCCAGTG
The DNA here is from genome assembly GCF_039674585.1 of Stenotrophomonas lacuserhaii. GTDB lineage: Bacteria > Pseudomonadota > Gammaproteobacteria > Xanthomonadales > Xanthomonadaceae > Stenotrophomonas > Stenotrophomonas pennii_A. The sequence continues at coordinate 27,297 of NZ_JBDJNU010000002.1, read as the reverse complement.
GAGCCAGCTCGCGCAGTCCGCGCTGCTGGTTGTCTTCAGTGCCCTGGCTGGCGGCACTGTCGATGCGCAGCTGGCGCCGGCCGGCCCACCGCTGCAGCAGCGTTTCACTGAGCGTCCAGGCCTGGATGCGGCGCAGTGCCACGCTGCTGCGGACCTTGCTCAGCAACCCGCTGCTGACGGTCAGCCGCCGCTGCTGTTCGCTCAGTTCGAAGCCGTAATAGCGCAACAGGGCCAGCAGCACCGACAGCGCGCGCAGGGCCAGCCAGCCGACGATCAGCAGGGCGGCTGCCAGCAGCAGCAGGCCGCCGATCCCGGGCTGCAGCCCGCTGGCGTAGCCGAAGGCCTGGCGACCTCCCTGCTCGACGAACGCATCCATGCTGCGCCGGGGCACCACCTGCACCAACGCCGCCAGCGCCGCGGCCACCATCACCCAGCCGCGGTTGGACAGCAGGCCCAGTTTCACTACTTCGCGGGTGGTCATGCGCAGCAGGAGGTGGCGCTCTTCGGTCTCCGGCAGCGGCGGCGGCGCGCCGTCGTCGGTGCGGGCAGCGTCCACCTGCGGCGGCGCCGGACCGCGGTGGCGTACGCGTTGCTCCAGCGCCAACGCCTCATCCAGCCGCAGCACGCGCATCTCGGCTTCAGGGCGGTTGCCACCGGCCGATTCCAGCCGCAGTTCGGCCACCCCGAACAGCCGGTGCAGCAGGTTCTGGTGCACCACCACGTTGTGGATGCGCGCGAACGGGATCTCTCGCCGGTTGCGGGAAAACACGCCGCTGCGGATGCTGATGCCGTCCTCGCCGATCCGGTAACGGTAGCTCAGGTACTGCAGCACCGAAGCCAGCACCAGCACCACGATGACGATCAGCGGGCCCAGCTGGGCCCATAGCGGGTCGCGGTCGCCGCGCTGGCCGAACACCAGCAGCGCGACCAGCGGCAGCAGGTACTGGCGCAGCTGCAGGATCAGCACGAACAGCCACGACCACGGATGCAGCCGGCGCTCGTGGTCGGCGGTCGGCAAGGGCGGAGGCGCGGTGCTCACAGGGCGTCGGCGTCCTGGTCCAGCTGGCGCGCCAGCGTGTCGCGCAGGTGCTCGGCATCGGCCTCGTCCAGGCCGTCCAGCACCACCGCACTGAAGCGGCTGCCGGCGGTGTGGACCACCAGCGTGGCCAGCCGCACGCGGCGCTGCAAGGGGCCGCGACGGACGTCCAGATGCTGCACGCGCGAGGTCGGCACGCGGGTATCGCGCTGCCACCACAGGTCCCGGCGCAGGCCCAGCCCGGTGCCATCCAGCCGCCACCATGTGCGGCGCATCCGCCGCCAGCCGATCCGTGCGCCCAGCAGCGCCCCGGCCAGCAGCCAAGCGACGGCCGCTGCGATACCGCCCGGCAGGTCCAGCAGCCACCAGGCCGCGGCGGCGGGCAGGCCGGGGAATACCGCGCCGGCCGGCAGTCCGCCGAGTGCGGCCAGGCGTGCCGCGCGCAGCGGCAGCAGCTGCCAGCCGTCGGGCATGTCAGTGGAGGTTGAAGGTGAGGTCACGCAGGCTCCGGGTGCAGGCATTGGCGACAACGTTAGCAGGGCCGGGCCTGCGCCATGCTACTGGGCGGCCTGGATCAGTGCGTCCACGTCCAGCAGGTGGCCGGCGCGCGCGGCCTTGGTGCGAAGGTACTGCTCGTTCTCCACCGTGATGTCACCGGTGACCGGGATGCAGTCGACCACGTCCATGCCCGCATTGCGCAGGCGCTGCGCCTTGGTCGGGTTGTTGCTGAGCAGTGCGATCCGCGCGATTCCCAGCCCACGCAGCATCGCGACCGCGCTGCCGTAGCGGCGCTCGTCGGCGCCGAAGCCGAGCTGCGCATCGGCGTCGATGGTGTCCAGTCCGTCGTGCTGGTAACCGTAGGCGCGCATCTTGGCGGCGATGCCGGTGCCACGACCTTCCTGGTCCAGGTACAGCAGCACACCGCCGCCGAGTTCCTTCAGCTTGTGCAGGCCGCGCCGCAGCTGGTCGCCGCAGTCGCACTTCAACGAGCCGAACAGATCACCGGTCAGGCAGGACGAATGCACGCGCACCGGCACCACGGTGGCAAGGTCGGGCTGACCGACGATGATCGCGACCTGGTCGCGCTGCGCCACGCCACCGCGGAACACCGCGAAGGTGGTCATGCCGATGTCGCGCAGCGGCACGGGTGAGCGGGCTACCAGTTCGTAGTCGTGCGCCGCGTGGGCAGCGCCTTCGGCCAGGTCGCACAGGGCGACCTGGGCGGCTGCTTCAAAGCGCGAATCCGCCGGGTCCAGCGGCAGGCCGACCATTGCCGGCAGCAGTAGCCCCAGCCGTGCCAGCTCCACGGCACCGGCATCCAGCGCATCGCCGGCGCTTGCGTCTGCCGGCATCGGGCCGGGCTCGCGCAGGTAGCCCAGCGAGGGCAGGGCATCGAAGTCGACCCCCTGCAGTGGCAGGCGCACGCCTTGCGGCGCTTCCATGCCCAGCACGCGGGCACGGGTCTCGGTCAGGAACAGGTAATGGCGGCCGGCGGCCAGCCCGGCGAAGGCATCGAAGCTGCGCCGGGTGGCGCTGTCCAGCGCGATCACCGCCATCCGCTGCTGCGCATCGCCGGTGATCACCACCGGGCGTCCGGATCGCAGTTCGGCGACCGCGCGTTCGCAACGGATCGCCGCCGGGTCACCAAACAGGGAGGGGGCAGCAGCAGGCATGGCAGGACCGGGGCAGGGAGTAAGCAAGCGATAAATGGGGGCCACGACGACGGAATCAACCGTCAGTGTGGATGCCTGGCGGTGGCGTACGGGTTGGGCTCCTGGTCGTCCGGGCGCAGGGTATAGCGCTTGTAGGTCCACTGGTACTGCGCCGGGTCACGCCGTGCGATGCGCTCGATGCCGGCGTTCAGTGCGGCGGCGGCCACGTGCAGGTCCGGGTCGGCGACTGCCGGATCGGCGGCTTCCAGGTGCAGGGCGAACTGCATGTCCGGGCCGGTGCGCTCGCACCAGCCATACAGCACGGTGGCGCCGGTGCGCTCGGCCAGCCGGTTGACCAGGGTCATGGTCAGCGCGGGCATGCCGAAGAACGGCACGAACACGCCATCGCCGGCCTTGGGCTGCTGGTCGGGCAGGATTCCGGTAGCGCCGCCGTCCTTGAGCACCTTGAACAACTGCCGCACGGCCGGGCCTTCGGCGCGGACCTGGCGCACGCCGTCGCCGCCGCGCACGATCTGCAGGAAGGCATCGCCGGCGGGGTCTTCCGGGGCCTTGTAGACGATGGCGATCTGCCCGCGCGAGGCCAGCCACTGGTTCAACAGCTCCCAGTTGCCGAAGTGCGGAGCGGCCACGATCACGCCCTTGCCGGAGGCCAGCGCGGCGTCGTACAGCGCCTCGCCGTGGCGTTCCTGCAAGTGCCCGCGCAGGTTGGCGGCGGCTGGTCGGGTCCACAGCCACAGGGTTTCCACGGCCTGCAGGGCAGTGGAGCGCAATACGTCGCGGTGCATCCGCGCGCGCTGTACGCCGTCCAGTTCCGGGTAGGCCAGTTCCAGGTTGCGCCGGGTCACCCGGCTTTCCCGCGCGTTGCCGCGGATCCATGCCCAGGCCAGGGCGTGGGCGAAGCCGCGCAGGACCGGCCACGGCAGGCGGGTGAACAGGGTGGCGGCCCGGTAGGCCAGCCGGGCTTTGCGTTCCGGATTCATCCGGCGAAGTTTACCGTGGCCGCTGCTAAGGTGGCGGGCTGCCCCTGCCCGGAGTTCCCATGCTTGTCCTGATCCAGCGCGTCAGCCAGGCCGCCGTCCACGTCGATGATCACCCCGTGGGGCAGATCGGCCCGGGGCTGCTGGCCCTGGTGGGCATGGAGCCTGGCGATTCGGAGGCCCAGCTGCAGCGGATGGCCGATCGGCTGCTCGGCTACCGTGTATTCGCTGACGAGGCCGGAAAAATGAACCGGTCTCTTCGCGACACGGGCGGCGGTCTGCTGCTGGTCAGCCAGTTCACCCTGGCGGCAGACACCCGATCGGGCATGCGCCCCAGCTTCACCACGGCCGCCCCACCGGACGAGGCTGAACGCGGGTTCAACCGTTTTGTGGAGATATGTCGTGAAAAACATGCCTTCGGGGTGGAAACGGGACGCTTTGGCGCCCATATGGTCGTCAGCCTGGTCAACGACGGTCCTGTGACCTTCCTGCTCAGGCCCTGACCCCCCCGGGACCACCGCCCGGGCAGGCCGGGCGAGGGGCTGGTATAATGCTACGTTCCCTTTTCCTACTCCAGCCGGTGGCGCGAGCATCCATGGCCAACGAACGTCCTGCCCAATCCGAAATCAAGCAACTGATCAGCAAGGGCCTGGAACAGGGCTACCTGACCTATGCCGAAGTCAACGATCACCTGCCCGACGACATGGTCGATCCGGAGCAGATCGAAGACATCATCGGCATGATCAACGGCATGGGCATTGATGTCCATGAAGTGGCCCCTGATGCGGAAACCCTGCTGCTCAATGACGGCAACACCGGCAACCGCGAGGTGGATGACACCGCCGCTGAAGAAGCCGCTGCCGCACTGACCGCACTCGACACCGAAGGTGGCCGCACCACCGACCCGGTGCGCATGTACATGCGCGAAATGGGTACGGTCGAGCTGCTGACCCGCGAAGGCGAAATCGCCATCGCCAAGCGCATCGAAGAAGGCCTGGGCCAGGTCCAGGCCGCACTCGGCCTGTTCCCGGTGTCGGTCGAATCGCTGCTGTCCGATTATGAAGCGCACAAGGAAGGCAAGAAGCGCCTGGCCGAAGTGATTGTCGGCTTCAACGACCTGTCCGAAGAAGTGCCGGCCCCGGCCGTCGTCGAAGACACCAGCGACGACGCTGATGCCGACGAGGACGACGACGAGGAAGAAGACGGCGACGACGCCGAGGAAGAAGCCGGCCCGACCGGCCCGGATCCGGAAGAAGTCGCTGCGCGCATGCAGGCGCTGGCCGATGCCTTCAATGCCTTCAAGAAGGCGGCCGCCAAGGGCGATGGCAAGAACCTGCTGAAGCTCCGCGAGGAGATGTCGGCGGTGTTCGTCACCCTGAAGCTGCCGTTGCCGCTGACCGACGTGCTGACCAGGCAGCTGCGCGACACCATGGCCGGCATCAAGTCGCATGAGCGTCGCGTGCTGAACCTGGCCACGGTCACCGCGCGCATGCCGCGCAAGGACTTCATCCGTTCGTGGGAAGGCAACCAGACCAACCTTGAGTGGGTGGAAGATGCACTGAAGCGCAAGCAGAAGTGGTCCTCGGCCCTGCGTGACGTCAAGGACCAGATCATCTCCGAACAGCAGGCCACGATCGATATCGAGAAGGGCACCCTGCTGAGCCTGGATGACCTGAAGGAAATCAGCCGTGCGATGGCCTACGGCGAAGCCCGTGCGCGCAAGGCCAAGAAGGAAATGGTCGAGGCCAACCTGCGCCTGGTCATCTCCATCGCCAAGAAGTACACCAACCGCGGCCTGCAGTTCCTCGACCTGATCCAGGAAGGCAACATCGGCCTGATGAAGGCCGTGGACAAGTTCGAGTACCGTCGCGGCTACAAGTTCTCCACGTATGCCACCTGGTGGATCCGCCAGGCCATCACCCGTTCGATCGCCGACCAGGCGCGCACCATCCGTATTCCGGTGCACATGATCGAAACGATCAACAAGTTGAACCGCATTTCCCGCCAGATGCTCCAGCAGTACGGCCGCGAGGCCACGCCGGAGGAGCTGGCCAAGGAAATGGACATGCCGGAAGACAAGATCCGCAAGGTGATGAAGATCGCCAAGGAGCCGATCTCGATGGAAACCCCGATCGGCGACGACGAGGATTCCCATCTGGGCGACTTCATCGAGGACACCAACGTGGAGTCCCCGATCGAGAACACCACCAACATCAACCTGTCTGAAACCGTGCGCGACGTGCTGGCCGGCCTCACCCCGAGGGAAGCCAAGGTGCTGCGCATGCGCTTCGGCATCGACATGAACACCGACCACACCCTCGAGGAAGTCGGCAAGCAGTTCGACGTCACCCGCGAGCGCATCCGCCAGATCGAAGCGAAGGCGCTGCGCAAGCTGCGTCACCCGAGCCGGTCCGAGCAGCTGCGCAGCTTCCTGGATATCGACTGATCACCGTCGGGTCCTGAAGTGTTTTGAAAAGCCCCGCTCCGGCGGGGTTTTTTGTTGGCTGCCAAGGGCTTTATTACGTAACAATGAAATTCATAAGCTACTGTTTTTAAAAGAATCACATGAAACAATGTCGAATTTTACGTAACCTGTTTCGTAACATGGACTGCCGTATCAGGCCCCTGGGTTCCAGCGGACCCTTGATGTGTATGACCGTATTCAGGTTGTTCAGCGGTTCCACATGAATTTGCCAAAAACGTGTGCTCTACGTCACAGATCAGGGTTAATCTGCATATGCCATCCATGACGGATGCAGTCCACAGGGGGACTTCAATGTTGGCTCGCTTCACCGGTGACGAGGGTCGCCGCAACCTGCTGTACACGCTGTCCGAGCAGAAACTGGTACGCGGCGACAAGGCGCTCGCCGAAGCACTCGCCAGCAGCGTGACCTTGCTGGAGGCCCAGACCGGTGCCGCCGTCATCCACCAGGGTGGAGTGGACAATGACGTCTACTTCATCGTGACCGGATCCTTCGACGTGTTCGTCAATGGCAAGCGCGTCGCACGACGCCATGCCGGCGAGCACGTGGGCGAGATGGCCGCCGTGCAGCCGACGCAGATCCGCTCGGCGACCGTGGTGGCCGCCGAACCCAGTGTCGTCGCGCGTGTCAGTGCGGCCCGCCTGGAGGACCTTGCCGAGCAGTTCCCGCAGATCCACCGCTACGTGGCGCAGGAACTGGCGCGCAGGCTGTACCAGCGCAACGACCACATCGGCAGTGCCCGCGACCGCACCAAGGTGCTGGTGCTGGCGTCGCCGCAGGCGGCTGCGGCGGCGCAGGTGGTGCAGGAAACGTTGGCCTGCGAAGGCTTCACCGTGCGCCAGTGGCAGGATGGCCTGGCCCGCAGTGGAGGGCTGTCCGTGCAGCGCCTGCAGGAGCTGGCGGCGGGCGTTGATTTCGCGGTGGTGATCTCCGGTGACGACAACGCACCGGCAACGGCCGATGCATGGCCGGCCACGCGGGACGCGCTGCTGCTGGAGACCGGCGTGCTGCTGGGCGTGCTCGGCAGCGACCGCACCGTGCTGCTGGAAGCCCGCGGCGCGCATGCCGGCGTGGACGACCTGCCGGGCGTGGTCAACGTGACGTGGCAGCCGGATTCCAGCGATGAGCTGGAGGCCGTGCTCGCCCCGGCCTGTACCCGCCTGCGACGTTACTTCGAGCGGCAGGGGCCGTTCGCGGTGGCGTGATGAGTGGTGACGTGCCGACCGTCAGCAGTCGGCACGTTGTGGGTATTGCGCGATGACGCACCGGTGTCTGGAGTGCGACCACGGGCTTGCATTAGACTGGGCGGCCGCAAGCGGGCCTATAGCTCAACGGTTAGAGCAGAGGACTCATAATCCTTTGGTTCCAGGTTCGAATCCTGGTGGGCCCACCAAAGAAATCGGGCACTTAGGGTTCCGCGAAGTGCTTGATAAGAGCTGGCGGAACAATTGCCGGAAAAATCAGCGGCGTCGTGGAGGTTTCACGACGGGCAGAGCATGGTCGTAGCGCCCTGTCGTGGTCGGCGACTGATGACCCGCTGCATCCTGCTTGTCGCCACGGTTGCCTGCGGTATCCGTAACACCTCGGTGCTTCAGGCCATGCAGGATGTACGCGGGGCAGCTGCCCTTCGTATACGACGGCCGAGCACCACGCTCGCGTGCGAACACCAGCACCAGATCGAAGGCATCTGGCGTCGGCATCCGATGTTGTTTCGCCTCCTTTGCCTGTCGAACGCCCGCGGCAGGGTTGTGCGTGCAGTGTCCACTCCGCACACCCCAGGCCAGCGTGCGACGGAGCTAGCGGAATAGGTGATTGGCCTTGCTGGGCGTCGGCGGCTGCGCCGGCTGCTGACGATTGGACTGGCCGCACTGGTCGCGATGATGATCATGGTCGGCATCGGCACCTTCAGCTGGCGCTCGCTGCGCGAACTGGCCATTGATCCCGAGAGCTTTTCAGTTGTGATGACTGACACGGTCATCGTGATCGTGGCTACCCGCGACCTAGCCAAGGGCATGTTGACAGGCGTGATTCTGTCGGCAGTCTTCTTCGCCCGCAAGGTCGGCAGGATGTTGATCATCGACGACATGCCAGTCGACACCGATTCGCGCGTCTACGTTGTGAAATGGCAAGTGTTCTTCGCGTCTGCCGGGCAGTTCGTGAGCAGCCTCGACTATCTGGATGTTCCAGGGCCCCCAGGCTCAGCGGCTCCGTGCATCGGCAGGAAAGTAGCGTTTGCCCAGCCGCAGGGCGACGTGGACCAGCAGGATCAGTACCGGCACTTCCACCAGCGGGCCGATGACAGCGGCGAATGCGACCGGCGAAGACAGGCCGAAGGCCGCGATGGCTACCGCGATGGCCAGTTCAAAGTTGTTGCCTGCTGCGGTAAATGCGACCGCAGTGGTGCGCGGATAATCCTTGGCGATCAGCTTGCCCATGAAGAAACTGATGACGAACTGGATGATGAAGTACAGGGTCAGCGGGATCGCGATGCGTACCGCGTCCATCGGAATCCGCAGCACGTCGCCGCCCTTCAGGCTGAACATTGCCACGATGGTGAACAGCAGCGCAGCCAGGGTGATCGGACTGATAGCAGGCAGGAATTTCTCTTCGTACCAGCGCAACCCATTACGCGCCTTCAGCCATCGACTGGTGAGGAAGCCGGCCAGGAACGGAATGCCCAGGTAGATCAGCACCGCCTCGGCAATGGTCCAGAAGCTGACATCGATGACGCTGCCCTGCAGCCCGAACACCGGCGGCAACCAGGACAGGAAGAACCACGCGTAGACGCTGAACAGCGCGATCTGGAAGATCGAGTTGAATGCCACCAGCCCAGCAACATACTGGGCGTCGCCGCGGGCGAGCTGGTTCCACACCAGCACCATGGCGATGCAGCGGGCCAGCCCGATCAGGATCAGGCCGGTCATGTACTCGGGGTAGTCGCGCAGGAACAGCACGGCCAGGCCGAACATCAGGAACGGACCGACAATCCAGTTCTGCAGGAGCGAGAGCATCAGCACGCGCTTGTCGGCGAAGACCGTGGGCAGTTCCTCGTACTTCACCTTCGCCAGCGGCGGGTACATCATCATAATCAAACCGATCGCAATCGGGATGTTCGTTGATCCAATTGACAGGCTGTTGAGCGCGCTGGGCACGCCCTCGAACAAAGCGCCCAGGCCGATGCCGAGCGCCATGGCGGCGAAGATCCACAGCGTCAGGTACCGGTCCAGAAAGGACAGGCGGGAGGTGTCAGTGGTCATGGAATTTTCCGGGAGGACGGTCAGTGGATCTGCGCAATCGGATCGAGCTGGGCCTTGAGGATGATCTGATGTGCCCGGTCGAATGCTTCAGCCTTCTGTGCATCCGAGCCTTCAGCGCCGGCCGGATCGAACAGACCCCAGTGCATCCGCACGAAATCGCCAGACGCAACCGGGCACGCAGAACACGACGGGTCATTTTGGCGATCTCTGGGGTAAGGACTCAGCAGCCTGCGGGCCGTTCACAGGCCTGTTCGTCGGCACAGCAGTTTTCGGTCAGGTAGGCCACCAGCTCGTTCATCGCCACGAACTCGGCCCGGTAGCAGATGGTCCGGCCACGTTGCTCGGCGCTGATCAGTCCCGCGGTCAGCAGTTCCTTCAGGTGGAAGGAGAGTGTGGCGCCAGGCAAGCAGAGCGCCTGGGCAATGTCGCCGGCCAGCTTGCCGACACTGCCAGCCTTAACCAGAAGGCGGAAGATCGACAGGCGGGTGGCATGACCCAGGGCCGCCAAGGCGTGGGTTGCGTCTTTATGTTCCATGATTCTAGAATAATGGAATCGATATCGCAGGACAACCCCGTGCAGCAGATCCCCAACGTGGTCCCGAGTGCCTTGGACATCCCGACGGCCACCAAGCTCAGCGACCGCGCTGCGCAGCCCCATCGCCCGCGCATCCTTATCCTGTACGGCTCGCTGCGACCTCAGTCGTTCAGCCGCAAGCTGGCGCTGGAGGCTCAGCGGCTGTTGGAACAGCTCGGGGCGGAAACCCGCCTGTTCGATCCACACGAGCTGCCGATGCTTGACTCGGTGCCGGCTACCCACCGAAAGATGCAGGAGCTTCGCCAAGCCTCGCTGTGGTCGGAGGGCCACGTATGGGTCAGCCCGGAACGCCACGGCACCCTTACCGCAGTATTCAAGAACCAGATCGACTGGCTGCCACTGGAAGAGGGGAGCGTGCGCCCTACCCAGGGTCGCACGCTGGCCGTGATGCAGGTCTGCGGCGGCTCGCAGTCGTTCAACGTGGTCAACGCGCTGCGCGTGCTCGGCCGATGGATGCGGATGGTGACGATCCCCAACCAGTCGTCGGTCGCCAAAGCGTGGCAGGAGTTTGACGACGAAGGTCGTATGAAGCCTTCAGCGTATTACGATCGCGTGGTGGACGTGATGGAGGAACTGGTCAAGTTCACCCTGCTGGTGCGCGGGCGCAGTGACTACCTGGTCGACCGCTACAGTGAGCGCAAGGGCGCCGTTGAAGCGGCGGCGCTGGCGGCCGCTGCAGACGTGGTCGAGACCGTTCTGAATCAGGAGGAAAGCGCGTGAACGCTGTCATCTACCACAACCCTAAGTGTGGCACCTCGCGCAACACTCTCGCGCTGATCCGCTTCGCCGGGATCGAACCGGAAGTGATCGACTACCTGGCACACCCGCCCAGCCGTGCGCGCCTGGTCGAGCTCATTACGGCGGCGGGGTTGAGCGTGCGCGATGCCATCCGGCAGAAGGGAACCCCGTATGACGAACTCGGGCTGGGCGACGCAGCACTGAGCGACGACGCGCTGCTTGATGCGATGCTGGCGCACCCGATACTCCTCAATCGTCCTTTCGTACAAACCGACAGGGGTACTCGTCTATGCCGGCCTTCGGAAGTGGTGCTGGACATCCTGCCGCCGCTGCCCGGACCGTTCCGAAAGGAAGATGGAGAGTTGGTGACCGGGCACGCCGGCAGCTCGATGCTGTGATCCCGGTGCCGGGCTGGGCTTGCCACCGTTGAGAACCACAGGAGGTCATGCCCCATGTCGCCGCTCGGCGGCCATCCAGTTATCGACCTGGCCAGGCTGCAGCCACACCGGCATCCGGTCGTGGATATCGGCTGACACGCCGCTGCTGCCGCCGGTGACGATGGTGAAGGTGCCGAGGCGGCCATTGCGCATTCGCTTGACCGAACAAGCCGCGCCCCCTAGGTTTCCTGATGAAACCCACCATCACGCCGTCACCCCAAAGACGGCCCACATGCCGAGTGGGCCCCTATGATCATGCAGCCATGACTAAGACGACGCACCTCGTTAGCGTTGATCACGCCGGCTTCACGGTTTCCTCCTTGGACGAATCCATCCACTTTTGGAACCCATGCGCTGGGTTTCGAGCTGCAACGCCAATCGGAGATGGGAGGCGATTTCCTGTATCAGGTTACAGGCGTTGATGATCCGAACGTGCGCACGGCAATCGTTTCGGCGCCGAATGGGTTCATGGTTGAGCTGCTGCAGTACTCTGGAGGTCGCCAGCATGGAGCCGCGCCGGACAGTGCCGGTGCGATCGGAGCTGCACACCTGGCTTTGACCGTGGAGGATATTCACTCCGCCATAGCCCGTGTAGAGGCTGCGGGATGGAAGGCGAAGGGCAGTCCACAACCCATTCCAGGCGGTCCACGCAAGGGGACACTAGCGGCCTACGTCTCCGGCCCCGATCACATCACAATCGAGTTCATGCAGCCGCCAATCAGGTGATGGGCGTGCAGAGGAAAGTGAACTGGCACCACTGTCAGGTGCGGCCATGCACGCACGCGCTGTTGGCGGATGTTATCGCTAGTTCTTCGTTGGGTTATCGACCCATGTCTGGCAGGGCAATGTCGGCCTGGCGCACGGCGCGCTCGAACTGCGGCCGACCGAACCAATAGCCCTGCATCAGGCGGATGCCGAGATCCGACAGACACTGCGCTTCATCGTGGGTCTCTATGCCCTCGGCAATGACCTCAATAGCCAACTGCCCGCACATGGATACCACGCCCGCCACGATCGCGCGTCGTGCAGGGCTGTGGTCGATCCCCCGGATCAGCGCCATGTCCAGCTTGACCATGTCCGGTTGGAAGTCGGCCAACAGGTTCAACCCCGCAAACCCGGCACCGAAATCATCGATTGCCGTCTTGAAGCCGATCCGTTTGTACTCGCTCAGGATCTCGGCCAGCCACTTGCCATCGCTGACCTGCTCTCCCTCGACGGTTTCAAAGATGATCCGCTCGACCGGAAAGCCATGCCGGGCTGCGGCCTGGAGCGTAGAGCGTATGCACACCTCTGGCCGGTAGATCGCGTTGGGCAGGAAGTTGATTGAAAGGTGTGATTCCAGATTCAACGACGCCGCGATCCGGATGGCTTTCTCACGGCAGGCCTGGTCGAACGAGTAGCGGTTGTCCGCCGTGACACGTGACAGTACCGAGCTTGCCGGCTCGCCAGCCGGACCACGCACCAGTGCTTCGTGCGCGAACACCCTGCGAGCCTGCACATCGACGATGGGCTGAAATGCGTAGCTGAAGTCGAACTGCAGCGGATCCGCATCGCGGCATAGGCTGCATCCAGCGCGCAGATCGGTGGGAGGCATGCGTTGATTCCGTGCTCGGGTCGAGGCAATGAGAATAGCCGACGCCCATAACGGTCATGTGGACGCCGAGGTCATTCAGTCAACCTCCGCTGCTTGACCTGATCTGCGCGGTCAGCAGGCGGGTCAGGGTGCGGCGGGCAAAGTAGCCCTGCAGCTGTCGTGCCTTGATGGTCATCGCTTTCAGTCGGGGTTCGGCGTCTGGCCGATGCTCCACCCGGTAGCAGCGCGATGCCCCGCACAGCTCGGCCTGGCTGGCGGTGACCAGGATCACGGTGACCTCCAGGCTGGAGAAGGCAGCCTCGGTGGCGATGTCCGGATTGTCCATGCTGGCGCGCTCGATAAGCGTCCGGAATCGTCCCAGGTCTCGCTCGCCGCCGCTGTTGAGTGCTCCCACGGTGGTCGCGCGGCGGACGTCATCATCATCGCCGGGAACAGCCTGGCGCCAGCGCTCGGTGCGTTCGGGAATGACAGCGCGAACGACCTTGCCGGTGGGCTCGATCAGGTCGATGACCACATCGAGCAGGTAGACCGGTTCCAGCCCCAGGTTGGTCACGAAGCAATGCGCATCCAGGTCCTTCCCGGCGCCGGACGTGATCAGGATGGAAGGGCGCTGCTGGCGACGATAGCTGCGCAGGAAGAAACTCAGGTAGACGACCCAGATCAACGCCGTCACGCAGGTCATGGCTGCGGTTATCAGGGGAGCGAAATGGAGAAGCTTCTGAAGCACGGTGAAGTTGATCCAGTCGAGTCGACGCACGCCAGCGCGCTGACGCGCATCATCGCCCTTGAACAGCCTGCATGCTGTGAAGCACCCACCAGCAGGGCCGGCGCAGCGTGCGCGTGGCGACGCCATCATCACGATTCTTTATTCACCTCCGGGCTAAAGTCAGTCTTCGCCTCCGGAGAACGCCGTGCCGCTCCATGCCCTTGTCTATGCAAGCCAGATGGCCGCCGACCTTTCGGCCGGACGACTCGAAGGGCTCGTCCAGGATGCGGCGAGGTTCAATCAGCTGGCGGGGGTGACCGGGCTGCTGCTGTTCGATGGTGACCGCTTTCTGCAGTACCTGGAGGGCCCGGAGCAGGGGCTGCACGCGGCCTACGGGCGGGTGCTCGCTGCATCGAGCCACGTGGACATCCTGCAGCTCGCGCGGGGGCTCGTCGGGACCCGGTTATGTCCCTTCTGGTCCATGACGCGGGTAGACATGGAGCGACAGGACCTGGGAAAGATGGCGGCGGCCGACTGGAACAGCTTCGTACGCCGGGGAACCGCAGTAAGGCCTACAGCAGTCGACCATCTGGATGGGATCGTGGCCCGGCACCGGCAGGAAATGCGCACTCCGGGCTGAAGCGGTCCGAGCCCGGGTGCTTCAGTCATCTGCCTCGACGTCCGCCGCGCTTTCGCATTTCTGCTTCTTCGGTGCACACAACCGATCCAGCAGCGCCAGCGTGACCCCGTTGCTCCAGCCGAATCCATCCTGCAGCGGGTACTCGCCACCGCCGCCCCCGCCGGCCGACCCATCCACCACGTATTTCTCCACCAGTTTCTGCTCGCGGTCGTACACCGATTGCACCGTGCGCAGGAAGCGTGTGCCCAGCTGTCGCGCCAGCCGTCCCTGCCCGTAACGTTGCAGGCCGTCCACCGCCACCCACTGCAGCGGCGCCCACCCATTGGGCGCGTCCCACTGCTGGCCGGTACGCAGCGTGGTGGTCAGCAGGCCGCCTTCTTTTACCAGTTGAGTTTCCACGGCTGCGGCGGTGCGTCGTGCCTGCGGCTTGCCGGCGACGTCCAGCCACAGCGGGAACAGTGCGGCGGCGGTGAGGGCAGGGCGGGTATGGCCGGTCTGCAGGTCGCGGTCGACGTACCAGCCCTGCTGCTCATCCCACAGCAGGCTATTGATGGCGCGTTGGCGTGCCTGCGCCTGCCGCTTGAAATCACGGCGTGCCTGCGTGTCCCTGGCCACGCCGCTGGCGTGGGCAAGCGTGCGTTCCAGGTGGAACAGCAGGCTGTTCAGATCCACTGGCAGGATGTCGGTGGTGCGGATGCTGGACAGCGCGGCCGGATCATCCAGCCAGCGCGAGCTGAAATCCCAGCCGGACTCCGCGCCCGCACGCAGGTCGCGGTAAACCTGCGACGGTGCGCGCTGCGGTGCCTGCGCCGCCGTGGCCAGGTCATCGGTCCAGGATTCGGTGCGTGGCACCGCGCGGGCATCGTAATAGCGGTTCAGCACGCTGCCATCGGCCAGCCGCACCACGCGCGCATGCGCCTGCCCCGGCGCCAGCCCGTCGGCACCGCTCATCCAGAAGGCATGTTCCGCGCGCAGCTGGGGCAGGTAGCGCCGATACGCCTCATCGCCTTCGTGGGTGGCCAGCAGGTCCACCATCAGGCTGAAGAAGGGCGGCTGCGAGCGGCTCAGGTAATAGCTGCGGTTGCCATTGGGAATGTGGCCGTGGGTGTCGATCTGGTAGGCGAAGTTGTCGACCATGTCGCGCACCTGCTGCCACTGGTCGCTGGCCGCCAGCCCCAGCAGGGTGAAGTAACTGTCCCAGTAATACACTTCGCGGAAGCGCCCGCCGGGCACCACGTAGGGCTTCGGCAGCGGCAGCAGGGAACCATTCGGATCGACCGTGCCGGTCTGGCGGGTCAGTACCGGCCACAGGCTTTCGATATGCGCGCGCAGGGTTTCACCTGCCGGTGGCACGTAGGGCGCTGCGTCGCCGGGGATATCGAAGTTGTCGTTGACGAAGGCGTGCAGTGAAAAACCGGACTGGGTGTGCTCGCGCTGCCAGGCCTGCACGATCGCCTCGGGTGCGCGGCGCGGCACCGCATCGGCGAAGGCCTTCTGGTCCGCGAACAGGTGCGCGCCCTGCACCTGCTGGAACAGCGGCTGCAGGCGCAGGTCCGGTGGCGTGGGGTCTGCGGCGTGTAGCGCCGTACTCCACACCATCGGGACCAGCAGCAGAGTGGCCAGGCAGTTGCGTGCGCGCATGTGAGAGCCTCGGGATGAGCGTGGCCTCAACTCTAGTACAGCGACGCGCGTCGGGCAGGTGATGGCCGTTGGTTGTGATTCTCCTTGCCTGTAGAGTCCGTCACAGGGAACTCCTCAAGGAAGCAGATTGGCCATGGACCGCACAACCCCCAAGATCGCTCGTCGCCTGCTGATCGGGGCCATCGTGGTGGTACTTGCGGCCATCGCCGCGCTGCTCTGGCCTGAGCGACCGCAGGCGCCTGAAGCAGCTGGCGCGGCCAGCGTCGACGCGGTGCCACCGAACGAGCGGCCGCCAGCCGCCACCCCATCCGTCACGCCACCTGCGGCGGGTCAATCCGCGCCGGCACGCATGCTGGCGCTGCGCCGGGACGCCGCCGCCGGGATCCCGGCGGCGATGCGCGATCTCGCCGATGTGATGCAGCGCTGTGGGTTCGGCCAGCTGCACGGCCCGTTGTTCGAAAAACATGTGGACGAGATGGCGGCGCAGATGAAGCCTGACCAGGTGCCCCTGCTGCGTGCCGCTGCGGCGCGGCGGCAGGCGCTGTGCGAAACCATCCCGGGCACCTTTGACGAGCAGGTTCAGCAGCAGCGGCAGCTGTTGCAGGATGCAGCGGGCAAAGGCGACCTGTTGGCACGGCTGCGCCAGCGCACCCGTGCGTTTACCCAGCAGGCCAAGGCGGGGTCGCCGGATGATGCCGATGCGCTGATCGACGAAGCCTTGATGTCCAGCGATCCGCGCGCGCTGTTCGAGCTGGCGAGCCTGCATAACACGTCACCGGAACTGCTGGCCAAGGCCGGCATCGGTACCAGCAAGAGCGATCATACGGCGTTGGTTCTGGTCGCCTGTGAGCGCGGGCTGGACTGCAGCGCGAGCTCGGAATTCGGGGATGATCTGTGCATCACCAGTGCAATGTGCACGGAGGGCATCGACACGGTGGTGTTGAACGCCGCTGCTGCCGAGGGCAGGACGGAGGAGATACAAGCCCGCATGCAATGGATGCGCACGATGCTCGATGAAGTGGATCGAGCGCGCTGAGCATGGCGCCGCGCTACCGGTTGCTGAGCGGCTTGACCGCCGTGCTGCTTGCGGTCATCGCCGTCCTGCTGTGGCCCAGCCCTGCGGCGACGTCCGTAGTCCCTGCGGTGCCGGCTGCCGAAGCCGCTGTGCAGCGCAACCCCATCCCACGCCCCGCGGCGCTCCGCCAGATCCAGGCAGTGCCTGCCAAGACCGGCGCAGAGCGCGTCTTTGCACTGCGTCGTGATGCTGCGGCCGGCGATCCAGTGGCGATGCGCGATCTCGCCGAGTTGATCCTGCGCTGCGGCTTTGGCACCTCGCACGGAGCGGGACTGTGGTCGCAGGTCGATTTTCTGGCTGGGCATATGAAGACGGAACACGTGCCGTTGCTGCGCGCCGCAGCCGCGCGACGTGGTGCGCTGTGCGAGAACCTTCCCGGGGAGCGCAAGGCGCTGGCGCTTGAGTACCGCCAACTGCTGCAGGATGCAGCGAAGCAGGGGGATCTGTTGGCCCGCCTGCGGCAGCGCAGCCGCGCCTCGGATGCCCAGCGCGAAGCCGCGCTGCCTGACGATGACGCTGCGCTGGTCGAGGATGCGCTGATGTCCGAGGATCCGCGTGCGCTGTATGAAATGGCGTCTCTGTATACGCTGATGCCACGTGCACCCGTGCAGGCAGGTATCAGGCCCAGCCGGCACGACCACGCCGCGTTGGTGCTGCTGGCCTGCGAGCGCGGGCTGGACTGCGGCGTAGGGTCGGACTATGCAGACGATATATGTCTGAACAGTGGCGACTGTGCAGGAGGCTTGGATTCGCTTCTGTGGCGTGCGGCTGGCGCAGAAGGTGCCACGCAGGACGTGCAGGCCCGCATGCAGTGGCTGCGCACGCTGCTTGATGAAGTGGATCGCGCGCGCTGAGCTGCGTGGGTCAAGCCGCCGAGCGTGGCTCGGCGCTACCGGGGATCATGGTTGCTGATCGTGTGGTGGCAGCTGCCTGGCAGATGCGCGCTTCTGTGAGTAACGCACGATCAGCCACACCAGCAACGCGATGCCTGCCGGTATGCAGAACAGGATGGGCGAGCCGGAAGACATCGCAGGCGCATCCGGCCCGTCTGATCCGTTCAAGAATTCCCGGCAGGTGTGACCGGCCTCGAGGATCACGAAGGTCGGTCACGCGGTCTGCAGCAGAGTCCCCTCGGGTTGCTACACTTCGCGCCGCAGGTATCACGCTGCGATGGAGCAACAGTCACGTGACAGATATGGCCCAGCACGCCCGCTTCCACCTTGTATATGACGGCCCTGCTCTCGTTCAGCACCAGATGGACGTGCGTGCACTCGCCCCGGCGCTTCTGGCCATGGGCGATCTGGTAGAGCGCGCCAACGAGCTTTTCAACGGCAGCCAGGCCAAGGTTTCCGTCAACGTGCACGCATCGTTCAAGTCCGGCTCGTTCGGAATCGATCTGGAGTTGGCCCAGTCGCTGTGGCAGCGAGCACTGGATTTTGCCAACAGCCATCCGGTGACGGGCATAGTCAGCATCGTCGGCCTGCTTGGGATCGGAAAGACCACCTGTACCGGCATGGTGCAGGTGATCATCTGGTTGCGCGGCCGCGGGGTGAAGCGCATCGAACCCATCAGCAACGGCGTGGTGCGTCTGTTCATCGATGAAGAGCATCTGGACGTAGAGGAGCGCGTTCTTCAGTTGTTGCAGGACTATCGTATCCGTCGCGCCCTCGAAGGCATCATCGCCGACCCGCTGAGCAAGGAAGGTATCGACACCGTTGCCGTGGTTGATCAGAAGGCCCAGCAGGTATTGATCGCAGTTGATCGCACGCAGGCGGCGTACTTCAAAGCGCCCAACCCGGAAGAAGAAACCCTGCAGACCGATGAATACGTCACCACCCTGCAGGTGCTCACCCTGGCCTTCCAGGATGGCAACAAATGGCGCTTCACCGAGGGCGGCGGCAATACCTACTTTGCCGTGGTGCTTGATGAGGAATTTTTGAGCCGAGTGCACCTGAATCAGGAGCATTTTGCCAAGGATGACATCATCAAGGCCCGCATCAAGCGCATCCAGCGCCTGACCAAAGACGGATTGAAAGCCGATTACGAGGTGCTGGAAGTGCTTGAGCACCGCAGTGCCTCGCCCAAGGTGCAGCTGCGCATGAATTTCGGCGGCAATGAGGATCGCAAGCCCCCGGGGCCTTGATCCGCACGGACGAGTAGGGATGGGTCGGTTCACCAGGTTTCCTGGCGCACCCGCATCCCTTCAATGCCCGGGATGCTTTCGCGTATCGCATCCAGGAACAGCTGCAGGCGCGCGGGCCGGTGGCGTCCGGCCGGGAACACCAGATGGACCGGCAACGGTGCGGCTTCCCAGCCGGGCAACAGCTGCACCAGCCGGCCGCTGCGCAGGTCGTCGGTCATCATCCAGGCCGATCCGATACCCACGCCCAGCCCATCGCGCACCGCCTGGTGCAGCACGAACAGGTTGTCGGTGAGCAGGCGCGGCTGGATCGCGATGCGCTCGTGGGTCTTGCCGATGCCGGCGCCCTGGCAGCGCTGCAGCTGTACGCTTTCACGATAGAAACTGGTCAGTGATACCCACGGCAGCGTTGCCAGCGCGGCGGGCGTGGTGGGCAGCGGATCGGGCGCGCTCGACGCGGCGCACACCACGATCCGGGGCACCTCGGCTACCGGCACGGCCACCACGTCCTGCTGTTCCAGCGGCCCCACGCGGATGGCGCAGTCGATGCCTTCGGCGACCAGGTCGGACAGACCATCATGCAGCCGCCATTCCAGGCTGATCTGCGGGTAGCGGCGCAGGAAGGCCAGCATCGGCGCCATCAGCTGGCCCTGCCCGAACGCATGCGGCACCAGCACGCGCAGGCGTCCACTGGGCTGCTGGGCGGCACCGCGCAGGTCATGTTCGATGCCTTCCCAGCTGTCCAGCAGCTCACGCGCATGCTGCAGGCAACGTTCGCCATCGTGGGTGAGCTGCATGCCATGGGTCGAGCGCTGCAGCAGGCGCAGGCCGAAATGCTTTTCCAATGCCTGCAGGCGGCGGCTGATGGTCGGCTGGGTGGTGCCCAGTTGTACGGCTGCGGCGGACAGGCTGCCGGCATCCACGATGCGCACGAAGGTGCGCAGCAGGTCGATGCGGTCGGCATTGGCGGGGGCGGACGGCGTGGTCATGCGCATCGCGTATGGGGCTGATGCGGCCGAGCCTACTACACCAGTGGTACGGGCAGGAGGAAACTGCGCGCCATCACCTCAACAAGGTTCTGACCATGTCCACTGCGCATGACGCACCGTTGCCACTCCCAACCCCGGCCTTGCCCGGCCTGTTGGTTCCGGTCATGGCGGCCGGCGCTGGCTTCAGCGTGGCCTCGCTGTACTACGCCCAGCCGATGCTGGGTGCGATGGGCACCTCGCTGGGCGCCAGCGATGCGTCCATCGGCTTGGTGCCGACCCTGACCCAGCTCGGCTATGCGGCCGGCATCGCGTTGCTGGCCCCGCTCGGTGACCGTTTCGAACGTCGGCGCATCATCCTGGTGAAATCCTTGCTGCTGGGCGCAGCGCTGCTGGCGGCCGGCCTGGCCGGGCATCTTCCCGGGGTGCTGCTGGCCAGCCTGCTGGTGGGCCTGATGGCCACCGTGGCACAGGACGTGGTGCCGGCCGCCGCCACCCTGGCACCGTCGGAACACCGCGGCGCGCTGGTCGGCAAGGTGATGACCGGCCTGCTGCTGGGCATCCTGTTGTCGCGCGTGGTCAGTGGCGTAGTGGCCGAACAGTTCGGCTGGCGCGCGATGTTCATTGCCGCCTCGGTGTCGGTGGTACTGATGGGCCTGCTGCTGCGTGCCACGCTGCCGCGCTTCGCGCCCACCACCACACTGGGCTATGGCGCGTTGCTGCGTTCAATGGGCGGGTTGTGGATGCAGCTGCCGCCGCTGCGCCGTGCGGTACTGGCGCAGGCACTGCTGGCAATGGGCTTCAGTGCGTTCTGGTCGACGCTGGCGTTGATGCTGCATGCCCGCTTCGGCATCGGCAGTGCGGGCGCCGGGGCGTTCGGGATCGCCGGCGCGGCCGGTGCACTGGCCGCGCCGCTGGCCGGGCGTTTTTCCGACCGCATCGGTACCCAGCGGGTGGCCCGGCTGGCCATTGGCATCGCCCTGCTGGGCTTTGCCAGCCTGCTGCTGGATGGCCTGCTGCCGGTGTCGCTGCAGCTGGTGCTGCTGGCGGTGAGTGCGGTGATCTTCGACTTCGGTTTCCAGGCCGCGCTGGTGTCACACCAGACGCTGGTCTACGGTCTGCAGCCGGAGGCGCGCAGCCGCCTGAATGCCCTGCTGTTCACCGGCGTGTTCGTGGGCATGGCCGCAGGCGGTGGCTTGGGCGCCATGGCGCTGGCCCAGGGTGGCTGGCATGCGGTGGTGCTGCTGGCCTGTGCGACCAGTGCGCTGGCGCTGTGGGTGAGGCGGTAAAAAATCGTTCTCGCTGAACGTGGCCGATGTCGCTTTTCTGAAAGCGGGGGTGTACAAATGTACACCATGGATCCCATCGACCTCCCTCCCCAACGTGCGGCCGTGCTGGCCTGGCTGCGCCAGTCACTGGCTTCCGGCCAGTCGCCCAGCCTGGCGGACATCGCCGCCGCCTTCGGTTTCGCTTCGCGCAATGCCGCGCAGAAACACGTGCAGGCGCTGGTCGAAGCCGGCCTGCTGGACCAGGCGCCGGGCCGCAAGCGCGGGCTGGCCCTGCCCGGTGGCCCGACCGAGCTGCTGCCGCTGGCAGTGCTGGGCCGGGTGGCGGCCGGCCAGCCGATCGGCGCGGATATCGGCCTGGACCAGCAGCTGTGGCTGGACCGGCGGATGTTCTCCCCGCGCCCGGATTACCTGCTGAAAGTGCAGGGCGATTCGATGATCGACGACGGCATCCTCGATGGTGACTTGGTCGGCGTGCACCGTACCCCCAGCGCCCGCGACGGCCAGACCGTGGTGGCGCGCATCGATGGCGAGCTCACCATCAAGCGCCTGCAGCAGACCGTCGATGGCGTGCGCCTGCTACCGCGCAATCCGGCGCACGCGCCGATCGTGGTCGAGGCTGGGCAGGACTTCGCCGTGGAAGGCGTTTACTGCGGCCTGGTCCGGCAGGGCTGAGATGAACACCGCGCCCGAACTGCAGCAGCTGCTGTCCGCCCAGACGCTCTGGCATGCGGGGCGGGGCAGTGCGAAGGAGGGCGTGGAAGGCGAATCCACCGGGCATCCGGCACTGGATGGATTGCTGCCGCAGCGCGGCTGGCCGCGTCGCGCGCTGACCGAACTGCTGCTGCCCGCCGATGGCGTGGGCGAACTGCAGCTGCTGCTGCCCACGCTGGCGCGGTTGAGCCAGGCCGGTACAGCGGTGGCGGTGATCGCCCCGCCCTACCTGCCGTATGCACCGGCGTGGCAGGCGGCAGGCGTGTCACTGCAGCATCTGCAGCTGATCGATGCGGCCCCGCGTGATGCGTTGTGGGCGTTCGAACAGTGCCTGCGCAGTGGTGCCTGTGCAGCGGTGCTGGGCTGGCCGAAACAGGCCGATGCCCAGGCGCTGCGCCGGCTGCAGGTGGCCGCAGATACCGGCCAGTGCCTCGGCTTTGCCCTGCGTGACCGCAAGCATGCGGCCAATCCATCGCCGGCCGCGCTGCGCCTGGAGGCGGTGCGTAACGGCCACGCCACCCAGTGGCAGGTGCGCAAGTGCCGTGGCGGCCCTGCGCCGTCGCAGGCATTCGCCTTGAGGGCAGGGTGAGGTACGCCGATGCTCTGGGCCTGTGTACTGCTGCCGCAGCTGGCGCTGGATGCCGTCCTTCGCCGCCACCCTGATCCGGATACGCCGCTGGCGTTGGTCGGTGGGGCGGTGCAGCTGCGCACCCTGCATGCAGTGAATGCCGCCGCCGCGCAGGCGGGGCTGCAGGCCGGCATGCGGCTGACGGCTGCGCTGGCACTGCTGCCGGACTTCCAGATGGTGGAACACGATGCGCAGTCCGATGCGCGCTGGCAGCGTTTCCTGGCCGCCTGGGCATACCGGCATAGCTCGCTGGTGAGCGCGCAGTGGCCGGGCTGCATCGTGCTGGAAGTGCGCGCCAGCTTCCAGCTGCTGGGCCCGTGGCCGGTGCTGCAGGCACGCCTGCGCGAGGAACTGCAGGCCCTGGGCTTCCAGCACCGCATCGCGCTGGCGCCCACGCCGCGTGCGGCGATGGTGCTGGCCGGCATCCGCGATGGTTTTTCGGTACAGGACATCGCCGCGATGCAGGCCCTGCTGGACCGCGTTCCGGTGCGCCGTGCGCGGCTGCCCGATGACGGCGGCACGCGCCTGAAGCAGATGGGCATCGACACCCTGCAGGCGCTGCGTGGGCTGCCGCGCGATGGCCTGCGCCGGCGCTTCGGATTGCCGCTGCTGGACCACCTGGACCGGCTGTATGGCCAGGCCGATGAGCCGCTGGCCTGGTATGCGCCGCCGGACCATTTCGATTCGCGGGTGGAGCTGGGCTATGAGGTGGAAAACCACATGGCCCTGCTGTTCCCGTTGCGCCGGCTGATCGGCGATCTGTGTACCTGCCTGTCGATCCGCGATGGCGGCGTGCAGCGCTTCGTGCTGCGGCTGGAACACGAAGAAGGCCATACCGACGTCGAGGTCGGCCTGCTGGCCGCCGAACGCGATGCCACGCTGCTGTTCGAACTTACCCGCAACCGGTTGGAGCGCGCCAGCATCGACCGGCCGGTGGTCGCCGTGCGCCTGCTGGCACGCGAACTGCCGACCTTCGTGCCGGCCAGCCGCGATCTGTTCGATACCCGCAACCAGCAGCAGCTGCCCTGGCCGCAGCTGCGCGAACGCCTGCGTGCGCGGCTCGGTGATGGTTCGGTATATCGCGTGGGGCCGGCCGGTGACCCGCGCCCGGAGCGTGCGTGGCAGCGCGTGGAAGGCGATGGCAAGGCCATTGTCGAAGCGCCGCAGCGGCCACCACGTCCGTGTTGGCTGCTGCCCACGCCGGTGCCGTTGCGCGATCCACGCGCGCGCATCGTGTCGGGTCCGGAGCGGCTGGAAAGCGGCTGGTGGGATGGCCAGGAAGCGCGCCGCGACTATTACGTGCTGGAGACTTCGCAGGGCCAGCAGGCCTGGGCCTTCACCATGCCGGGCCAGCAGGGCGACTGGATGCTGCACGGCTGGTTCGCATGAGCCGTATCGAAGAACGTGACGATGCCCCGTGCAAGCGCATGCCGCGTGCGTGGGAAACCCGCGAGCGACTGGCCGCGGCCAACGACGATGTACAGCACGAAGACGCGCTGCCGGCCTATGCCGAGCTGCACTGCCTGTCTGATTTTTCGTTCCTGCGCGGCGCAGCCAGTGCCGAGGAACTGTTCACGCGTGCGCACCAGTGTGGCTACGAAGCCTTGGCGATCACCGATGAGTGCTCGCTGGCCGGGATCGTGCGCGGGCTGGAGGCCTCGCGCGCCACCGGGGTGGCCTTGATCGTCGGCAGCGAATTCGTGCTGGAGTGCGGGCTGAAGCTGGTGCTGCTGGTGGAGAACCAAAGCGGCTACGTGCGCCTGTGCGAACTGATCACCACCGGTCGGCGTGCGGCAGGGAAAGGGAGCTATCGGCTGTCCCGGCAGGACCTGGAACGGGTGCTGGGCGGCGTGGAAAACCAGGCGCTGGGCCTGTTTGCGCTGTGGGTGCCGGGTGCACAGCCTGATGCCGCGCAGGCAGTCTGGATGCAGCAGGTATTCGTGCAGCGCACCTGGCTGGCCGTGCACCTGCACCGCGAACGCGACGATGCCGCACGCCTGGCCCAGCTGCTGGCGCTGGCCACGCAGCTGGGCATCGACGCACTGGCCTGCGGCGACGTACACATGGACGTGCGCCGCCGCCGCGTCCTGCAGGACACCATGACCGCGATCCGCCACGGGCTGCCGCTGGCAGAATGCGGCGCGTTCCTGTTCCGCAATGGCGAACATCACCTGCGCACCCGGCGTGCACTGGGCAACATCCATCCGCATGCGCTGCTGCACACCGCCGTGGTGCTTGCCCGACGCTGCCGGTTCCGGCTTGACGAGGTGCGCTACCAGTATCCGGCCGAGCTGGTGCCCGATGGACATACGCCCAGCAGCTGGCTGCGCGAGCTGACCCTGCGCGGCATGCGCGAGCGCTGGCCGGAAGGCGTGCCGGCCGCCGTGGCTACCCAGATTGAAAGCGAGCTGCTGCTGATCGCCGACATGAAGTACGAAGCCTTCTTCCTGACCGTGGAGGACATCGTGCGCTTCGCGCGTTCGCGCGACATCCTGTGCCAGGGACGCGGTTCGTCAGCGAACTCGGCGGTGTGTTTCGCATTGGGCATCACCGTGGTCAATCCGGCCGAAAGCCGCCTGTTGATGGCGCGCTTCCTGTCCAGGGAACGCGACGAGCCGCCGGACATCGACGTGGACTTCGAACACGAACGACGCGAGGAAGTGCTGCAGTACGTGTATGGAAAATACGGGCGCGAACGCGCGGCGCTGGCCGCCACGGTGATCCGTTACCGTGGGAAGAGTGCAGTGCGCGACGTGGCCAAGGCGTTCGGGCTGCCGTCGGACCAGGTGGCGCTGCTGGCCGAATGCTTCGGCTGGGGCAACGGCGAAACCCCGATGCAGCAGCGGCTGGCCGAAGCCGGTTTCGACGCAGGAAACCCCCTGCTGCAGCAGGTGATGGCGGTGACCGAACAGCTGCGCGACCATCCGCGCCACCTGTCCCAGCATGTCGGCGGCTTCGTCATCAGCGATGCGCCGTTGAGTACGGTGGTGCCGGTGGAGAACGCGGCGATGGCCGACCGCACCATCATCCAGTGGGACAAGGACGACCTTGAAACCATGAAGATGCTCAAGGTGGACTGTCTGGCACTGGGCATGCTGACCTGCATCCGCAAGGCGGTGGCGCTGGTGGAAAGACATCGTGGCCGCCGCATCGACCTGGCACGCCTGCCGGTTGACGATCGGCCTACGTTCGCGATGATCCAGGCGGCCGATACCGTCGGGGTGTTCCAGATTGAATCGCGCGCGCAGATGAGCATGCTGCCGCGACTGAAGCCCACGTGCTTCTATGACCTGGTGATCCAGGTGGCGATCGTGCGGCCCGGGCCGATCCAGGGTGGCATGGTGCATCCGTTCCTGCGCCGCCGCCAGGGCCATGAAGCGGTCACGTACCCGTCCGAGGGTATCCAGGACATCCTCGGAAGTACCTTGGGCATTCCGTTGTTCCAGGAGCAGGTGATGGAGCTGGTGATCCATGCCGGCTACGAGCCGCATGAGGCCGACCAGCTGCGCCGTTCGATGGCCGCCTGGCGCAGCGGCGGCGACATGAATCCACACCGCGAGCGCATCCGCGGGCTGATGGAGAAAAAGAACTACAGCTCGGAATTCATCGATCAGATCTTCGAGCAGATCAAGGGCTTCGGTGCCTACGGATTCCCGCAGAGTCATGCCGCTTCGTTCGCCAAGCTGGTGTACATCAGTTGCTTCCTGAAACGGCATGAGCCGGCCGCGTTTGCCTGCGCGCTGCTCAATGCGCAGCCGATGGGCTTCTATTCGGCCAGCCAGATCGTGCAGGACGCGCGCCGTGGCAGTGCGCAGCGGGGCGGTGTCGCCGTGCTGCCGGTGGATGTCTGCATCAGTGAGTGGGACAACACCCTGGAAGGCGGCGATGCCCGCACCCAGCCGGCGATACGGCTGGGGCTGCGGCAGCTGGCCGGCTGCAGCGAAGCGGCCGCACGGGCGGTGATGGCGGCCCGTGCGCAGGCTCCCTTCGCCGATGTGGCCGACCTCTGCCGCCGCGCGCGGCTGGATGCCAAGGCCCGCCAGGTATTGGCCGATGGCGGGGCACTGGCCGCGCTGGCCGGCAACCGCAATGCCGCGCGCTGGGCGGTGGCCGGCATCGAACGCGCGATGCCACTGCTGCAGGGCAGTCCGGACGAGCCGGACATCGTGCTGCCGGCGCCTGACGTGGCCGAGGAAATGCTGTCCGACTACCGTGCCAGCGGGCTGACCCTGGGCCAGCATCCGCTGGCGCTGTTGCGCACGCGGCTGCAGCAGGAGCGCGCGCTGGATTCGCGCCAGCTGCGCGCCACCGCGCATGGGCGCGGCGTGCACACCATCGGGCTGGTGACCCAGCGGCAGAAGCCCGGCACGGCCAACGGCACGGTGTTCGTCACCTTGGAAGACGAGCACGGCATGGTCAACGTGGTGGTCTGGTCGCACCTGGCGCTGCGCCGGCGCAAGGCGCTGCTGGGGTCGCGGCTGCTGGGAGTGCGCGGGCGTTGGGAGTGCGTGGACGGGGTCCGCCACCTGATCGCCGGCGACCTGCACGACTACAGCCACCTGCTGGCCGGGCTGAACGCACCATCGCGCGACTTCCGGTAGTGGCGGGGGGCGGGCGGCCCCCCCCCGGGGGGAGGGCCCCCGCCCGGGCCCACGGCCACCGCCCCCGCGGCGAGAACGCGCGGGGGGGCC
>NZ_JBDJNU010000001.1:0-193060 GCF_039674585.1 Stenotrophomonas lacuserhaii | reverse complement strand
CCATGGATGGCGCGAAACGAGGCCCGCAGGAGCGGCTCTTGCCGTCCCACGCCAACCCACCACGCCCCGCCCCGCCAACAAGCGATCCCGCTTTGGACGTTGACGTTGACGTTGCTTCAAAAGCGGGCAGCCGGGCCGCAGGCCCGGCAACCACACCCGATCACCAGTTGCCGGCACCCGGCACGTGATGGGCCACCGCACGGCGGCGCATCAGCAGGTTCAGCCATTCCACCAGCACCGAGAACCCCATCGCCGCGTAGATGTACGGCTTGGGCACGTGCACGTCCAGGCCATCCAGGATCAGCACCGCGCCGATCAGCAGGATGAAGGCCAGCGCCAGCATCTTCACCGTCGGGTTGGCATCGATGAAACGGCCCAGCGGGTTGGCCGCCAGCAGCATCACCGCCACCGACAGCAGGATCGCCGCCACCATCACCGGCACATGCTCGGCGATGCCGACCGCGGTGATGACCGAGTCCAGCGAAAACACGATGTCGATGATCGCGATCTGCAGGATCACCATGCCGAACACCGCCGACGCCTTGGTGGTGGTCGGGTCTTCGTCTTCACCGCCGGTGATCAGCTCGCGGATTTCCATGCCGCCCTTGATGATCAGGAACAGGCCACCCAGGATCAGCACCAGGTCACGGATGGAAATGCCCATGCCGGCCACGGTGAACAGGTTGGCCTGCATGTGCGCCAGGTAAGCCAGCGACACCAGCAGCAGGATGCGGGTGATGCAGGCCACCGCGATGCCCAGCTTGCGCGCGAACGGGCGGCGCGCTTCAGGCAGCTTGCTGACCGCGATGGAAATGAACACCAGGTTGTCGATGCCGAGCACGATTTCCAGCGCACTCAGCGTAAGCAGGGTCAACCAGACGTTCGGATCGGAAAGGAGTTCAACAAAGGGCATGGCGGTATCTTCGAAGTAAGTCGGGGAGAGAGGGTCAGAACAAGCGGGGCACCAGGATCAGCCCCCAGCACAGCAGTACATTCATCATCAGCACGAACACCGCGGCCGAGCCCATGTCCTTGGCACGACCGGCCAGTTCGTGGATCTCCGGACCGTAGCGCTCGATCACCGCCTCGATGGCCGAATTGAGCAGCTCGGTGGCCAGCACCAGCAGCATCGAGCCGATCATCAGGATGCGCTCGATGGCACTGTCACCCAGCCATAGCGCCACCGGGGTGAACAGCAGCAGCAGCCAGGCTTCCAGCCGGAACGAGGACTCGTGCAACCACGCCGCGCGCAGGCCCTGCCAGGACCAGCGTGCGGCCTGCAGGATGCGTCGCGGGCCGCGCGGCATGTGGCCGAACTGATCAGCCATGGCGACGTGCTCCAGCGGAAGCGCAGGCGATCGGGTCGCGACGAAGCAACCGCAGGGACAGGGAGCGGACGGTCATGGAAAGCCAGGGTGGGCAGCAGGCCGCTATTTTGCCATAAGGGCATGCCTGCCATCCCGCCGCGGCCGGCAGTGGCAGCCCCAGCGCCGTTATCATCCAAGGCTGCAACCCGCTGGAGATCCTGATGAACCTGCCACGCCGCCCCCTGCTGCTCGCCCTCGCCCTCTGCCTGTCCACCGCCGGCTTCGCCCACGCGCTGTCGCCGCCGCGGCCCGCGCAGGTGCCGGAAGAAGTGTCCAACGTCGCCTGGGCCGATGACATGGCCGCCTTCGCCAAGGCCGACCTGGTCAGCCCGCCGCCGCGCGACGGCATCGAGTTCGTCGGCAGTTCCTCGATCCGCATGTGGGACAGCCTGGCCGCGGATTTCCCGGGCAAGCCGGTGTTCAACCGTGGCTTCGGGGGATCGGAGGTG
The DNA here is from genome assembly GCF_039674585.1 of Stenotrophomonas lacuserhaii. GTDB lineage: Bacteria > Pseudomonadota > Gammaproteobacteria > Xanthomonadales > Xanthomonadaceae > Stenotrophomonas > Stenotrophomonas pennii_A. Next base: position 191,244 of record NZ_JBDJNU010000001.1, on the reverse strand, counting down.
CGTGACAGCACCTGGTATGCCGACCGCATCGTGGTGCCTTACGCGCCCTGCAAGGTGTTCCTGTATGCCGGCGACAACGACCTCAACAGTGGCCGAAGCCCCGCGCAGGTCCGTGACGACGTGCTCGCGTTCGTGGCCCGCGTGCGCCGCGAGCTGCCATCGACGACGGTGGAGTACATATCGATCAAGCCCAGCCCGTCACGCGCGCACCTGCTGCCGGGCATCATCGAAGCCAACACGATGATCCGCAGCGCACTCGCTGCGCTGCCGAAGACCGGCTACACCGACATCTACACCCCGATGCTGGGCCGCGACGGGCAGCCCGATCCGTCGCTGTTCCGCGAGGACATGCTGCACATGACCCCGGCCGGGTATGCGATCTGGAAGAAGGCGCTGGCGCCCAAGGTCAGCTGCGATTGAGTAGTGACGGCCGCTGGCCGTCATTTCGTGGTGGGTGACGACCGTTGGTCGTCACGACCTTGCCGCTGCGCTCGCCGAGCATGGCTCGGCGCTACCTGCATCCGGGTTCAGCGGAAGATCACCGTCGCTTCGGTGCCCTTGCCCGCCTGGCTGGTCAGGGTGACCTTCCAGCCGAAGCGGTCGCACAGGCGGCGCACGATCGACAGGCCCAGCCCGGTGCCCTGCGGGCGGTCCGGCTCGGCACGGTAGAAGGGCTCGAAGGCCTTGTCCAACGCTTCGGGGGACATGCCGATGCCGGTATCGATCACGCGCACGCGGTCGTGTTCGACGAACACGTCCACGCGGCCTTCGTCGGTGTAGTTGCAGGCATTGCGCACCAGGTTGCTGATCACCACCTGCAGCACCCGTGGCGGCCCGTGCAGCTCGACCGCGCCGTCGTGGTGCAGCTCCACGTGTACGGGTCGATCGGCCATGAGTCCGGTGGCGGTGTCCACTTCGTGGCGCACCACCTCGACCACATCGAACATCTCCATCTGCGGCTCGACATCGGCCTCGCGCGCCAGGATCAGGAAAGCATCGATCACCGCTTCCATCTCGCGGCCTGCGCGCTGGATACGCTGCAGGCTGCGCTGCTGGCGCGGCGACGCGGTTTCATCGGCCAGGGCCATGTCGCTGGCCACCCGGATCACGGTCAACGGGGTTCGCAGCTCATGGCTGGCATCGCGGGTGAAGTTGCGCTCGCGGGCGACATTCTCGGTGACCCGGTTGGCCAGCGAATGCAAGGCTGCGGCCAGCTGCCGGGTCTCGCCCTGCATGTCGGCGGGCAGTTTCTGCGGGTCCAGGTCGCTGGCCTGCGGCTTGGCCGGATCCCAGCGCGACACCCGGCGCGCCAGCCAGTTGACCGGCGACACCAGCCGCTTGGACGCGCGGTAAGTGACCCAGCTGGCGCCGTACACCGCCAGCAGGGTAAGCAGCACCGGCACGATGCCGAACCAGAACGCCAGCAGCTCGGCGCGCGAGCGCAGGAACACCAGGTAGAGGCGACCCTCGGGACGCACGTCCACCCACACCAGCTGGTCATCGCCGCGCAGTTCATGGAAGCCAGCCGGCAGGTCGCGCAGGTTGGCCGGCAGCGACAGGCTGGAGCGCCCGGTTTCGACCAGGTAGCCACGGATGTTGTGGGTGTTGGGTGGCGGCTGCGTAGGCGACGCCTCGTGCAGCGTCCAGTAGTACGCCGCTTCCTCGCGCAGGGCGGCACTGACCAGGCTGTGCTTGATCACCAGCGACACCAGCCACGCACCAAGCAGGATGCCGAGGCTGGCCAGGACGGCCTGCAGGATGAAGGCGATACGTATCTTGCGCGGCAGGCCGTGCGGCATCAGGCGGGATCACTACGGAAGATGGCCGCGCCGAGTATAGGCAGCGGGTGCGTCATTCCCCCGTGCAGGGGCCGTTGGCGGCCTGCACGGGGACCATGACGGCGATGTCAGCCCATCGGCTGGGCGATATCGGCGATGCGGTAACCGGCGCTCTGCACAGTGTGCAGCAGCGGGCGGTCGAACGGCTTATCGATGATCTTGCGCAGGTTGTACAGATGGCTGCGCAGGGTATCCGAATCCGGCAGCCCGTTGCCCCAGATCTCGCGCTCGATTTCCTGCCGGGTGACCACGCGCGGCGATTCGCGCATCAGGATGGTCAGCAGGCGCAGGCCGATCGGCGAAAGCTGCAGTTCGGTGCCGGCGCGGGTGGCGCGCATGCTCACCGGATCCAGCACCAGGTCGGCGACCTTCAGCACTTCCGAGCCCACCTGGCGGCGCTCGCGGCGGATCAGGGCACGCAGGCGGGCTTCCAGTTCCTGGATCGCGAACGGCTTGGTCAGGTAATCGTCCGCGCCGAAGCCCAGCCCGGTGAGCTTGTCATCCAGCGTGTCGCGCGCGGTCAGCATCAGCACCGGCGTGGACTTGCGGGCATCGTTGCGCAGGCGGCGGCAGACTTCGATGCCGTCCAGGCGCGGCAGCATCAGATCCAGCACGACCACGTCGTAACTGTTTTCCGCCGCCAGACGATAACCGTCCAAGCCGTCCTGGGCATAGTCGACCTCGAAACCACGGCCTTCCAGATACTCGCCGATCATCTCGGAGATATTGCGGTTGTCCTCGACGACCAGAACAAGGCCGGAGGTTTCCTTCGTCTGACGCATGGTCTTCCCTCTAACTTCAGCTTTGTGAAACATGCCGGATCGACGGTGCACGCGGCGTGAAGTGGCCACGCCCATCGACTGAACGCTTCAGAGCAGGGGCTGCAGCAGCGGCCAGACGTTGGAAAGCACCTTCGGCTGGGCGCTCTGGGTAGGGTGCAGGCCGTCGGACTGCATCATCCCGGGCTGCAGCGCGACGCCCTCCAGCAGGAACGGCAGCAGGGGCACCCCGTACTGGTCGGACAACGCGCGATATACCGCGGCCAGGCGCTGGCGGTACGCCGGGCCGTAGTTGGGTGGCACGTCGATGCCGAGCATCAGCACCTTGGCGCCGCCCTGCTGGCTGGCCACGATCATCTTCTCCAGGTTGGCGCGGATCTGGGCGGGGGTCAGCCCGCGCAGCGCATCGTTGCCGCCCAGCGCGATGACTACCACGCCGGGTTTCTCCCGTGCCAGCAGTCCCGGCAGTCGGGTCGCCGCGCCGGCGGTGGTTTCCCCGCTCATGCTGGCATTGACCACCCGTGCCGGCGAGCCCGAACGGGTGCTGAGCCGCTTGCCCAGCAGGTCCACCCAGCCGGTGCCGGCCGGGATATTGTGGGCGGCACTGAGGCTGTCGCCGAGCACCAGCACCGTTGTGGCTTGACCTTTGGCACACGCCAGCACCGGCAACAGCAGCAACCATGCCAGCAGCATTCCCATCCGGCCGATGTTCCGGCCTTGTCCTGTAACGCGCATTGGAGTCTCCTCATCGACAGCCTGTCCCCCCGCAGCGCGCCCGTCGCCATCGCCGTCGACCAGGTCGGCAAATCCGTGCATGGCCCGGAGGGTGAAGTCCACATACTGGACAACATCAGCATGACGGTACATGAAGGCACCTCGGTTGCCATCGTCGGTGCCTCCGGTTCGGGCAAGACCACCCTGCTCGGCCTGCTGGCCGGGCTGGACCTGCCCAGCCGCGGCAGCATCACCCTGGCCGGCAGCGTGCTCGGCGGCCTGGACGAAGAAGCCCGCGCCCAGCTGCGCGCGCGCGAGGTCGGCTTCGTGTTCCAGAGCTTCCACCTGCTGCCGGCGTTGACCGCGGCGGAGAACATCGCCCTGCCGTTGGAACTGGCCGGGCGCGAGGATCCTGCCCGGGTCGAGCAGGTGCTCGAAGCGGTGGGCCTGGCGCACCGCGCGCGCCACTATCCGCGCCAGCTGTCCGGCGGCGAACAGCAGCGCGTGGCGCTGGCACGGGCCTTCGTGGCGCGCCCGCGCATCCTGTTCGCCGATGAACCAACCGGCTCGCTGGACCAGGCTACCGGCCAGCACATCAGCGACCTGCTGTTCGCCTTGAATGCCGACAGCGCCACCACCCTGGTGCTGGTCACCCACGACCTGCGCCTGGCGCAGCGCTGCCAGTTCATCCATCGCATCGACAACGGCCGCCTGCAGCAGGTCACGCACGGGGCGGACGCATGAACCTGCTGCGCCACGCGCTGCGTTCACTGCGCCGCGAAGCGCTGGCCGGCGACCTGCTGACGGTGTTTGCCGCGCTGGTGCTGGGCGTGGCGGTGATGACCGCGGTCGGCACGCTGGTGGACCGGGTCAACCTGGCGCTGGCCAACAGCACCGCGGAGATGCTGGGCGGTGACCTCGGCATCAGCGGGCGCGCCGAAGCGCCGGCCGAACTGGTCGGCGAAGGCACCCGGCGCGGACTGCAGAGCACCCGCATCGCCGCCTTTGGCAGCGTGCTGTTCCATGGCGAAGCCAGCCAGATGGCCACCATCAAGGCGGTGGAAGCCGGTTACCCGCTGCGCGGCCAACTGCGTGTGCGGACCGGGGCGGATGCCGTGTTGAACGAAGCCGCCGCCGCGCCGGCCCGCGGCGAAGCCTTCGCCGATCCCCGCCTGCTGCAGGCCCTGGACCTGCGCATCGGCGACGAACTGGAGTTCGGCGCAGGCACGCTGCGGGTGGCCGGCAGCATCGAATCGGAACCGGACACGTCCAGCGAACTGCTCACCCTGTCGCCCACCCTGCTGGTCAACCGTGCCGACGTCGAAGGGACCGGCCTGCTCGATCCGGGCAGCCGGATCAGCTACCGCACGATGTTCGTCGGCGAGGCCGAGGCCATTGCGGATTTCCGCCAGTGGCTGCAGCCGCGCGTGCAGGGGCTGCGCCTGCTCGGCGTCGGCGATACCCAGCGCGGGGTGCGCGAATCATTCCAGCTGGCCGGGCGTTTCCTCGGCTTGAGTGCCTTGCTGGCGGTGCTGCTGTCCGGCGTCGCCACGGCACTGGCCGCCAACCGTTTCGCGTTGAGCCGCATCGACCAGGTTGCGGTGCTGCGCTGCCTGGGCGCACGCCAGCGCGACATCCTTGGCAGCCTGGCGCTGCAGCTGGTGTTGATGGCGATCCCGGCCTGCGTGGTCGGCGTGCTGGTGGGCATGGCGGCGCAGGAAGGGCTGGTGCAGATCCTCGGCGGACTGGTGCCGCAGCGGCTGCCCCTGCCGCAGGCGCTGCCGGCGCTGACCGGGGCCGGCATCGGTCTGCTGCTGCTGCTCGGCTTCGGCCTGCCGCCGCTGCTGCGGCTGCGCAACGTGCCGCCGATGCGCGTGCTCAACCGCAGTTTCGCAACCCTGCCACCGGCCTCGCTGCTGGTGTATGCCGGCGCCCTGCTGGCCAGCCTGGCGCTGACCGTGCAGGTCACCGGCGACCTCAAGCTGGCGTTGTGGGTGCTGGGCGGACTGGCCGCGCTGGCGCTGCTCGCCGCAGGCGGTGGCTTCGCCCTGCTGATGCTGGTGCGGGGCCTGCAGCATCGCCTGCACGGCAACTGGCGCCTCGGCCTGGCCGCGTTGACCCGCCGCCGCGCGCTGGCGGTGATGCAGCTGGTCGGGCTGTCGCTGTCGCTGTGTTCGCTGTTGATGCTGGCCGTGGTCGGGCCGGGCCTGCTGCAGCAATGGCGCGACCGCCTGCCGGCGGACACACCGAACTACTTCCTGATGAACATCCAGCCGGACCAGCGCCAGATCGTGCTGGATGCGCTGACCGCGCAGGGTGCGGTGGATGCCAGCGTGGAACCGTTCGCCACCGGTCGCCTGCTGGCATTGAACGGCGACGCACCGCGTCGGCGTGGCGATGACCAGGACGCGGCGCAGGACAACGGCACGCCGCCAGCAGGCGCTGCGGACAACGACCGCGACCGGCCGCTGAACTTCAGCTGGCGCACCACCTTCCCGCCGGCAAACCAGCTGCTGCAGGGCCGCTTCTGGGCGGCCGACAGCACCGCCGCCGAGGCCTCCGTGGAAGAGGGTTGGGCCCGCCGCTACGGCGCCGGGCTGGGTGACCGGGTGACGCTGCAGGTCGGCGAACAGCAGCGCGAGTACACCATCACCAGCATCCGCAAGGCCGAGTGGAACAGCTTCCGGGTCAACTTCTTCGTGCTGGTCAACGCCAATGCGGTAGGCGATGCCCCGCACAACCTGATCTCTGCCTTCCATCTGCCGCGCGCCAAGGCGGCCGGACTGGGCCAGCTGGTACGCGAGCAGCCGAACCTGTCGCTGCTGGATATCGATGGACTGATCAGCGAGGTGCGGCAGGTGATGGACCGGGTCGCGCAGGCGATCCAGGTGGTGATGGGTTTCAGCCTGCTGGCCGGCGTGCTGGTGTTGCTGGCGGCGCTGCAGTCGACCGCCGGTGAGCGGCGCTACGACAGCGCGGTGCTGCGTACGCTGGGGGCCACGCGGCGCCAGCTGCGCGGTGCGGTGCTGGTGGAATTCGGCGCGTTGGGACTGCTGGCGGCGATCCTGGCGGTCGGTGCGGCGGCGATCATCGGCGTGGTGGTGTCGCGGCAGGTGTTCGAACTGGCGCTGTCGCCGCCGTGGCCGGGATTGCTGGCCGGTGGTGCCTGCGGGGTGGCGCTGAGTGTGTTCGCCGGATGGTGGGGCACGCGGCGGATCCTGCATACGCCGCCAGCGCTGGCGTTGCGCGAGGCATAGCCTGCAGGTGGGAGGGGCGCTCGGCTACGTGCCAGGGTCGGGCGGTGGGGCTGGGCGGGGGACGGCAAAAACTGCATCCATGCGGGCCTCGTTTCGCGCCATCCATGGCGCTCAACGCCCCCGCCCAGCCCCACCGCCCAGCCCTCGGAGAGATTCCGGGGGCCGCCACCCGCCAGTAAGAATGGCGGCAGGGGTCGTCTGCGGAGCGGGCGTCTACCGACGCGGGAGTCGGTTATCGGCCGATAACCCTCGGAACCGGTCGCGATTAGCGTGGAGACTCCTTCAAGGAGACTGCCCCGATGCGTGCCCCCGTGCTGCTGCTCTCACTCGCCCTGTTGTCCCCCGCCCTCGCCCACGGGCAGGCGTTCGTCCATCCCGGCATCCTGCTCGACGCGCCCGCGCTGCAGGCGACCCGGGACGCGCTGGGGGCCGGCGACCCACTCAAGACCACCGCCCTGGCCGCGATGCGGCAGAGCGAACTGGCGTCGCTGGAGCATGCCGCCACACCGTTCGCGCGGGTGGAATGTGGTTCCTTCGACAAACCCAGCATCGGCTGCAAGCCCGAACGCGATGATGCCAAGGCCGCCTATACGCATGCGCTGCTGTGGGCTTACCTGGGCGAGGAGGCGCATGCCCGCAAGGCCGTGGAGATCATGGACGCCTGGGCCACCACGCTGACCGGCGGCCACGCCAACAGCAACGCGCCGCTGCAGGCGTCCTGGGGCGCACAGTTGTGGACACGTGCGGCGGAAATCATCCGTTACACCAGTGCGGTGTGGCCGGAGGCGGATGCCCGGCGCTTCGGCGACTGGCTGATCGCGCAGTACCTGCCCGACATCGACCGCATGGGGCCCTGCCCCGGAGGCAACTGGCATGCCAGCAGCATCGAGGCTCGCATGAACATCGGCATCTACACCGATCGCCGCGATATCCATGACCGCGCCGTGGCCGATTGGCACACGCGCCTGCCGACCTATGTCTACCTGCCGATGGACGGTGCCACGCCATTGCCGCGCCCCGGCTGCAACACTCCCATCGAGACACTGTGGTTCGGACAGACCGTCATGGCGGCCGGACTGGCGGAAGAAACCTGCCGCGACCTGGAACATACGGCGTACGGCCTGGCGGCTTACCTCAACGCGGCCGAAACCAACCGCCTGCAGGGTGGCAGCCTGTACCAGGCGCAGGGCGAACGACTGGTCGCTGCGATGGAGTTCCACACCGACATGCTGGCGCGCCCCGTTGTTCCTGCATGGTTGTGCAAGGGCAAACTGGTTTCAGATGTGCGCGGCACGCTGGAGATCGGCTACGCGCATTTCGCGGGCCGCCTGGGACAGGCACTTCCACACACCGCTGCCTGGTTGGCCGGGCACCGTCCCAGCCAAGGTGATTTCCATTTCGTCTGGGAGACCTTGACGCACGGCACCGCGTTCGACGAATAGCCGCTGTTGACCTGTCGCGCACGCCGCAGGCGCATAATCCGCCGACCCCACCGGCGTGATCGACATGGCCCAGTACCTCTACCCCGTGCTGCTGCTCCTGGGCAGCAACATCTTCATGACCTTCGCCTGGTATGGGCACCTGAAATACAAGAGCGCACCGCTGATGACGGTGATCCTGATCAGCTGGGGAATCGCCTTCTTTGAGTACTGCCTGCAGGTACCGGGCAACCGGCTGGGCAGTGCGGTGTATTCGGCGCCGCAGCTCAAGGGCATGCAGGAAGTCATCACCCTGGTGGTGTTCGCGGTGTTTTCCGCGTTCTACCTCGACCAGCCGCTGAAATGGAACCACTACGCGGCTTTCGCCCTGATCGTGGTCGCCGCCCTGCTGATGTTCAAGGAATGACCCTGCACGCCTCAGGCGTGCAGGGCCAGCGCAGGCACTTCGGCGCTGCCGTCCGCGCTTTCAAGGCGGGCGATGCGGCGTGCGGTCGCACTGCCCAGCGATGACAGCGGGGCGAGGCTTGCCGCCAGGCCACTGCCCTGCTCCACCGCGTGCAGCTGCACCGCACACATCCGCCAGCGTTGCCCGCCCAGGCTGCCTGCCAAGCGCCGCCACAGGCGCTCGCCGATACTGGCGTCGTCGCCGCCGGCCGGGCGTATCGGCAGCCCGGCAACCAAGCGGTCCCACGCGAGGAAATCGCTGTCCGGCAGCAGGTACAGCCGCCAGCAGCAGCGGCCGCGCGCGTCGGTGAAGCACAGGCTCTCGCGTACACCTTCGCTGTCCAGCCCTTGGCAGGCGTGGGCGGCAACCGCATCCTGCCAGCCGGCCAGCTCATTGCTGTCGGCGCGGTACAGGCACAACACGGTGCCCAGCGATGCCAGCTGGCTGGCGGTCGGGCGGCGGATGGTGGGCGATAACGGCAGGCCGCGCGGCATGGTCGCGCGTACTGCGGACAAGGCTCTGCTCATGGGATCACCGTGTTGTGCACCTGGCCGTGCGGGGAGGGATCCCCCGGGGCCGCCACCAGACGCAACGAAGGCGCTGGCTGGCAGACCGAGGGGGAGAGAGACAGGAGGGGCGACCGCCCGCGTGGACCGCGTCGCGCCTGGGCGCGGCGCCGCGTCCGGGAGGGAGGCGGCCGACCCGTTTACTTGGTCAGGATCAGCTTGTCGTTGCTGGTGTGGCGCAGCCGATAGAAGCGGTCACCATGTTGGATGACGATCTCGCGACGCCCTTTCAGAAGGGCCTCGCTGTCGATCACTTCCTCGGCGGGCACGGCACGGACCGGGCGCTCACGGAGGGTCAGGGTTTCGGGACGAAGCAGCACTGCTTGAGCATTCATTCGTCTGGACTCGGTGCGAGGGACGACTCAAATGATAACGATTCTCAGTTCGCAATCAACACCCATTCTCAAATTGATTGATGGGATTGATGATTGAAGTCAGAACTTCAATAGCTCTCAACTATCACTGGTAGCGCCGAGCCACGCTCGGCGGATCCCCGAGAGCCGCGCCGAGCGTGGCCCGGCGCCAGCACCATCAGGCGAACACCGCTTCCACCCTGCCCCAGGCAGCCTCATCCAGCGTGCCCACCCGCTCCAGCGCCTGCAGGTTCTGCAGCAGCTGCTCGACCCGGCTGGCGCCGAGGATCACGCTGGAAACGTTCGGATTACGCAGGCACCAGGCGATGGCCAGGGTGGCCGGGGCGACACCCAGCTCGGCCGCCAGTGCGGTGTAGCGCCGTACCTGCTGCAACCGCGTGGCGCCGTCCGCACCCAGCACGATGTCCTGGAGCCAGGCCATGTCATCCAGCCCCAGCCGCGAACCCGCAGGGAAGCCGTCGTTGTACTTGCCGGTCAGCAGCCCCGATGCCAGCGGCGAGAAGGTGGTGGTGCCCAGCCCGGCCTCGGCATACAGCGGAGCGTACTCACGCTCCACCCGGTCGCGGTGCAGCAGGTTGTACTGCGGCTGCTCCATCGTCGGGCCCTGCAGGTTGTGGCGGCGGGCGATGTCCAGCGCTTCCTGGATCTGCGTGGCCGACCATTCCGAAGTCCCCCAGTAAAGCACTTTGCCCTGCCGGACCAGGGTGTCCATCGCATGCACGGTCTCGGCGATCGGCGTGTCTGCATCAGGGCGGTGGCAGTAGTACAGGTCCAGGTAGTCCACCCGCAGCCGCTTCAGCGCCGCATGGCAGGCATCGGTCACATGCTTGCGCGACAGCCCGCGCTGGGTCGGTGCCGGGTCCACCGCGCTGCCGAAGAACACCTTGCTGGACACGCAGAAGCCATCACGCGGCAGCCGCAGGTCGGCGATCACATCGCCCATCACCTGCTCGGCGCGGCCATTGGCATAGCCCTCGGCGTTGTCGAAGAAGTTGATGCCGTTGTCCCAGGCCGCCGCCACCAGGTTGCGCGCCTGGTCGCGGGCCACCTGGCTGCCAAAGGTGACCCAGGCGCCGAAGGACAGCGCGGAAAGCTTCAACCCGGAGGTTCCAAGGCGGCGGTAGAGCATGCACGACTCCTGCTGCAGGCCCGCAGATCGGGCCGGAAGGGGGGTCATTCTAACCGCGCGAGGTCGCCTGCATCCCTTGTCAATACAGAGCGTATCGGCGCTGATCGCCCCTCGCTGCGCGCTTTTCCTTGCCCCCGCCCCTGCCCTGCTCTAGGCTTCCCGTTTTTCGCGGTGCCCTCAGGGGATTCAACATGGTCGAAGGTTTGGGCAGGATCGGCTTCGGCCTGTTTGGTCTGGCGGTGCTCATCGGCATTACCTGGCTGTTCTCCAACAACAAGCGCGCGGTGGACTGGAAGCTGGTGGCGACCGGCCTGCTGCTGCAGATCGCATTTGCCGCCGTGGTGCTGCTGGTACCGGGTGGCCGCGATGTGTTCGATGCGCTGGGCCACGGGTTCGTGAAGGTGCTGAGCTTCGTCAACGAAGGCTCCGGCTTCATCTTCGGCTCGCTGATGAACGTGCAAAGCTACGGCTTCATCTTCGCCTTCCAGGTGCTGCCGACCATCATCTTCTTCTCCGCGCTGATGGGCGTGCTGTACCACCTCAACGTGATGCAGGCGATCGTGCGCGTGATGGCGCTGGCGATCACCAAGGTGATGCGCGTGTCCGGTGCGGAAACCACCAGCGTCTGCGCCAGCGTGTTCATCGGCCAGACCGAAGCCCCGCTGACGGTGCGCCCCTACATTTCGCGGATGACCGAATCCGAGCTGCTGACCATGATGATCGGCGGCATGGCCCACATCGCCGGTGGCGTGCTGGCGGCCTACGTCGGCATGCTCGGCGGCGGCGATCCGGAATCCCAGGCCTTCTATGCCAAGCACCTGCTGGCGGCCAGCATCATGGCCGCGCCCGCTACGCTGGTGGTGGCCAAGCTGCTGATCCCGGAAACCGGCACCCCGCTGACCCGCGGCACGGTGAAGATGGAAGTGGAGAAGACCTCCAGCAACATCATCGACGCCGCCGCCGGTGGCGCTGCGGACGGCCTGAGGCTGGCCCTGAACATCGGTGCGATGCTGCTGGCCTTCATCGCGCTGATCGCGCTGCTGAACGCCCCGCTGACGTGGTTGGGTGATGTCACCGGCCTGGCCGCGGCGATCGGTCGCCCGACCAACCTGTCCACCATCTTCGGCTACCTGCTGGCCCCGATCGCCTGGGTGATCGGCACCCCGTGGGCCGATGCCAGCACGGTCGGCTCGCTGATCGGCCAGAAGGTGGTGATCAACGAGTTCGTCGCCTACAGCGAATTGTCGCGCATCATCAACGGCCAGGTCCCGGGCGTTACGTTGTCCGAAGAAGGCCGCCTGATCGCCACCTACGCGCTGTGCGGCTTCGCCAACTTCAGCTCCATCGCGATCCAGATCGGCGGCATCGGTGGCCTTGCCCCGGAACGACGCCAGGATCTGGCCCGGTTCGGCCTGCGCGCCGTGCTGGGCGGTACCATTGCCACTTTCATGACTGCCACGATCGCCGGCGTCCTGACCCACTTTGGTTGATACCCTCGGGTACCACCGCGCTTCACTGAGAACCGTTTTCCTATGAGCAGCAACGTCGTCGTCGTCGGTTCCTTCAATGTCGATCATGTGTGGCGGTGCGAAGCACTGCCCGCCCCCGGCGCGACCATCGCCGGGCGCTACAGCACCGGCCCGGGCGGCAAGGGCTTCAACCAGGCCGTGGCCGCACGCCGCGCCGGTGCGCAGACCACCTTCGTCTGCGCGCTGGGCGACGATGCCGGCGGCGCGATGGCCCGCGGCCTGGCGGCCCAGGACGGCTTCACCCTGAGCGCCGAGGCGAGCACGGAACCGACCGGCACCGGCGGCATCTATGTCGATGCACGCGGCCGCAACACCATCGTCATCGGGCCGGGTGCCAATGCCGCGCTGAGCATCGGCTTCGTGCAGCAGCAGCAGGCGCTGCTGGCAGGCGCCAAGGTGGTGCTGGTGCAGCTGGAATCGCCGGTGGACACCATCGAGGCCGCCCTGGCGGTGGCGCGCGAAGCCGGCGTCACCACCGTGCTCAACGCCGCCCCAGCCGACGCGCCATCCAGCATCGGCCTGCTGAAGCTGGCCGATGTCATCACCCCGAATGAAACCGAATTCGCCGCGCTGCTCAGCCGCCATGTCGGCGAGCGGATCGATCCCAACGATGTCGCCGCGCTGGACGGCGCCAGCCTGCATGCGCTGTGCCGCAAGCTGGTCGGCAGTGGCACCGTGGTGGTGACCCTCGGTGCGGTAGGTGTGTTCGTGTCGCACGATGAAGACACCCTGCGCGGTGACAGCCAGCCGTACTACCGCGTGGGCGCCGAGCAGGTACAGGCCATCGATACCACCGGTGCCGGTGATGCCTTCAACGGTGCGCTGGTGGCCTCCATCGCGCATTCGCCGGATGCCCCGTTCGCGCGCCACGTGCGCTTTGCCAACCAGTTCGCCGGCCGTTCCACCGAAAAGGAAGGCGCCGCCGCGGCGATGCCCCACTTCACACCGGACGACCAGCCGGCGTAACGCACCGCCAGCTTGGTCGTGACGGTCGCTGGCCGTCACGCCGTAGCCCCGCCCCTGGTGGATGACGACCGCCGCCCTTGGTGGGTGACGACCGTTGGTCGTCACGCTGTTGCTCTTGCCGCTGCGCTCGCCGAGCATGGCTCGGCGCTACCACCCGGTCGTGCCGGGTGCATGCCAGCCGCCCACCATGCCCCGCGCCTGGGGGCGGCGGAAGCAACCGTCAAGCATCTGCTGATGCCGGTGTAGCATGAGCCCCATCCGGATCGGCCTGAACCGGGGGCTCCCCACAGCGGCCCGGCCTGCGCTGCCGCACTACAATGGCCGCATGCAGATCGGCCCTTATTCCATTGCCCCCAACGTCGTGCTGGCGCCCATGGCCGGCGTCACCGACAAGCCGTTCCGGCTGCTGTGCAAGCGCCTTGGCGCAGGGCTGGCTGCCTCGGAGATGACCATCTCCGACCCGCGCTTCTGGACCACCCGCAAGTCCCTGCACCGGATGGACCACGACGGCGAGCCCGACCCGATCAGCGTGCAGATCGCCGGCACCGAACCGCAGCAGTTGGCCGAGGCGGCACGCTACAACGTCGACCATGGCGCGCAGATCATCGACATCAACATGGGCTGTCCGGCCAAGAAGGTCTGCAACGCCTGGGCCGGCTCGGCGCTGATGCGCGATGAGGACCTGGTCGCCCGCATCCTGACCGCAGTGGTCAACGCCGTCGACGTGCCGGTGACGCTGAAGATCCGCACCGGCTGGGACTGCGACCACCGCAACGGCCCGCGCATCGCCCATATCGCCGAAGACAGCGGCATCGCCGCGTTGGCCGTGCACGGCCGCACCCGCGACCAGCACTACACCGGCCAGGCCGAGTACGAGACCATCGCCGCGATCAAGGCGGCGCTGAGGATCCCGGTGATCGCAAACGGCGACATCGATTCGCCGCGCAAGGCCGCCCACGTGCTCGCCGTCACCGGCGTGGATGCGGTGATGATCGGTCGCGCCGCGCAGGGGCGGCCGTGGATCTTCCGCGAGGTGGCGCACTACCTGGCTACCGGCCAGGAGCTGCCGCCGCCGTCGTTGTCCGAAGTGCGCGACATCCTGCTCGGCCACCTGCAGGCCCTGCATGCCTTCTACGGCGAACCGCAGGGCGTGCGCATCGCGCGCAAGCACCTGGGGTGGTATGCCAAGGATCGCCCGGAAAACGCAGCCTTCCGCGCGGTGGTGAACCGGGCCGAAGACCCGGCCAGCCAGATCGCGCTGACCACGGAATATTTTGATCGGTTGATCGCGGATACGCGCGAAACAGCTTGCGTTGATTGACCCCTTCGCCGGGCAGTGGCCCGGCGCTACCCGGATACCGCCATGACCCCGCCGATTTCTTCGCCTACCTACCTGCATGGCTTCTCCAGCACCGAACAGGAGCGCCTGATGACCCAGGCCCGCCTGCTGGAGCCGACCATCTTCGGGCAGATCGACTACACCGGCGTGCGCCGCCTGCTGGAGGTCGGCAGTGGCGTAGGCGCGCAGACCGAGATCCTGCTGCGCCGCTTCCCGGAACTGCACGTCACCGGCGTGGACCTGAGCGAAGCCCAGCTGGCCACCGCACGCGCCAACCTGGAGAAAACGCCCTGGTGCAGCGACCGCTACGTGCTGCAGCACGCCGATGCCGGTGAGCTGCCGTTCGGCGCGCGCGCCTTCGATGGCGCGTTCCTGTGCTGGGTGCTGGAACACGTGCCCTCGCCGGCCAGGGTGCTGAGCGAAGTGCGCCGGGTGTTGTCACCCGGCTCGCCGGTATACATCACCGAGGTGATGAACGCCTCGTTCCTGCTGGACCCGTATTCGCCGCACATCTGGCGCTATTGGATGGCCTTCAACGACTTCCAGCATGACCACGGTGGCGACCCGTTCGTCGGTGCAAAGCTGGGCAACCTGCTGCTCGCCGGCGGCTTCCGCGACGTGCAGACCGACATCAAGACCATCCACCTGGACAACCGCGAGCCGGCACGCCGGAAGACGATGATCGCGTTCTGGGAACAGGTGCTGCTGTCAGCCGCCGAGCAGCTGCTGCAGGCCGGTACGGTGGACGAAGAGACCGTGGACGGCATGCGCCGCGAGTTCCGCCAGGTGCAGAACGATCCGAACGCGGTGTTCTTCTTCTCCTTCGTGCAGGCCCGCGCGACGGTGTATTGATGCGCAATCCCGGTAGCGCCGAAGGCGGCGGCAGGAGCCGCCGCCAACGTCGCTTGCGACGGCCGCAGGGTGCCGGTCAGGACGACGGGCATAGCCGTGCCCGGGTAGCGCCGAGCCGTGCTCGGCGAGCGCGAAGCGCGGCCTGCGTCAGACACCGCACGATGCCGGACAGATTCCGCCGAGCATGTCTCGGCGCTACCGGCGCGGCATCCCGATAACGCCGAGCCATGCTCGGCGAGCACCCACCACAGCGGCGCTACCGTGCGGGTTCGCGCCAGATCCGGTCCCACATCAGCCCCAACCGGCGGCTGATGTCAGCGCGCGCTTCGGGGCTGCTGTAATCGCCACGCAACTGCTCCGGCACGATGCCCTGCCACCGCCCATCGCGCTCGGCCGCCACCGCGAAATTGAACGTGTAATCCGGTTCCAGGCCCATCCGCAGGTCGCTCAGCACCAGCCGGCCATCCACCACCTGCGCGCGCATGAAGCCACGATTGAACCATTCCAGCCGCTGCACGGCCGGAATGTCCGCAGCCTGGCGCAGGGCCTGCACGTTGGAGGCGAATCCTTCGAAATGCATCTCTCCCTTGTCCGCCACCAGCGAGCGATCAGCCACCACGTAGCCGCTGGGGGTCATCGCCACCACCCGCCACAGCAGGGTATTGAACGGCATGGGCACCGAGAACCGCGGCGCATCGCCCAGGCCCATCGCGGCCAGGCTGCGCTGCGCGGCGCGGTCCACCTGCGCCTTGGCCAGCAGGCTCCATCCCAGATAACCACTGCTGACCACCAGGGCGACCACCAGCGCCTTGCCGGCCCAGGGCCGGCTGCGCCCGAACCAGGCCAGCACGCAGCCCAGCAGCAGCCACACGGTGTACAGCGGATCGATGATGAAGATGTTCGAGCCCATTACCGGCGAAGGCCGCAGCGGCCACCACAGCTGGGTGCCGTACACGGTCATTGCGTCCAGCAGCGGGTGGGTCACCAGCGCCAGCTGCATCGCCCAGAACCAGCGCAGCGGAGACTGCGCCACCCGGCTGTTGCCGAAGCGCTTGAACAGCCACCAGACCAGCGCGGCGACCCACGGCAGCACCAGCAGCGAATGGCTGAAACTGCGATGTTCGGTCATCACCGCCACCGGGTCGGCGGCCCTGAAGCCCAACCACAGCGCGTCCAGGTCGGGCAACGTGCCAAGCGCGGCACCGGCAAGCAGGGCGGCACGGCGATGGCCGGCCGGGGCGATGGCAGCGGCTACCGCGCCACCGAGTACGATCTGGGTAAGGGAGTCCATCGGCCGATGCTAGCAGCCGCGCGTTGCGTGCGGACTGTTGCCGCTGCGCTCGCCGAGCATGGCTATGCCGGTCGTCCTGACCGGCACCCTGCGGGCCGGCGCAAGCGACGTTGGCAGCGGCTCCTGCCGCCGCCTTCGGCGCTGGCAGGCCGGCCCAACGCGGCGCCAGCACGGTCCGGTCATGGTTCCCGGCTACCCTCAGCCCGGGCACACCACCTTAACCACCGGCAACCCGTCGCAGTCCACAATGCACGTGCGACGCGCGCCGTGTATCATTCGCGCCCATCTTTCCATCCGAATTAAAGGATATAACGCCTGATGTCCAGCTACCTGTTCACTTCCGAATCGGTCTCCGAAGGCCATCCGGACAAGATTGCCGACCAGATTTCCGATGCGGTCCTGGACGCGATCCTGGCCAAGGACCAGCGCGCCCGCGTGGCCTGCGAGACCATGGTCAAGACCGGCGTGGCGATCGTGGCCGGCGAGATCACCACCAGCGCGTGGATCGACCTGGAAGCCCTGACCCGCCAGGTGATCCTGGATATCGGCTACAACAGCTCCGACGTCGGCTTCGACGGCGCGACCTGCGGCGTGCTGAACCTGATCGGCAAGCAGTCCCCGCACATCGCCCAGGGCGTTGACCGCAAGAAGCCCGAAGAAATGGGCGCTGGCGACCAGGGCCTGATGTTCGGCTACGCCACCAACGAAACCGACAGCTACATGCCGGCGGCGATCCACCTGTCGCACCGCCTGGTCGAGCAGCAGGCCAAGATCCGCAAGAAGAAGAACTCGCCGCTGTCCTGGCTGCGCCCGGACGCCAAGAGCCAGGTCACCCTGCGCTACGAAGACGGCCAGGTCTCGGCCATCGACGCCATCGTGCTGTCCACCCAGCATGCCCCGGGCATCAAGCAGAAGGACCTGATCGAAGCGGTCCGCGAAGAGATCATCAAGCCGGTGCTGCCGGCCAAGTGGCTGCACAAGGGCACCAAGTTCCACATCAACCCGACCGGCAAGTTCGAGATCGGCGGTCCGGTGGGCGACTGCGGCCTGACCGGCCGCAAGATCATCGTCGATACCTACGGCGGCTGGGCCCGTCACGGTGGCGGTGCGTTCTCCGGCAAGGATCCGTCCAAGGTCGACCGTTCGGCAGCCTATGCGGCCCGCTACGTCGCCAAGAACGTCGTGGCCGCCGGCCTGGCTGACCGTTGCGAAGTGCAGGTCTCCTACGCCATCGGCGTGGCCGAGCCGACCTCGATCTCGGTCACCACCTTCGGCACCGGCAGGATTCCGGACGAGCAGATCGAAAAGCTGATCCGCAAGCACTTCGACCTGCGCCCGTACGGCATCATCAAGATGCTCGACCTGATCCACCCGATGTACCAGCAGACCGCAGCCTACGGCCACTTCGGCCGCAAGCCGAAGGACTTCAGCTACCTCGATGGCAACGGCGAGACCGTCAATGCCACGGCCTTCTCCTGGGAGAAGACCGATCGCGCCGCCGCCCTGCGCGCGGATGCGAAGCTGAAGTAATCAGTACGCAGTACGCAGTATCCGAAGGGCCGCGCAAGCGGCCCTTCTTTTTTGCGGACGGTTTCCTTGATGGGATCGGCAACCCGCGCGAGCATGGACCCATGAAGGGGACCACCATGCTGTCCAGACTGCTCCACTGGCTGCCACGCAGGCGTCCCGACGAGGATGCTTTCGCGCAGCACTTCGTGCGCGCTGCGCGGCGCGCAGGTGTCATCGTTCCCCTGCATTACAACCGCGCACTCTTCCGTATCGATCTGGAGGAAGGTGGCCACGTCAATCTACATAATGCCCACCGTCGATACCTGTCCAGCCCTAGACACCTTCAGGAGCAGGTGGTTGCCCGCTATGTGGCGTGGTTGGTGGGTGATCACCCGGTACACGATCCACTGCAGGAGGTCAGGAGCCGGCTGCTTCCCGTGCTCCGCAATGCTTCGCTGCTGGACCAGACGAAGCTGGCGGCTGCGGAAAAAGCCGGCTGGGATGAAGACGCCTCGTTTCAGTACCGCAGAGTCAGCAACGAATGTGTCGTCCTGCTGGGCGTCGACAGTGAAGAGCACACCCTCATCAAACCGGAAGGGCCTGACGCGTCGTGGGGGATCGATCTTGAGCATGCATTGGCCGTTGCGCGTGGCAACCTGCGTGAGCAACCGGACCTGCCTTTCGAACAGCCCGCCGACGGCGTATTCAAGGCCGCCTGGGGCGACGGTTACAACAGCAGTCGTGCGTTGCTGCCTGACATGCTGCACCGCATCCCCCTACGCGGCCTTCCGGTCTTCATGATCCCCACCCGCGAGCTGCTGCTGGTTGCCGGCGATCGTGACCTGGACGCCCAAGCCACCCTCTTCAGGCTGACCGAGGAGGGCCTTGAGGATGGCTACGCCGTGTCATGGGAGCTGTTTCAGTACGTGGATGGTGAAATGCAGCCAGTGGAGCTTGCTACGCCACAGCTCCGCTCGCTGCAACGCAGGCTGCGCTTGCAGCTCCAGGAAGGCAACTACGCGGTCCAGCAGGAATTGCTGACGCACTTGCACCAGGTCCAAGGTAATCACGTCTTCGTCGCCGCGTACGGGATCAACATGAAGGCAGAGCGATCCTTCTGCTACTGGGCCGAGGGCGTGGAGGTGTCCCTCCCCAAGACCGACTGCATCGTGCTGGCGGCCCCCGATATCGACACCGAGCCGATGATGGTCGAGTGGGAGGCGGCGATGCCGGTGATCGGTCACCTCCTCGAGCAGGATCACCGTCATATCCACCCGCCCCGATACCGCGCGCATGAATGTCCCAACCGCGAGTTGCAGGCGCAACTGACGCCGGTGTCGTTCGATTAGGCACCGGTTGCTTCATGCGAAGATGGCCGCATGTCGACAGAACTGAAATCCCACCAGCTCACCATGACCGTGTTGATGACACCGGACATGGCCAATTTCTCCGGCAAGGTCCACGGCGGCGCCGTGCTGCGCCTGCTCGACCAGGTGGCCTACGCCTGTGCCAGCCGCTATGCCGGGCGCTACGTGGTCACCCTGTCGGTGGACCAGGTGATGTTCCGCCAGCCGATCTCGGTGGGCGAGCTGGTCACCTTCCTGGCCTCGGTGAACTACACCGGCACCTCGTCGATGGAGATCGGCGTCAAGGTGGTGGCCGAAGACATCCTGGAGCGCAGCGTGCGCCACGCCAACAGCTGCTTCTTCACCATGGTGGCGGTGGACGACGAAGGCCGGCCGACGCCCGTGCCGGCGTTGCAGCCCACCTCTTCCGACGAGAAGCGCCGGCACGCCGCCGCCCTGCTGCGGCGCCAGCTGCGGCAGGAAATGGAACAGCGCCATCGGGAACTGCTGGCCTCCAACCCGCCTGCGCCGGAATAACGATCCTGCCTGGACGGGTGACGACTTGATCTGGTGGGGTGACGATCTTGCTTTGGTGGGTGACGACCTTGCTTTGGTGGGGGTCGAACCTTTGTCGGGGCGCGTGCCCCCCCCGGGCGGGTCCGACCCCCGGGCGCACCCCCCCAGAGGTGGTGGCCGCCGGTTGTTCCGCCCGCTCCACCGCCCGCCGCGTGACGACCACGGGTCGTCACCCACCATGAGGCGGTCGTAACCAACATGAGGCGGTCGTCACCCATCATGAGGCCGTCCTCACCCACCGATACGGGCGTCCCCCAGCAGCGGCCTCAGCCGGTGTTCTGCACGCCCTGCGATACCCCGTTGACGCACGCCACCAACGCGCGCAGCAGGTCCTCGTCCTCTCCCCCGCTTGCCCGCCAGCGCTGCAGCAGGTCCACCTGCAGCACGCTGATCGGGTCTACGTAGGGGTTGCGCAGGCGGATCGACAGCGCCAACCGCTGGTCGTGCTCCAGCAGCGACTGCTGGCCGGTCAGCGCCAGCACCCAGCGCTCGGTCCGCGCCCACTCGTCCTGCACCTTCGGGAAGAAGCTGGCGTGCAGCTCACCGGACAGCCGCGAGAACTGCTCGGCGATGGTGATGTCACCCTTCGACAACACCATCGCGATGTCATCCAGAAACGTCCGGAAGAACGGCCAGTCGCGCGCCATCTGCCGCAGGGTGTCCTCATGTCCGGCATCCACCGCAGCCTGCAGGCCACTGCCCACGCCGTACCAGCCGGGGATCACCGCACGTGCCTGGCTCCAGGCGAACACCCAGGGAATGGCGCGCAGGTTGGTCAGCGCCGCATCCTGGCCCAGCCGACGCGAGGGACGCGAACCCAATGTCATCCGCTCGATGACGTCGATCGGCGTCGCGGTGCGGAAGTACTCCATGAAGCGCGGCTGGCCGACGAAGGCACGGTACGCAGTGCTGCTGGCATCGGCCACCACGTCCATCACCGGCCGCCATGCCTCCTCGCGCGGTTCAGGCGCGCGCGGACGCAGGCTCGAACGCAGCACCGCGCCGGTGGCCTGTTCCAGCGAGCGCACCGCCAGCGCGCGGATGCCGTACTTGCGGTGGATCACTTCGCCCTGCTCGGTGACCCGCAGGCGACCGTCGATGCTGCCACGCGGCGATGCATCCACGGCGTGGGTGGTCTTGCCACCGCCACGGCTGATCGACCCACCACGGCCATGGAAGAAAGTCAGCGCGATGCCGCTTTCGGCGGCCACCTCCAGCAGTTCCACCTGGGCCCGCTGCAGTCCCCAGCGCGAGGCGGCGATGCCCCCGTCCTTGCTGCTGTCCGAGTACCCCAGCATCACCATCTGCACGTCGTTGCGCGCGTGCAGGTGCGCGCGGTACACCGGATCGGCCAGCAGGTCGCGCAGGGTCGCGGTGCCGTGCTTCAGGTCGTCCACGGTTTCAAACAATGGCGCGATATCCAGCGGCACGCCGCCGGCTTCATCCACCAGTCCGCCACGCCGCGCCAACGCCAGCACCGCCAGCACGTCGCCGCGGTCATGCGCCATCGAAATGATGTAGCTGCCCAGCGCATCGGCACCGTGCCGACGGCGCGCGTCGGCCAGCGCGGAGAACACCGCGTCCAGCCGCTGGTTGCCCTCCTCGTCCGCCTGCGGCAGTGCCTGTTCGCCACTGGCGTAGGGTCCCAGCAAGGCCGCACGTGCCTTCGCATCGCGGGCCTCCCAGGCGGCCTCGCCATCCAGCGCGGTGGCCAGCGCGCGCGCATGCACGCTGGATTCCTGGCGCACGTCCAGCCGTGCCAGGTGGAAGCCGAAGGTCTTCACCCGCCACAGCAGGCGCTGCACCGCAAAGCCACCGGCGTGTTCGCCGCGGTTGGCGCGCAGGCTGTCGAAGATCAGCTGCAGGTCGTCGATCAGTTCATCCGGCCCGGCATACGCACCCGGTCCATCATCCCGCGTAGCCTGCAGCCGCGCGCGCATGCGGTCGTTCAACAGCCGGTACGGCATGTCGCCGTGGCGCGGGCGCGACTGCACGTCCGGCAGCCGCTGCTGGTAGTCCGCCAGCCGCGCCTGCAGCGCGTCGCTGACGCCCACCCGTTCGGTGGATTGGCTGAGCAGGCTGGCCAGCTGCAGCAGTTCCTTCTGGTACTGCGCCAGCACCGCGCGGCGCTGTGCATCCAGCGTGTTGCGGATGGTGCCGGCGTCCACGTTCGGGTTGCCGTCCATGTCCCCGCCGACCCACGTGCCGAAGCGCAGCAGCCGTGGCAGGGGCAGGCCTTCGCCGAAGGTATCCACCAGCGCCTGCTGCAGCGATTCGTACAGCACCGGGATGACCCGGTACAGCACCTGCACCAGGTAGAAACCCACGTGCTCGCGCTCGTCATCCACGGTGGGGCGCACCGGCGACGAATCGGTGGTCTGCCAGGACGCGGTCAGCGCCATGCGGAAGCGCGCATCGTCGGCCGCGGCTTCACCGGGGGTGCGCTGACCATCCAGGTTGTCGACCAGGCTGGCCACCATCAGCTGCTCTTTTTCCAGCAGTGCGCGGCGTACCGCTTCGGTGGGATGCGCGGTGAACACCGGCTCGATGTCGATCCGCGGCAACCAGTCCTGCAGTTCCTGCAGGGTCACGCCCTGCGCCTTGAGCTGCTGCAGCGCATCCTGCAGGCCATCCGGCTGCGGGGTGCGCGTGCCGGCGCGCTGGTAGTCGCGGCGGCGGCGGATGCGATGCACGCGCTCGGCGATGTTGACCACCTGGAAGTAAGTGCTGAACGCACGCACCATCGCCTCGGCCTGCTGCGGCGAACGTCCAGCCAGGCCCTCGGCCAGGTCGGCCAGAGGCGAGGCGTTCTCGCGGCGTGCGATGGCGCGGGTGCGCACGCTTTCCACGTCGTCGAAGAAGGCGTCCGATACCTGCTCGACCAGCAGGTCGCCGACCAGTGCGCCGAGGCGGCGCACGTCGTCACGCAGGGGAATATCGGGGTTGGCGAACATGATGCTGCTGCGGAACTCGTTCATCGGCGACGCACGAACCTCAAGCAAGGATCCCTCGCCAAGCCTAGCGCAGTTCAATTGCCTGCCGACGGTTGGTTTCAGTAGTGACCGCCCGTGCCCGGTAGTGACCGCCGCTGGCCGTCAGCCGCTGCCCTGGTGGGTGACGACCGTTGGTCGTCACGCCGTTGCCGTTCACCGCTGCGCTCGCCGAGCATGGCTCGGCGCTACCGGCCGATGCGTTCGCCCTTGCCGATGGTCTGCTCCAGCCAGCGTTCGCTCTCGGCCAGCATCGTCATGATCGATTCGCGCGCGCGGTAGGCGTGCGATTCGTTCGGCAGCATAACCAGCCGCGACGTGCCACCCAGGCCCTTCACGGCCGCGAACATGCGCTCGCTCTGCATCGGGAACGTACCGGAGTTGTTGTCGTCCACGCCGTGGATGAACAGGATCGGATCCTTGATGTTGGCTGCGTGGTTGAACGGCGACATCTTCAGATAGGTATCCTGCGCCTGCCAGTAGTTGCGCTCTTCAGCCTGGAAGCCAAACGGCGTCAGCGTGCGGTTGTAAGCGCCGCTGCGCGCGATGCCGGCCTTGAACAGACGGCTGTGCGCCAGCAGGTTGGCGGTCATGAACGCCCCGTAGGAGTGCCCGCCGATGGCGATGTGGTCGCGATCGGTGACGCCACGGCGCACCACTTCATCCACCGCTGCCTGCGCGTTGGACACCAGCTGTTCCAGGTAGGTGTCGTTGGGCTCCTTGTCGCCCTCGCCGATGATCGGCATGGTCGGGCTGGCCAGCACGGCATAGCCCTTGGCCAGGAACGCCTGTGGGCCCCAGTAGCTGACCGCGTTGAACAGGTACGGCGAGCCGGTGACCTGGCTGGCGGCCGCCGCACTTTTGTACTCGCCCGGGTAGGCCCACATCAGCAGCGGGCGCGGTCCATCACGCTTGGGGTCATAGCCTGGCGGCAGCAGCAGGGTCGCGGTCAGGTCCACGCCGTCCTTGCGCTTGTAACGGATCTGCTCCTTGCTGACACCGCGCAGCTGCGGCAGCGGATGGGCAAACGTGGTGAGCGCGCGCGGCGCCGCGGCCGCATCGCCAAGCGGCTGCACGAAGTAGTTGGCCGGCTGCTCCGGGCTTTCGCGGGTGAACAGCAGCGAGGAGGCATCCGCGCCCAGCAGTGCGATCGGCACCGAATGGGTCGGCGCCTGCGAATGGAACAGGCGGGTGGTCTTGCCGGTCGCCAGCTCGTAGCGGTCCAGGAACGGGCGGTCGCCTTCGGGCGATGCACCGGCACCATAGAAGTAGATGCTGTTGCCATCGGCGCTGGTCTGCAGCAGCGCGCGACCGTTGTCGTCGCGCAGCGTGCCCGGCTTGCCCGGATCGCTGTAACGGTCCTGCGCATCACGGTCGAACAGCAGCTTCGGATCGGTCGCCGCCTGATCCGGGGCAATCAACCAGGTCCTGGTGCGGCGGGTCTTCCACCACGACTCGTTGAGCAGGGCCAGGTCGCCGCGTGCCCAGGTGATGCCGGCATAGCGGCTGCCAAGCTGGGCCAGGGTCACCGGCGGCTTGTCGAACGGTGCGGCCTGCATCAGCACCGCGTCGCGGATGCTGGCCTCGCGGTTCGGATCGCCGCCGTCCTGGGCTTCGGCCCACACCAGGGTGGCCGGCGTATCGGCACGCCAGCTGATGTCACGCACGCCGGTCACTTCGGCATCGTTGCCGGTCGGCAGGCCTTCCACCAGCGGCCGCGTGGCCACGGTGTGCACCAGCGTGCCGGCGCGGTCGAGCACTTCGATGCGGCGCGGGAAACTGCTCACCGGCACCACGTACGAGTACGGCCGCTGCACGCGCTGGCTGAGCAGGTAGCCACCGTCCGGCGACAGGCTCAGGCCGAGGTACACGCCGGCCGCGCCGACCGCGCGGGACTGGCCGTCCAGGCCGATTTCGGTGGGCTGGCTGGTGGCGTAGTAATCGAACAGGCGCGCGTCAGCCTCGTTCTTCAGCAGGTCCTGGTAGGTGCGGATGGACACCACGCCGCTGCCTTCGCTGGTCTGCTGGACGGCCGGGCCGGTTGGCGCCACGTCGCGCGACGGCGGGCTGCCGGCGTTGCCAACGCGACTCATTACCAGCAGCCCGCGGCTGTCGGGCAGCCACTGATAGCCATCGCCGAGCACGGTGTTCAGTTCACCACGCAGCCGGCGCGCGCTGGCGGTTGTTACATCCACCAGCCACAGTTCGTTGGCCCCACTGGCTGGATCGACCTGGTTGAAAGCCAGCCATTTCTGGTCCGGCGACCAGGCCAGGCTGGCCACTGAAAGTGCCGGCGGCAGGCCGCTGATCTGCCGTTCCTTGCCATCGTTGATGCCCATCAGCCACAGCTTGGCGCCGTAGCTGAAACGGCTGTCGGAGAAGGTGCGCGGGTTGATCCGGCGGCCGGCCAGCTTCAGCTCCGGCTGCGCGACCACCTCGATGGACGGCAACGGCGGCATCTGCAGCATGGCGGCCAGATCGCGCTGCGGGGACAGGAACAGGCCCGGCGCACGCGGCTGGTCCACCACCGCCTGCAGCGCGGCCGAAGGCAGCTCATAGCCGCCCACGGCGGTGGATGCAGCAGTGGACGGCGCGGCCCCCACGGCCGGCGTCATCGCCAGCAGGGCCATCGACAGCACCACTCCCTTCCAACGCCCAGTGCGGCGCACGCGCTTGCTCATGACCATCCCTTCGCTGCTTGTGAATACCCGACCTTAACAGCCGCCGCGTCCTTCACCCCCTGCCGATGGTTGGGCCCCCCCCGGGCCGCGATATAATGGCCGCCTTCCCCTGCCGAGGGGCGCTGCGACCGGACAACCCGGCCAGGCTCGGAGGGTGGCAATGTAAAACGGCGCCCGGCCAGATACGAGCACCTGCTCGTCCACAACCGGAGCAATGAATGAACGCTGTTGCCAAGACCTTCTCCACCGAAGGTGATTACAAGATCGCCGATATCTCGCTGGCCGACTGGGGCCGCAAGGAACTGGACATCGCCGAGCACGAGATGCCGGGCCTGATGTCGATCCGCCGCAAGCACGCTGCCACCCTGCCGCTGAAGGGCGTGCGCGTGACCGGCTCGCTGCACATGACCATCCAGACTGCGGTGCTGATCGAAACGCTGAAGGACATCGGCGCCGACGTGCGCTGGGCGTCGTGCAACATCTTCTCCACCCAGGACCATGCGGCGGCGGCGATCGCAGCATCCGGCACCCCCGTGTTCGCCTGGAAGGGCGAGACGCTGGAAGAATATTGGGACTGCACCCTGGATGCGCTGACCTTCACCCTGGCCGACGGCACCCTGACCGGCCCGGAACTGGTGGTCGATGACGGCGGCGATGTCACCCTGCTGATCCACAAGGGCTACGAGCTGGAAAACGGCAGCACCTGGGTCGACGAGCCGGCGGCTTCGCACGAAGAGCAGGTGATCAAGAACCTGCTCAAGCGCGTGGCCAGCGAGCGTCCGGGTTACTGGGGCCGCGTGGTCAAGGACTGGAAGGGCGTTTCCGAAGAGACCACCACCGGCGTGCACCGCCTGTACCAGCTCGCCCAGGCCGGCACCCTGCTGATCCCGGCGATCAACGTCAACGACTCGGTCACCAAGAGCAAGTTCGACAACCTGTACGGCTGCCGCGAGTCGCTGGCCGACGGCCTGAAGCGCGCGATGGACGTGATGCTGGCCGGCAAGGTCGCCGTGGTCTGCGGCTATGGCGACGTCGGCAAGGGCTGCGCCGCATCGCTGCGTGCCTACGGCGCGCGCGTGGTGGTCACCGAAATCGACCCGATCTGCGCCCTGCAGGCGGCGATGGAAGGCTTCGAAGTCAACACCATCGAATCCACCCTGGGCCGTGGCGACATCTATGTCACCACCACCGGCAACAAGGACATCATCCGCATCGAACACCTGAGCGCGATGAAGGACCAGGCCATCGTCTGCAACATCGGCCACTTCGACAACGAGATCCAGGTCGATGCGCTGAACGCGCTGGCCGGCGTGCAGAAGATCAACATCAAGCCGCAGGTCGACAAGTACGTGTTCGACAACGGCAATGCGATCTTCCTGCTGGCCGACGGCCGCCTGGTGAACCTGGGCTGCGCCACGGGCCATCCGAGCTTCGTGATGTCCAACTCGTTCGCCAACCAGACCCTGGCGCAGATCGACCTGTGGGCGAACAAGGACAGCTACGAGAAGAAGGTCTACCTGCTGCCGAAGAAGCTGGACGAGGAAGTCGCCCGCCTGCACCTGGAAAAGATCGGCGTCAAGCTGACCACCCTGAGCAAAGAGCAGGCCGATTACATCGGCGTGCCGGTGGAAGGCCCGTTCAAGCCGGAGCATTACCGCTACTGATCTGCGGGTAACATCGCAGATCGTCTGGACGGGCGCCTTCGGGCGCCCGTTCTTGTTTGATGCCCGGTAGTGCCGGCCGCTGGCCGGCAATCCTGGATGGTCGAGGCCATAGCCTGGGTCAAGCCACGCCGGTGGTTGCGGCGTTACGATCCCCGCATGACTCCGGCCATCAACCTGCTCCAACGCGAGAAAGTCGCCCACACCGTGCGCAGCTACGTGCACGACGCGCAGGCAGACTCCTTCGGCGGCGAAGCCGTGCAGAAGCTCGGACTGGAGCCGGAACAGGTGTTCAAGACCCTGCTCGCCAGCACGGAAACGCATGAGCTGCTGGTGGCCATCGTGCCGGTGGCCGGGCAGCTGGACCTGAAGGCGCTGGCCGCTGCTGCAGGCTGCCGCAGATGCGCGATGGCGCCGGTGGATGCGGCGCAGCGCGCGACCGGCTATCTGGTCGGTGGCATCAGCCCGTTGGGGCAGAAGAAGCGGCTGCGTACGTTCATTGATGCCAGCGCGCAGGAACTGCCGACGCTGCATGTCAGTGCCGGACGGCGCGGCTTGGAAGTGGAGCTGGCGCCGGCCGAGCTGGCGCGGCTGACCGCTGCGGTGTTCGCGATGATCCGGCGTTGAACCTGCCTTCGCGGTAGCGCCGAGCCATGCTCGGCGGGTTCCCGCGCCGTCCATGGATCCCCGCAGAAGCGCCGCGCGGCGCGCTCGCCGAGCATGGCTCGGCGCTACCAATCCCACGGCGCGACCGATCACCCCCGCCAGTTGGCGTTGGCTTCCCAGAACGCCACCGCGCGGGCGTAGGCTTCGCGGTCCAGCGGCACGCCGGAACCGCCCTCCTCCACGCCCAGCGCGTTGCGCATCATGGTGATCGGGGCCATCGGTACTTCTTCGGGCCCGGCAGTGTAGATGCAGCCGACGATGCCCCAGTCGGCCGCGATGCCGGTGCCTTCCTTCGCCAGCTGCTCCGCGCTGTACAGGATCACCACCAGATAGTTCGCCACCGGCGATTCCACGCCCTCGAACCAACGCACCAGCACCGGCAGTTCGTCGCGGCTGCGCGCTTCATAGCCGCTGCGCAGCTGGTGCTGGTTGGCTGCGGTGATCGGCACGGTCAGGCAGCGCGTACTGGTCCAGTTCTCGTACACATGCAGCTTGCAGAACGGCGCGTAGCCATCCAGCTCCTTGAATGGCGCATGCGTGTTGAGGTGCTGCACGAACTGTTCGGCCGAACAATCCTGGATGGTGTTGGCGCGCGGCGTGCGCGGAAAAAGGCGAGGACGGGCGAATTCGGTCAGGACGATGGACATGGCAGAATCAGGAAGGGCAACCCCGCCAGACTAGCTGCGCGCGCGGTGCAGGGAAAGTCGCAATCAGGAACGTCAGGCCCCTTCCACGAAGCCCTGCTTTTCGAACAGGCGTCGGATATCGGCTCCCGTGTAGTCTCGGCCGGCGTGCAGCCTGATGCGGGCCGCGAACCGGCGCTCGTTGCCTTCGCCCTCCCATCTGTAACCAGAGGCGCCCAGGCGCTGCACGTGTCTCAACTGCAACGATCCCGCCCGCCCATCGTGATCGGTGTACTGCACCCTGCCTGCATCGAGCACGAACGTCGATGTCGGCAGAGGGGCGGAAGAAGCCATCACCGCAGCGGGCCCGGCAGGCTGGTCGCGCTGCACACGCAGGCGTTCATCATCGTCGGGCGGTGTCGGCCCCATTTGTGGCATCGGCAGGAGCCCGTTTTCCTGCAACACATGGGCCACCTCGTCAACGGTGTAGCGCCGACCCGACTGCAGGCCGTGCAACGCGGCGAACGTGCACACATCGAGCGTATCGCAGCGCAGCGCGCGGGCCTCGCGTGCGGACGCATCGGCGGTGTAGTACAGCGCGCCGCCAAGCCCGTTGGCATCGGCGAACAGGATCGTGTCGTCCAATGCCAGGAAGCTTCCCAGATACAGCGCGAAGGGCCGAGCGTAGCCGGCAGCCTGCACCACGACCGGGGAAAACGGGTCCAACGACCGGTTCAACGGCAGGGGGTGATCCGCATGGAGTGACCTCGTTTCGTTGAAATCGACGAAGAGATTGCGCGCGCGCGGGGCCACGTCACCTGCCAGCACGTGATCGGCCGGATCAGTGCAGCGCAGCCCGGTCAGCTTCTCGATGCTGGCCACGAGCACGTCGAGGGTGTCGCCGACGATGGCCGACCCATGCACCTTGTCGGTAATGCTCAGCTGGCCGCCCGCGTTCACCTCCACTTCCAGGAAACCCGCGTTGACGCCCGTGTTTGCGGGCTGCTCGCGGTGCAGGAAGTACGCAAGATACAGCCGGTCATCGCCGTCGACTCCGGAGTGCTGCATCACCTTGAAGCTGTTGCGCGGCATGAACCGCGGATTCCAGCCACTGGCCTCGCGCCGAAGCGGGTCATCCAGCAGCGACACCGTCAACAGCGAGAAGATGCGCTCATCGCCAAGCCACTGCCAGGGCAAGGGTGCGTCGAGCAGGATATCGCCTGCGCCGCCATGGTGGCGTACGCTCAACGGTCGCAGGGTGTGCGGCACATGTTCGTGCACGAGTTCGCTCACCATCCAGCGGCCTACCCCGTGGGCAGGAGCCATCGAGTCGCCGAACAGGCCCTTGAACCAGGGTGTGTCACGGGAAGGAATGCAGAAGCGCATCAAGGGCGGACGGTAGCGCTGCTGCCTGACCAGCAGCAGGGCGACACGCTCATCGTCGACCTGCAGGCAGTCCACTATGCGCCCGGGCATGGCCAGCGCCTCGCGCGCGAACGATGGATCATCCGCCCGCGGGCGCGGCCCGACGCCGTGCCCGGACCTGGCCCGTCCCCGCCCTGCGCCAACAGCCGCTACGCCATGGGGCACGGCGCCCGCACGTGGCTTCACCGCCGGATCCAACCGGATTCCGGCGGAGCCGCCGCCCGTGTGCTCATCGGCGGACGGGTAGACCGGACTCATGAGCAGCTCCTTGGGGCCGTCTGCGTAGCCGGCCATCGCGGTAGGCGCATAGCTGTGCATGCGTTCGCGGTGGCTGCTTTCACCCTGCCGCCTGCCACTGCCACGCAGGCTGCCGCTCGTCATCGGCCTGCGCTGCAGCGGACTGCGGCGTTCCCCACCGCCGGTCATCGGCCGCCCGCCGACGTGT
This sequence comes from Stenotrophomonas lacuserhaii, assembly GCF_039674585.1. Lineage (GTDB taxonomy): Bacteria > Pseudomonadota > Gammaproteobacteria > Xanthomonadales > Xanthomonadaceae > Stenotrophomonas > Stenotrophomonas pennii_A. The sequence continues at coordinate 160,804 of NZ_JBDJNU010000001.1, read as the reverse complement.
CCGGCATGCTGCGCCGGGCGCGGGTGCGGATGCGGGTGGCTGCCACCATCGCCTCCCCTGGGTGACGCCGATGCGCCTGCGAACAACCAGGCCCCTGCTCCCGGTGCCGGTACCGGCGCGCCCATGCTGACGGCAAACAAAGCAGATTCCCTGACCGGACCCGCCCCACGGCGCTGGAGTGCCGTGCCCGCCCCTACTGGACCGGCTACCTGCGTGCCGTTGCCAACGCCTGATCGCCGATTGGTTGCATCAAGCAGGCGCAGGTTGCCGCTCGCCCCGTCCGCTTGCAGCACACCGCGCAGGCTCTCGTACGTCGCCCGCATCCCTCTCACCGCAGCGGCTGCAGACGAGGGCGCTGCTGGCAGCGGTCTGCTGTCCGGCGTTGCATGCAGCTCATGCAGCAGCGCCACGGCGGCCAGCAGCGCCAGTGTCGGATCATTGTCCAATCCGAGCATCACCCACTCCGGCAACAGCGCGTGCAGTGTTGCCCGTGCCCAGGCCAGCGCCTGGGGCGGCGCAAGTGCTGCCCATGGCACCTGCGCGGACGCTGCGGCGAATTCACCCCGACGTACGGCGCACAGCGCAAGCACGACCCGGCTCGCCGCATGGAGGTGCGTCAGCTCCGGCCATGTCCGCGCGCCGGCCTGTGCGGCACGGCGCACCAGGATGTCACCACCCCAGCTGACCAGCTCGCGGCAGACCGCTGACGAGGGCAACCGCAGGCGTTCCTGCGGCGGTGCGCGGTTGCACACTTGGCGCAGCTGCAGGGGACCGGCAGCGGGTAACAACGACCGCAACGTGTCCATGACGTTGATGGATCCGGAAGTACCACAGCGCGCCGAGGGACAAAGGGGCATGGGGAGCCTTCACTTGCGGGTCGCACGACGTTACCCGCGGCATGCGGTGGCGCGCTTGCAGATAATGGCCGCTTGCGTTCATCGCACCGCCGCGCAGCTCCCACTCAAAGCGCCATCCGCTCGCGCAGTTCGCGCGCCTGTCGGCGTGAGACTTCCGCGCGCGCCCCATCGGCGAGGAGCAGCTCGTAGCCATCGGCGATGGTCGGCTCCACCGCCCGCACCATCCGCAGGTTGACCAGCGTATTGCGGTTGGCACGGAAGAACAGCGCCGCGGGCAGCCGCGCTTCCAGCGCGCTCAGGCTGCGCGCCAGCAGCGCGTTCTGGTCGCGGAACCACAGGCGGGCGTAGTTGCCATCCACCACGATGCGGCTGATCTCGGCTACCGCCACGAACCAGCAGCGTTCCCCATCGCGCAGGAACACCTGGTCCTGTGGACCGAGCAGCGCACGTTCGCCCGGCGCAGCGTTGTCGGGAAGCCGCCGTTCCAGCGCGCGCTGCAGCGCCTGCTGCAGGCGCGGCGCTTCCACCGGTTTGACCAGATAGTCCAGCGCATTGGCCTGGAACGCCTGCACGGCATAGGCATCGTAGGCGGTGACGAACACCACCGACGGCACCGTCTCCAGCCCATCAAGTACATCGAATCCGCTGCCGGAGGGCATCTGCACGTCCAGCAGCACCACGTCTGGACGCAGGCGCGCGATCGCCTCGCACGCGGCCGGTACGTCGTCGGCCTCGCCGACACAGTTCACCCACGGCAACGCAGACAGCAAGGTGCGCAGTTCCTGCCGCGCCAGGCGTGCGTCATCCACGATCAGTACCCGCAACGGCGCGGTCATTGCGGCACCTCCAGCACGGCCCGCATGCGGTCCCCTTCGCGCCGCAGTTCAAAGCGGCCGCTGGTGCCGTCCAACTGGGCGCGCAGGTAGGCAAGGCCAACGCCATGGCCGGCGGTATCGGCGGCGACGCCCAGCGGATTCTCCACGTTGATAAGGAGCGCCCCGTCCTGCTGCCGTGCGGCGATGTGCAGTTCGCCACCGGACGGGGTCACCCCGATGCCATGCTTGATCGCGTTTTCCACCAGCAATTGCAGCGCCATGGCCGGCAACAGCGCGCCGCCGTCCGCGCTTATGTCCTTGACCACGCGCAGGCGCTGTTCGTAGTGAACCGCTTCGATGGCGAGATAGTCATCGACCACGGCCAGCTCCTCATCCAGTGTCACCCGGCCGGCGCCGCCGTGTTCCAACGCGTGGCGCAGCGTGCGCGACAATCGGGTCACCATTTCCCGTGCGCGTTCGGGATCCTCGTGGATCAACGCGCGCAGGTTGTTCAGGGCGTTGAAAACGAAATGCGGATTGAGTCGGGCCCGCAGGGCATCGCGCTCCAATGCGCTGTGCGCAGCTTCGGCGCGCAACTGCGCCAGCTGGGCCAGGCGTGCACGCCGCATGCTGTGCAGCCCGGCCCATATACCCGTCCACAAGGCCAGCACGATGGCTGTGTTGAGCCAGTATCCAAGCGCCGATGCAAGGCTGTAATCGGCAGTGCCCGCAGGCAGTCGCACCCATCCGTTGCGCAGTGAAGCCAGCAGCACGGCGGCAATCAACGCCTGCGCGAGCAGCGCGCCGAACACAACGCTGGCGGCCAGCTTGGACAGCAGCAACGGCGCGGGATCGTCCCACCAGTGCGCGGTGAGTGCACGCCAGCGCAGCACGCTGCTGATCGCCCACAACGCCACCGCCAACGCCACGCCGATGAGCGTGCCACCACTGCTGGCGCCGCCGAACTGGGCCATCAGGAAGACGTTGAGCAGCGCGTAGGCGGCCCAGGCGATGGTATTGAGCAACCAGAAGCGCAGCGAGGAATTCGGTTGGTGCATGGGCGTGCCTGGGCGGGTCATGCGTGGCGGTCTGGCGCCACGCATCAAGGCGCCTCGTCAGTCCGTGGTCTTCAGGAAGCTGCGGATCTGCCCGTACAGCCACTGCGGATCATCCCACATCAGGAAGTGGAAACCTTCCGCACTCATCTCGATACGCACGCCCGGCAGCCTGGCGTACTGTGCCGCGAAGATGCCCCGGGTGGACGCTTCGGTGGCTCCCATCGGCCGATACGCCGCCCAGCTGCCCAGCACCAGGGTCGGCGAGCGGATGCCCGCCACCGCGTCGCGCAGGTCGTTCACCAGCATCGAATGCATCGCCGCTGCCGTGGTGGCCCGGTCGCTTTCACGGGCCCAGCGCACCAGCACCGGCATGTGGTTTTCATCGTGCAGCATGCCCTTCAATGCCGCCTCGGCCTGGGCCTGGTAAGCGGCCGGTTCGGCCGCCAGCATGCCCGCCCGCATCTGGTCGGCCATCGGTCTGACGCTTGCCGCGGTGGTCTGCGGATTCTGGATGGCCGCATAGAACGGCAGCGAATCGACGATGATCAGCGGACCCACGGCATCGGGTGCGGCGATCGCCATCTGCAACGCCAGCACACCCCCCAGGCTGTGGCCGATGACGGCCGGCTGCTTCATTTTCCGTGCTTTGGCGTAAGCCAGCAGTTCGTCACGCATGGCCGGCAGGAAATCCTCCGGGAGCGGGTCGGCTGCCGCTGCGCCGGCAAAACCGGGCAGCTGCACCAGGTGGCACTGCACCTGCGGCTGCAGGGCCGCGCAGGTTGCGCGCCAGACCTCCGCGCCACTGTTGAGGCCGGGAATCATCAGCACCGGTCGGCCGCTGCCGACCACCTCCACCTGCAGGTGGCCAGGCTTCCCGATAGTGGCCGCTTGGCTGGCACCGGCGCAGGCCAGCAGGGCCAGCAGTCCGTTCATGGCCAGCAGCGTGACGCGTCCGGCGCAGTTGCGGGAGAGAGCGCGCTTCATCTGTCGAACTCCAGTCAGTGCAGGGAAGCACAGCGTGCCGTGGCAAGGCGCGCTGCGGCACGAAGAATGACCAGCGGCCGCAGGCGCACGGCAAGCGGCCGACAAACAGGATGGCCGATGGATTGCACATCTATCGCGATGAAGCGATATACTGGCCGCGAGCCCGCCGCCACGATCGCCATGACCTCTCTCAGCTTCGAGTTCTATCCGCCCAAGACCGACGAGCAGCGCAGCCAGCTGGACCGCACCGCCGCCCGGCTGCGCAGCTTCGGACCGGAGTACGTGTCATGCACGTTCGGCGCCGGCGGCTCCACGCTCAGCTATACCTCTGAAACCGTGCGCCATCTCAAGCAGCACCACCGCTTCGAGGCCGCGCCGCATCTTTCCTGCGTCGGTGGCAGCCGCCAGGAAATCCGCGAGCTGCTCAAGCTGTACCGCGCCATCGGCTGCACCCGCATCGTCGCCCTGCGCGGCGACCTGCCTTCGGGCATGGGCCATCCCGGTGACCTGCGCTACGCCGCCGAGCTGATCGATTTCATCCGCGCCGAGCACGGCGCTGCGTTCCGGATCGAGGTCGGCGCGTATCCGGAAACCCATCCGCAGGCCAGCGATGCATTGGCCGACCTGAAGCACTTCAAGGCCAAGGTGGACGCCGGCGCCGATGCGGCGATCACCCAGTATTTCTACAACGCCGATGCCTACTTCCATTTCGTCGATGCCGTACGTGCGCTCGGCGTCAGCGTGCCGATCGTGCCGGGCATCATGCCGATCTCCAACTTCAGCCAGCTGCGCCGCTTCTCCGAGCAGTGCGGCGCGGAGATTCCGCGCTGGATCGGACGCAAGATGCAGGCCTATGGCGATGACAGCGAATCGATCCGCGCGTTCGGCGCGGAGGTGGTGGCTCAGCTGTGCCAGCGTTTGCTGGAAGGCGGCGCGCCGGGACTGCATTTCTACACCTTGAACCTGGCCAAGCCGACGACGTCGGTGCTGAAACTGCTGCGCAGCTGACGCGTTTTCATCGCGCGGGCGGGCGCTGGGCGCTACCCTGCAGGCAATGAGAATCCTCGCCTGCCTGCTCCTTTTCCTGCTGCTGTCCGCGCTGCCTGCACCGGCCCATGCCCAGCAGGCACAGCGCCTGAACCGCTGTACCGATGCGGGTGGCCAGAGTGTGTACACCGACCGCCCCTGCGAAAGCCTGGGTGCCCGTTCGCGGCTGCCGGAGCTCACCACCGCAGCGGCCGGTAACACCCAGCAGCGCAACACGCTCGGGGCCAGCTGCCCGCGTCGCCTGAGCGAGCTGGTGGGTGCGCTGCGGGGCGCGATGGCGGCCAACGACGTCAATCGGCTCTCCACGTTGTACCTGTGGGGATCGGTATCCGACGCCGGGGCGCAGCGCATCCTTGGCCAGCTGGAGTCCATCGCGCGGCGCCCGCTGGTGGATATCGTGCCGGTCTATCCGCAGACGCAGGAACCGCCGCTGCCCGCAGCGGAAGGCGCGGCGGAGGCCGGGGAAGACCGACCCAATCCGATCGCACTGCGGTTGGAACAAGTGTTGCCCGGCACCGCCACGCCGGCGCGCAGCGTGCTCGGACTGCGCCGTCAGTACGGGTGTTTCTGGATCACCCTGTAACCGCTGCGTCACCGCTCTTGGAGGTAGCGCCGCGCCATGCTCGGCGGCTCTCCGTTCCGGGATCGCAATGCCGGACGCGGGCCGCGCTACGCGCTCGCCGAGCACGGCTCGGCGCTACCGGTCGGATGGCCTGACGGTCGAAGGGGGTCAGCCGGTCAGGCGGGCCACAGGCCGCGGATGGCGGCGACGCCCTGGGCACCGTGGCGGCGGGCGGTGACGATGTCTGCGGCACCCAGTCCGCCCAGCGCGTAGATCGGCAGGGCCACCTGCGCGCGCAGCGCGGCGAAGCGCTCCCATCCCATCGGCTCGGCACCGGGATGGCTGGTCGTCGCCTGCACCGGCCCCAGCACCACGAAGTCACAGCCCAACTGTTGCGCGGCCTGCAGTTGCGCCAGGTCATGGCAGGACGCCGCCACCAGCTGGTCGGCCGGCAGCGGTCGCTCCTGCAGGGTGGCCAGTTGCTCGGCACCCAGGTGCACGCCCACACCGAGCGTGCGCGCCAGCTCGATATCGCGGTTGAGCAGCCACTGACCGGCACGGCGATGGCCGCGCACCACCGCTTCGCACAGCGCCACGCGCTGCGGGTAGTCAGGTGGCAGCCGCAGCTGGATACGCTGGTGCCCTTCCGCCAGGGCCCGCCGCAACTGCTCGCTCCAGCGCAGCTGGTCGCTGTCCTCGTCGGCCGGCGCCGGGGTGATCAGGTAGCGGTCGGGCTGGCGCAGCGCGGCCACCACCGGCAGGTCGGCCGGCGGCATCGAATAGCGTCCCAGCTTCTCCGGCGCCACCCAGGTGATCGCCTGGCCTTCGCGGCCGCGCGGGCTGCCCTTCCAGCTGCGGATATGCCGCACCTCCAGCACCAGGTCCTTGTCCGGGTAACTCTGCGGCACGTCCATCAGCCAGTCTCCGACGTCCGCCTCGATGCCGAGTTCTTCGTGCAGTTCACGGGCCAGGGCCTGTTCGGAGCTTTCGCCGGGTTCGCGTTTGCCGCCGGGGAATTCCCACAGGCCGGCCAGATCGCTGTGTTCAGTGCGACGGTTGAGCAGCACGCGGCCACGGGCGTCGGTGATGACGCCAGCCACCACATGGATGGATCGTTTGGGGGAGGACATGGAGTCAGCATGCCGAAAACGGCGGAGGTGACGCAAGCTGCATGGGAAGGCCGTGACGACCAACGGTCGTCACCCACCGAACCACGAGCGGTCGTCACCCAGCGGGGTAACCGCATGACGGCCAGCGGCCGTCACTACCGGGTAGCGCCGCGCCATGCTCGGCGGGCATCCAACCGACCGAACGACAACGGGCTCCCGAAGGAGCCCGTTGCCGTCCTGCTACGACTCAGCGATGGATCAGAACGCCACGTTCCAGTTCAGCTGTGCACCGACTTCGCGCTGGCCGTCACCGGCGCGGCCCTGCGCGGCGAAGGACAGGCGGCTGCGGCTGGACGTATTGACCGACACGCCCAGCTCGGCGATGCCGACGTTGCGCGCCAGCGGCAGGCCCTGCACGGTGAAGCCGTCGCTGCCCGCCACGAAGCGGTGGGCCGAGTCCGCGCGCAGTTCGCCGGCCGCGTTCTGCCAGGCCAGCCCGGCTTCCAGTCGCGCACCGTCCTGCTGGCCGCCACTGATGTCCCAGGCGGCGCGCAGGCCGGCCGTGGTGGTCCACGCTTCGTCCTTGCTGGCGGCGATCGCCAGCGCGGCATTGCCGCCGGTTTCAACGCCGGCGTCGGTGGACAGGCGGGTGTAGGCCACCGCCACGTACGGGGTCAGCGTCAACGTATCGTCGAGCTGGAAATCCCAGCCACCTTCGACGAAACCGGAAACAGCATGCGCATCGCGGCGGTTGGACAGGGTCTGCCCCCACGCCGTGCCCGCACCGACCGTACGCCGCGTATCCAGCTCGTAGTCGGCATAGCTGGCTCCCCCGTTGAGGTAGGCAGCGTCGCCGCGGAAACCGGCATACAGGCCGCTGTGCACGGCATCCACGTCGGTCGTCGCATTGCGTGCGTTGACCTGCTGGCGCAGCGACTCCGGTCCACCTGCCACGCCGAAGGTCCAGCGCTCGCCGATGCTCCAGTCGGCACCGGCCATCAGGCCCTGGCGATGGTCGCGGGTGCGCGCGGCGCTGCCGTTACCGTCTCGCTGGCTGGAGGCACCGCTGCCACCGATCCAGGCAGACGGGCCGTCGCCCGCCGGCATGCCGCTGCGCAGGCGCTGGCTGATGCCATCGCGCAGGAAGCGGTCTTCCAGCAGCAGCGCACGGTTGCTGGCGTGGATTTCGCCGGACAGGTCATCAAACGCCAGGCGGGCACTGTCCGCATCCAGCATCAGCAGGCGGTTGTACAGCGCCAGGGCATCACCGGACTGCTGCAGCGTATCCAGCGCGGCCGCCGTGGCCAGCTGGTTGCCGGTCGCCGCCGCGGTGACGAAGACCTGCGGCGGCGGGGTGACCGGATCGACCGGCGGGGTGATCGGATCCACCGGCGGGTCGATCGGATCCACCGGCGGATCCACCGGGGGATCGACCGGCGGATCGACCGGGCCGGTGCCCTTCACGGCAATGTTCAGGCGCACGTCGTTGTCGGTATAGCTCAGCGAGGTGTCCAGGAAGGCCGAACGCGAGATCACGTCATCGAAGGTACCCGTCACGCCACCTGCCGCGCTGAGGATCGTGTAGCTCTGCCCATCCTGGTAGCTGGTGGCCGGATCCAGCGCGGTGACACGCACACCGGTGTCGCCCATCTGGCCGACGTTGGCACCTCGCCCGATGTAGGCCTTGCCGGCCACGGTCAGCAGGTCCGCCTGTCCGTTGCCCAGCACGTCCACGTCGAAGAAGGCCTTGTTCGCGACCTGCTCGGGCAGCAGCGCGTTGGCGTTGTAGAACAGGTCGCCGTCGATGCTCATCGTGCCGACACCGCCATGGCCCGGCGACAGCGTGCCGCCATCGCGCACATAGGTGGTGCCGACCGTCGCATTGCCGGCCAGCACGCCGCTGCCGCTTACTTCAGCCAGTGAGCTGCGACGCACCTCGCTGCCGAGTCCCGGGCCGAAATCGATGGTCTGCTGGAAGCCTGCCGCACCGTTCAGCACCAGCGTACCGCCACGCACGTCGATCTGCTGCTGCACGGCCTGGCTGGGGCCCGTGTAGCCTTCGCCCACGTACATGTCCGAGTTGATCACCAGGCTGCCGCCGTTGACGGTGATGTCGCCACCGAACGCGCGCAGGTCGCCATCGAGCGTGGTGTTGCCGGACACCTGGGTCAGTGCGCCGCCGTGCAGGTGGGCATTGGACGATCCCGTCGAGACGGTCTGCAGGGTGTTGCCCAGGGTGATGTCACCGGTGTGGTTGAACACCAGCCCGCCGGCGTTGCTGTCCATCGAGATCGCCGCGCCGTCCAGCGTGCCGGCTGCTTCGGCGGCCAGCCACTGCGGGCCGCCGTCGGCCACCGACCACGTCGCCATGCCGCCGCCCAGCACCAGGTAGCCGCTCTGGTCCAGCAGGATGCCGCTGCCACCGGCCACCCGCCCCCCGTTGCTCACGCTCAGCATGCCGTACGGACCGCGCATCAGCACGGCACCGACGGTCAGGCCGTTCACCGCTTCGATGGCCGATCCGGCGCCACTGACGCGCACCTGTTCGTCCAGCAACGCCGGCGTCATGGTGACGTCGTTGAGGCCGCCGCTGATGGCCACCGAATCACTGCGGATGACCGCGCCGTCCAGCACGTCCAGGTTGGTGCTGATGGCCATCGCACCGGTATTGGTCCATGCGGTACCCGCGCCGGTGATGAGCGCGGTGCTGGCGGTCGGGCCGAAGCTGTCCTTGATCGCCGCGCGATCGGACTCGATCAAGCCACCGGCTTCCAGCAGCAGATGGTTGCTCGCATCCACGCGCGCGGCGCGGATCGCCGAGCCGGCACCGGTCACCACGATGCTGCCGGTCTGGCCGTAATCACCGCTGCCCAATGCGTCGTACTTTTCCGCATTGACTTCGTCGGCGGTGACCACGCCGCCACCTTCGACGCGCAGCGTGCCGTCACCGTTCTGGCCCACCCGCACGGTGGTGGCGTCGACCACCGATCCCGCGCCACTGACGGTCAGCGTGCCCGCCGCGTTGTTGGACGTGCCGAGCACCAGGTCCTGCGACACCAGCTGGCCGCCGCCGCTGACGGTGATTTCGCCGCGACCACCCTGGGTGGCACCGGACTGCGTGCCTGCGCCCACGTAGATGCCGCGACCGGCTTCGACGCGGCCGCCGTCCACGGTGAGGCGACCCCGGCCCACCTGGCCGACCAGCAGATTGTTGTCGGTAACGAGAAGCTGGCCGCCGTTGCGGACGTTGATCGTGCCGCTGCCCGCCGGGTCCGAGCCGAGGCTGACGCCGAAGTTGTTCACCACCGTATATGCCATCGTACTGGTGACGCGACCGCCATCGATGTCCAGCGTGCCGGTGCCCTCGCGGCCGACCAGCAGCTGACGCGCAGTCAGGCTGGAGTCGGCGCCACGCACCAGCGCGTTGCCGGTACCGCCGGCGCCATAACCCAGCGACACTGTGTTGTTGGACGTGGCCGTGCCACCGTCGAGCAGCTGCAGGGTGCCGCTGCCGGCCTCGCCGATACGCAGCGCCGCGCCGGTCATCTGCAGGTAGGCGGTCGGGCCGATCACCCGCAGGGTGCCATTGGCGCCGGCAACCGTACCCAGCGATACCAGGCCATTGGAGGTCAACGCGCCGCTGCCGACCAGGTCGATCGCCACGGTGCCGGTGTTGCCGATGAAGAAGCCGTCGGCGTAACCACGGGTGTCGCCGATGACTTCGTCGCTGGTGAAATCGTAGGGCACCGCGAATGCGGACGGTGCCGCAGCGGCACCCACGCACAGTGCGGCGACCACGGCGACGCCGAGCGGTGTGCGACGGCGCGTTGCACCGTCGGTGCGGGCCGGCGAGGACGTGCCGGACGCAAGTTCAGAGGCCACCTGCATGGCACCGGTAGCGCGATTGAAGACCAAACGGTAAATCCTGTTCATGAAGCTCCTTGGGATGACGATCAAGACGCGGGTGAGCGCGTCGCGCGCGGGGGATGCGCGCTGGAACCCTGCGTGTGGAAGAACGCGCGGGGCCTGTGACCCTAGGGGGCAGGTCAGGAAAATCCGAGGGGGTGCTCCCTACTTATTTGTGGGGATGCACCCGACATGAAGGTCAGAAAACTCTGATTGGTGCCAATCAGTGACATCAATCACACGAGGCATATCTGATGTGATGCATTTGTGGTCGCGCATTTCCTGCACTTCTGCGCCGGTTTTGATGGCAATAACGACGCGCGCTCGCCGCGGGCGAGGCAATAGCGCCACGTCGGCGTGACGGATACGGCGCAAAAAAAACCCCGCTTGCGCGGGGTTGTTTTCAATCAGCATCAGCAGCGGTCGATCAGCTCAACTGACCATGGCAGTGCTTGTACTTCTTGCCGCTGCCGCACGGGCACGGGTCGTTGCGTCCGATCTTCGGCTCGCCGCCCTGCGCCAGGCCGTCCTGCTGCGCGGCCTGCACCTGTGCGGCCTCTTCGTCGGCGCCATAGCCGCCGGCATCCTGGTGCTGGAACTGCGACTGGCTCAGGCGCGCCTGTACCTGCTGGCGCTCGGCCGCTTCCAGTGCCGCCACTTCCTCGTCGCTGCGGATGCGCACGCGCGAGAGCATGGTCACCACTTCGCGCTTGACGTCTTCCAGCATGCCGGAGAACAGCTCGAAGGCTTCCTTCTTGTATTCCTGCTTGGGCTGCTTCTGCGCGTAACCACGCAGGTAGATGCCCTGGCGCAGGTAGTCCATGCGCGCCAGGTGTTCCTTCCAGCTCTGGTCGAGCACGGTCAGCATGACGTGCTTTTCCAGCGCGCGCATGGTCTCCGGGCCGACGCCGGTTTCCTTGGCTTCGAAGTGCGCGTTGACGCGTTCCTGCACCTTCTGCGCGATGCCTTCGGCATCCAGCTCTTCGTGGGTCCTGACCAGGTCGGTGACCGACATTTCCAGGCCGAAATCTGACAGCAGCGTGGCTTCCAGGCCCGGCAGGTCCCACTGCTCGTCGATCGAGTTCGGCGGCACGAAGCGCGCCACGATGTCGAAGATCACATCGTCGCGGATGCCATCGACGTTGTCCTTCACCGACTCGGCGTCCAGCAGTTCATCGCGCTGGGCGTAGATCACCTTGCGCTGGTCGTTGTTGACGTCGTCGAAGTCGAGCAGGTTCTTGCGGATGTCGAAGTTGTGCGCTTCCACCTTGCGCTGCGCCTTCTCGATCTGGCGGCTGACCAGGCGGTCTTCGATGACGTCGTCTTCCTTCATGCCCATCATGCGCATCGCCTTCTGCACCCAGTCCGAGGCGAAGATGCGCATCAGGTTGTCTTCCAGCGACAGGTAGAAACGGGACGAACCCGGATCGCCCTGGCGGCCGGAACGGCCACGCAGCTGGTTGTCGATGCGGCGCGATTCATGGCGCTCGGTACCGACGATATGCAGGCCGCCGGCGGCCTTGACCGCGTCGTGGCGCTTCTGCCATTCGGCCTTGGCGGCGGCGCGTTGTGCCTCGCTGGCGTCTTCGCCCATCTCGTGCAGTTCGGTTTCCAGCGAGCCACCCAGCACGATGTCGGTACCGCGACCGGCCATGTTGGTGGCGATGGTCACCGCGCCCGGACGACCGGCATTGGCGACGATGGTCGCTTCGCGGTCATGCTGCTTGGCGTTGAGCACTTCGTGGTGCACGCCGGCCTTGCGCAGGTGCTCGGACAGCATCTCCGAGGTTTCAATCGAGGTGGTGCCGACCAGCACCGGCTGGCCGCGCTTGTTGCATTCCTGGATATCAGCCAGCACCGCGTTGAACTTGCCCTGGCGGTTCAGGAACACCTGGTCCGGCGAATCCTTGCGGATGGTCGGGCGGTTGGTCGGGATGACCACCACTTCCAGGTTGTAGATGCTCTGGAATTCGAACGCTTCGGTATCGGCGGTGCCGGTCATGCCGGACAGCTTGCCGTACATGCGGAACAGGTTCTGGAAGGTGATGCTGGCCAGGGTCTGGTTCTCGCGCTGGACCGGCACGCCCTCCTTCGCTTCCACCGCCTGGTGCAGGCCGTCGGACCAGCGGCGACCGGCCAGGGTGCGGCCGGTGAACTCATCGACGATCACCACTTCGCCATCGCGCACGATGTAATCCACGTCGCGCTGGTAGATGGCATGCGCGCGCAGGGCGGCGTTGAGGTGGTGCACCACGGTCAGGTTCTGCGCGGCGTACAGGCCTTCGGTTTCGGCATCCAGGATGCCGGCTTCCACCAGCAGGCGCTCGGCGTGCTCCATGCCCGCTTCGGACAGGTGGACCTGCTTGCCCTTCTCGTCGATCCAGAAGTCGCCATCACCCTCTTCGCTTTCCTGCTTGACCAGGTTCGGCACGATGCGGTTGACGCGGATGTACAGCTCCGGGGAATCATCGGCCGGGCCGGAGATGATCAGCGGGGTACGCGCTTCGTCGATCAGGATGGAGTCGACTTCATCGACGATGGCGTAGTGCAGGCCGCGCTGGTAGCGGTCGGCCTTGGACAGCGCCATGTTGTCGCGCAGGTAGTCGAAACCGAATTCGTTGTTGGTGCCGTAGGTGATGTCGCTGCCGTAGGCTTCGCGCTTGTCGCCATGCGGCATGCCCGGGTACACCACGCCCACGCTCAGGCCCAGCCAGTTGTACAGCTTGCCCATCTGCGCCGAGTCGCGGCGGGCCAGGTAATCGTTCACGGTGACGACGTGGACACCCTTGCCTTCCAGGGCGTTCAGGTACACCGGCAGGGTCGCCACCAGCGTCTTGCCTTCACCGGTACGCATCTCGGCGATCTTGCCCAGGTGCAGCACCATGCCGCCGATCAGCTGCACGTCGTAGTGACGCATGCCGAGCACGCGACGGCTGGCTTCGCGGCAGACCGCGAAGGCTTCCGGCAGCACCTTGTCCAGGGCCTCGCCATCGGCGATGCGCTGCTTGAACTCCGGCGTCCTGGCCTGGAGCTGCGCATCGCTGAGCTTCTCCATGTCCGGCTCCAGCGCATTGATCTGGGCGACGATGCGGTTGAGCTGGCGCAGCTGTCGTTCGTTGCGGCTGCCGAAGACGCGGGTAAGCAGGCTGTTGATCATTGAGGGAACCGGTTGTCAGGTGAACGCCGGTACGGCTCCCTGGTGGAATCCGTCCGCCGCAAACGAAACGGGGCGCCCAGCGCCCCGTCGATGGCATCACCCATTGTAACTTGGGATGGAGGTCGGGGGTTTCAAGCGCTTGGCGGTTCGCTGGCGGTCAGGACGACCGGCATAGCCATGCCCGGCGGGGTGCCCGCCACATTCGGCACATCCACGGTCGGGCTGCCGCTGCGCTCGCCGAGCATGGCTCGGCGCTACCGGAATCCGTCAGCCGCGGGAAACGCGACCCACCGGCGTGTTGCCGCCATCGCCGAGGAACTTGCGGGGATTGACCACCCGGCCGCTTTCCCAGACTTCAAAGTGCACGTGGGCACCGGTGGAACGACCGGTGGAACCGGCCTTGGCCACTTCCTGCCCGGCACGGACCAGGTCACCGACCTTCACCACCAGGCGGGAATTGTGCGCGTAACGGGTGACGTAGCCGTTGCCATGGTCGACATCGACCACGTTGCCATAGCCGCCCTTCACCCCGGAGAAGCTGACCACGCCATCGGCCACCGACATCACCGGGTCGCCGACCCTGGCGTGGAAATCGATGCCCTTGTGGTTGCCGGCACCGCGGCCGAACGGATCGGCACGGGTACCAAAGCCGGAGGTCACGTAGCTGTTGCGGATCGGCATGCGCGAGGGCACGGCGTTCTGCTGCAGCTGGTGGTCGAACATCAGCGATTCCATCACCGAAAGCTGGCTGCCTGAAGCAGCGAACCGCTGCTCCAGCACCTGTAAGTCGGCGTTGATGTCCTTGACCGGGATGTCCACGGTCGGGCCGCCGGCATCGCCGTCACCCAGGCCGGGGGTTTCCTGGAAGTCGAACTCGCCGTCTTCCAGCTTGCCCATCTGGGTCAGGCGCTCACCCAGGGCGTTGAGCCGGGTGGCCTGTGCCTGCAGCTCGCCGAGGCGGGCCGCCAGGGCGTTCACTTCGGTCTGCGACTGCAGGCGGACCTGCGCCAGTTCGCGTTCCTGGCGGTCGACCTTGGCCTGCAGGCGGGAGTCGCCGAGCAGGTTGGCGCCCATTCCACCGGCGAAGCCGATAATGCAGCCCATGCCCAGCACGCTGCCCAACAGGGCGCGGGGGCGATCCTCGAAATAGAAGCGAAGACGCGCTAGTGGCGTTTTTGCCTTTCCATCACGCGTTTTGATTACGATCTTTTTAAATGCCATCAGTGAGTTTTCATGTCTGAGCCGAAATCCAGTACCCGTCCTGCATCAGCACCGAAACCGGCACTGGATGCAGTCATGGGTGACAAGAGCGGGAACCCGCTGCGGCGTGCCTTGTGGCTCGACGCGCTGGACCTGCAGTTGCGCCCCCATCTGCCGCCCAGCCTGCGCAGCCATTGCCGGCTGGCGAACGTGAGCGACGAGCACCTCGTTTTTCTCGTTGAATCTCCCGTGTGGCACGCCAAGCTGCGGCTTGCCGAAGCACAGTTGATCAACGCGGCCCGGTCCATCGGGCTGAAGGCCACAAAAGTGACCATCAAGACTGCGTCCCCCGCTCCACCACGCTCCCCAGCGATCGACAACCGGAACGGACCCCACGCAGTTTCAGCCGCCACGCACAAAGGACTACGCGACGCCTTGGCTAGCCTCCAGGACACGAAACCGTCCAGGTCCTGATGACCGCGAAGCCTCCGGCTCCGCCTCCCCGCACCGCCTGCTTCCGTGGAAGCGGCGTGAAACTTTGCGAGGACCGTGGGGCATCCTAACGGCGGACGGCCGCTCAGTCGTTAGGGTTTTGTTATTTAAACGTTAAATTCAGTCTTTGAGGGGAACAGGTTCACAAACTGTGACACGCTCAACCCTTGGACGCGCCGCGTCACTTCTGGCCATGCCAGAACGCGAAACGCCGCCCTGAGGCGGCGTCAAACCGTTGATCCTGAAGTGCTTTTCAGGCGTACGCGGGGGCGCCGTAGGCGACGGGTTCGGTCGCTGAAGGGGATTCATAGCTCACCCATTCCCATGCCGTGGCATCAGCCATCAGGGCCCGGACCAGCTTGTTGTTCAAGGCGTGGCCCGACTTGAACCCCTCATAGGCGCCCAGCACCTGGCCGCCCGCCAGGTAAAGATCGCCGATCGCGTCAAGGATCTTGTGACGGACGAACTCGTCGGCATAGCGCAGGCCGTCTTCGTTCAACACGCGGAACTCGTCCAGCACGATCGCGTTGTCCATCGAACCGCCCAGGCCGAGGTTGCGTTCGCGCATGTATTCGAGGTCGCGCATGAAGCCGAAGGTGCGCGCCCGGGAAATTTCCTTGGTGTAGGCCATGGTCGAGAACTCGATTTCCTGCCGCGACTGCTTGGCCGGGATCATCGGGTGGTCGAACTGGATGGTGAAGCCGAGCTTGTAGCCCTCGTACGGTTCAAAGCGCGCGACCTTGTCGCCTTCGGTGACCTCGACGGTCTTCAGCACGCGGATGAAACGCTTGGCGGCGTCCTGTTCGATGATGCCCGCCGACTGCAGCAGGAACACGAACGGGCCGGACGAACCATCCATGATCGGCAGCTCGGCCGAGGACAGTTCGACGATGATGTTGTCCACGCCGAGGCCGGCCAGTGCCGACATCAGGTGTTCGACGGTCTGGATCTTGGCGTCGTTGCAGGTCAGGCCGGTGCACAGGGTCACCTCGGTGACGAGCTCGGCCTTGGCTGGCACATCGACCACCGGATCCAGGTCCACGCGACGGAACACGATGCCATGGTTGACCGGTGCGGGACGCAGGGTCATGTAGACCTTGTCGCCGCTGTGCAGGCCAACGCCGGTAGCGCGGATCGTGTTCTTGAGGGTACGTTGCGGGATCATGGGGTGTGGCCAGGTGCATGCGGCGGGCCGCGATGGCCAGCCCAGGGGTGGGACAGATTAACACGCGGCCGGCCCTACCCCGGCTGAAGCCAGGCCGGTCACGGCGCGATGCAGGTACAGGTGCAGGTCGGGTGCAGCTCACGCATGACAGGGCCGCCGGGCCCATCCTGGCCCGGCGCCTGCATGCAGGACATGGTGCTTGCCGCCGGGGAGGACAACCCCGGCGTCGGCGATCAGTCCGCCTGGCGGCGCAGGAACGCCGGGATGTCCAGGTAATCGTTGGGCAGTTCGGCCGTCTGCGTGGTCGGGCTGGAAGACGCCGCAGCGGACGAGGACGAGGAGCTCGCCACGCTGTCGCTGCTGGCACGACGCAGGCCCAGGCCCACGCCACCCACCGCCTTGGACACCGCATCGCCGCCGTTGTCGAAGTCGGAGAACTCCGGCTGGCCGGTGGTCGCATTGCGGACCAGCTTGATCGGGGCACGTTCGCCCGGACGCTGGGTCTTGCCGGCGACCACGCGGTTCAGGCCGGTGGCCACCACGGTAACGCGCACTTCGTCCTGCATGTCCGGATCCAGCACGGTGCCGACCACGACCGTGGCATCTTCCGATGCGAAGCCGTCGATGGTGCGGCCGATCTCGTCGAACTCGGCCATGGTGAAGTCCGCACCGGCGGTGATGTTGACCAGGATGCCGTTGGCGCCGGCCAGGTTCACGTCGTCCAGCAGCGGGTTCTGGATGGCCGATTCGGCCGCAGCCTGCGCGCGGTCATCGCCGCGGGCGGTGCCGGTACCCATCATCGCCAGGCCCATTTCGGACATGACGGTGCGCACGTCGGCGAAGTCGACGTTGATCAGGCCCGGACGCACGATCAGGTCGGCGATGCCCTGCACGGCCCCCTGCAGCACGTCGTTGGCGGCACGGAAGGCCTGGATCATGGTGGCGTTGCGGCCCAGCACGGTGATCAGCTTTTCATTCGGGATGGTGATCAGCGAGTCGCAGTGCTGGCTCAGTTCCTCGATGCCCTTCAGCGCGACCTGCATGCGGCGACGGCCTTCGAACGGGAACGGCTTGGTGACCACGGCCACGGTCAGGATGCCCATTTCCTTGGCCAGCTGCGCCACGACGGGCGCTGCACCGGTGCCGGTGCCACCGCCCATGCCGGCGGTGATGAAGACCATGTCCGCACCCTGCAGCGCGTCCATGATGCGCTCGCGGTCTTCCAGTGCGGCCTGGCGGCCGACTTCCGGATTCGCGCCTGCGCCCAGGCCCTTGGTGACATTGGTGCCCAGCTGCAGCTGCAGCTTCGCACCGCAATTCTTGATGGCCTGCGAGTCGGTGTTGGCGGTGATGAATTCCACCCCGTCCACCGCAGAGTTGACCATGTGCGCCACGGCGTTGCCGCCGCCGCCGCCCACGCCAACGACCTTGATCACCGCATTGGGTGCCATCTTTTCAATCAGTTCAAAATGCGCCATGTCCGTGTCCTCGGTTGTATCCGCTTCCTTTGGCATGTGGCGGGGGAGGCATCCTGCCTTCCGCTGCATGCCGCCGTTGCGGCTGTAGTGGTGTGTTGTTGCCGTGTGTTGCGGTGTTGCGGTGTTGCGTTTTGAAGCAGCCGGCCGCGGCCGGCATCGCTGCGGTCAGAACTCGCCGCGGAACCAGGTCTTCAGTTTCTTGAACATGCTTCCCGCGCGCCCGGCCGGCAGTGAGGGCCGGCGCGGGTGCTCGATCTGGCTGCCCATCAGCAGCAGGCCGACGCCGGTTGCGTGGACGGGATTGCCGACCACTTCGCCCAGCCCGGTGACGTGCTGTGGAATGCCCACGCGTACCGGCATCTGCAGCATTTCCTCGGCCAGTTCGACCACGCCTTCCATCTTCGAAGCCCCGCCGGTCAGCACCATGCCGGCCCGTACCAGTTCCTCGAATCCGGAACGGCGCAGTTCGGCCTGCACCATTTCAAAGATCTCCTCGTATCGGCCCTGCACCGCCTGGGCGAGTGCATGGCGCGGCATGCGGCGCGGCGGTCGGTCACCGACGCTCGGCACCTGGATGCTTTCCTCGGCGGTGGCCAGCTGGGCCAGCGCACAGGCGTAACGCACCTTGATCTGCTCCGCTTCCGGGGTCGGCGTGCGCAGCATGTGGGCGATGTCGTTGGTGACGTGGTCACCGGCGATCGGCAGCGAAGCGGTGTGGCAGATCGCGCCCTGCACGAACACCGCGATGTCGGTGGTGCCGGCGCCCATGTCCACCAGCACGACGCCCAGTTCGCGCTCGTCGGCGGTCAGCACGGCTACGCTGGATGCCAGCGAAGACAGCACCAGGTCGTCCACCTGCAGGCCACAGCGCTGCACGCACTTGCTGATGTTGGCCGCAGCGGACTGCGCGCACACCACCAGGTGGGCGTGTACTTCCAGGCGCACGCCGGTCATGCCGACGGGATTGCGGATGCCTTCCTGCGAATCGTCCAGCACGTACTCACGCGGGATGGCGTGCAGGATCTTCTGGTCGGCCGGGATCGCCACGGCCTTGGCCGCATCCAGCACACGGTCGAGGTCACCCCAGGTCACTTCGCCGTCGCGGATCGGCACGATGCCGGGCGAGTTCTTGCACTGCACGTGGTTGCCGGAGATCGAGGCATACACCGAACGGATCTCGCAGCCGGCCATCAGCTCGGCTTCTTCCACCGCGCGCTGGATCGACTGCACGGTGGATTCGATGTCCACCACCACGCCGCGCTTGAGCCCGCGCGATTCGTGCGATCCGATGCCGATCACCTCGATCGGATTGCCCGGCGAGTATTCGCCCACCAGCGCCACCACCTTCGAGGTGCCGATGTCGAGTCCGACGATCAACGATTTGTCACCCTTGCGATTCATGTCCTGTCCTGCGTTTTCTTCGGCGCTGCGGCCGGCGGTTCACCCCAGCTGAGGGTGAAGCCATTGGTGTATCGGAGGTCGGCGCGCTCGATCGGCGCGGCCTGGCTGGCCAACTGCGGCAACACACGTACATAGCGCTGCAGGCGCGAACGCGCGTCGTCGCGGCCCACCACCACTTCGGTCCCGTTGCTCAGCAGCAGCGACCAGCTGCCGCGTGCATCCATGCTCAGCCGGGTCAC
Organism: Stenotrophomonas lacuserhaii; assembly: GCF_039674585.1. Taxonomy (GTDB): domain Bacteria; phylum Pseudomonadota; class Gammaproteobacteria; order Xanthomonadales; family Xanthomonadaceae; genus Stenotrophomonas; species Stenotrophomonas pennii_A. Next base: position 141,334 of record NZ_JBDJNU010000001.1, on the reverse strand, counting down.
GTCCAGCCCGGACGGGGCGAACATCGACCGGGCGTCGTTGTAGAGCGTCACCACTTCTTCGGTCTGGCTGTCCGGGCCATCCAGCTGCGGCAGCTGCAGGTCGGCCAGCTTCTTCGGCGTGGGGAACAGCTTGCCCTGCTCGGACAGCAGGCGATCGTCGCCCCAGCGTGCGAACGGCTTGTGTTCGATCAGCGTTACTTCCAGCACGTCCGGCCACTGCTTGCGCACGCGGGCGCTTTCCACCCACGGCAGGCGCTCGATGCTGTCCTGCGCATCCTGCAGGCGCACCGCGAAGAAGCCGGCGTGCGCATACGGCAGCAGCACCTTCTGCAGCTGTTCGGCCGGCACCCGCTTGAACTCACCGTGCACGCGCAGCTTGGCCAGCGGCCAGCGTTCGGCGCCCACCCAGCCATTGAGCACGGCCACCACGGGCAGTGCCACCACGGACAGGGCCAGCAGCCAGACGAAGATGCGCAGCACCGCGTTCATGCGTGGCGATTCTCCTGCGACGGATCGGCCAGGGTCTGTTCCAGCACGCGCCAGACCAGTTCTTCGAAACCGATACCGGCCTGGCCGGCGGCCTTGGGCACCAGCGAATGGCTGGTCATGCCCGGGGCGGTGTTCACTTCCAGCAGGAACAGGCGGCCCGTGGCGCGGTCACGCATCACGTCCACCCGGCCCCAGCCCCGGCAGCCGGCGGCGCGGAACGCGGCCAGCGCGAGGCGGCGGATCTCCTGTTCGTCCGCACCGTCCAGGCCCGGGCACAGGTACTGGGTATCGTCGGCCTTGTACTTGGCCTCGTAGTCGTACCACTGGCCTTTCGGCACGATGCGGATCGACGGCAGGGCGACATCGCCGAGGATGCCGACGGTGAGCTCGTCGCCGACCACCATCTGTTCCATCAGCAACTGGCCGTCGTAGCGCGTGGCCAGCGCCACCGCTTCGTCCAGGCCGGCATCGTCGAAGACCCGGCTGATACCTACGCTGGAGCCTTCGTTGGCCGGCTTGACCACCACCGGCAGGCCCAGATCGGCGGCCTGGGCATGCACGTCCGCGGCGGTCACCTTGCGGTACTGCGGCGTGGGCAGGCCGACCGACAGCCACACCTGCTTGGTGCGGATCTTGTCCATGCTCAACGCCGAACCCAGCACGTCCGAGCCGGTGTACGGCACGCCGAACGCTTCCAACAGGCCCTGCACGATGCCGTCCTCGCCGCCGCCGTTATGGCCGTGCAGGATGTTGAACACTCGGTCGACCTCGCCAGCGACCAGCGCCTTGGACAGGGCCGGGATGCCATCGATGGCGAACGCGTCCACGCCGCGCGCCTGCAGTGCTTCGAGCACATTGCGGCCGGAATCCAGCGACACTTCGCGCTCGCTGGAGGTACCGCCGAGCAGCACGCCGACCCGACCGAATTCGGCCGGATCACTGCTGCGCGGGGCCGGGAAAGCGAAGCCGTTCATGCCTGGCCCTCCACGCTGAAGCCTTCGCTGGCGATCTGCTGTGCGACCGCGCCGATATCGCCTGCGCCCATCATCAACAGCAGGTCGCCGTCCTGCAGTACATCAGGCAGCACGTGCGCCAGCTCGGTGGCCTTGCCGACCACCACCGGCTCACCGCGGCCGCGCGCGCGGATGGCGCGGGCGAGCGCTTCTGAATCGGCGCCGGCGATCGGCTCTTCGCCGGCCGGGTAGACCTCGCTCAGCACCAGCGCATCCACGCTGGACAGCACCGCGGCGAACTTGTCGAACTGGTCGCGGGTACGGCTGTAGCGATGCGGCTGGAAGGCCACCACCAGGCGCTTGTCGGCCCAGCCACCGCGGGCGGCGGCGAACACCGCCTCCAGCTCGCTGGGATGGTGGCCGTAATCGTCGATGACCCGGACTTTGGCACCACTGGCGGTGCTGACTTCGCCCAGGTCATTGAAACGGCGACCCACGCCGGCAAAGCTTTCCAGCGCGCGCGCTATGGCATCCGGGGCCACCCCAAGCTGCCAACCCACGGCGGCCGCGGCCAGCGCATTGAGCACGTTGTGCTTGCCGGGCAGCGCCAGCACCACTTCCTGGCTGGTGCCCTGCGGCAGGCGCAGGGTGAAGCGCATCCGCGATCCTTCCTGCACCACGTTCTCCGCACGGACATCGGCATGGTCGCTGAGGCCGTAGCTCATCACGTGACGCGGCGTCTTCGCCGCCAGCGCGGCCACTTCCGGGTCATCGATGCACAGCACGGCCAGGCCGTAGAACGGCAGGCGCTGCAGGAACTCGGCGAAGGCCGCCTGCACCCGGGCGAAGTCGTTGCCGTAGTTTTCCAGGTGGTCGGCATCGATGTTGGTGATGATCGACATCAGCGGGTTCAGGCGCAGGAAGCTGCCATCGCTTTCATCGGCTTCGGCGACCAGCCACTGGCCACTGCCCAGCTTGGCATTGGCACCGGCGGCCAGCAGTTGCCCACCGATGACGAACGTCGGATCCAGTCCGCCTTCGCTCAGCACGGCCGCGGTCAGGCTGGTGGTGGTGGTCTTGCCGTGCGTTCCGGCCACCGCGATGCCGCGGCGGAAACGCATCAGTTCGGCCAGCATCGCCGCGCGCGGCATGATCGGGATGCGCTGGCTGCGCGCTTCCATCAGTTCCGGGTTGTCTTCGCGGATCGCGCTGGACACCACCACGCAATCGGTGCCGAGCACGTTGGCAGCCGAATGGCCGCGCATGATGCGGGCGCCGAGGCCGGCCAGGCGACGGGTCGCGGCATTGTCGGCGTTGTCCGAGCCGGACACTTCATAACCCAGCGTCAGCATCACTTCGGCGATGCCGCTCATGCCGGTGCCACCGATGCCGACGAAATGCACGCGCGGGAAGGCGCGCACCAGGTCGTTGGTGTCGTGCAGGCGGCGGATCATGCGCAGCTCCGCGGGGTGTCGGCGCGGTGGCGCGGCACGTTGTTCATACAGCTTCCTCGAGGATGATGTCGGCGATGCGCTCTGCGGCATCGACCTTGGCCAGCGCACGTGCGGCTTTCGCCATCTGCATGCGGCGGGCGGGATTTTCGGATAGTTCACGCAACAGTGACGTGATGCCGCTGACCAGCGCGTCGCCCTGCTTCAACAGCACGGCGGCATCGCGTTCGACCAGGTACTCGGCATTGCGGGTCTGGTGGTCGTCGACGGCGGCCGGGAACGGCACCAGCACGCTGCCCACGCCGACCGCGCACAGCTCGGCCAGGGTGGACGCGCCGGAACGGCACACCACCACGTCCGCCCACCCGAAGGCATCGGCCATGTCGGCGATGAAGGGCGTGATGTCCGCCTCGACGCCGGCCTTGGCATACGCCTCCACGGCCTCGCCATGCATCTTTTCGCCGCTCTGGTGGCGCACCGTCACCGGGCATGCCGCACCCAGCGCGGCGATGGCCTGTGGCACGCCGGTGTTGAGCGCACGCGCGCCCTGGCTGCCGCCCACCACCAGCACGCGGAGCGGACCGCTGCGGCCGGCGAAACGCTGTCCAGGCGGCGCGATCGCTGCGATCTCGGCACGCACGGGATTGCCGACCGCCTCTTCGCGCGCGGCGAAGCTGCCGGGGAAACCGGTCAGCACGCGCTGCGCGAAGCGCGACAGGAAGCGGTTGGTCATGCCCGGTGCACGGTTCTGTTCGTGCACCAGCAGCGGCAGGCCGTGCAGGCGCGCGGCCAGGCCACCGGGGCCGGAGGCATACCCGCCGAAGGCGATCACCGCGCGCGGATTGCGGTCACGCAGGATGAAACCGGCCTGGCGGATCGCACGCAGCAACCGCCACGGCGCGCCCAGCAGGGCCAGCTTGCCCTTGCCACGCAGGCCGGCGATGTCCAACGTGTCGATCGCCACGCCGTGCTGCGGCACCAGGCGCGTTTCCATCTGCCCCACCGCGCCCAGCCAGGTTACCGGGACGCCACGCGCGCGCAGCACGCGGGCCACGGCCAGGCCGGGAAAAATGTGCCCGCCGGTGCCACCGGCCAGGATCATCACCGGGCGATCGACAGGCGCGCGGGCGCTCATGACAACCTCCCGAAGGTCGGTTCGATGCGCGTCTGCAGGCGGCTGGTGCCACGCGGGGCGGTTCCCTGCGCCGGTGCGTCCGGCCTGGTTTCCTGGCTGCTGGCGACGTTGGCCACGCGGCCCGGAACGGCGGCGGGCGCGGCGCCGGCCGGCGCGCGCACGACGTCCTCGCTGGCATCGTCTCCACCGCCCATGCGCACCGCGTGGCGGCGCTCGGCGCGGTCCAGTTCATACGAAACGCGCAGCAGCAGGCCCATCGCCACGCAGGTCATCAGTACGCTGGAGCCACCCGAGGAGATCAACGGCAGGGTCAGGCCCTTGGTCGGCAGGATGCCCAGGTTGACGCCGATCGAGACGAAGCTCTGCATGCTGATCCACAGCCCGATGCCGAAGGCGATGTAGCCGGAGAAGTGCCGCTTCATTTCCACGCAGCGCATGCCCAGCCACATCGTGCGCCCCACCAGCAGCGCATACAGCGCCACGATCAGGCAGGTGCCGATGAAGCCGAGCTCTTCTGCGGTCACCGAGAAGATGAAGTCGGTGTGCGCTTCGGGCAGGTAGTACAGCTTCTGCACCGAATTGCCGAGGCCGACACCGGTCCACTCACCACGGCCCACGGCCATCAGCGCGTTGGACAGCTGGTAGCCATCGCCCTGCTGGTCGGCCCACGGATCCAGGAAGGAGGTGATGCGGCGCATGCGGTAGGGTTCGAAGATCGCCAGCGCGGTCATGCCGATCATCCCGAAGATGATCGGCATGGACATGCGCGGCATGTTGACCCCGCCCAGCACCAGCATGCCGGCGGTGATCGCCAGCAGCAGGGTGGACGAACCGAAATCGGGCTGCAGCAGCATCAGCACCACCAAAGCGCCGGCCACGCCGAGTGGCTTGAGCATCGCCGGCCAGGTGGCGTTGACCTCGTCGCGGAAGCGCACCAGATAGCTGGACAGCCACACGATGTACAGCACTTTGACCGCTTCAACGGTCTGGAACTTGGACACGCCCAGGTTGATCCAGCGCCGGGCGCCGTTGACGCTGCTGCCGAGGCCGGGGATGAACACCACGATCAGCAGCGCGAAGCAGCCCAGCAGCAGCAGCTGGTTGTACTGCTCGATGGTTTTCAGTTCGGTACGCATGGCCAGCCCGGCCAGCACGATGCCCACCGCCAGGAAGATCAGGTGGCGGTTGAGGTAGTAGAACGGGCTGCTCATCAGCGCGATCGAACTGGACGCGACCATCACCACGCCCAGCCCGGTCAGCGCGATGATCGCGCCGAGCAGCCACTTGTCGAAGTGGCCTCCGATGGCTTCAAGGCGTGTTGCCTGGCGCGACAGGTCATTCATCAGCGCACCTTCAACGTGGCCAGGCCGACCAGCACCAGCACCACCGAGATGATCCAGAAGCGCACGATCACGCGCGGTTCCGGCCAACCCTTCAGTTCGAAGTGGTGGTGGATGGGGGCCATGCGGAACACCCGCTTGCCGGTCAGCTTGAACGAGGCGACCTGGATCATCACCGACAGCGTTTCAACCACGAATACGCCGCCCATGATCACCAGCACCAGTTCCTGGCGCACGATCACCGCGATGGTGCCCAGCACCGCGCCCAGCGCCAGCGCGCCGATGTCACCCATGAACACCATGGCCGGGTAGGTGTTGAACCACAGGAAGCCGAGGCCGGCGCCGGCGATCGCCGCGCAGATGATCACCAGCTCGCCCGCGCCCGGGATCTGCGGGATCTGCAGGTAGTTGGAGAACACCACGTTGCCCGATGCATAGGCGAACACGCCCAGCGCACAGGCCACCAGCACGGTTGGCATGATCGCCAGGCCGTCCAGGCCGTCGGTCAGGTTGACCGCGTTGGAGAAGCCGACGATCCAGAAATAGGCGATGGCCACGAAGCTGATGCCGGCCAGCGGCAGCGCCACCGACTTGAACATCGGGATGTAGAAGGTCAGCGCGGACGGCACGTCGGCGGTGAAGTACAGGAACAGGCCGGCGGCCAGGCCGAAGATCGACTGCAACAGGTACTTGTAGCGCGACTTCAGGCCGTTGGGGTCGCGGCGCACGATCTTGATCCAGTCGTCGTACCAGCCGATGGCGCCGAAGCAGATCATCACCGCCAGCACCAGCCACACGTAGCGGTTGCTCAGGTCGGCCCAGGCCAGCACCGCCAGGGTGACGGTCAGCAGGATCAGCGAGCCACCCATGGTCGGCGTGCCGGCCTTGGCGAAATGGGTCTGCGGGCCATCGGTGCGGATCGGCTGGCCACCCTTGAACTGGGCCAGCCGGCGGATCACCGCAGGGCCCATCCACAGCGACAGGAACAGCGCCGTCAACGCGGCCAGGATGGCGCGGAACGTCTGGTAGTTGAACAGCCCGAACGAGCTCTCCAGCTGCTGCAACCATCGAGCCAGTTCATACAACATGGGGGGCTTCCTCTCCTTGCGCGAGCAGCGCTTTCACGATCTTGTCCATGGCGCTGCCACGGGATCCCTTGACCAGGCAGCGCACGCCGGCATGCAGGTCGTCCTGCAGCGCGCGCGCCAGTGCGTCATGGGTTTCGAAATGCCGACCACCGTCGCCGAATGCAGCCGACGCGGCAGCGCTGAGCGGACCCAGCGTATACAGGCGCTTGAGGCCGCCCTGGCGCGCGCGCTGGCCGGCCTGCGCATGCAATGCCACCGCGTCCGGGCCAAGTTCGCGCATGTCGCCGAGCACCAGCCAGGCGTCCTGGCCACTGCCGGCCAGCGCATCGATGGCAGCCGCCAGCGAACCGGGATTGGCGTTGTAGCTGTCATCCACCAGCACCGCGCCGTTGGGCAGGCGGTGGGCGATCTGGCGGCCCGGGACCGGTTCGGTGACCGCCAGCGCGGCCACGATCTGCTGCAGCGGAATACCTGCCGCCAGCGCCAGCGCGGTGGCTGCCAGCGCATTGCCGATGTTGTGGCGCCCCGGCAGCGGCAGCGCTACCGTCGCTTCGCCTGCCGGCGTATGCAGCAGGAAGTGGCTGCCCGCGGCGTCGAAGCTGATCGCCGTTGCGGTCACGTCCGCGCTGTGGTCCAGGCCGAAACGCAGCACGCCGCAACGCGGCGGGGTGCCGATGAAATGCTGCTCGAACCACGGCGCGAAGGCGTCGTCGGCGTTGATCACCGCCACGCCATCGGCCGGCAGGGCGGCGTAGATCGCGCCCTTGGTGCTGGCCACGCCCTGCAGGCTGCCCATGCGTTCCAGGTGCGCGGCGGCGATGTTGTTCACCAGCGACCAGCGCGGACGCACGATGTCGGTCAGGTAGGCGATGTCTCCGGGCTTGCCGGCGCCCATTTCATAGACCGCGAAGTCGGCATCTTCCGGCGCTGCGATCACCGCCAGCGGCAGGCCGATCTCGTTGTTGAAGTTGCCCGGGTTGGCATGCACCACCTTGTGCGCCACCTGCGCGTGCTGGCGCAGGATATCCAGCAGCAGGGTCTTCACGCTGGTCTTGCCGTTGCTGCCGGTGATGGCGAACACGCCGGTGTTGCGATCACGCTGCATGCCGGCGGCGATGCGGGCCAGCGCGAGCTCGCCGTCGGCGACCAGCACCTGCGGCAGGTTCAGCGGCAGCAGGCGTTCGACCAGCAGCGCGCTGGCGCCGCGTGCCTGCGCATCGGTGCCGAAATCGTGCCCGTCGAAGCGCTCCCCGCGCAGCGCCACGTACAGGCTGCCGGGGCTCATCTGCCGGGTGTCGTTGCTGATGGCATCGATGGCGACGTCGTCGCCATGGATCTCGCCACCGGCCCAGTGGGCGATCAGCGAAAGCAGGGTGCGCCTCATGCGGCTCCCCCCACCTGCGCACGTGACGCCAGCGCAGCGGCGGCCACGCGGGTGTCATCGAAGGCGTGGCGCACGCCGTTGATCTCCTGGTAGGGCTCATGGCCCTTGCCGGCGACCAGCACGATATCGCCGTCGCCTGCCGCGGCTACCGCAGCGCCGATGGCGCGTGCGCGGTCACGCTGCACGACCACCGTGGACGCCGTGTGGAAGCCAGCGAGGATGTCGGCCACGATGCGGTCGCCGTCTTCGCCGCGCGGATTGTCGTCGGTCACGATCACCTGGTCGGCCAGGCGTTCGGCGATCGCGGCCATCTGCGGGCGCTTGCCGGCGTCACGCTCGCCACCGCAGCCGAACACGCAGGCCAGCTGGCCGGCGACGTGGCCGCGCAGGCTGGACAACGCCTGTTCCAGGGCATCCGGTGTATGTGCGTAATCAATGACCACGGTGGGCTCGCCCGCCGCGCCGCCAAGGCGGTTCATCCGCCCATGGATCGGCTGCAGCTGGCCCAGTACGCCGGCAATGGTGGCCAGCGGGTGGCCCAGCGCATGCAGGGTGCCGGCCACGGCCAGCAGGTTGTCCACGTTGAAGCGACCGAGCAGCGGCGAGCGCACGTTGGCGCTGTCTTCGTCGATCTGCAGGGTCAAGGCCAGGCCCTGCCCGTCCAGCACGATGTCGCGCGCACGCACCGCAGCGCCAGCCGCACCGCGCGAGCTCACGCCGATCGCCTGCTGGCCGGCCGGCAGGCGCGCGTGCAGTTCGCGGCCGAAGCCGTCGTCGAGGTTGACCACCGAGGCACGCAGGCCAGGGCGGTGGAACAACCGCTCCTTCGCCGCGCCATAGGTGTCCATGTCGCCGTGGTAATCCAGATGGTCGCGGGTGAGGTTGGTGAACACCGCCACGTCGTAGTGCACGGCGTCCACGCGCCCCTGGTCGAGCGCGTGCGAGCTGACTTCCATCGCTACCGCCTGTGCGCCGGCATCACGCAGCTCGGCCAGCAGGGCATGCATCTGCAGCACCAGCGGCGTGGTGAAGCCGGTCGGCTGCACGTCGCCGAACAGCCCGGCGCCGAGGGTGCCGATGCTGCCGCTGCGGGTGCCCAGCAGGTGCCAGGCCTGGGCCAGCAGCTGCACGGTGGAGGTCTTGCCGTTGGTGCCGGTCACCCCGACCATGCGCATCGCGCGCGATGGCGCGCCGTGGAACTGGTCGGCCATGGCGCCCATGCGCGCGCGCAGCCCGGGCACGGCGATGGCGTCGGCCGGTGCGGGCAGCTCCTGCGGCGCCGGCGGCTCGAACAGGATCGCCGACGCACCGGCGCCACGCGCCTGGTCGACGAAGCCGAGGCCGTGCGCGCCGAAGCCGGCGATCGCCACGAACGCATCGCCTGCACGCACCGCGCGGCTGTCCATCACCAGTCCGGAGACGGCCACATCGCGGCCGGCCAGGGCAATATCGGGAAGCAGGGTCGACAGCAGCATCGAACGGCTCATTGGGTGCCTCCCGCCGGTGCGGGGGCAGGCGCAGGGGCCTGCGCGGCGGTCGGCAGCGCGGCGTCGAATTCAGCGGTGGCATCGGCGGGCAGTACGGCATCGGCCGGCGGCGTCGGCAGCACCGAAGCAGAATGACCGGTCTTGCCTGACTGCTGCGCCGTCAACCAGGACTGGATGTCATCCGGCGGCACGTCCATCAGGCGCAGCGCGCCATCCATCACGTTGTGGAACACCGGCGCCGACACCAGGCCGCCGTAGTACTTGCCGGCCTGCGGATCGTTGATGACGATCACCGTGGCGAAGCGCGGGTTGCTGGCCGGCACCACGCCGGCGAACAGCGCGTTGTAGTGGCCGCGTTCGTAGCCTCCGGGGCCGGCCTTGCGTGCGGTGCCGGTCTTGCCGGCCACGTGGTAGCCGAGTACCGCAGCCTGCTTGGCGCCGCCCTGGGTGACCACGGTTTCCATCATCGCCACGACTTCCTTGGCGACTTCCGCATCGACCACCTGGCGGGCTTCGTTGTGCTGGCCCTTGACGAAGGTCGGCGGGATCAGCCGGCCGCCGTTGCCCAGCGCCGAATACGCCGTGGCGATCTGCAGCGGGGTCACCGACAGTCCGTAACCGTAGGACATGGTGGTCTTGGACGAACCGCTCCAGCGCGCCGGGCGCGGCAGCACGCCGCCGGATTCACCAGGGAAGCCACTGCCGGGACGGCTGCCATAGCCGAAGTTGTGCACCGAATCGTAGAACACCTGGTCGGTCATCTTGGCCACGACCTTGGCCGCGCCGACGTTCGAGCTGCGGGTGATCACGCCGGTGACGTTGAGCACGCCGTTGTTACGCGGTACGTCGCGGATGGTGTAGCGCCCCAGCGACATGTAGCCGGGGTTGGTGTCGATGATGGTGTCCTTGGTGACCACGCCGGCCTGCAACGCGGACGCGATCGTCAGCGGCTTCATCGTCGAGCCCGGCTCGACCAGGTCGGTCACCGCGCGGTTGCGGCGCGTGTCCGGCACCGCGCCATCCAGCGAGTTCGGGTTGTAGGTGGGCAGGTTGACCATGGCCAGCACTTCACCGGTGGCCACGTCCATGATCACGATCGAACCGCCCGCAGCCTTGTTGGCGATCAGCGCGTTGCGCAGCTCGCGGTAGGCCAGGAACTGGATGCGGCGATCGATGCTCAGGGTCAGGTCCTTGCCCGGCGTGGCGGCGCGCAGCAGATCGCTTTCCACCGTTTCGCCCTTGCGGTTGCGGATCACCCGCTTGGCACCGGCTTCGCCGCGCAGCCATTCGTCGAAGGCCAGTTCCAGCCCTTCCTGGCCGCGGTCGTCGATGTTGGTGAAGCCGAGCACGTGCGCCATCGCTTCGCCCTGCGGGTAGAAGCGGCGGAACTCGCGCTGTGCGGCAACGCCCGGGATCTTCAGCGCGACCACTTTTTCCGCATCGTCCGGGTTGATGCGGCGACGCAGGTACATGAATTCCTTGTCCGCCTTCTGGCTCAAGCGGCTGCTCAGGTCGTCCACCGACAACCCCAGTGCGGTCGCCAACTCCGGAATGCGGTCCGGCGTGCGCAGCAGTTCCTGCGGGTTGACCCAGATCGAAGCCACCGGCGTGGAGACCGCCACCGGCTCGCCGTTGCGGTCGGTGATCATCCCGCGCGAGGTCTTGATCGGCAGCTCGCGCAGGTAGCGCGCCTCGCCCTGGCGCTGGTAGAAATCGCTGTTGATCAACTGCACGTAGGCGGCACGACCGACCAGCGACACCGAACACAGGCCCAGCGCCAACGCGACCCAGCGCAGGCGCTGGCGCAGGTTGAAGGCGTTGCGGGGACGGTTGCGGCCGGTCTTGTTCATGGGCGGACCACCACCACGTCGGCGGCTTCCGGGAACTTCATGCCCAGCTTTTCACGCGCCACCTGGTCGACCCGGTTGGCCTCGGCCAGGGTCGCCTGTTCCAGCTGCAGCCGGCCGAATTCGATGTTCAGCTCATCGCGCACGCGCTCGGCGCGGGCCAGCTCGATGAAGGTCTGGCGATGGCGATGGCGCACGAACACCACGCCGATCGCCGAAGCGACCGTGCAGGCCAGCAGCACGATCAGGATCAACCGGCTCATCCGGCGACCTCACGCTTCTGTGCCACGCGCAGCACCGCACTACGCGCGCGCGGGTTACCGGACAGTTCGTCGTCGTTGGCCTTGATGGCACCGCCGATCAGGTCCAGCGTGGGCACGAAGACCTGCTGTTCGGGCAGGCGCCGGTTGCTCGGAGGCGCTTTGGCCAACCGGTTCATGTACTGCTTGACGATGCGGTCTTCCAGCGAATGGAAGCTGATCACGGCCAGCCTGCCACCCGGCTTGAGCCGTTGCACGGCCGCATCCAGGCCCGCCTCGAGGTCGGCCAGTTCGCGGTTGATGTGGATGCGGATGGCCTGGAAGCTGCGGGTGGCAGGGTGAATCTTGTCCTTGCCACGCGGCATCACCGAGGCGATGGCTTCGGCCAGTTCGGCGGTACGGGTGAACGCCTGCTTCTGCCGGCGGGCCACCAGCGCGCGGGCGATGCGGCGGCTCTGGCGTTCTTCGCCATAGGTCCACAGCACGTCGGCGATCTCGGTGTCGTCTGCGCGCGCCAGCCACTGCGCCGCGCTTTCACCGCTGTCCGGGTCCATCCGCATGTCCAGCGGGCCGTCCTTGCCGAAGCTGAAACCGCGTTCGGCCACGTCCAGCTGCGGCGAAGACACCCCGAGGTCGAACAGCACCCCGTCCAGGCCGGCGGCGGTCTGGTCCCACTGCAGCAACTGGGCGAAGCTGCCACGGAAGATCGACACGCGCGGGTCGGGCGCGAAGTCACGCTCGGCCACCGCGATGGCATCCGGATCCTTGTCCATGACCAGCAGGCGGCCGGCCTCGCCGAGCTGCTCCAGCACGCCACGGGCATGACCGCCACGTCCAAACGTGCCGTCCAGGTAGGTTCCGTCTTCGATCACCCTCAGGCCTTCAAGGACCTGGGTGTACAGCACCGGCAGATGACCCGCCGGCGACTGCGACACCGGGAGGTGACCGGTCTGCGCTGCTCCGCGCATCCGGGCACCCCGGCTCACAATTTCAGGTCGAGAAGCCCATCGCCCAGATCCTCGTCAGACAACGTCTGCTGGATCAATGCGCGGTGTGCCTGCTCGCTCCACAGTTCAAATTTGTCACCCATGCCCAGCAATACCGCCTTTTTTTCGATGCCCACCGCGCCGCGGTGGCTGGCGGGGATGCTGATCCGGCCATTGCCGTCCAGCTCAAGATGTGCGGCCGAACCGACCAGTTTCTGTTGCAGCAGGCGTACCACCCGCTGCGTGTTCGGCTTGGCCATGACGTCGTCACGGACGCGCTCCCATTCGGACTCGGCATACAGCCAGAGGCAGCCGGATTCGAACGGGTTGTAGGTCAGGACCAGGCGGTTTCCGCTCACGCGCGCGACCAGGTCGCGATGAACGGTCGGAACCGCCATGCGCCCTTTATCGTCAACTGTGATGGCCGTCTCGCCCTGAAACACGACGCGTGCACCTTTCCTTCAGCGTGATGAAACATTGAACCACGAAAAACCACAAAAGACCCGGTTTTCCCTCTGTTGCCCACCTTATCAGCGGTCAAAGGGTTGTCAACAACTTTTGGACAAGGAAATCACCTGTCCCATCAATAGCTTGCGGCGATCTTTAGAGACTTGTTCAAGGCTTATCCACAAGTGGCTGTTTCGTCTCAAATTTTGAGATTTGGACGAAGTTCAGGGGCGTGCACGGCGCGTGAAACCGTCGCCGCGCATTCAGCGGCGGCGCCGATCACGTAGCCGGCAACTGCGCAAAACCGCACAATGCGAGCCATGTGCCTGCTTGCTCTGTCCTGGCTGCATCACCCGCGCTGGCGCCTGGTGATGGCTGGAAACCGCGATGAATTCCACGCCCGGCCGACCGCCGCGCTGTCCCGCTGGACCGACGCACCGCAGGTGATCGGCGGCCGCGACCTGCGTTCAGGCGGCGGATGGGCAGGCGTCGGTTCAGGCGGCCGCATGGCGGTGGTCACCAACGTGCGCGATCCACTGGCGTCGCAGGCGGGGCCTTCGCGCGGTGCACTGGTCGCCGACTACCTGTGCGGGAGGGCATCGGCCGCCGTGCACGCCGACCGGCTGTCGCGCGTCGCCGCAACATATGCCCCGTTCAACCTGCTGCTGGCAGACGCGCAGGCCGTGCATTTCCTCGGCAACCATCCGTCCGAACAACAGCCATTGGCACCCGGCATCCACGGCCTGTCCAATGGCGCGCTCGATGCGCCGTGGCCGAAGACACGACGACTGATGGACGCGCTGAGAGCGTGGATTGATAGCGACAGCTCGTCGCTGGAGCCCTTGTGGACGGCATTGGCCGATGAGCACCGGCCTGCCGATGCCGACCTGCCGGACACCGGGATCGGACTGGAACGGGAGCGCTGGCTCAGCCCGGCCTTCATCCGTGGCGACGACTACGGCACCCGCGCCAGCACCCTCATCCTGATCGACCACGATGGGCGGGGTGCCATCCACGAACGACGCTTCGGGCCGCAGGGCGCGTTCGTGGGCGAGGGCAGTCTCGCCTTCCACGGCGGGGTATGAACGTGTGCGCCCTTTTCCTGTCGCCTCTGTCTCTATGAATGTCTCGGCCGCCATCACACGCTGAATTGGCGCGCCCCCACGCGCATGTTCAATTCATAGGGAGTCATCAATGCGTCGCATCCTCGTCCTTGCCGCCACCCACGTACTCACCCTCGGCCTCGGCTTCGGCCTGGGTGTGTATTTCCTGCCTATCCTGATCGCCCCGGACGATCCGCCGGTCGAGCAGGTACAGACCGCGATGGACGACGCCACTTACCGCACCACCTTCCGTCGCGACCTCAAAGGCAGTGACGCGGTGCATTGGGCCGAAGGCAAGGTCAGCGTCAGCGCCCACCAGGTCGCCTTCGCCGGCAAGATGGGCCCGGGCCCGGACTACAAGGTCTACCTGGTCCACCAATTCGTCGACAACAAGGCCGACTTCCTGAAGATCAAGGCCAACGCCCAGCGCATCGGCGAGGTCAGGACCTTCAACCGCTTCCTGGTGGATGTGCCGGCCAACGTGGACGTGAATGAGTTCACCACCGTGGTGGTGTGGTGCGAGCACTTCTCGAAATTCATTTCCGCCGGACAGTACCGCACGCCGGGCTGAGCCCGGTCATCGTCCGGGTAGTGCCGGCCAGCGGCCGGTACTACCCGCTGAAGAGAGTGGCGGAGCCGGCCGATAAGCCGGGTTCTGTCGTGGACAGTCATTCCTCTAGGCGTTACGTCACCGCAACGCTCAAGCAACCTACCCGGACCCGACGCGGGCCGCGCCATGAGGTCCCTATTTGGTCTTGCTCCAGGTGGGGTTTGCCGTACCGGTCTGTTGCCAGACTCGCGGTGCGCTCTTACCGCACCATTTCACCCTTGCCACGCGCCCGAAGGCCGTTCGGCGGTATCTTTCTGTTGCACTTTCCGTCGGCTTGCGCCGCCCAGGCGTTACCTGGCACCTTGCCCTATGGAGCCCGGACTTTCCTCGGCATCCCGAAGGATGACGCGACTGTCTGGCCGACTCCGCCGCGTGCATTCTCCCATATCCGCCCGTCTTCGGGGCGGCGATCATCAGCTGCCGTACAGCGCCTTGCGCGGCGCACCGGTCAGTTCGGCCGCCAGCTTGGCCGCCGTGGACGGCGGCAGGTGCTCGCTGAGGGTGGCGTACACGCGACGGCCTTCGGCCAGCTGTGCCTGCTCGTCATCGGCGGCGCCCTGCACCATCACCACGAACTCGCCCTTGCGCTGGTTCTCATCGGCATCCACCTGTTGCTGCAGGCTGTGCAGGTCGCCATCGAGCACGGTTTCGAACAGCTTGGTCAGTTCACGCGCCAGCACCGCCGGCCGCTCTCCACCGAACACGCTGGCCATGTCGGCCAGCGACTCGGTGATGCGGTGCGAGGACTCGTAGAACACCATCGTGCGCAGTTCCCCGGCCAGGCCCTGCAGCCGATCACGACGCCCACTGGCCTTGGCCGGCAGGAAGCCTTCGAAGGTGAAGCGATCACTGGGCAGGCCGGCCACGCTGAGTGCGGCGATGGCCGCGCACGCACCGGGAACCGGGCTGACCCGGATCCCGGCCTGGCGCGCCGCGCGCACCAACCGGAAGCCCGGATCGCTGACCAGCGGGGTACCGGCATCGCTGACCAGCGCCAGTGACTCGCCAGCCTGCAGGCGGGCCACGATGCGCTGCGCCAGCACCTCTTCGTTATGGTCGTGCAGGGCCACCAGCGGCTGGGAGATGCCGAAATGCGACAGCAGCTGGCCGGTGCGCCGGGTGTCTTCGGCACAGATTGCCGCCACCGTCCGCAGCACCTCCTGCCCGCGCGGGCTCAGGTCGGCGAGGTTGCCGATCGGGGTGGCAACGACATACAGCGTGGCAACGGTCATTTCAGCGGCACTCCAAGGTCAAGGGTAGAATCCTAGCGTGTACCCGGCCACGGCCGCTGCCCCTACTGCATGGACCCGATCATGAACAAGCCTGTCGTCCGGATCTCCGCCCTGTCGTTGTCGCTGCTGCTGCTGGCCGGCTGCGCCACCACCAGCCTCACCAGTGCACCGGACTCACCGGCGCAGAGCCAGGCCCTGCTGCTGATCGAACAAGGCCGCCCGCGCGATGCGGCGATGCAGCTGGAAAGCCTTGCCGGTACCCTGCGCGGAGCAGCACGCAGCAACGCGCTGGCCGACGCCGCGTTCGCCTGGCATGAAGCCGGCGATGCCACGCGCGCGCGCAGCCTGTTGTCCCAGCTGCAGCCGCGCCAGCTGTCCGCCGCCAGCCGCCAGCGCTACCTGCTGACCACCGCCGAACTGGCACTGGCCGACAAGCAACCCGCGCAGGCGCTGGCCGCGCTGTCCGAACCGGCCACCGAGCTGCTGCCGGCACTGGCTTCACGCTGGCAGCTGGCCCGCGCCGCTGCCCTGCAGGCCACCGGCGACAACTTCGGCGCCGCGCAGGAACGTGCCCGCGCCCATGTCGGGCTGTCCGGCAAGCCGCGCACCGACAACCAGTCGGCGATCATCGGCCTGCTCGGCACGCTGGATGACGCCACCCTGCAGTCGCGCGCCGCGGCGCTGCCGGCCAATGACCCGCTGTACAACTTCGCCGGCCGTGCCCTGATCGCGCGCGGCATGCCGCTGCCGCGTCCGTTCGACCGCGATGCGGCGAACGCCCAGTTCGACACCAGCAAGCGCCCGCCGGCGATGAGCGATGGCTACCGGCCGCCGGTGAAGCTGGCCGTGCTGCTGCCGTTGACCGGCCGCCTCGCCACCGCCGCACAGCCGGTGCGCGATGGCCTGTTGACCGGTTACTACGGTGAAACCCGGCGCAAGCCGGAGATTGATTTCATCGACACCGCCGGTACCCCGGCCGGTGCCCTGTCGGCCTACGACCGGGCCGTGGCCAGCGGCGTGGATTTCATCGTCGGTCCGTTGGGACGCGATGAAGTGGATGCCGTTTACGGCCGCGCCCAGCTGCCGGTACCGGTGCTGGCGCTGAACCGCGGCAAGGATGCACCACCGGCCGGCAGCGCGGGCTTTTCGCTGGCGCCGGAAGACGACGGCGTGATGGCCGCCGAATACCTGCGCGGCCGCGAACGCGCCAAGGTGATCGTGCTGCACAGCAGTGATGACACCGGCCGCCGCACCGCGGCCGCATTCGCCGAACGCTTCACCCAGCGCGGCGGCCAGGTACTGGCGACGATAGGCGTAGCCGACGCCGTGGGCGACATCAGTGCGCGCCTGCGCGCCGCCGGACAGGCCGATGGCGTGCTGCTGGCGGTGCGTGCCCCGCAGGCCCGCCAGCTGGCGCCGCAGCTTGCGCTTGCCGGCGTCGGCGGTGGCACCCGCGTGGGCACCTCGCAGCTGACCGTCGGCAGCGGCAAACCGGAAGAAGACATGGCACTGGACGGCATCATCTATCCGAACGAGGCCTGGAACGTGCGCGGCGTGGCCGGCCTGCCCAGCGCCGGCACCGCCGGCCAGATGCTGCCCAGCGCGCGCGGTGCCGCCGGCCGGCTGTTCGCCTTCGGTTTCGATGCGTGGAAGATCAGCGCGTACATGGAATCGCTGGCCGCCCAGGGCGGGCTGTCCGGCGCCACCGGCACCTTGTACCTGGACGGCGGCGGCAACATCCTGCGCGTGCCGGCGTGGTCGACCTTCAGCGGCGGCCGGCCGATGCCGATCGCCAATGCCAACTGACAGGGCCCGTCGTGGCGCGGCGGTCGAAGCGGCCGCCGAACGCCTGTTGTGCGAGGCCGGGCTGCAGGTGCTGGACCGCAACGTGAACTACCGCGGTGGCGAGCTGGACCGCGTGATGGACGATGGCGGCACGGTGGTGTTCGTCGAAGTGCGTTACCGCGCACGCGCGGATTTCGGCGGCGCTGCCGCCTCGGTGGACCATCGCAAGCAGCAGCGACTGGTGCTGGCCGCGCAGTTGTACCTGCAGGCACATCCGGCGCTGTGCGAACGGCCGTGCCGCTTCGACGTGGTGCAGGCCAGCGGTGACCCGCCGCGCCTGCAGTGGCTGCGCGATGCGTTCCGGCTGGACAGCTGAGCGCCCCATCCTTTGGTTTCCGCTGGAATCACCATGTACACCGAACTGCCCGCCACGCTGGTTGCCGAACTGTCACTGCTGCTCGGCACCGACGGTTGGCGCACCGATTCCACCGCGCTGGACGCCAATGCGCAGGACAACTCCTGGCGCCATCAACTGCCGCTGGCGGTCGCCCTGCCCTGCAACCGCGAGCAGGTGCAGGCGATCGTGCAGGCCTGCCGCGCGCATCGCGTGGCGTTGGTCGCACGCGGTGCCGGCACCGGCACCACCGGTGCCGCAGTCCCCCTGCAGGGCAGCATCGTGTTGTCACTGGCGCGCATGAACCAGATCCTCTCCGTTCGTCCGGGCGATCGCTGCGCCGTGGTGGAACCGGGGGTACTCAATGGTGATCTGCAGCAGGCACTGGCCCCACACGGCCTGTTCTGGGCGCCCGACCCGTCCAGTGCGGATATCTGCAGCATCGGCGGCAACCTGGCCTGCAATGCGGGCGGCCCGCGCGCGGTGAAGTACGGCACCAGCCGCGACAACGTGCTGGGGCTGGTGGCGGTGACCGGCACCGGCGACCTGGTCCGCTGCGGTGGCGCCTACACCAAGGATGCCACCGGATACGATCTTACCCACCTGCTGGTAGGCAGTGAAGGCACGCTGGCGATCATCGTGGAAGCCACCCTGAAGCTGACCCCGGTGGCGGTCGCCCAGGCCGGGCTGCGGGTGCTTTATCGCGATGCCGATGCCGCCGCGCAGGCGGTGTCGCGGGTGATGGGACAGCCGGTGGTGCCGACGCGGCTGGAGTTCATGGATGCGCGCAGCCTGCAGCTGCTGCGCCTCAATGGCGCCGATGTACCGGACGCCGGTGCGATGCTGCTGATCGAAGCCGATGGCGACCATGACACCCTGCCCTACCTGCTGCAGGCATTGGCGAATGCCGCCGAAGGTGACGGCATGATCGCGCTGGACGTGGCGATGGAAGGCGCGGCGCGCGAGAAGCTGTGGGCGGCGCGCAAGGCGCTTTCACCGGCGTTGCGCAGCATCGCGCCCGGCAAGATCAATGAAGACGTGGTGGTGCCGGTGTCGCGCATCCCGGCGCTGGTGGGCGGCGTGCAGGCACTGGCCGCCGAATTCGACCTGACCATCGTGACCTTCGGCCACGCCGGCAATGGCAACCTGCACGTCAACATCCTCTATCACCCGGACGATGTGGATGAGAATGCGCGCGCGCAGGCCGCGCTGCCGCGGATATTCGCATTGACGCTGGCACTTGAAGGTACGTTGTCAGGCGAGCACGGCATCGGCCTGGCCAAGCGTGGATTCATGGCACAGGCCTTCAGCCCCGAAACGTTGATGGCGATGCGCGCGATCAAGTCTGCGCTGGATCCGGATGGGATTCTCAACCCGGGCAAGGTACTACCGCCGACCACGTAGTGCTCCCGCGGGAGTCAGTTGCAGGCAGTCGTGACCGCAGCCTTCCCGCTCATGCTGCAGGATGCGCTGCATCGCCGGTACAGATGCGCGGGACTACGGATCAGAATGATCTGTTTGACGTATACAGGATCAGGCAACCAACGCTTGCTATCCGTGATCATTCATACGCCGCAGTGATCGTGATGCTGGCAGCCACCGTGCCGGCCGCCAGAGCGGAACCTTTCGTGTAGAAGTAGCCGGCGCGCATCGGGAAGGTTGCCGTGTCGGCGGCTACTGTCAGCACTTGGGTATCGCCCTTCTTGATGTAGGTGGTTCCAGTTTTCTCTTTCAGCAGCGACAAGGACACACCTTCGGCGGCGCCGGTGTTTTCCCAGCGATCGCCGTCGTTCGGAGCGGCGGCACCGTCGAACGTGAGGGTGGCCTTCTTGACGCCCACACAGCCCGTCAGCGCGAGATCGACTTCGACCAGGCTGTTGTCGCCTTCCTTCAGCGTGTTGGCCGGCATGGCGGGCAGCGTCACCGCGGGTGCGCTCAGCGAGCAGGTTCCTGCCCGCAGTTCACCGTCGATGGTCAGGGTAGCCGCGCTCGCAGGCGCAGCCAGCGCGACACAGGCGCCTGTCACAAGCAGGCAAGAAGCAAGAGTACGAAAATACATGATGGCGCAGTCCTTTCAAGGAAGAGTTGAAGAGAAGAAGAAGAAGAATTCAATCCATGGACCCCGTATGCGTACAGGTGGACTGGATCCATTTCAGCCCGTTTGCATCGGGGGTTGCAGGAAGTTCATAGACAAGGCGGCAGAGAGCCCGGCCGTCGACTCGGGCGGTCAGTACGCCACGTGCCTGCGCGCCGCGCAGCTGGATCACACTGCCTTGACCTACCGCACCCACGGCCCGTCCCTGCTCGTCGTGGATCACGGCCGCGAAGGGCAGCGAGCGGCCCAGCCAGTCGACGGCATCGATGAACAACACGCTATCGCGACGTACATCGAACGTTACTGACGCGATGCTGCCTGCCGTGGGCGCAACCTGTTGCGAGGTCCGTACCACAGAGACGTCGAGCGGCAGTCCACTCGGGTCCAGCTCGATACGGTTCCAGCGATAGGGGCTTGCATGCGGAAGCACCGCGTAGCCGTTACGCGCTATGCGGATGTCGCCCCCCAGGCCCACGCGCGCCCCCTCCGCACCAGCGGCATGGGCCAGCACCAGCGTACCGGGGCTCGCTGGGCCCGCGTTGAGCCCCCCCGCGTGGAGCACCAGACTGCCCGCCGCGCCCAGCGAACGCGTCGCGCCCTGTTCCGCATGCCCCGCACTGGCATGGAATCGGCCATGGCTCGACTGCCATGTCCCGCTCAGGTGGCTGGTGTCGCCATGGCTGCCGCGGCTCGCCGATGCACCATAGCTGAAAGGATTCGAAGCACCGAGGGAGCCGCTGATGTCAAGGCTCTGACGCGATCCAGTGTCCGCGCGGTCCAGACGCGTGATCAGCCGCGGAGCGTGCATCGCCCGGCCCAGTGGCATGCTCATGCCAATCGCGTAACGCACGTCCTGGCCGCCGTCACCGGAGTCGCTGCGCGTCGCGGACACGTCGATGTTCACGCTGCCCAGTGACTGCTGCCATCCCATCTGATACTGCAGGTGACCTTGAGCATGTCGCCACGAGGTGCTCTGGCTGCCCATGAGGTAGAACTGACTGTGGTCGCCGAGTCGTTGGTTGATGTTCCAATGCAGACGGGAGCGCTCGGCCTTCGTTTCCTTGCCCCCGCTGTAGGGATCAAGGTGATCGGCCAGGCCGGAGAAACCCCGTGCCAATGTCCACGAAGAGGACAGCCCAATCCGGGTCGCCGTACCGGCAACATAGCGTTGGTAATTCAGGCGAACACTGGACCCTGAGCGCGCAGCGACACCTGGCGGCCGTGCAGAAGAAGAGGTGAGATCGGAACCGAACGCACCGATGCGCGTGTTCAGGGCAATGCCTGCCGAAGCGGCATGATAGTGCTCTGCCCACTGCGCGCCGGCCAATGCAGTGACCGTATTGGACAGGCCGCGCGCGTAGGTGGCTTCGACGAAACGACGGCCTGTCCGCAGCGGCGTGTCCCGGTAACCTGTCTGCAGACTGTCCAGTTGCCCGGCAGCTACGTTCACGCGCGATGTACCCGCCCGCAGCGCCAAGGGCGCGGCGGAAAAACTGACGTCGAACCGTTGCTCACGACCATCCGCTTCCATTACGGTGACCTGCAGGTCGCCGCTGTAAGCTGTCGGGTAGAGGTCGTCAATGATGAAAGGCCCCGGCGCCACGCTCAGCTCCCGGATGGCCTGCCCGTTCTGGCGAACCGTGACCAGGGCGCTGCCTTCTGCAGTTCCTCTTACCACTGGCGCGTAGCCACGTTGTGAATCGGGCAGCATCTGCTCGTCCGTCA
The DNA here is from genome assembly GCF_039674585.1 of Stenotrophomonas lacuserhaii. Taxonomy (GTDB): domain Bacteria; phylum Pseudomonadota; class Gammaproteobacteria; order Xanthomonadales; family Xanthomonadaceae; genus Stenotrophomonas; species Stenotrophomonas pennii_A. The sequence goes on along the minus strand of NZ_JBDJNU010000001.1, from coordinate 119,523 downwards.
GCACGCTTGCGCCGATGAACGGGACGGAAGGAAACAGGCTGCTGCTGGTGGCTCCCTGCCCCATTACAAGCCGGGCGTTCCAGTCGGCCAGATCACGCTGCAATGTAGTGGCGTACGCCTGATGGTCCAGGCGGCCCCGTCGGCGGCCAAGTGAAAACCGGTGGCGCAGCCGCCATGACCCCGCATTGAAGCCAGCGGCGACGCCGAGATAGGCCGCGCTGCGCTGTGCAGCGGCGTAATGGTTGAACGTGTAATCGATGAAACCGGCGGTCAGCCCTTGATCGCGCTGCGCCGGTGCGACATGACCACGGGGGCCGGCGTCCAACGCGGCCTGCGGTACTGAAATCCGCAACTGCAGGGTGGCGGCATCCACCGTGACACGGGCGCCCTCCACCTGCGTCGATAGATCCGCACACCCGCCGGCCTTGTCGAGCGCTTCGCGCAGCGCAGGGCGCAATGGCAGACGCTGCAGGATATCCACCGGCAGGCAGGACACGCGTCCCTGCGGATCGATGTCGATATCGCTCGTATCGTCCAGCACACCGTTGATGCGGATCTCCAGGCGATGGATTCCCGCGGGCAATGAGTTGCCATCCGCATAGGACTGCGCACTGGCTGGGAGATTGCCGACCAGAAATCCCTCATTGAACGCATATCGGCTCTCGTCACGTCCTGCAGCGGGCCCGGCGCAAGGGTGCGCCAAGATGATGGCCAGGGACAGAAGAAGCGGGAGCGTGTTACGCATGGAGTTGCGGAGTATTCCGCCGAGGAGGACGAATAGGCCGCAAGTTAGGTGGATTCCAGCGCCGCTCACATCAGGTTTTCTGCAATCTGCACTGGCATGGAGAGTTATCGATTGACTCTCGTACCCCGATAGAAACTTGCTGCGCTGGACTTGCACCTTTGCTCATATCGGCGACAGACAAGGTCGATAACACTTCCGGAACCGCAGCGCTCTCACCGTGCAGCCACGCCTTTTCCTCTTCGGACTTTCCCCTGATGAATCTCCTCCCTTGCTTTGTCACGGGCCTGCTTGCTACTACTGTCTCCTCCGCCGCTGGCGAATTGCCACTGCAGATACGCGGCGAACTGGTCACCTCAACCTGCGAGGTCCACGCCGATCACCCCGTGCTTGCGGTCCTGACGGGGAGCGTCGACCCGGCCGTGGTCAACGACAATGCACGTGCTGGCCGCAAGACCTTCAGCGTGTTCCTGGCCTGCCCGGCATCCAGTGGTGGCCCATCACTGGACATTCGGATTGATCGGCTGCGCCATGGCGGCGTCGCCATCTTCGATGCCCAGGGCACACCTTGGCCGATCGGGGAATCGGATGGCCGCTGGCTGCGCGTGCAACGCAGGGCGCGCACCCGTATCGACCTCACTGCCTGGCATGCATCGCCCGCAGGCGATGGCACGGCAGGAACCGCCGGTGCATTCGCCGCGCTTGTGGTGGCCTATCCATGAAGATCTTCGATGTCTTCTTTTTCAGCGCCACCGTCATGCATCGTACTCAGCGCTGGCTCCCCCCCATTCTTGCGGCGATGCTGATCACGCCGGCATCGGCAGCCGTGGTTGTTGACGGAACGCGCGTGGTGCTTGATGCACGCCGCAGCAACGACGTCACGATCACCGCCCGCAATAACGGCAATGTGCCCGCCCTGGTGCAGGTATGGATCGATGCGGGCGACGCGGGACGATCGCCCGACGACATCCGCACGCCATTCCAGCTGACGCCGGTGGAGCCGCGTGTGATCCAGGACCAGCAAAGCCAGGCCTACCGCCTCACCTACGCGCCGCGCCCGGCTGACCCTGCACTCGCTTCAGATCGCGAATCGCTGTTTTATTTCAATCTGCTGGACATTCCCCCGAAACCGCGAGAGGCCCAAGGCAGCAATCTGCTGCAGTTCGCTGTGCGCTCGCGCATAAAGCTGTTCTTCCGCCCTGCAGGCCTACCTGGGCAACCTGCGGCTGCGGCGGCAGGCCTGCGCTGGTCAACCGCACCTGACAGCGCGCCGCAGTTGCGCGTCCACAACCCCAGCCCCTATCACGTGACGCTGACCCGCATCTCCCTTGCAGATGGAAAGGAGCTTGCTGCGGAGATGCTGGCACCGTTCGGCACATTGCATGTTGCCTTGCCGGACACGGATACACGCCCTGCGACGATCAGCTACGCGTGGCTGGACGACCATGGTGCGGAGCGCGAAGCGAAGGCGCACGCACGGCCAGCAGATGACCCTATCGTCGCTGCTGCGCGGAGTTCACCATGAGCATCCGTTACCCCCGTATGCATCGAACAGCGGGCATGGCGATGTGCATGTTGCGCTGCGCTGTCACCGCAGGTACCTTCCTAACCGGCACGCTGCACGCCTGCAATGTGGTAAAGGGCAGCGACCTGATAAGTGGCGGTGAGATCACCATAGCGGATGAAACAAGACCGGATGTCCTGCTGCATAGCGTCAGCAACGGGCGAGGCGGCGGCCTGGTGTTCACCAACTGCCCACGAGTGACGGCCATCGACATACACAGCGTCCCGCAGATGGGGGGACTGACCTATGTCCGCGACATCCTACTCGGTGGGCGTCCGTATCCTGCTTTTGGCTGGGGGCCGGATTCGCCGCTGATCGTGTTCAATCTCCACAAGTACAGTGCCGGCGCCCCTTCTGGCACGGATAACACCCCCTACAGGGCAGACGCGACGAACACGTTCCAGCTGAAAAGCGGCCACGGCGGAGACGTGAACATGACCCTCAGCCTGGGCTATTTCATCTATTCGCGCGGCGGGGTAATGGCCAGCGTCGCTCCGACAACCCTGAGTGCCATCACCACGATGCCGGGTTTCCCCGCCAATGGCTCATTGCAGCACAGCCTGTCATTCAGCCTGGTGATTCCCGCGCGCACCTGTGTCCTGTTCGATACCGCCCTGCAGCTGAGCCCAGCGTCGGCAAACCAATTCCCCAGAGTGGGCGCATCGACCGGCGACACACCCTTGAACGTGCTGATGAATTGCCCGCGCGATGGCATCAAAGTCAAATTGACGCTTCATGATGCGCTGGACGCAGGCAACCAAGGCAGCATACTTACACCGACGCCATCACACAGCGACGCTGGCGTTGCGGTGCAGTTGCTGCGTGATGGCCAGCCGGTGCACTTTGGCGACCAATGGACGCGTGCAGGTCCACATGCCGGTGATCAGACCATCGCGCTGACCGCACGCTACGTCCGGACCGCAGGTGCGTTGACGCCCGGTAGCGTGCAGGGGAAAGCGATCCTGACCGCTGACTACGACTGACCGCCGGCCGCCATGGGCGGCGAACGGAAATGGACGTAGCCGTGTGTCGCCCCTGATCCTGGGCAGTGAACGCCTTCGCCATGCAGCATCGCACCGATGCGTGTCAGCGATATGCCAAGCTCACCGGACAGCGCCGACAGACGCTGCCGACTGCTTACCGGCGCGGTGAAGCACAGCTCGTAATCATCGCCCCCCTGCAGGGCACAGGAGCGCGCGGCCTCCCTGCTCAGCACCCGCTGCAGCGCCGTCGAGCAGGGCAGCAGATCGGCGTCGACATGGGCCGCCACGCCGCTGCGCGCGGCGATATGCCCCAGGTCTGCCATCAGTCCGTCGGACACATCCACTGCAGCGGTCGCGATACCGCGCAGCGCAAGCCCCAGCTGCACACGCGGCATGGGCCGCAGCAATCGCTGGCGGAGGTACTCCCATGCGGGATCCGCCGCGAGCCGGGTGACATCCAGCTCACCGCGCTGCCAGGACTGCAGCGCACACGCCGCATCACCCAGCGTGCCGCTGACCCAGATGTCGTCGCCCACCTGCGCGCCATCGCGCCGCAAGGCCTGCCCGTGCGGTATCTGGCCGAACGCGGTCACCGACAACGACAGCGGGCCGCGCGTGGTATCGCCACCAATCAGCCGCCAGTCATGCGCATCAGCCAGTGCGAAGAAGCCGTCGGCGAAGGCATCGATCCACGCCGCGTTGGCTTCCGGCAGGGACAACGCCAGCGTGCCCCAGGCGGGGATGGCGCCCATCGCGGCGAGGTCGGAAAGATTCACCGCCAGGGTCTTCCAGCCGATGTCGGCGGGCAGCGTTTCCGGCGGAAAATGCACGCCGCTGTTGAGCGTGTCAGCAGTCACCGCCAGCCAGTGTCCGGCCAGCGGTTGCAGCAGCGCCGCATCGTCACCGATGCCCAGCACGATGTCATCCCCCCCCTTGCTGCGGGCGCGGATACGATCAATCAGGGCGAATTCGGCGAGGGACATGCAAGGTGTCCGTGGCGCCGGACATCGTTCGGCGCCATCACGGGTCAGTGACCGCTTTCGGTCTTGCGCCACTCCACGGCAGCACGATCCAGCACGCCGTTGACATAGGTGTGGCCGTGTTCGGAGCCGAAGCGCTTGGCCGATTCGATGGCCTCGTTGATCACCACGCGGTACGGGATGTCGGCACGGAAGCGCAGTTCATAGGCGGACAGCCGCAGCACCGCGCGTTCGATCGCATCGACTTCCTCGATGGTGCGATCCAGGTACGGCGCCAGTGCCTGGTCGATGTCGCGACGGTTGTCGAGCACGCCGTGCACCAGCGCTTCGAAGTAGGCCAGGTCGGCGACTTCGCGGGCCTGTTCGTGGGCGAACTGGGCGACCAGTGACTGGCCATTGCCGCCGGAGATCTGCCAGGCGTAGATGGCCTGCACGGCACGACGGCGTGCGCGCGAGCGCAGCACGGGATCGACGCCATCACGGCGTACGGGTCTGCCGGACGGCCTGCCCTGGGAATGGTTGTTCATGGCAGCTGCTCCAGAAGATTGATCATTTCCAAGGCCGCCAACGCGGCCTCTTCACCCTTGTTGCCGTGGCTGCCGCCAGCACGTGCTTCGGCATCCTCGGCACGTTCCACCGCCAGCACGCCGTTCAGCACCGGCACGCCGAAGTCCAGCTGCACGCGCATCAGGCCTTCGGCGCAACGGTCGGCCACGTGTTCGTAGTGGCGGGTATCGCCGCGGATCACGCAGCCCAGGGTGATGATGGCGGCATGCTGGTGGGCCGCGGCCAGGCGCGCAGCGACCAGCGGGATTTCCCAGGCGCCGGGCACCCGGACGACATCCACGGCGTCTTCGCTGATGCCATTGCTGGCCAGGCTCTGCCGCGCGCCGGTGACCAGCGCGTCGGTGATGCGGGCGTTCCAGCGGCTGGCCACGATGGCCAGGCGCGCCGATCCGGGAGAGCGAAGATCGCCTTCGAAATGGCTCATGTGCGGGTATGGGGTACGTAAGAGGGGGCAAGTTTACCGCGCGCGGGCTGTGCGCGGGCCCTTGGCGGGCCCGCACGCGATGCCGGGCTCAGCAGCCCAGCGTTTCGACCACTTCCAGGCCATAGCCGGCCAGGCCGACCTGACGACGCGGCGTGCCCAGCACGCGCAGCTTGCCCAGTCCGAGATCGGACAGGATCTGCGCGCCGGCCCCGTTGCGGCGCCACTGGCTCACATCCTTGTCCTTGCCGGGGGCGATCGGCTGCGGCTGCTGGCGCAGCCGTGCCAGCAGGGCTTCGCCATCGCGCGGGGCCGACAGCACCACCATCACACCGCTGTCTGCCGCGGCGATGGCGCGCAGCGCATCGGTCGCGGCCACGCCGAAATCATCACGGCGCCAGTGCAGCAGGTCGGCCAGCGGGTTTTCCACCTGTACCCGCACCAGTGTGGGGGTATCGGCATCCGGGGTGCCCCGGACCAGCGCGAAATGCAGGTCATGCGCGATACGGTCGCGGTAGGTCACCAGGGTGAAGCCACCGAATTCGGTGTCGATCTCCCGCTCGTCCACCCGCTCGACGGTCTTTTCGGTGGCCAGCCGATAGGCGATCAGGTCGGCGATGGAGCCCATCTTCAGGCCGTGTTCGCGGGCGAACACTTCCAGTTCCGGCCGCCGCGCCATGCTGCCATCGGGGTTCAGGATTTCGACCAGCACGCCGGCCGGTTCCAGCCCGGCCAGCATCGCCAGGTCCACGCCGGCTTCGGTGTGGCCGGCGCGGGTCAGCACCCCGCCCGGCTGGGCGATCAACGGGAAGATGTGGCCCGGCTGGTGCAGGTCGCTGGCCTTGGCCGTGGGCTTCACCGCAGTGCGGATGGTGTGCGCACGGTCATACGCGGAGATGCCGGTGGTCACGCCCTCGGCGGCCTCGATGCTGACCGTGAAGTTGGTCTGGAACTGCGCCGTATTGGCCTGCACCATCGGCGCCAGGCCGAGGTCGGCTGCCCGTTCGCGGGTCAATGGCAGGCACACCAGTCCACGGCCATGGGTCACCATGAAGTTGATGTCGCTGGGCTTGACCAGCTCGGCGGCCATGATCAGGTCGCCTTCGTTCTCGCGGTCTTCGTCGTCGACGATGACCACCATGCGGCCCTGGCGGATGTCTTCCAGGATCTCGGGGATCGGGGCGAAATTCATGCGCGTGCTCCTTCGCCCAGCAGGCGTTCCACGTAGCGGGCGACCAGGTCGATTTCCAGGTTCACCGCACTGCCGACCGTCGTGTTGGAGAACGCGGTGTGCGAGACGGTATGCGGAATCAGGGCGACGTCGAACCCCTCCTCGTCCACCTCGTTGACGGTCAGGCTGACCCCGTCGACGCAGATCGATCCCTTCTTTGCGATGTAGCGGCGCAGGGCGGCCGGGGCGGCGAAGCGCCAGCGCTGCGCGCGTGCGTCGTCATGGATGGACAGGACCTGCCCCAGGCCATCGACGTGGCCGCTGACCAGATGTCCGCCGAGCCGGTCGGTCGGACGCATGGCGCGCTCCAGGTTGATCACCGCGCCTTCGGCCAGCTGGCCCAGGGTGGTCAGCCCCAGCGTTTCGGTCGATGCGTCGGCCTGGAAGGTCTGCGCGTCGAAGGCGATCACGGTCAGGCACACGCCGTTGATGGCAATGCTCTCGCCCAGCTGGACGTTGTCGAACGGCAGGCTGCCGACGCGGAAGGTGAAGCGGACATCGCCGCCGAGGGTTTCACGGGCGGCCAGGTGGCCGAGGCCTTCAATGATTCCAGTAAACACGTAACGTTCTCCGCAGGAGTGAGCGAAAAACGCCGCAAGGCAAACAGGTACGCACGGCACCGCAAGGCCCCGTGGCACCGTCTTCTTTCATCCGGACTATGACCGTCGGCTCCGGCATCCGACCGGATCTGCTGACCTCCTGCCGGGATGACCCTGCCGGAGCGCTCGCGGGCTCGCGCCGTATCTGGCACCTACCGCCGGTGGGGAATCGCACCCCGCCCTGAAGACGTTTGTATACCGGCGAACCGGCGCAGCTAGTGTAACAAATGAGGCTGAAGGCTCGCTTTTTGTGAAACTTTCGTTAGAATCCGCGCCGAGTGCGACAAAGACGTCGCCCCGGGCGGTCGGACCGGCTGCCTGCAATGGAACGCAACCTCAAGGAATTCACGCATGCGCAAGATGCTGCTGGCCGCCTCCCTGCTCGCCCTGTCGCCGCTGTCGGCCTTCGCCGCCGACGATCTGAGCTACACCTACGTCGAGGCGGGCTGGACCCAGTTCAAGGTCAACGATGACTTCCTGGACGACCCCAAGGTCGACGGCGGCTACATCCGTGGCTCGTTCGCGATCGCACCGCAGGTCTACCTGTTCGGCGCCTGGTCGCAGGTGTCCAAGTCCTACGGCTTCGATGGCGGCAGCCTGAAGCTGGAACTGGACCAGCCGGAGTTCGGTATCGGTTACCACATGGGCATGAGCGATCGCGTGGACTTCACCGCCGACATCGCCTGGACCCGCCAGAACGCCGAGCTGACCCTGAAGGAAACCGGCTTCGCCACCGTACGCCAGAAGGACCACTTCAATGCCGCCCGCGGCACGTTCGGCGTGCGCGGCAAGCCGTCGGCACGTACCGAAGCCTGGCTGAAAGGCGGCTACATGGACGGCAGCGACATGGACGGCACCTGGGTCGGCAATGTCGGTGGCCAGATCAACATCACCCCGATGTGGGGCGTGGTGGGGGAAGTGCAGGTCATCGAAGACGTGACCCAGTACTCGGCCGGTGTCCGCGCCAGCTTCTGAGTCTGTCAGTAACGACACGTCGATCAAGATGGGCTCCTCCGGGGGCCCATTTTTTTGCGCCCGTTGCACGGTGCGGAAATACCGAATGGACTGGGCACTTCCGCGGCGGATGATGACGCACTGGCCGCGTAGCTCACCGGGGATGCATCGCGCGCGCGGCGACGTCCGAACACCCCATCGACTTTGCCGACTGCAATGTCTTCTCCAAGCCTGTTGATTGACGATAATCCAAACGGAGTATCGCCATGATCCGCGGCGTTCCCTTGCAGTCTGCACACGTTCGCGCCTACTGGCTGCTGTCAGCGGCCATCGCCTGCCTGCTTCCCTTCGCGGGCTCGGCCGCTGCCCCCGTTCTGCAGGAATTCGTTTTCATCTCGGACCCGCAACACCGATGGACCGAAAAATCGGATTCGGGCGAGCCGGAATCCAATGCAGAAAAAGAGCGCCGCTCAAAGCTTTTCATCAACCGTCAGGGGCTGGCAACCATGGAGTATCGAATGGAGTTCGGCAGCCTGGACACCATCCCGTTGTTCATCAATGGCGACATCACGGCGTTCGGGCATGGCGATGAACGGGCCTACATGTACAGCCATCCGTTCAAGCAATTCTATCGCCGCAATTTCTACGTCAATCTCGGCAACCACGACTATCAAAACAATGTCAACGACTGCGCCAACAATGGCTGCGCACGCGACATGTACAAGGACATGGCGGGCTGGGCAAGAAGCTACCCCACACGCGCATTCGACCATTCGGTCAGTGACAACGGCTGGGAAACGCATCGTGGCAGCCTGGCTTACTCCCTGGTGCTCGGCGACATCCTGGCGATCCAGCTGCAGAACGAACCAACCTACAGCGTGAAGTTCGAGTCCGCCCGACGGACGTTCATCATCAATGACTCCCTCGGCTTCCTCGAGACCGAGCTGAAGTGGGCGCGAGAAGCAGGCAAAGATGTCATCCTCAACATGCACAAACCGCCTTATGCCAACTGGCAGTCGCCCGACAATCCGCGCTTCCGGCAGCTCATGAAGGACAATGAAGATCTCATTCTCGGCATCTTCGCCGGACATCTGCACGGCACGGCAGGAAAGTACAAAACAGTCGGCACGATTCCGGTGTACCTGAGCGGCGCAGCATCCCGTGAGACATTTCTTACCGCTTTCTACAATCCGCAGGACCGTGAACTGCTGGTGTTCAAAGTCACCGGGAATGATTGGCGCAACAACAGAAAGCTGGTCGGACGGTCGAAAGCGACGTCTCCTCGCGACGCATCAAGCCGCGCCTCCGACGGTTACGCGATCACTCGCCTCATCCCATCTGGGGACGTAGCAACAAACGCTGATCCTCACCCACTTGCACCTGTTGAATGACCTGCATGCGCCGTTGCTCCGTCATCGCCTCGATACCCAAGCCGGAAAACAGGGGCAGGCCGTGTTCGCCGAGCAGCGTCGGCGCTTGGTACAGCAGCAGCTCATCGACCCAGCCGCCGGCCAGCAGCGCGCCGGCGAGCGTGGCGCCGGCTTCGGTATGCACTTCGTTGACGCCCTGTGCTGCCAGCAGCGCAAGCACCGCGCCCAGGTCCAGCCGGCCGGCCGTGCAGGGCACGCTGGCGAATTGCGCATCGGCTGCGTCCGGTGGACTCACCTCGGCGCCGTGCAGATACAAGGTTGGCGCTCCCCCTTCCCGTACGCGCGCGCATTCCAGCGAACGCAGCCGCGCATCGAGCACCACGCGCAGCGGTGGCATCACTTCGATGCCGGGCAGGCGCACGGTCAGCATCGGATCGTCAGCCAGTACCGTGTCGGCGCCGGTCAGGATCGCCCCCGCCCTGGCCCGCCAGTGCTGCACGTCTTCGCGCGCGGCCGGCCCGGTGATCCATTTCGAACTGCCATCTGCCATCGCCGTGCGGCCGTCCAGGCTGGCGGCCAGCTTGACCCGCACCCATGGGCGGCCGCGCTCGACGCGCGACAGAAAACCGCGATTGAGCTCCCGCGCCTGCACGGCCAGCAGCCCCTCGTTGACCTCGATCCCTGCGGCGCGCAGCCGGTCGAAACCTCCGCCGTCGACCTGCGGAAAGGGATCGCGCATGGCAGCGACCACACGGCTCACGCCGGCTTCGATCAAGGCCAGCGCGCAGGGCGGCGTGCGGCCGAAGTGGGCACAGGGCTCAAGGGTGACGTAAGCGGTGGCGCCCCGCGCCTGCTCGCCCGCTTCGCGCAGTGCGAACACTTCGGCATGCGGGCCGCCGGCGCGTTGATGCCAGCCCTGTCCCACCACCTGCTGCCCATGGGCGATCACGCAACCGACCATGGGGTTGGGGCGGGTGGTGTAGGCAGCACGCTCGGCCAGGCGCAGGGCCGTGGCCATGTGCAGGTGATCCAGCGCGGAAAAAGCGCTCATCGGTGCTCCTTGGATCCAGGCACGCGGCGGCGCGCGCTCAGCCTTTCTTTTTCTTGGTCAGGGCGATCACATCGCCCAGCAGCTGCAGTTGCTCGGTGCTGGCCGGCAGATCACGTTCCAGCTTTTCGATCTCTTCACGGAAGTCGGCGACATCTTCAAAGCTGCGATATACCGAGGCAAAGCGCACATAGCCGACATGGTCGAGCTTGCGCAGTTCGTTCATCACGAACTCGCCGACGCGGATGGAGGGCACTTCGCGCTCACCGCAGATGCGCAGCTGGTGGATCACCGAGCGCACCGCCGCTTCGATCTTGTCTTCCGGCACCGGACGCTTCTGCAGCGCGCGGTCAAAGCCGGCGCGCACCTTGCGGGCCTCGAACGCCTCGCGGCTGCCATCGCCCTTGACGATGGTCGGCAGCTTCAGCTCGATGGTTTCCAGGGTACTGAAGCGCTCGCTGCAGGCCTCGCACTCACGCCGACGACGAATCGTCGCACCGTCTTCAGAGACGCGCGAATCGATCACCCGGGTGTCGGCATGTTGGCAGAACGGACAGTGCATGGAGCGCCTTGAGTCTCGGAAACGTCATGCGAAGGACATGGCGGCGTCGCAACGGTACCTGAGAAGGCCATGAGCAGCAAACAAAGCCCGCTCATGGCGGCAGCAGGCGCGCGGCCGGGCGTTCCCGCCCCGCCCGCCCACGTCCCGATCGCTCAGCCGTAGACCGGATGCTTCCGGCATTGCGCGCTGACCGCATCGCGCACGCGGGCGATCACCGCTTCGTCTGCCGGTGCATCCAGCACGTCGGCGATCCAGTTGGCCAGATCGATACAGTCCTGTTCGCCATAGCCGCGGGTGGTCACCGCCGGGGTACCCAGGCGCAGGCCGGAGGTCACGAACGACGAACGCGGGTCGTTGGGGACCGAGTTCTTGTTGACCGTGATGTGGGCCTTGCCGAGTGCGGCTTCGGCGTCCTTGCCGGACACGTCCTTGCCGATCATGTCGACCAGCATCAGGTGGTTTTCGGTGCCGCCGGAAACGATCTTGTAGCCCCGCGCAATCAGGGTCTTCGCCATGGCCTGGGCGTTCTTCACCACCTGCTGCTGGTAGCTGGTGAAGCCCGGCTCCAGCGCTTCCTTGAAGGCCACGGCCTTGGCCGCGATGACGTGCATCAGCGGGCCGCCCTGGATGCCTGGGAAGACGATCGACTGCAGCTTCTTGACCAGTTCTTCGCTGGCGCCCTTGGCGATGATGATGCCGCCACGCGGACCGCGCAGGGTCTTGTGGGTGGTGGAGGTCACCACGTGGGCGTGCTCAAGCGGGCTCGGGTAGACGCCGGCGGCGACCAGGCCGGCCACGTGCGCCATGTCCACGAACAGATACGCACCGACCTTGTCGGCAATGGCACGGAAACGCGCCCAATCAACCACCTGCGAATAGGCCGAGAAACCGGCGACGACCATCTTCGGCTTGTGCTCGACGGCGAGGCGCTCGACTTCGTCGTAGTCAATCAGGCCCTGGTCGTTTACACCATACTGCACCGCATTGAACAGCTTGCCGGAGGCATTGACCTTGGCGCCGTGGGTCAGGTGACCGCCATGCGCCAGGCTCATGCCCAGGATGGTGTCACCGGCCTGCAGCAGGGCGAAGTAGACCGCCTGGTTGGCCTGCGAGCCGCTGTGCGGCTGCACGTTGGCGTAATCGGCGCCATACAGCTGCTTCAGGCGATCAATCGCCAGCTGCTCGGCGATATCCACGTACTCGCAACCGCCGTAATAGCGCTTGCCCGGGTAGCCTTCGGCGTACTTGTTGGTCAGCTGGCTGCCCTGGGCTTCCATCACCATCGGGCTGGCGTAGTTCTCGCTCGCGATCAGCTCGACGTGGTCTTCCTGGCGGCGGGACTCATCGGCGATGGCCTTGGCCAGTTCGGGATCGTAGCTTTCGATTCGGACGTCGCGCGGGAACATCGGTTTCTCCGGGGGCAGGCAGGAAAGGAACAACAAGGCGGTCAATTGTAGTGCCTGCGCCGGGAGGGGGGCCATCGCCGCAGGACGCCGTGAACGACAACGGCGCCCTGCTGGGCGCCGTCGTGGCGTGCGTGTCCCGCTGCTCTCAGCGGCCGTTGATCACGAAGTCGGCGAGGATCCCGGTGGCGATGGCGACCAGCAGCAGGTTGCCGCGATCGTCGCGGACCCAGTGGTGGCCGCGCGGCGGGCGACGGACGTGATAGCTGTTGTAGTCATTGACTACATAGATCGGGCCACGGTAGTAATCACGGTAGCGGTGACCGACCTTCCAGCCATAGCCCGGGCCCGGTCCGTACGCGGGGCGGTAGGCTGGACGGTAAACCACGCGCGGGGGCGGCGCCGGCCGGTAGTAGCCGCCATGGCGTCGATCATCGCGCCAGTCGCGGCGGTCATGCCGACGGTCGTCGCGCCAGTCCCGCCGTGCTTCGCGCCGGTCGTGGCGGTAGTCACGGCGGTCGTCGCGCCGATCCTCCCGCCACTCGCGACGATCGTGTCCGCGATGGCGGTCGTCGTCGGCAAAGGCCGGACTGACCGCGGCAAAGGCCAGTGCGGAAGCCACGGCACCGGCCAGGAATCGATTGATGCGCATGGTCTACCTCTGCAGGACGGGTGGGTGATGTCCATATTGCCCATGCGATCTGAATGGATTCCGGCTGGAAACGCTTCCTCCGTCGCCACGAACGCCCCTGTTCATTTTTTGGCAAGGCTTCAGCCGTCCTCGCTGGCCGTCCAGCTCCCAAGCAGGTTGACCGGTGCACCGGTTCCCTCGACGGACACGTAGTAAACGCCGGCTTCCAGACCGCGCAGGTGGCAACGCCGCCAGGCATCGCCTTCGTCCGCACAGGCAGAAACCGGGAATCCGCCGCCGACGGCCGGCCCTGTGACTTCCAGCTTCACCGCCGCATTGCCGCCCCAGGTGCGCAGATCCACATCGGAGGGCTTGGTCAGCCGCAGTTCCAGCGTCTCGCCGAAGGCTTCTCCTGCGCGGTGACGCGGATATACCGGTACGACCTGGCCGGACCTGAGCTGCGGCCGCATCGGCATCAACGACAGGTTGGTCCGCATGTCCTGCGACCCGCCCTGCAGACTGATCCGCAGGCGGCGCGCGGAGGCGGTGGCGGGCAACACCACCACCCCGCCGACGATGGTCCTGCCATCCAGCGTGACCTCACGCAGCGACTGGCCGCTGGCAAGTGACACGTGCAGCGTGCCTGACAGCGCCCCGCCGTCGACAGCGACCAGTTCGTAGGGAAGCCATTTTTCGGTCCGCGGCACTTCGATGTCGAACTCCCGCAGGCTTCCCATGGACACGCCCAGGTCGATCAGTTCCACTCCTGCCGGCAGCAGGGGCGGTGGGGCCTGCGCAGCCACCGAAAGCGGCAGCAGGACCGTGGCCAACAACGTAACGACGGCTTTCATGCGCGATCTCCCTGGGTTGGAGCCAACAGACTGCTCGCTTCCCCGGACCGCCACAGTCGGGATACCGGCTTGCTGGTGCTGCCGGGGTGGACAGCGCAACGTCGGCGCCCGCCCATGGCTGAACCCGCCGCCCGGCGGCATGGCAGTGAAAGGGGGGATCGGCGATAATGCTGGGTCAAATATTCCGTTTTCCGCCGGCCCGGGCTCTCGGCCCGGTGGATCGACCCTCTGGGAGACTTCATGTCCTCGCAATACATCTACACCATGAACCGCGTGTCCAAGGTGGTTCCGCCCAAGCGGCAGATCATCAAGGACATCTCGCTGTCGTTCTTCCCGGGGGCGAAGATCGGCCTGCTGGGCCTGAATGGCTCGGGCAAGTCCACCGTGCTGAAGATCATGGCCGGCGTGGACAACGATTTCGAGGGCGAGGCACGCCCGCAGGCCGGCATCAAGGTCGGCTACCTGGCGCAGGAACCGGAGCTGGACCCGACCAAGACCGTGCGTGAATCGGTCGAGGAAGGCGTGGGCGAAGTGCTGCAGGCACAGGCCGCGCTGGACGCGGTGTACCTGGCCTATGCCGAGGAAGGCGCCGACTTCGACAAGCTTGCCAAGGAACAGGAGCGCCTGGAGGCGATCCTCGCCGCCGGTGACGCGCATACCCTGGAAAACCAGCTGGACGTAGCCGCCGATGCGCTGCGCCTGCCGCCGTGGGAAGCCATCGTCGGCACCCTGTCCGGTGGTGAGAAGCGCCGGGTGGCGCTGTGCCGCCTGCTGCTGCAGAAGCCGGACATGCTGCTGCTCGATGAGCCGACCAACCATCTCGATGCCGAGTCGGTGGAATGGCTGGAGCAGTTCCTGGCGCGCTATACCGGCACCGTGGTGGCAGTCACCCATGATCGCTACTTCCTGGACAACGCCGCCGAGTGGATCCTGGAACTGGACCGCGGTCGCGGCATTCCGTGGAAGGGCAACTACACCGACTGGCTGACCCAGAAGGACGAGCGCCTGAAGCAGGAAGACAACCAGGAGAAGTCGCGCCAGAAGGCGATCCAGAAGGAACTGGAATGGTCGCGCCAGAATGCCAAGGGCGGCCGCACCAAGGGCAAGGCCCGCCTGGCCCGCCTGGAAGAACTGCAGTCGGTCGATTACCAGAAGCGCAACGAGACCAATGAAATCTTCATCCCGCCGGGCGAGCGTCTCGGCAACGCGGTGATGGAGTTCAAGAACGTCTCGAAGAAGTTCGGCGATCGCCTGCTGTTCGACAACCTGAACTTCCTGGTGCCCGGTGGCGCCATCGTCGGCATCATCGGCCCCAACGGCGCCGGCAAGTCGACCCTGTTCAAGATGATCACCGGCCAGGAAAAGCCGGATACCGGCGAAATCGTGGTCGGCCCGACCGTCAAGCTGTCCTACGTGGACCAGAGCCGCGACGCGCTGGAAGGCAACCATAACGTCTTCCAGGAAATCGCCGGCGGCCTGGACATCCTCAACATCAACGGCGTGGAGATCCAGTCGCGCGCCTACATCGGCCGCTTCAACTTCAAGGGCCAGGACCAGCAGAAGCTGGTCGGTTCGCTGTCTGGTGGTGAGCGTGGCCGCCTGCACATGGCCAAGACCCTGCTGCAGGGTGGCAACGTGCTGCTGCTCGATGAACCGTCGAACGACCTGGATATCGAAACCCTGCGTGCGCTGGAAGATGCGCTGCTCGAGTTCCCGGGCAACACGTTCGTCATTTCGCATGATCGCTGGTTCCTCGATCGCATCGCCACGCACATCCTGGCCTTCGAAGGCAACTCGCACGTGGAGTTCTTCCAGGGCAACTACCGCGAGTACGAAGAAGACAAGCGCCGCCGCATGGGCGACGACGCCGCGCCCAAGCGCCTGCGCTTCAAGGCGCTTAAATAAGAAGGAAAAACGGCCGCGCACTGCGCGGCCGTTTACATTCCGGTAGGTCACGACCGTTGGTCGTGACATCTGATCGTCACGAGACTTCCATGGCCCTCCTCGAACGCCTGTTCCAGCTGCAGCAGCATGGCACCACCGTGCGCACCGAACTGCTGGCCGGCCTGACCACCTTCCTGACGATGTCCTACATCGTCTTCGTCAACCCGGACATCCTGTCCACCACCGGGATGGACGCCGGCGCGGTGTTCGTGGCCACCTGCCTGGCCGCCGCGCTGGGCTCGCTGGTGATGGCCTTCGCCGCCAACTTCCCCGTCGGCATGGCGCCGGGCATGGGCTTGAATGCGTTCTTCGCCTTCACCGTGGTCGGTGCCGCCGGCCTGCCGTGGCAGCAGGCGCTGGCGGCGGTGTTCATTTCCGGGCTGGTGTTCCTGGTGCTGTCGCTGACCGGCGTGCGTGCCTGGCTGGTGGCGGGCATCCCGGCTTCGCTGCGCTCGGCGATCGTGGCGGGCATCGGGTTGTTCCTGGCCATCATCGCGCTGCAGAAATCCGGTGTGATCGTCGGCAACGAAGACACGCTGGTGGCGCTGGGACCGCTCAACACCGCGCCCCCGCTGCTGGCCCTGGCCGGCTTCCTGCTGATTGCCGTGCTGGAGGCACGCCGCGTGCGTGGCGCCATACTGATCGGCATCCTCGCGGTCACCGGCGCCGGCTGGCTGCTCGGCAGCGTGCAGTACCAAGGGCTGGTTTCGTTGCCGCCCAGCCTGGCCCCGACCTTCCTGCAGCTGGACCTGCCCGGCCTGCTGCACCACGACGGCGGCGCGCCGCTGGCGGTGCTGCTGCAGGTGGTGCTGGTATTCGTGCTGGTGGAAGTCTTTGATGCCACCGGCACGCTGTACGGCGTGGTGGGCCGGGCCGGCCTGCTGAAGCTGCCCGGTGCACAGAAGCGCTTCGGCCGGGCGCTGCTGGCCGACAGCACGGCGATCGTCGCCGGTTCGCTGCTGGGCACCAGCAGCACCACCGCCTTTGCCGAAAGCGCTTCCGGCGTGCAGGTGGGCGGGCGCACCGGACTGACTGCGCTGGTGGTGGCCGCACTGTTTCTGGCGGCGCTGTTGTTCTCACCACTGGCGGCAATGGTGCCCGGCTACGCGACGGCCCCGGCGCTGTTGTTCGTGGCCGGATTGATGCTGCGCGAACTGGTGGAAGTGGAATGGAACGACCTCACCGAGTCGGTGCCGGCGGCGTTGTGCGCACTGGCGATGCCGTTCACCTACTCCATTGCCAATGGCCTGGCATTCGGCTTCATCGCCTATGCCGCGCTGAAGGCCGGCACCGGGCGCTGGCGCGAGGTGCATCCAGCGGTGTGGCTGGTTGCCGGACTGTTCGTGCTGCGCTTCGCGCTGGAGTGACCGCGCCGCCGCTGCGCTCGCCGAGCATGGCTCGGCGCTACCGAGGTGGTTGGTAGCGCCGCGCCCCGCGCGCCGGCTGATGGTAGCGCCGAGCCATGCTCGGCGAGCGCAGCGGAAGTCCGCGCGGATCAGAGCGCTGGCGGCAGCTCGAAGACCTGGCGCAGGTAGGCCAGGTAACCGGGATCGTCGCACATGCTCTTGCCCGGCGAATCACTCAATTTCGCCACCGGTTGCCCGTTGCAGCGGACCATCTTGATCACGATGTTCAGCGGTGTCGGACCGAGGTCATTGGTCAGGTGCGTACCAACGCCGAAGGCGACCTGGCAGCGGCCACGGAAGTAGTCGAACAAGCGCATGACCTTTTCGATGTTCAGCCCATCGCTGAACACCAGCACTTTGGTGCGCGGATCGACGCGGCGCTGCTGGAAGTGCGCCAGCATGCGGTCGCCCCAGTCGAAGGGATCGCCGGAATCGTGCCGCACGCCGTCGAACAGCTTGCAGAAATACATGTCGAAATCGCGCAGGAACGCGTCCAGCCCGACCACGTCGGACAGCGCGATGCCGAGGTCGCCACGGTACTCGCGGGCCCAGGATTCCAGCGCCGCCACCTGCGAATCCCGCAGGCGCGGGCCGATCGCCTGGAACGCCTGCAGGTACTCGTGTGCCATCGTGCCGTGCGGCGTCATGCCGTACAGCCGGGCGAAATGCACGTTGCTGGTGCCGACCAGCTGGGTTCCCAGCGCGTCACGCAGCAACGGCAGCAGGCGCGCGTGCCAGTCACGCGAGTAGCGCCGACGCGTTCCGTAGTCGGCCACCCGGCAGTGTTCGAAACCCGGGGTGTCACGCAGCAGCGCCGCCTTGGCCTGCAGCCGTCGTTCACCTTCGGCGATGTCGGGGGTGGTGGTGTTGCGGAACCAGACCTCGTTGATGATCGCCAGCAGCGGCACTTCGAACATGATCGTATGCAGCCACGGCCCGGTGATGTCCAGCTCGATCTCGCCCGGCACACTGTCCGACGCCCGCAGGGTGATGTACTTGCGATCCAGGTGGAACAGGCCGAGGAAGTCCGCGAAGTCCGGCTTCACGAAGCGCAGGCCGCGCATGTAATCCAGCTCTTCGCTGCTGAAGCGCAGGCTGCACAGGTGATCGATCTCCTCGTCGATCTGGTCGATGAACCGGGCCAGGTCGATACCCGGCGTACGGCACTTGAACCGGTACTGCACCGTGGCGCCGGGGTACTGGTGCAGTACCGCCTGCATCATGGTGAATTTGTACAGGTCGGTGTCGAGCAGGGATTGGATGATCATGCCGCCATTATGCGCCGCGTGCGGGGGTTGTTGCCGGGCCTGCGGCCCGGCGCCCGCGGAGGCAACGTCTAGAGCAACGGCGACGGCAACGGCAACAGCAACGGCAACAGCAACAGCTGCAGGGCTGCTCGTTGGTGGGGCGGGGTGGGTTGGCGGGGGACGGCAAAGACTGCGTCCATGCGGGCCTCGCTTCGCGCCATCCATGGCGCTCTACGCCCCCGCCATCCCACCCCGCCCCACCTTCGACAGGTCCATGGTGGCCTTGGAACCTTGGCTGACCTGTGATCGGCGGATGGAGGTGTGAGGGGGTTTGATGGTTTCCGCCGACCATGGGTCGGCGCTACCGCTTTTTCTTTAATTTTCATTACGTGGCTGGCGGCGCACGGAACCTGTCGGGGTGCCGGGTGGTGGGGCTGGGCGGGGGCGTTGAGCGCCAAGGATGGCGCGAAACGAGGCCCGCAGGATGCAGCTGTTGCCGTCCCCCGACCAGCCCCACCGCCCGGCCTAACCCAGTAAGCCGCTTCCAGCGACCCAGCACGAGGGGCTCCGCCGTTCGCTGCCAACTCGCCGCCAACCAGCAGGCAACAAAAAACCCGGCCGGAGCCGGGTTTCAAGTAGCAGCCAACACCCTGGGGGCGCGGGCGACTTCGCCTGATCAGGCGGCCTTGAGGGCCTTGATGCGGGCGGTCAGGCGGCTCTTGTGGCGAGCAGCCTTGTTCTTGTGGATCAGACCACGCGCGCTGAAACGATCGAGGATCGGCTGGGCAACGGTGAAAGCGGCTTCGGCGCCGGCTGCATCGTTGTTATCCAGAGCCTTGATCACTTTCTTGACAGCGGTGCGCAGCATCGAGCGCTGAGCCACGTTGCGCGCGTTGCGCACGACGGTCTGCTTGGCGCGCTTCTTGGCGGACTTGATATTGGCCACGGTGGTGGTTTCCTGAAAAATCGGTGTTATGGGAACAGCAAGCTAGCTAGTATGATGACTCGAGAAATGTACGTCAAGTCGATTGTCAAGAGGATGTTTGAGTGAGTTCACCCAGGATGCTGCGGGGCCTGCTGTCGTTCAGCAGCATGACAATGGTTTCGCGGGTGTTGGGGCTCGTACGGGACACCGTCATCACCACGACTTTTGGTACGAACGCCACGACGGACGCGTTCTGGGTCGCCTTCAGGGTACCTAATTTCCTGCGCCGGTTGTTCGCCGAGGGCTCTTTTGCCACCGCCTTCGTGCCGGTGTTCACTGAAGTGAAGGAGACCCGCAGCCACGAGGAGCTGCGCGACCTGATGGCGCGGGTGGCCGGGACGCTCGCCGGCGTGTTGATGGTGGTGACGGCACTGGCGCTGATCTTCGCGCCGCAGCTGGCCAATCTGTTCGCCAGCGGCGCCACCACCGATCCGGCCAAGCAGGGCCTGCTGGTCGACCTGTTCCGGCTGACCTTCCCGTTCCTGTTCTTCGTCTCGCTGACCGCGCTGGCGGGCGGGGCGCTGAACAGCTTCCAGAAGTTCGCCATGCCGGCGCTGACCCCGGTCATCCTCAACCTGTGCATGATCGGCGGCGCGCTGTGGCTGGCCCCGCGCATGGATGTGCCGATCCTGGCGCTGGGCTGGTCGGTGCTGGTGGCCGGCATGCTGCAGTTGCTGTTCCAGTTGCCTTCGCTGAAGGGCATCAACCTGCTTACCCTGCCGCGCTGGGGCTGGAACCATCCCGGCGTGCGCAAGGTGATGACACTGATGATCCCGACCCTGTTCGGCTCGTCGGTGGCGCAGATCAACCTGCTGCTGGATACCGTCATCGCTGCCAAACTGACCGACGGTTCGCAGTCCTGGCTGTCGCTGGCCGACCGCTTCCTGGAGCTGCCGCTGGGCGTGTTCGGGGTGGCGCTGGGCACGGTGATCCTGCCGGCGCTGGCACGCCATCACGTCGGCACCGACCGCGCGGGCTTCTCCAGTGCGCTGGACTGGGGCCTGCGGATGACCCTGCTGATCTCCATCCCGGCCATGCTGGGGCTGCTGCTGCTGGCCGAACCGCTGATCGCCACGATCTTCCAGCACGGTGAGTTCACCGCCTTCGATACCCGCATGACCGCGCTGGCCGTGTACGGCCTGAGCTTCGGGCTGCCGGCCTTTGCCCTGCTGAAGATCGTGCTGCCGGCCTTCTACGCCCGCCAGGACACCCGCACCCCGGTGCGCGCCGGCATCGCCGCGCTGGTGGCCAACATGGTGTTCAACTTCGCCCTGCTGGCGGTGCTGTACCAGGTGATGGTGCCGGCGGAGCTGCGCGCGCAGGGCGTCATGCAGGCGCTGGGCCAGCAGCCGGGCCTGCACCTGGCGCTTGGGATCGCCAGTGCGCTGTCCAGCTACCTGAACCTCGGGCTGCTCTGGTACTGGCTGGGCAAGACCGACGTGTATGAGCGCCGCCCCGGTTGGTCGCGTTTCCTGGTCCGCCTGGCGGTGTCGTGCGTGGCGATGGTGGGCGTGCTGCTGGCCCTGCTGTACTGGCTGCCGGCGTTCTCGCCGATGGGCCTGTGGCAGCGGATCGGCGCGCTGTCGCTGCTGGTCGGGGCGGGCGGGGCGACCTACCTGCTGGTGCAGGTGGCGCTGGGCCTGCGTCCGCGCGACCTGCGTGGGCATTGATCCACGGCCACCACGGCTATACTTCATGGTTACCACAGTTGATCCAGCGGCCCGTGCCGGCCGCGAGCGGAGTTGATGAGCAGGTTGTTTCGAAGCGTTGAGGGCGGGGCGTTGTTCCCGCACGGAAGCGTGGTCTGCATTGGTGCCTTCGACGGCCTGCACCTGGGCCACCGGGCGCTGGTGCGCCACGCTGTCGCCCGTGCCCGCGCGCTGGGCGTGCCGGCCGTGGCCGTGGCCTTCGAGCCGTTGCCGCGCGAGTTCTTCGCCCAGGGCACGCCGCCACCGCGGTTGACGCTGGCGCGCGGCAAGGTGGAGATGCTGCGCGAACTCGGCGTGGATGCCATCGGCCTGCTGCGTTTCGATGCGCGCATGGCCGCCATGCAGGCCGAGGACTTCGTGCAGCGCCTGCTGGTACAGCGGCTGAGCGCGCGTGAAGTGTGGATCGGCCCGGAATTCCAGTTCGGCAATCGTCGGCGCGGGAACCTGGCGTTGCTGCAGCAGATGGGCGCCCAGCTCGGCTTCCAGGCCAATGAAATCGAGCCGGTCCATCTGCGCGGTGAGCGTATCTCCAGCACCCGCATCCGCCAGCTGCTGCTGGCCGGTGATTTCGACCACGCCAGCGACCTGCTGGGGCGGCCCTACGCGATCAGCGGACGGGTGGTGCGTGGACGCCAGCTGGGCCGTACGCTGGGCTATCCCACCGCCAACCTGCGTTTCCCGAAGACGCCGGCGCTGTCGGGCATCTATGCCACTCTGGTGCACGGCGTTTTCGAGCAGCCGTGGCCGTCGGTGTCCAGCTTCGGCACCCGTCCCACCGTGGACGGCGTGGAGCCGCTGCTGGAAGCCCACCTTTTCGATTTCCAGGGCGACCTGTACGGTCGACACATCGACGTCGAGTTCGTGGCCAAGCTGCGCGACGAAGAAAAGTTCAATGATCTGGCGGCACTGACCGACCAGATGCACCGCGATGCCGAACAGGCGCGCGCCATCCTTTCCGAACATAGATTGCGAGCCACTGCGTGAGCCAGGACTACAAAGCCACCCTCCATCTGCCGGCCACCGAATTCCCGATGCGCGGCGACCTGCCCAAGCGCGAGCCGGGCATCCTGGCGCGCTGGGAAGAGCAGGGGCTCTACGCGCAGCTGCGCGAGAACGCCGCCGGCCGCCCGCTGTTCGTGCTGCACGACGGCCCGCCGTATGCCAACGGCCGCATCCACCTGGGCCATGCGGTCAACAAGATCCTCAAGGACATCATCGTCAAGTCGCGCTACCTGGCCGGCTTCGATGCGCCCTACGTGCCGGGCTGGGACTGCCACGGCCTGCCGATCGAGATCGCGGTCGAAAAGAAGTGGGGCAAGGTCGGGGTGAAGCTCGATGCGGTCGAATTCCGGCAGAAGTGCCGTGAGTTCGCCGAGGAGCAGATCGAGATCCAGCGCGCCGACTTCAAGCGCCTGGGCGTGACCGGCGACTGGGACAACCCGTACAAGACGCTGAGCTTCGAGTTCGAAGCCAACGAAATCCGCGCGCTGTCCAAGATCGTGGCCAATGGCCACGTGATCCGCGGTGCCAAGCCGGTGCACTGGTGCTTCGACTGCGGTTCGGCGCTGGCCGAAGCGGAAATCGAGTACCAGGACAAGGTCTCGCCGACGGTGGACGTGGCCTACACCGCGCGTGATTCCAAGGCGCTGGCCGCGGCCTTCGGCGTGGACCTGCCCGAAGGCGTGGAAGTGGCGGTGCCGATCTGGACCACCACCCCGTGGACCCTGCCGGCGTCGCTGGCGGTGTCGCTGGGTGCGGCCATCGAGTACTCGCTGGTGGAAGGCCCGGCGCACAACGGCGGCCGTCGCTGGCTGGTGCTGGCCACCGCGCTGGCCGGCCGTTCGCTGGCACGTTACGGCGTGCAGGACGTGGTCAGCCACGGCCATGCCAACGGCGCGGCGCTGGAAAACCTGCTGCTGGCCCACCCGTTCTATCCGCAGCGCGACATCCCGCTGCTCAACGGCGCCCACGTGTCCGACGAAGACGGTACCGGTGCGGTGCATACCGCGCCCGGCCACGGCCAGGAAGATTACGCGGTCAGCCAGCAGTACGGCCTGCTGGAGCGCTACCACGCCGGTGAAATCAATCCGATCGACGGCGCGGGCGTGTACCTGCCGTCGACCCCGCCGGCCGGTGATGTCGTGCTGGCCGGGGTGCACCTGTGGAAGGCGCAGCCGCTGATCGTGGAGGTGCTGCGCGCGTCCGGCGCACTGCTGGCCTTCGCCGAGATCACCCACAGCTACCCGCATTGCTGGCGCCACAAGAAGCCGGTGGTGTTCCGTGCCACCCCGCAGTGGTTCATCTCCATGGAGAAGGCGAAGCTGCGCGAAGACGCGCTGACCGCCATCGACAATGTGGGCTGGTTCCCGGCCTGGGGCAAGGCGCGCATCCAGAGCATGGTCGATGGCCGGCCGGACTGGTGCATCAGCCGCCAGCGCACCTGGGGCGTGCCGATCGCACTGTTCACCCACCGCATCACCGGTGAAATGCACCCGCGCAGCGTGGAGCTGATGCAGGCCGTGGCCGATCGCGTGCAGGTGGACGGCATCGACGTCTGGTACTCGCTGGACGCCGCCGAACTGCTGGGCGCCGAAGCAGCCGACTACGAAAAGGTCACCGATATCCTGGATGTCTGGTTCGATTCCGGCGTCACCCACGAAGGCGTGCTGCTGGCGCGTGGCTTCGGCAAGCCGGCCGACCTGTACCTGGAAGGCTCCGACCAGCACCGCGGCTGGTTCCAGTCCTCGCTGCTGACCGGCGTGGCGATCGACCGCCATGCGCCGTACAAGCAGTGCCTTACCCACGGTTTCACCGTGGACGAGCACGGCCGCAAGATGTCCAAGTCGCTGGGCAACGGCATCGAGCCGCAGGACATCATGAAGACCCTGGGTGCGGACATCCTGCGCCTGTGGATCGCCTCGGCCGACTACAGCAATGAAATGTCGCTGTCGCAGGAGATCCTCAAGCGCAACGCCGATGCCTACCGCCGGCTGCGCAACACCGCACGCTTCCTGCTGGCCAACCTGGACGGTTTCGATCCGGCCGTGCACCTGCGCCCGCTCAACGACATGGTCGCGCTGGACCGCTGGATCGTGCACCGCGCCTTCGAACTGCAGGAAAAGATCAAGGCGGCGTACGAAAGCTACGACATGGCCGAGATCGTGCAGCTGCTGCTGAACTTCTGCAGCGTGGACCTGGGTTCGCTGTACCTGGACGTGACCAAGGACCGCCTGTACACCATGGGCGAGGACTCGCGCGGCCGGCGTTCGGCGCAGAGCGCGATGTACCACATCGCCGAAGCGTTCACCCGCTGGATCGCCCCGATCCTGACCTTCACCTCCGACGAGCTGTGGGGCTACCTGCCGGGCGAGCGCAGCGCACACGTGCTGTTCGACACCTGGTATGACGGCCTGGCGCCGCTGCCGGCCGATGCCGAACTGTCCGCCGCCGATTTCGACCAGCTGCTGGCCCTGCGCGAGCAGGTGTCCAAGGTGCTGGAGCCGATGCGTGCCAACGGTGCCATCGGTGCCGCGCTGGAAGCGGAGATCACCGTCGCCGCCAGCGAAGAGCAGGCCGCACGCTGGCAGCCGCTGGCCGAGGAACTGCGCTTCCTGCTGATCAGCGGTGACGTGCAGGTGCGCCCGGCGACCACCGACGAAGTGTTCGTCAGTGCCCAGCCGACCAGCAAGACCAAGTGCGTGCGCTGCTGGCACTTCCGTGCCGACGTGGGCAGCGTGGCCGAACATCCTGAGATCTGCGGCCGCTGTGCCGACAACATCGACGGTGCCGGCGAAGATCGGCGGTGGTTCTGATGACCGCCGTCCGTCCGCGTCCGAACGCGCTGATCTGGCTGGTCCTGTCGGTGGTGGTCATCATCCTGGACCAGTGGAGCAAGGCCTGGGTGCTGTCCAGCCTGCCCGAATACGAACCGGTGCCGGTCATCGAAGGCTTCTGGAACTGGTTCCGCACCTACAACACCGGGGCGGCGTTCAGCTTCCTCAGTGATGCTGGTGGCTGGCAGAAGTACTTCTTCACCGTGCTGGCGATCGGCATCAGTGGCCTGATGGCGTGGTGGCTGTACGGCACCGCCCGCAGCAACTGGCGCAGCGCGCTGCCGTTCGCGCTGGTGATCGGCGGGGCCATCGGCAACGTGATCGACCGCCAGGTGCACGGCCACGTGGTGGATTTCATCCAGTGGTACGTGGGTGACCATTACTGGCCCTCGTTCAACATCGCCGATGCGGCGATCGTGGTGGGCGCCGTCGGTATCGCGGTGTTCGGCCTGTTCGAGGGCAAGTCGTCCAAAAAAGCGGATAATACGACCCCGTAACCCCCCAAGCCGGCCGACGCCGGGAGACGTTGATAGATGGATGTCCTGCTCGCCAATCCGCGTGGTTTCTGTGCTGGTGTCGATCGTGCGATCGAGATCGTGAAGCGCGCGATCGAAACGCTCGGCGCACCCATCTACGTGCGCCATGAAGTGGTGCACAACCGTTTCGTGGTCGACGACCTGAAGCAGCGTGGCGCCATCTTCGTCGAGGAACTGGACGAAGTGCCGGACAACAACACGGTCATCTTCAGCGCACACGGCGTCTCCCAGGCGGTGCGCCAGGAAGCCGATCGCCGTGGCCTGAAAGTGTTCGACGCCACCTGTCCGCTGGTGACCAAGGTGCATTTCGAAGTGGCGCGCCATTGCCGCGCCGGCCGCGACGTGGTGTTGATCGGCCATGCCGGCCACCCCGAAGTGGAAGGCACCATGGGCCAGTGGAACCAGGAAGCCGGCACCGGCAAGATCTACCTGGTGGAAGACGTGGAGCAGGTGGCCTCGCTGGTGCTCGAGCAGCCGGAAAATTTCGCCTACACCACCCAGACCACGCTGTCGGTGGATGACACGCGCGGCATCATCGATGCGCTGCGTGCCAGGTTCCCCGCCATGCAGGGACCGAAGAACGACGACATCTGCTACGCCACGCAGAACCGCCAGGACGCCGTGCGCGACCTGGCCAAGCGCTGCGACCTGGTGCTGGTGGTGGGCTCGCCGAACAGCTCCAATTCCAACCGGCTGAGCGAACTCGCTCGTCGTGAAGGCGTGGAGTCGTACCTGATCGACGGCGCGCACGAGATCGACCCCGCGTGGGTAATCGGCAAGCAGCACATCGGCGTCACCGCCGGTGCATCGGCGCCGCAGGTGCTGGTGGACGGCGTGCTGGCCCGCCTGCGTGAACTCGGTGCCGACGGCATCGGTGAATTGGAAGGCGAACCCGAATCGATGGTGTTCGCGCTGCCGAAGGAACTGCGCCTGCGCCTGGTCGACTGACCACCGCGCCGCCTCTGGTAGCGCCGACCCATGGTCGGCGAGCGAAGCGGCCGCCTTGGCTTTTGCGATTGACGTTCAGGGCGGCGCACACCCGACTTTGCCCAATCCGGCCACCGGCCCATCCGTGACCTTTGGCCATGGGGCAGGGCGTTGCCGTAGGCCTAGGATCAAGGTTCCCCTTCTGCTGGAACTGCCGATGAAACCCCGTGCCCTGGCGCTGTCCGTCCTGCTCTCGTTGACGACTACGCCGGCACTCGCGCAGACCCCGCCACCGGTCGGCAGTGCCTGGCCCGGCACGCTGCGCATCAACGTCGACGCACGTGACCTGGACCGGCGCATCTTCAAGGTCACCGCCACGGTGCCGGCCAAGCCGGGCCCGCTGACCCTGCTGTACCCGCAGTGGCTGCCGGGTAACCATTCGCCCAGTGGCCCGATCGACAAACTGGCCGGCCTGCAGGTCACCGCCAACGGCACGCCGCTGAAGTGGGAGCGTGACCAGTTCAACGTGTATGCGTTCAAGGTGGACGTGCCGCAGGGCGTCACTGAGGTGGTGGCGCGCTTCAATTACCTGTCTTCGCAGGGCGGCAGCCAGGGCCGCGTGGTGATGACCCCGGAAATGCTCAACCTGCAGTGGAACGCCAGTTCGTTGTATCCCAGCGGGGTGGATGCCGGAGGGCTGCAGGCGCAGGCCAGCGTGACCCTGCCGGCCGGCTGGTCCTATGCGACCGCGCTGGAAACCGAGCGCCGCGACGGCGACACCGTGGTATTCAAGCCGATCAGCTATGAGCACCTGGTGGATTCGCCGTTGTTTGCCGGCGAGCACTTCCAGCGCTTCGACCTGGATCCCGGCGCGAAGCAGCCGGTGCACCTCAATGTGTTCGCCGACGATGCCAAATCGCTGAAGGCCAGCGCGGAGCAACTGAAGGCGCATCGCGCGCTGGTGCAACAGATGGACAAGCTGTACGGCGCACGCCATTTCGATCATTACGACTTCCTGCTGGCGCTGACCGACAAGCTGGGCGGCATCGGCCTGGAGCACCACCGTTCCAGCGAAAACAGCGGCGATGTGGGCTATTTCACCGAGTGGGACAAGAACTGGTGGGCGCGCGATCTGCTGCCGCACGAGTACAACCATTCCTGGAACGGCAAGTACCGCCGTGGCGCTGACCTGGCAACCGCCAACTTCAACGTGCCGATGGGCGACAGCCTGCTGTGGGTGTACGAAGGGCAGACCCAGTTCTGGGGCCAGGTGCTGGCCGCGCGTTCCGGATTGTGGAGTACCGACCAGGCGCGTGACATGCTCGCCAATGTGGCGGCGACGTTCGATCGCGGGCGTCCCGGACTGGCCTGGCGGCCGCTGCAGGACACCACCAACGACCCGACCATCGCCCAGCGCCGTGGTCTGGCGTACCGCAACTACCAGATGAGCGAAGACTACTATTCCGGCGGGCAGATGCTGTGGCTGGAAGTGGAGGGCAAGCTGCGCGCGCTGAGCGGCGGCAAACGCGGCCTGGATGATTTCGCCAAGGCCTTCTTCGGCATGGACAACGGCGCGTGGGACGTCAATCCGTACACCTTCGATGACGTGGTGGCCACGTTGAACACCATCGCCCCGGCGGACTGGGCCGGCTTCCTGCGCGAGCGCCTGGATGGGCATGGATCGCTGATCGGCGGGCTGGAAATGGCGGGCTGGAAGCTGGCTTACCGTGATACCCCGAACGAGGCGTTCAAGGCGCAGGAAACCCGCGCCAAGGCCGCGCTGCTGACTTACTCAATCGGGGCTACCGTGACCGACGCCGGCGTGGTGGGTGACGTGGTGTGGGACAGCCCGGCCTTCAATGCCGGTCTTGCACCGGGCATGACCGTGATCGCCGTGGACGGACGCGAGTACAAGAGCGAGCGGCTGAAGGAGGTCGTGGCCGGCTCCAGGGACAGCAAAGCGCCGATCACCCTGCTGGTGAAACATTTCGACCGGGTAATGCCGATCAGCATCGATTACCACGGCGGCGCGCAGTACCCCGCGCTGGAACGGATTGCCGGCACGCGCGATGGGTTGTCGGCGCTTTGGAAGGCGCGCTGACCTCACCGTCGAGGCTCAGCCTGCCCCGGTAGCGCCGAGCCATGCTCGGCGAGCAGCATCCTGATCCATCTGCACACGCGACGGATTCCCGGGATCGTAAAGAATCTGCAGCGTGTCACGTGGAATCGTCGCCAGATCAATCAACGGCACGTAGCGCCGGATCACCGCGCGCTGCGGCTGTCCGGCCACATCGGTAAACCGCAGCTGGAACTCCACCTGCGGCTGTTCATTGAAGAACGCACCGGTCTGGCGCACGTCGTCGATGATGGCGACGGTACCCACGCCCCGATACTTCAGGGCATTGCCCGCCGAATCCGCTTGCAGCCGGCGCATCAACAGTTGGCTCCCGGGGACGCGAAGCAACAGGTGCTCGCGCTGAAGCCGCGCTCGGACGCGGGTGACGGCCTTGCCACGTATGAAATCGAGCTTGTGGTGCGTGATTGCAGGAATCTCATCTCCGGTGAACCCGAAGCGGGTTGGCAGGCCATGCGGCGTGCCGGCATGCGAACCGACCCGGACTTCCTGAGCAAGCTGGAGGTGCGCCTGGGCGAGTGCGTCGCCCTGAGCCAGGATCCCACGCTCTACCGGGCGCCATGGCTGGCACGCGCGGCCGAGCAGGGGTCGGTGGAGGCGCAGCTGCTCTACGGCATCGACGTGCGAGCCGCAGTGGGTGCGACATCTGCATCGGAACTGGCTGAGCGCGAGGAGGACGTGCTGGCCTGGCGTGAGACCTCCCTGCGCTACCTGCAGGCGCTGGCGGACGGTGGCAACGTGGAGGCGCTTTCAGGCCTGCAAAGCGTTCATGAGCACGGTTACCGGACCGTCAAGGATCCGGTCGCGGCTTACGCCTATGGGCAGGTGCTGCAACGGCTGAGCCCCACGTTCTGGTCGGATGCGCTGCTGGCCCAGTCCCGCCAGGCCCTGTCCCTGGACCAGCAGCGGATGGCCGCCGAGCAGGCGGAAGCAATCTACCGCCGCTGCTGCATGCTGCCCGGGCCCGGTGATTGACCGGCTGTTCCCCAGCCCCTAGAATTGCCTGCTCAGCCGGAATAGCTCAGTTGGTAGAGCGGCGCATTCGTAATGCGTAGGTCGTAGGTTCGATTCCTATTTCCGGCACCAGTTGTACGAAAAGCCCCGGCCTTGGTCGGGGCTTTTTGTTTGTTTGCGTTGGCGCCGACTCATGGTCGGCCGCAGTCGGGTGTCCACCTCTCCAACGTAAGTCGGCTTCCCGGACACTCACCGACATCCTCCTTCCAGAGCGCGTGCGACGTGTGCTATGAAGGCCATGCCTTGCTCCAAGGTTCTTTCAAGGATTGGAAGGATGACTGCGTTCGGGAGACGCGTCGCCGGTGCATTCGCGCACATTGCGGCGGCTGCAACCAGTAGGCTCAGGGCCGGTTCGGTAGCGCTCTGGAGCTGCGCCCTTCTAGCCGGGCTGTCCTGGCTTGCGCCGGCTTCGGCGCAGACAACGGTCCGCTACCTGCATACCGATGCACTCGGATCGGTCGTGGCCAAGACGGATGCCAATGGCAACGTCATCGAGCGGATGACGTACGAGCCTTACGGCGATGTTGTCGGGGAGGATCTGACTGACGGTCCCGGCTATGCCGGACATGTGAGCGATGCCGCTACCGGTCTGACTTACATGCAGCAACGGTACATGGATCCGCAGTTGGAGATGTTCCTGTCTGTGGATCCGGTGACTGCGTTTGAACAGCCTGTGTGGCAGTTCAATCGGTATCGGTACGCAAATGACAATCCGTACAGATTCACGGACCCGGATGGACGGCAGGTTTCAGATCCTCGCTCCTGCCACGACACGGGAGCTTGCATTACAGTTGAGCAAGCTCAGGAGCAAATCGGCAGGGACGGTCGTCTGATGCTGAAGTTCCTTGGTGGGGCGGCTGGCGCAGGAG
Organism: Stenotrophomonas lacuserhaii; assembly: GCF_039674585.1. Classification (GTDB taxonomy): domain Bacteria; phylum Pseudomonadota; class Gammaproteobacteria; order Xanthomonadales; family Xanthomonadaceae; genus Stenotrophomonas; species Stenotrophomonas pennii_A. Next base: position 89,013 of record NZ_JBDJNU010000001.1, on the reverse strand, counting down.
CGACAGGTGGCGTGTCCGCTGAGGGAGGCGCGATGCTGTCTACGTTGGCCAGCGTGATGCGTGGTACATCGCTCGCGGGAAGAGATTACGGGCAAGCCAGAACATACATCGAATCAGCTGCGCGAGACCTCGGTCGCACCGGCGGCCGTTCAGGCCGCAGGACATCTGAGTTCGAAGGTGCGGGGGGCGGAGCAGGCGCCTCCAAGATGTTTGATCGCCTCACGCAAGGTACTTCGGAGGTTCGAGATGGCGGGCAGTTGGGCAGATTGGGCGATGGCTCTGTCGTCCAGATGAGCTCACGGACCACGAAGGATGGAGTCAAGGAGACTTCCGTTCGTGTGAGCAGTGAAAAAACAGGAACTCGGATCCGCGAGGTAATCAAGGTTCGTTTCAGAGAGAAATAGGAGAGAGCCCAATGCATGGCGATAAATCAGAACTATTTCGCGCCTACGTGGAAGGGCGGCAGAAAGTTATATTTCCCTGGTCGCTATCAATCGTAGATTGTTTTTTTGTTAGTGGGGCTTTCTTGAAGCTTGGCGGTTCAGGGTCTGTGACGTTGTCGAGAATATCGGCCAACGGCGCGCAAGTTGTGCCGGTAAAAATTGTTGATGCTTATGATCTGTACGATATAGATACTGAAGCCAATGGTCTTGAAGTGGTGCTCTTGCATGAGGCTTCGGGGTCTGCGTGCTACTGGGATGTCCATGAGAGATTCGTGGTGGCTGTTGGGGGAGGGGATTTTTTAGAATTGGCGCGACCCTATCCAAGCGACATCGAGAGACATCGCTACGTTGAGGCAATGCTTCACTTGGAAGATATTGAGTGCAATGAATCGGCAGAGGCGATCTACGAAGCTCTATCCGCAAGGCCCTTGGCCGGCTTAACCTGATGCTTGATCCAACCCCTGTTTCATGGACATGAATGCCCCGGCCCTGGGTCGGGCCTTTTCGTTTGTTTGCGTAGACAACGCCCTCCAGGCGCTCAACCCACTACCCGGTTGCGCCCGCCCTGTTTGGCGGCATACAGGTGGTCGTCCGCAACGGCGAGCAGCGCGTCGAAGTCCGGATTTCCGCTGATGCCCGCCGCAACCCCTGCGCTCAACGTGGCGTTGACGGGCTCCTCCCCGACGGTCCGTGCGGCCTGTTCGAACGCCGCCCGAAGCCTTTCTGCTGCCTCTACCGCTCCGGCATGGTCCACGTCCGGGAGCACGCACAGGAACTCTTCCCCGCCGAGCCGGAATACCCAGTCCTTCTTCCGCAGGGAATCCTCCGCGACGCGCGCGGCCAGCACGATGACCTGGTCGCCGATGGCGTGCCCGAAACGATCATTGATGCGCTTGAAGTGGTCGATATCAAAATAGATCAATGCGCGGGAGCGTCCAGTGGACCTGTCGCCCCGTTGCCACGCCGCCTTGCGATCTTCCAGGAAGCGGCGGTTGTACAGGTTCGACAGAGGATCGCGGATGGAGGCCTCGTAGAGTTGCTGGGCGGCCCGTTCCTTGCTCATCGTCACCATCAACGCGCTGGCGAGCAGCACTTCGATGAGGATCTGCGCATTGAAGAACACGACGGCCCACGTTTCAGCCGGCGCAGCGCCGAGGGGTTGCGGCAGCCACACGGTGAAGGGCAGCGCCAGCACGGCCAAAGCGCTCGCCGCCAGGAAGACCATGCCGAGCGACCGCCGCGACGGCAGGCCCGGATCCTGTTCCCGCAGCAGCTGGTAGGCAGGCAGCCCGGTATACAGCGCAACCAGGCCGATGCGCAGGGTGGCGTTCAGCGCCTCCATCCCCAGCCGGTCGAACCACACGAACGCGGCAGCAAGCCAGGCCAGCGATGGCAGCAGCAACCAGCCCCATCGTGCGTTGTGCCCGAAGAACGCGCGTACGGCCTGCCATCCAAACGCGAACGCCAGCGAGATGAAGAAGGCCCCCAGATGGAGCCCCGCTTTGCCTGGAAACGCGCTGGGATGGACCAGGAAAGCGCAGCCGATCGCCCCCGCGGCGAAGGGAGCCGCGAACCAGGCAATGCGTCGGCCGGTCGGCCGCACAGCCCCCAGGAGCACCGCGATGAGCAGGAGGACGACGGCGCTGTAACCGAGGAGGGTGGGGATGTCGACCATCAGTTGGCTTGATAGGGGGCGCGGTGCTGCGCCGTTGCGATCCGGGTGCTGGCAGCCGGTGTCGGAAATCCTGCTGGACGGGCAACGATCGCCGTGTTGCATTCAATGGGTAGAATACGTCGGCCCGATGCAGCGTCGGCTGAAGCCAGCGGGCGCAGCGGGCGATGTGCTCACAAGACGAGACGGGGACCTTCAATGCAGTCTGGCTCATCGGGGCAACACACGAAGATCCTCGTGGTGGAGGACGACCATGAGTTGCGCGACCAGATCCTGGTGCCGGACCTGATTGACATGGGTTTCGATGTCCAAGCGGCCGGCAGCGCGCTTGAAATGTATCGGCAGCTGATGAGGGCGCGCGTGGACGCCGTCGTGCTCGACGTTGGGCTGCCTGATGAAGACGGCTTCAGTGCATTGGCGCATCTACGGCAAAGCGATGACGTTGCCGTCGTGCTGCTCACTGGGCGCTCGGGCAGTGCGGACCAGATCCGCGGACTGGACGGCGGTGCCGATGCCTATCTGGTCAAGCCAGTGGAAAGCGAAGTCCTGGCCGCCACCCTGCGCAGCGTGTTGCGTCGCCGTGGGCGGGAAACAGCCGGGCGCGCAACCGCCACGGTGCTGAAAGCCTCCGGCTGGAGCCTGGCGCTGGAAGGCTGGCGTCTGACCTCGCCGGCAGGAAAGCAGGTCCAGCTTTCGCACGCCGAGCTGCTGCTGTTGGCGGCGTTGATGCGTACCCCGGGGGCGGCCATGTCACGCGATGACCTGACAAAGAACATCGTCGCCCAGCTTCCCGAATTCGACCCGTATCGGCTCGAGATGGTCGTCCACCGGCTGCGACGGAAGGTCGAAGACGGCGGCGCGCAGCCGCTGCCGGTGCGTTCCATACGTTCAATCGGCTACGCCTGGGCCTCCTAGTCGGCGGTCTTCGCCGTTTATTTCTTTTTATTTCACGCGATGAAAACATCCGTGATTGAGTGGTAAACAGCCGCTGCTTATAGTGCGCGCCTCGCAATGGGGCGCTCGGCAACTCGCCGCAGCATCGTGCTTTCTCCCGCTCCGACCGCTGACACCAGCGGTGCGCTTTCGTGCGCGTGCGTGATCTTCGCAATTGGCTTGTGCCGCCGCACCAACAGGGGTTCCAAGGATATGGCTCGTCAGCTCGCACGCTCTCCGCAAGGGCGCTTCCGTCGTTGCTCTGGTTTCGGGTTCTGGTTGATGGTGCTGGTGGCCCTGGCGCCGCTGACCGCATTCGCCCAGCTCGCCCCGCGCCACAGCTTCAACGTCCGCGGCGATGTGGCCATGGTCGGCAACGCCCTGTTGACCTGCGCCACGTCCGGCACGGGCTCGGCGAACTGCGCCAGCCAGCGCATGAGCAACAGCACCGGTGGCAACGGCAACCGCGTGATGGAGTTCATCAACGTGGATGCGGCGGGACTCCCGTCCGCCGTGCCGGCGAACTCCTCCGCGGCCACCTTGAGCGTGCCGACAGGAGCGCGGATCCGCTCGGCTGGCCTGTACTGGGGCGCGCGAGCGGGCAACACCGATGCCGCGCGGCGGACGATCCAGCTGCGGGTGCCTGGCGGGACCTATCGCTCGGTGACCGCCAGTGCTGCGGACCTGAACACCTTCAATGATCAAGGCGATACCAACGCCAACCGGCCCTATACGGCTTACGCGGACGTGACCGCGCTGGTCGCCGCGTCGGGCAACGGAACCTACTACGCCGGTGGGCTGACCGCCGTCACCGGGAACGGCGGTGGGCTCGGTAACTACGGCGGCTGGGCGCTGATCGTCCTGTACGAAGACGACAGCAAGCCCTTCCGCCGCTTGATGGTGTTCGATGGCAACGCTGGTTACGTCAGTGGCGGCAATGCACAGTCCGCCTCCGTGTCGGGTCTGCTGACGCCGGCAAGCGGTCCGTTCAATGCCTTCATGGGCGCCCTGGTGTGGGAAGGCGACGGCGACATCACCGGTGACGCATTCCAGTTGAGCGGCAACGGAAACGTGCTCAACGCAGGCGCCGTCAGCGATGCGCTGAGCCCCGCCAACAACTTCTGGAACAGCGGCATCACCCGGCTCGGTGAGCGCTTCACCAACAAGACGCCCGACTACGCCAATCAGTTCGCCGTCGATCTGAAGCTGGTCGACATTTCAAACAACGCGGCGAATGCGGCGTCTGCCCGCCCGCGGCTGGCCAACAGCGCCACCGGCGCCACGCTGACGTTCACCAGCACCGGCGATGCCTACTTCCCGCATGCGCTGGTGTTCGTGACGGACCTGTTCGTGCCCGATCTGGTCAGCTCGCTGGACAAGACGGTGCGCAACCTGACCCACCCGACCGGTCCGTTGCGGCGCGGCGACATTCTTGAGTACACCATCTCCTTCCAGAACAGTGGCCAGGACGGTGCGACGCGCACCACGGTCCGCGATCCGATCCCGACGCACACGGCGTTCGTGCCGGGCAGCCTGCGCGTCGTCTCGGATGAGGGACGGGGCATCAGCAGCGGTGGCAACCCGGCCGAAACCGATTCGGCTGGCGACGACGTCGCGGAATTCGACGCTGCCGGCAACCGTGTTGTGTTCCGCGTGGGTGCGGGCGCCGATGCGACCAATGGCGGCCTGTTGACGCCGGGGCAGGGCGCAACCCTGCGCTTCCAGGTCAAGGTCAGTGACACGGCGCCGGATACGGCGCAGATCATCAACAACGCCGAGGTCACCCACAACGGCCAGACCGTGGAGGTGCCCGATGACTACGAGGGACGCGCCTCGGCCACCATCGGCCCGGTCGAAGTGCCTGCCATTGCCACGGTGGATTTCTGTCCGGCGGACGGGGGCATCTTCGGCGTGGTGAACGGAGCGGGCTTCCGACGTTTCATTCCGGGCGCCAGCATCGACGAAGCCGTCGGCGACCTGGCCATCAGCCTGCCCGGCAACCTCAACGGATTGATGGTGGATGCCGCGCGCAACCGCCTGCTGTTCCACACCCGGGCCAACGGTTCCGGCGGTGAAGTGTGGGCGTATGACGCCAACAACGGCGGCTGGTACCAGACCGGTGCGGTGATCGCCGCGGACCTGCCGCGCGCCGGCATGACACGCGAAGGTATTGGTTACATGGTCACCGCCGTCAGCGGCAGGACCGCCCGCATGTATCGGCTGGACCCGGCGGGGACGTTTGGTTACACCCCCGGCGCCCCCACCACGTTGACCTACGACGTGGCCCCGTCGGATACCGGCTCGGGCGACATCGCCTTCGACCAGGATGGCATCGGCTGGCTTGTCGCCGGTTCGGATCTCTACCGGGTAGATGTGGACGCCGGCACGGCCACCCTGCAGCAGCGCTTCACGGGAGCGCCGAACGGTGCCTTCTATGCCGGCGCGGCGTTCGGCGCGGATGGCCGGCTGTACGTCGTGGTCAACGCGACGGGCAACTACTACGCGATGGACCTGGCTACCGGCACCATGACGCTGGCGGGCAATTCGTCGCTGGCCAGCGGCAGCGACCGCGGCCGTGACCTGGCCTCGTGCAGTTTCCCGGCGATCGCTCCGCCCCAGCTCCAGGTCGACAAGGTGCTTGGCGCCGTGAACGGCGACGTGCCGGGCTCCAGTGTGGCGCCGGGCGACGTGCTGGAATACGAGATCCGCGTCCGCCACGTCGCGGGTTCCCAGGCCGCAACCCTGTTCGCAGGCGATGTGGTCGAGGGCGTCCCGGCGAATACGACGTTCCTTCCGGCCGGCAGCGACTTCACGTGCAGCGCCGCCGTGTGTTCGAACACCAACGCGGTCAACATCACGGCCGGAGGCTCGGTTACGCTGCGCTTCCGGGTGCAGGTGGCGGCCACGGTGCCAAGCACGGCAACGGCGATCCGCAATGAAGTGGCCGTGCAGGGCAACACGCCCGTGGACTGTGCCGCGACCGGCAACGACTGCGAGGAGACCACGCCGCTCACGCTGACCCCTGGCCTCGCCTCGACCAAGGTGCTGAGCCTGGTCAACGGCGCCGCGCCCAGCGGAACCGTCGCTGTCGGTGATGTGCTGACCTATGCGGTCACCGCGACGAACACGGGCAACATGCTGCTGCCTTCGGTCGTCGTGGCCGATGCACGCATCGTGCCGGCCAGCATCACCTGCACGGATCTGGCTCCCGCCGCGGCGTGCGTTCTGACCGGTGTGTACACCGTCACCCAGGCCGACGTGGACACCGGGCTGGTCCGCAACACGGCCACGATCACCACGCCGGGCACCGACGGGGTCTGCCCCGTCGGCAACAGCAACGCGTCGTGCAGTCCCACCCTGGAAATCCCGGCCGACCCGGCGCTGCCTGCATTGACGATCGTCAAGACGGCCAGTGCCCCGGGTACGTCCGCCGTCGGTGACACGATCGCCTACAGCTTCCTGCTGACCAACACGGGCAACGTGACGTTGAACGCGCTGGCGGTCGTCGATGACAAACTGGCCACGCCCCCGGTGTGCCCGGTGACCACGCTGGCTCCGGGAGCGACCACCACCTGCACCGGCACCTACACCCTGGTCCAGGCTGATCTGGATGCAGGCCGCGTGGTGAACACGGCCCATGCGGAAGGCACCCCGCCGGCGACCCCGGGCAATCCGAACCCGCCGCGCGTGCCGAGCCCGGAAGACGAGGAGACCACGGACCTCACGTCGGCCCCGGCGCTCACCATCGTCAAGTCCGCAGGCCTTCCCAGCGGCAACACCGTGGGCAGCACCATCGCCTATGCTTTCCTGGTCACCAATACCGGCAACGTGACGCTGCGTGACATCGCCGTCGTGGACGCCAGGCTGGCCACTGCGCCGGTGTGCCCGATGACCACGCTTGCTCCGGGAGCGACCACCACCTGCACGGGCACCTACACTCTGGTCCAGGCTGATCTGGATGCAGGCCGCGTGGTGAACACGGCCCATGCGGAAGGCACCCCGCCGGCGACCCCGGGCGATCCGAACCCGCCGCGTGTGCCCAGCCCGGAGGATGAAGAGACCACCGTGTTGCCGGCGATGCCGTCGTTGGCGCTCGTCAAAACGGCCGGATCGCCGAGTGGCAATGCCGTAGGCTCGACGATTCCGTACAGCTTCCTGGTGACCAATACCGGCAACATCACGCTGACCAGCGTTGCCGTGGTCGACGACCGCCTGGCCGTTGCACCGTCCTGCCCGCTGACCACCCTGGCACCGGGTGCAAGCACCACCTGCACCGGCACCTACACGCTCAGCCAGGCTGATCTGGACGCGGGCCGCGTGCGCAATGTCGCGCATGCCGAAGGCATGCCCCCGGCGACCCCGCAGAACCCCTCGCCGCCGCGGGTACCGAGCCCGGAGGACGAAGAGATCACCGTGCTTCAGGCCGCTCCCGCGCTGCGCATCGTGAAGACGGCCGGCGCACCCAGCGGAAACGCGGTCGGCGCCACCATTCCCTACAGTTTCCTGGTCACCAACACCGGCAACATCACGCTGACCGGCGTTGCCGTGGTCGATTCGAAGCTGGCCACGGCGCCGACCTGTCCCGTCTCCACGCTCGCACCGGGCGCGACGACCACCTGCACCGGTTCCTACGTGCTGACCCAGTCGGACCTCGACACCGGACGCGTGCTCAACACGGCCCACGCGGAAGGCACGCCGCCGGCCACCCCGGACAATCCGACCCCGCCGCGGGTGCCGAGCCCGGAAGACGATGAAACCACCGAGCTTGCCCAGACCCCGGCACTGACGTCGGTGAAGCAACTGGCGGGCAATGCGGACGAGGACGCGTCGGGCACGGTGACCCTGGATGACACGCTGACCTACGCGGTCACGGTGACCAACACCGGCAATACGACGCTCGCCAGCGTCACGGTGTCCGATGCCCGCATCGTCCCCTCGACCATCACGTGTTCCAACCTGGCACCCACGCTCAACTGCGTGCTGACCGGTACCTACCGTGTCAACCAGAACGACATGGACAGTGGCCTGGTCCGCAACGCCGCCGTGGTGTCCACCCCGGGCAACCCGTCCTTGTGCCTGGCGGGCAACACCGGCGCGCTCTGCAATCCGACCCTGGACATCCCCGTGGACGCCCCGGCGCCCGCGCTGAGCATCGTCAAGTCCGCGGCCACCCCGACCGGCAACGCCGTCGGCAGCACCATCGCTTATACCTTCGTGGTCACCAACACCGGCAACGTCACCCTGGGCGGCATTGCCGTGGTGGATGCCAAGCTGTCCGTTGCCCCCGTCTGCCCGCTCACCACGCTGGCGCCGGGTGCGGCCACGACATGCACGGGCAGTTACACGCTGGTCCAGGCCGATCTCGATGCAGGCCGGGTGGTCAATGCGGCGCATGCCGAAGGCACCCCGCCGGCGACGCCTTCCAACACCAATCCGCCGCGCGTGCCGAGCCCCGAGGATGAAGAAACCACGCCGCTGCAGGCGATGCCAGCGCTGACGATCGTCAAGACGGCGGGCACGCCCAGTGGCAGCACGGTGGGCAGCACCATTGCCTACTCCTTCCTGGTCACCAACACCGGCAACGTCACGGTCACCGGCGTTGCGGTCGTTGATGACAAGCTGGCGCAGGCCGCGCTTTGCCCCACCACCACCCTGGCCCCGGGCGGAACCACCACCTGCACCGGCACCTACACGCTGGTCCAGGCCGATCTGGACGCTGGACGGGTAGTGAATTCGGCCCACGCCGAAGGCACGCCGCCGGCGACGCCGGGCAATCCCACCCCGCCGCGCGTTCCCAGCCCGGAAGACGAAGAGACGACCGACCTGCCGGCCGCGCCGTCGCTGTCGATCGTCAAAACGGCGGATGCGCCCAGCGGCACGACCGTCGGCAGCACCATCGCCTACCGCTTCCTGGTCACCAACACCGGCAATGTGACCCTGCGTGACATCGCCGTGGTGGATGCCAAGCTTGCCGCTGCGCCCACATGTCCCACCACCACGCTCGCACCGGGTGCCACCACGACCTGTTCGGGCAGCTACACGCTGACCCAGGCCGACGTGGACGCCGGACGGGTGGTGAACTCGGCCCACGCCGAAGGCACGCCGCCGGCGACGCCGTCGAATTCGAACCCGCCGCGCGTGCCCAGCCCGGAAGACGAGGAAACGACCGACCTGCCGTCGGCCCCGTCGCTGTCGATCGTGAAGACCGCTGGAACGCCATCGGGCGCCACGGTAGGCAGCACCATCGCCTACACCTTCGTGGTGACCAACACCGGCAACGTCACCCTCAGCGACATCCGCGTCGTGGACGCGCAGCTCGCAGTGGCTCCGGACTGCCCCACGACCACGCTGGCCCCGGGTGCCGCCGTTTCGTGCACGGGCAGCTACACCTTGAGCCAGCTCGACCTCGATGCGGGCCGGGTAGTGAACCGTGCGCATGCAGAAGGCGTGCCGCCGGCGACCCCGGGTAATCCCAACCCGCCGCGCGTGCCCAGCCCGGAAGACGAGGCGATCGTGGACCTGCCGGCGGCACCGTCGCTGAGCATTGAAAAGACCGCGGGTCCGGCCAGCGGCAACGCTGTGGGCAGCACCATTGCCTACACCTTCCTGGTCACCAATACGGGCAACCTGACGTTGACCGCGGTCAACGTGGTGGACAGCAGGTTGGCCACTGCACCGAACTGCCCGGTTACCGTGCTGGCGCCCGGTGCGAGCACGGTCTGCACGGGCAGCTACACGCTGGTCCAGGCCGACCTGGATGCGGGGGAGGTGGTCAACACCGCCCATGCCGAAGGCACGCCGCCGTCAACGCCGGGCAATCCGGGCTCCGGCCGCGTCACCAGTCCGGAAGACACGGTGCGCACTCCGGTAGCGCAGCTGCCGGCACTGGAATCGACCAAGCTGCTTTCCCGCAATGCCGATGAAGACGGGTCGGGCACGGTGAGCCTCAACGACACCCTGACCTACACCATCACCGCCACCAATGCCGGCAACACCACGCTCAAGGACGTGGTCGTGACCGACAGCAGGATCACTCCCGCAAGCGTCACCTGCGCGGCGCTTGCGCCCGCAGCGAGCTGCGTACTGACCGGCACCTACCAGGTCAGCCAGGCAGACGTGGTCGCAGGCAACGTGCGCAACGTGGCGACCATCGCCACGGCAACGCCGGGCCTGTGCGAAGCCGGCAATGACGATCCGATCTGTTCGCCGAGCCTGGACATCCCGGTGCTGGCCTGGGACATCGACGCGGTGGATGACCGTGACCGCACACCGCAGAACACCCCGGTAAACACCCCGGTCCTGCAGAACGATCTGCTCGACGGCAGGGCGGTCGACCCTGCGACGGTGCAGGTCAGTGAACAGGTCCCGCCGACCAACGGTTCCATCGTGGTCAACGACGACGGCACCATCACGTATACGCCGAACCCTGGCTTCTGGGGCGAGGACAGCTACGAGTACCAGATCTGCGAGCGCGCCAACCCGACCAACTGCACCACCGCCCGCGTGGTCATCGCCATCGATCCCAACCGGGTCGAAGCGATCGACGATGCAGGCCGCACCGAGCCGGGCGTACCCCTGCAACTGGTCGTGGTCGGCAACGACCGCAGCCACGGCGCGCCGCTGGATCCGCACTCCGTGTTGCTGATGACGCCGCCGGCGAACGGCAGTGTCACGTGCGCGGCAGGCAGCTGCAGCTACACGCCGGCGGCCGGTTTTGCCGGCACCGACACCTACGTCTACCGGGTGTGCGATACGTCGTACCCCACGGCGCTGTGTGCTGATGCAACCGTTACGGTGGACATCGAAGGCACGGCCTCGCTCCGGCTGACGAAGTCGACCACCTCGCGCGACATCAAGACGGGCGACCTGGTCCGTTACAGCGTCACGATCGAGAACGTCGGCACGGTGGATCTGTCCGGTGGCAGTGTGCTGGACACCCCGCCGGCGGGCTTCACCTACGTCGAAGGCTCGCTGGCTGCCAGCGACGCCCGATCAACCGTCGTTGCGAGTGGCTTCAACCCGATCCGCTTCGACGGGATCGATCTGAAGGTCGGCGACCAGATGACCCTGGTCTACCTGATGCGGGTGGGCGCAGGGGTACAGCGGGGCGTGCAGATCAACCGTGCGCAGGCACTCGATGGAACCGGACAGCCGGCGTCCAACGTGGCCACCGCGGAAGTGGTGCTCGATGCCGATCCGCTGCTGGATGAAAGCCTGGTGTTCGGCACCGTGTTCGACGACCGCGACGGCGATGGCTGGCAGGACAGCGCGGCGTTGACGGGCGTGAAGGTGCAGGGCGGTTTCGCTGCAGGCGACTACGTCGCGGGATCGACCCATGTCGACAATGGCGATGGCGCCGGCCTGTCGCCGGTCGCCGATGCCAGCGCCCCGTTGTTGCGCGGCCTGTCGCTGGGCCGCGTGAGCGGACGCCAGTCGGTGGCTGACCCGGCGGAGCGCCATGCGGTGGTGATCCGCCAGCGGCTGCGCACCGCTGCCTTCACCGACGACTTCGTCCTCGAAAGCGACCAGGGCATCCGCGTCCGCATGGCCGCCGATGGCAGCACGCGGATCGAGACGCGGGGCGATGCAGCGAAGGGGCTGACGGCCGCAGCGCCAGTGGTCGAGCGCCGCTCCGTGGTCGAGGGCAACGAGGTCGTCGTGGATTACATCATCCGCAACGAAGGCATCGATGAGCGCGGCATCCCGGGCGTCCGCCTGGCGTCGGTGGAAGGGCTGCTGATCGAGACCGACCAGTTCGGCCGCTACCACCTCACCGGGGTCGATGGCGGGGCGTGGACCCACGGGCGCAACTTCATCCTGAAGGTGGATCCCTCCACGCTGCCGGCCGGTGCGGGGTTCACCACGGCCAATCCGCTGCTGCGGCGGGTTACCCCGGGCGTACCGGTGCGCTTCGATTTCGGCGTGCGCATGCCCGAACCGATCCGCGCCGACGCGCAGTCGGTGGAGCTGGAACTGGGCGAGGTGCTGTTTGCCCCGGACAGCGCAGTCGTGCGGCCCCGCTACGGCGCGGTGCTCGAAAAGATGGCCGCGCAGGTCGAAACCCACGGCGGCGGCGATGTGCTGATCCGGGGCGACGGCAACCAGGCGCTGGGCTACCAGCGCGCGGTTGCGGTACGCGACGCGCTGGTTGCACGGCTTCCGCAAGCGGTGGCTCAACGCACCTCCATCAGCGTGCGCGGTGACCTCGGCGATCCCGCCAGTCGCTCGCTCACGCTGCAGGGCGCGGACACCCTTCTTGGGACCGTGCTGTTCGACACCGACAAGGCCGAGGTCAAGCCGGAGTTCGGCCCGCTGATGGAGCAGGTAGCGGCGGCCGTCGTGCAGGTGAAGGGGCGCGTGATTGTCACCGGCCATACCGATGTGCGCGGTTCGCACGCCTACAACAGGCAACTCGGGCTGCGCCGTGCCCAGGCTGTGCAGCGCGCCATTGCGGCGAACCTGCCGCCCGGGACGGTCCAGGCAGTGAACGTGGAATACAACGATGACCCGGCAACCCCTGCCGAGCACGGTCGCTGAGAAGGAACAGGGGACAGCCATGAAAATTCAAATGAAGCTGCTGGATTGCGCGCTCATCAGCCTGCTTGCTGGCGGGATGGGGCTGGGAACGGCCAACGCCCAGGAACGGGCCGCCGACTGCACGGACAGCGGTTGCCGCTCCGAAGACGGAGTGCTCTTCCAGCTCCGCACCCGAAGCTACGACGAGCCCGTGACGCGCGGAACGGCGCCGGACTCGGGGTCGCGGGCGCTGGCGCCTGATCGCCGGGTGCAGGTGGCGTTGGAGCAGCCGGGTCGCGCCGTCGCCAGTGGAAAGTTTTCCATCGATCTGCCGAACGGTGGCGCGGTCTGGGCCACCGAAGACCCCACGCTGGGGCAGCCGACGCTGTCCATCTCGGCGCCGTCGATCGTGGCCTTCGACGGCACCCGCGTGACCAAGCCGGTCCAGTTCTACGTCCGCAGCAACTACCCGCGCTTCATCGACCGGTACGAGTTGAGCATCCATCGGGCAGAAGACGTGGACCTGATCGAGCCGCTGGCCCGCGTGCCGCTCGCGGTGGCTGCGGTGTCGAGCGGCGAATGGGACGGAGAGCTGCCGGGCCGGTACCGTTACCGGGCAGGGGACGAACTGGTCTACGTGCTGCGCGCCTACGATGCAGAGGGGCGCTTTGATGAAACGCAACCGCGTCAGCTGCAGCTGGTGCGCCCTGAAGAGGCCGAGCGCGGCGCCGTCGCGCTGCGCCAGAGCGTGGAAAAGAGCATGGGGACTGCGCTCACCGCCGAGCAGGCGCAGCAGCAGAGCCTGCTTGACGAGGTCTTCGCGGTCGATGGCCTCCGTCAGCAGAACATCCCGATCCACGGCTCCCGCATCCGGATCAATGGACGCAACCTGCCCGAAGGCTTGAGCCTGAAGATCAACGGCGACACTTACCCGGTGGACATGGAGCGCAAGTTCGTCGCCGAGTACTTGTCCCCGATCGGCTTGAGTTCTTTCCTGATTGAGCTGGAAGGCAAGGGCGAGCCGATCCGCAGCACGCTGGATGTCGATGTCACCGGGCGCTACCTGTTCGGTGTGGGCCTGGCGGACGTGACGGTGTATCAGAACAAGGTGGGCGGCTCCGTCGACGCAACGGCGGTGAACGAACGTTACGCCGATGATGTGATCAGCGATGGTCGCCTGGCGTTCTATCTGAAAGCCAAGACCCAGGGGCGTTACCTCATCACCGCGCAGGCCGATACGACCGAACGTGACCTGGAGGCGCTTTTCACTGGGTTCACCAAGGCGGACCCGACGGATATCTTCCGCCGCCTGGATCCGGATCTGTACTACCCGGTGTATGGCGATGATTCCAATGTCCATCGGGACGTGGACACCATGGGCCGGTTCTACGTGCGGATGGACTGGGACAAGAACCAGGCCCTGTGGGGCAACTTCGCCACCGGCATCACCGGCACCGAGTACGCGCAGTACGTGCGTTCACTGTACGGCGCAGCCCTGGACTGGCGCTCGCGTGCGAGCAACGCATGGGGCGACCCTGCGACCATGCTGCGTGCGTTTGCATCCGAAGCGCAGACCGCACCGGGACACAGCGAGTTCCTGGGCACCGGCGGCAGCCTGTACTACCTGCGCCATGCGGACGTCCTGCCGGGCTCGGAGCGCGTCGTGCTGGAGATCCGCGACCTGACCACCGGCCGGGTGGAAAGCACGGTATCGTTGCAGCGCGGCGCGGATTACGAGATCGACGAACTGCAGGGCCGCATCCTGTTGACGCGTCCGCTCGCGCAGGTCACCCGCGAGAACCTGCCCTCGATAACGCGGGATACGCCGCTGGACGGCTATCAACAACGCCTGGTCGTGGATTACGAATGGGTGCCCTCCGAGTTCGATGCCGACGACATGACGGCAGGCCTGCGGGCCAAGCATTGGTTCGGCAACCACGTGGGCGTGGGCGTCACCCAGGTCAACGAGAACCGTTCGGGCGAAGACTATTCGCTTTCCGGTGCGGACCTTACGCTGCAGGCCGGCAAGGGGACCTTCCTGAAGATCGAGCACAGCCGCACAGAGTCGAACAGTGCACCGCTGTTCTTCTCCGACAATGGCGGCTTCACCTTCCAGCGCATCGACGGCGCCGGGCCGCAGAGCGGCGAAGCTACGGCGGTCGAGGGCCGCGTGAACCTCAAGGAGCTGGGCTGGACCGCCCAGGATTGGAGCGCGGCCGCGTGGTGGCGCGAAGTGGGGGCGGGCTACTCGATCAGCCGCTACGACACGGCAGCCGATGTCACCGAGTACGGCGCCGAAGTGCTGGGCCAGGTCCATCGGGACCTGTCGCTCTACAGCCGTGTGAGCCGCGCCGAGCGGGGCAGCGAAGCACTGGAGCAGGCGCAGGTGACCGCGCAATGGCGGATCGGCGATTTCGATGCACTGACGGCCGAGCTGCGACGAACCGATGAAGAGCGCGCCAGCGGCAATGCTGCTGGAACCCTTGGCGCACTCAAGTACACCCGCCGCCTTGGTACGGCATTGGACGTGTACGGTGTGGCGCAGGTGACGCTCGACGATGACCATGGCAAGTACGCCGACAACGATGCGTACACGCTGGGTAGCAAGTATCTCTTCGGCGACAGCTCGACCGTCGGCCTGGAGACCACCCGGGGTGACAGGGGAGATTCCACCCAGGTCGATGCCGAATACCGCGTCAACGCGCAGCAGAGCCTGTATGGCAGCTACACAGTTTCCACCGACAGCACGGGCTACGACTCGTTGTTCAACCCGCAGCGCCAGTCCGGCTGGACGGCTGGCCAGCGGTGGCGCCTGTCCAACCAGGTGAACGTGTTCAACGAGAGCCAGTACCTGAAGAATCCGGACGAATCCGGCCTGGCGCACACCTTCGGCATGGATTTCTATCCGGCGCAGGGCTGGAACCTCGGCTTCACGCTGCAGGACGGCGAGTTGGTGAACAACGATGGAGGACAGGTCGATCGGCGCGCGGTGAGCGTGTCGGGTGGGCGCACCTCGGTGGAGACCGATTGGCAGAGCAAGCTGGAATGGCGGCGCGACACCGGTGCCGAGCGCCGCGAACAATGGGTGCTCAGCAACCGGCTGACCCACCGCTTCAATGACAGCTGGCGCATGGCAGCGCGCCTGAACTGGTCGGACACCGATGACGAGCTCGATCCCACGCAGGGAGCCCGCTTCATCGAGGGCAACGTCGGCTTCGCCTGGCGCCCTTGGGAAAGCACGCGCTGGGGCGTCTTCGGCCGGTATACCTATCTGTATGACCTCTCCACACTGGGGCAGGTCAACGGCACGAACGTGGACCAGAAAACCCAGGTGGTTTCCCTCGAGGGTGTTTACCGGATCGACCAGCGGTGGGAAGTCGCGGCAAAGGTGGCCCAGCGCGAGGGCGAGGTCCGCATGGGCCGGGGCGCCGGCCCGTGGTTCGACTCATCAACGACCTTCATGGCGGGGCAGTTGAGGTATGACCTGTTGCAGTCGTGGCATGGTTTGGCCGAGTACCGCACGCTGCAGGTGAAGGACGGCGGTACCCGCCAGGGCTGGCTGGTCGGCCTGGACCGGGACATCGGCAAGAACTTCCGCGTGGGGGCAGGCTACAACTTCACCGACTTCAGCGATAAGCTCACCGACTTCGACTACGACCACCGCGGCTGGTATCTCAACGTGGTGGGCACTTATTGAGATACATGCAGACCACGTCACCCGGGCACGAACCCTCCAACGAACGCGGCGATGCTGCCCGGCAATCCATCGGGCGCGGCACGCTTTCCGTGCTGGCCCAGCCCGTCCGGTGGCTGCGGAACGTGCCCGTGGCCGATCCGGTGGACCTGCGCAACGCACCGATGCTGCAGTTGGTCCTGCTCCTGCTGGGAGGGCTGCCGCCGCTTGCGTGGGCCTACCGGGCGTTTGCCATGGACGTGCCGTGGCGCGAGGGAGAAGTCGGCAGCATGGCCTTGAGCCTGCTGTTGAGCGTCGTCGCGCTGAGCGGGTTCGTCCTGGTCCGGATGGGGCACTTCCGCTGGGCGGCCTATCAGCTGCTGGCCGTTTTCGCAGTGTCGGTATGCCTGTCCTATGCCGGCAGTGGGTTCGGCGCCCAGCGCTTCGAACAGCCGGTGCTGACCGTCTGCATGGTCATTGCAGCCCTGGTCGTCGGCCGTGCTGCGTTGTGGGGCGTCACGGCGGCCATCTGGATCGCGTTCGGTCTGGGGGTCTGGTCTGAATGGTCTGCCGATGGCTCGGCAGCGCTGGTTGTCGATGGGCTCATCAGCGGGGCGATCTTCCTGCTTATCGCCGTGGTGCTTGACCGCGCCAGCTCGGCACTGCGACAGAGCCTGGCCGAAGCGAGGGCGAAGGGGCGCGAGGCGAACGAGGCCTACGTGCGGCTGCAGGGGGCGGTGGAGCAGCGGCGCAAGGTGGAGCAACAGCTGGTACATGCCCGCAAAATCGAAGCCGTGGCACGCTTGGCGGCAGGGCTGAACCATGATTTCAACCACCTGTTGTCGCTGATCCTGGGGTATGTGCAGCAGGCAAAGCGCGGCCAGACCGCGGAGAAAGTGGCGGGCTCGCTTGCAGGCGCCGAGAGCGCCGTGCGCAAGGCCGATGCTCTGAGCCGACGGCTGCTGACGTTCAGCCGGCAGAATGATCCGGTGATCGAGCGCCACGAACTGCGCGAGGTGGTGGAAGAGCTGGCGCCGCTGCTGCGACAGACGGTGTCACCGGGCGTGCGGGTACATACAGACATCCCGGCAGGGCTGTGGGTGGAGTTCGATCGGGATCAGTTGGGGCTGATCCTGCTGAATCTGTTGAGCAACGCGGACGACGCGATGCGCGGGACAGGAGACGTCCAGCTGGTGGCGCATGGCACCGCCAATGAAGTCTGGCTGGTCTGCAGCGATTCGGGCCCGGGAATCGCGGCCGAACTGCAGGATGCGATCTTCGAACCCTTCGTCACCAGCAAGCCGGCCGGGCAGGGTACCGGCCTTGGGCTGGCCATGGCGCGCGACCTCATGTCCAGCCAAGGCGGCAGCATCGCAGTGGAAAGTACGCCGGGCCGCGGCGCCACCTTCCGCCTGTGCTTCGTGCGGTCTGCAGGCTGCGCCGCGTGAGCGGATCCTGATCCCTGCGCACGAATATCGGAATTGCCAACGGTTATTTAAGCGCGGCGACGTGACGTGAAACAGTGGGCCTTCGTTCACGGTCACCCACGGAGTCCGCCCGCCCATGTCCACCGCCCGTTCCGCGTCGCCGTTCAAGGTGTTCGGCGCGACAACCTTGTCTGCCATGCTGCTGCTGGCCGCGCCGCTCGTTTCCTCAGCGGCGGAAGGGGGCTCTCCCCTGCGTAGCTATCTGGCCGCCAAGCGCGAAGCCATCCAGGCGCAGTCCGCGCAGCCTGCCGCGCCCACCGCGATCCACGCCAAGGTCACGGCCGAAAGCCGCTCCGGCGTACGTCGCCTGCGCATCGGGCCCACGGGCGAGTTCCAGTACATCAGCGATAGCGGCCGCAACTACGCCGGTTACAACCTCGGCGCCGGTTCGTGGGACTCGCTGGTCGGCACGCTGGCCAGCTCGGTTGCCGATGAGTACATCGTGCAGGCGGCCGCACAGAATGTCCCGCTGGATGCGCTGGACGTGGTGTTCACCAGCATTCCCGAACGCAAGAGCGAGAGCCTGGCGTACCCGAACAATCTTTCCTATGTGGCGTACATCGATTCGCCTGCCACCGACGCGCAGCTGCAGGCGCTGAAGCGCGCGGTGCACGAAAAATCCTCGGCCATCGACCTGGTAACGCGGCCTCAGCAGGTCAGCCATGCCGAAGTCGAGTACATCCATAGCGATGCGGTGCGCGACCCCAAGCTGCCGCCCGGTCTGCGCGATTTCATCACCGAGGAGAAGCGTCCGGCGGTGTTGGCCAGGCAGGTCAAGCCGGGCTCGGGCAAGGGCAAGCCCACCGAGCCGGAAACCCTGGTGGCGCGCTCCCATGTCGAGCCACGCACCGGCCTGCGCCGGGTGTTCCTGGGCAAGGACGGGTATCACCAGCAGCTGCACGACAGCGCGCCCGGCCTGCTCGGCTACGGGCTGGCGCCGACGGTGGAGGAACACCTGTTGGGCGTGACCGGTACCTGCCTGACCCACATTTTCGAGGTGCAGGCTGCTGCACGGAACGTGCTGTTGGATTCGCTGGAGCTCACGGTTGATGGTCAGCTGAGCCCGCGTTTCGGCAGCAACATCCGCTCGCCGGCACGCTACAGCGACATCCGTTACAAGGTGCGGGTTGAATCGCCTGCATCCGAACAGGAGATCGACGCGCTGCGCCAGTCGGTGGAGGCGACATGCCCGCTCTACAACCTGGTCAAGGACGAGCAGAAGCTCGAAGGCAGCATCGTCCGCGGTGCTTACACGGAAGCGGCGAACCACGCGCGATAACGCACGCCGCGATCCATCCGGCAGTGCCTTTCAGCCATCACCTGGGGATATTCGATGAGTCGCACCCTCCGTTCGCAGCCGACCGCGAAAAGCCCGCGTCATGCCCTGCACGGCGTTCGTCCTCGTCGCGGTCGGCTGGCTTTCGCCTTGTGCACCCTGCTTGCACCGGCAGCGTATGCGGCCGAGGAGACGAGCGCCGATGCCACCCAGTCGCAGGACTCGAACGCCCGCCTGCTGGACAAGGTATCGGTGCTGGGTTCGCAGATCGCCGGAGGGGGCGCGCAGGCCGCGCTGCCGGTGGTCGCGGTGGACCGGGAACAGATCGACGCCACTGGGGCGACCAACGGCAACGAGTTCTTCCGCAGCCTGCCGCAGTTCGGTGATGTCGCTGTCAGCGAGAAAGGCACCACCAACGCAGGGCGAAACTCCAATGTCGCGCGCGGTGACGTGGGCTCCATCAACCTGCGCAACCTGGGCGCCAAGTACACGTTGCTGCTGGTCAACGGCCGACGCACGGTGCAGCACCCGATCAGCAACAGCGGTGACGACACGACCTACAACGCCAATGCCATTCCGACCTTCGGCCTGGAGAGGGTCAACCTGCTGCTGGATGGCGCGGCGTCCATCTACGGGTCCGATGCCGTGGCGGGCGTGGTCGACCTGGTGACGCCGAGCAACCTGCCCAGTGGCGGGCGAATCAAGCTGAACTACGGCAAGGTGGCCGATGGCCATCGCGAAGACATCTCGCTGGACGGCTACTTTGGCAGTGATTTCGCGCAGGGGCGCGGCAATATCTCGGTGCTGTATGGCGTTTCCAAGCGCACGGCGCAGCGCAATTCAGATGCGTGGTTCACCGCCACCGATGGCCGCCGTCCCCTCGGCGATGGAACCAGCGTGCCGGATCCAGACGGCACCTCGGGCTTCAGCACACGAACGCCGTGGGGTCACTTTGATACCTATGCCGGCAGCCGGCGCACAGGCAGCTGGCACGTCGATCCCGCCAGCGGCGCGCTGGTGTCCGGCGCGGTACCGACGCGCTATCACTACGATTCCGCGGCCGAGCCGGGCATTACCTCGGCACCGGCCATCAACAAGGGGAATGTTTTCGCCAGTGGACGCTTCGATGCCACCGACACCCTGCAGCTGTTCGGTGAGCTGGGTTACTACCGGGCGACTTCCGAATCCTGGGTGAGCAGCGAGTCGGGCTTCGGCGGTGACGGCTTCCTGCTGCATATCCGGCCGGACGCCTATTGGGTACCGGACGCCTTGCGCGGCGCCGACGCGATCCGGCTGCTGAACTACCAGTTCGCGGATTCAGGTATCCGCCGGGTCAAGGTGGATAACGATCAGTCGCGTGTGCTGCTGGGCGTGCGCGGCTGGACAGACGGCGGCTGGAACTGGGAAACCGCGCTGCTGTATTCGCGTGCACGCAGTACCGACACGCAGCAGGGCGGGCTGACCGATGCCTTCATCACTGCGGTGAACCGTACCGACGCCGGTGCCTACAACCCCTTCAGTGGCGGCGATCCGGCCAGCATCCGGCTGGGCGATGCCACGCCCTACGACACCTCGGCGTTCATTGGCGAAGCCACCCGCGAAGGCACCACGGAGCTGGCGCTGTGGGATTTCAAGATCAACCGGTCCGATCTGTTTACCTGGTACGCAGGTGACATCGGCCTGGCGGCGGGCGTTGAGTACCGGTATGAGAGCCGTGAGGATGATCGCGACGAGAACATCGACGGCAGCCGTCCCTATACGGACTGGTATACCGGCACGGTCGCGGCCAGCAACTTCTTCACCCATAGCCCCCGGCCCGATGTCCGCGGCAGCCGCAACGTAAAGTCGGCGTTGATCGAGCTCGCCGTGCCGCTGGTTTCCCCCGCGCAGGGCATACCGCTGGTGCAGTCACTGGACCTGCAGCTTGCGGGCCGCTGGGAGGACTACAGCGATGCCGGCAAGGTGGCCAAGCCGAAGCTGGCCGCGGCGTGGAAAGTCAATGACAGCCTGTTGCTGCGCGGCTCGGTCAGCGGCGGTTTCCGCGCACCGGGACTGGAACTGGTGAACTCCCCGCCAACCTACGGGTTTGGCTTCAACAACGATGCGATCCGCTGCCACGCACTGATCAGCAAGGGTGCCCAGCCCGACTACAGCGCCTGCTTGAATGCCTACAGCAGTGGTTCGTCGGTCAAGCCGTCGGTGAGCGCGGTGACCTCCTACGGCGACGACGTGAAGCCGGAGACCACCCGGCAGTCGTCGTGGGGCGCGGTGTTCGAGCCGCAGTTCCTGCCGGACGCCCTGGGGTCGATCAGCCTGAGCGTGGATGCCTGGCGGGTGCAGGTAGAGAATCCGATCAATACCTTGGGTGAGGAGCTGTTGTACGACGCGTATCTGCGCGTGGTGGAAGGCAGCAGCAATCCGAATGTGGTGCGTGCCGAGGTGACGGCAGAAGATACCGCGCTGTTTGCAGGCTCGGGTCTTGCGCCTGCAGGCGTGGTGACGCACGTGTACAACCGTTACCAGAATCGTCGGCCGCTCACCGCGTCGGGCGTGGATTACAACTTCACCTGGCGCCTGCGCGAGACGGCGTGGGGCAACTTTGCGTTCCTGCTCAGTGTCAGCCAGCTCAAGGAGTACACCCAGCAGAAGCCTGCCGAGGTGCAGCAGGTGGCCGCCGCGATTGCCAATGGCCAGTTGAACATCATCGCGCCGGACCTGGGCGCGGCCAACGAGGTCGGCATCAATGGGGCCAAGCCGGAATGGCGGGCCAGCGCAACCTTGATCTGGAACCTCCAGGACTGGACGGTCCGCGTGCGCGACGACTATATCGACAGCGTGACCGCCGGCGCCTATGCCGATCGCACGCCGTTCGTGGTGGGCTCCACACAGCGCTGGGCGTTGTCGGTCAAGAAGGAGTTCAACAGAGGACGCCTGAAGGGAACGGCAGTGGAAGTGGGGGCGCGAAATCTGTTCAACGAAGAGCCGCCGTTGAATGCCACCGGCAGCTACCTGAGCGCATTGCACGAAACCTACGGACGCTACGTCCACCTCGGTATTTCCAAAAACTGGTGACCTGCATGAAGACGCACACGCTTGCCTCTGTACTTGTTGTCACCCTGCTTGCGGTGGCGTGCAGCCCGCAGGACAGGCCTGCGCCGGAAGCTTCCGCAGCGGCGACTGCAGCGCTTGATTTCAAGCGCGAACACGCCGAGTGGGTGCATGAACGTGCCGCGGACCTGGGCAAGGCCGATGGGTGGACCAGCCTGATCGGACTGCACTGGATCGAACCCGGAACGCAGAGCGTGGGCGGTGCTGAAGGCAATGCCATCCGCCTGGCGATCGCACCGGACCGCCTGGCCCAGCTGGAGCAGCGCGCCGACGGTGTGTACGTCAGGCCGGTCGATGGGGCGCAGATCACCGCCGATGGCAAGCCGGTGCACGGAGAGGTGCGGCTGGAACCAGAAGGGAAGGGCGGGGGCACCAAGCTGTCCTATGACGAAGGCAAGGGGCAGATCACCGCGATCAAGCGCGCGCAGCGACTGGCCTTGCGCGTGCGCCATGCGGATGCGCCGGCGCGCCTGCATTTCGGTGGTCTGGACTTCTTCCCGGCCGAGGAAAGCTGGCGTGTGCAGGCGCGGTTCGTGCCGCACCCGGCCGGCAGGACGCTGCCGATCGTGAACGTGCTCGGCGAGGTCGCGGATACTCCGAATCCGGGCTACGTGGTGTTCGAGAAGGAAGGGCGTGAGTGGCGGTTGGAAGCCCTCGGCGACCCGACGAAAAGCTTGAACCTGATGTTCCAGGACCAGACCACCAGCCGCCAGACCTACGGTGTGGGGCGCTACCTGCGCACCGATGCGGTCGCGGCAGACGGCACGGTCACGCTGGATTTCAATCGCGCCTACAACCCGCCGTGCGCCTATACGGACTTCGCTACCTGCCCGTTGCCGCCACCGGAAAACCGCTTGGCCCAGCAGGACGCCAGCGGTGAACGCGTGCGGCTGGCGGTGCTGGCGGGCGAGAAGAAATACGCCCTGGCGCAGCACTGACCTGGTAGCGCCGACCCATGGTCGGCGGCACACGAGTGGTCACCCGCTGATCCGCACCCGATTCCGCCCGTCGGCCTTCGCCTGATACAGCGCCTCATCAGCACGTGCCACCAGCTGTTCCAGCAACCTCGCATCGCTGCCCGGCAGGGCCTCGCCCATGGCGCCGCCCACGCTGGCCGTTACATCGATGCGAAGGCCGCCCACGTGCACCGGCGCGCCGGAAATCGCAATGCGCAGGCGTTCGGCGGTGGCGGGTACTTCATCGGCAGTCGGAGCCGCCAGCAGCGCGATGAACTCCTCCCCGCCAAAGCGCGCGAACAGGTCACGCTCACGCAGCGCCTCGCGACAGCGGCGGGCGACCACTTTCAGCACTTCATCGCCGATCGGGTGACCGTGGGTGTCGTTGATCTTCTTGAAATGGTCGACGTCCAGCATCAACACCGCGACCGAGCGGCCAGTTGCCTCGCGCGCGGCGATGATCTGCGCGGAGCGCTCTTCGAAGTGCCGCCGGTTGGGCACGCCGGTCAACGGGTCCGACGAAGCCAGGCGCCGCAGTTCGGCGGCCATCAGCAGGTCCGCGGTGATGTCGGTGAACAGCCAGATGCGGCCCTGTTCGCCATTGCCGCGCACCGGATGGGTATCCACCTCGAAGGTGCGCTCCCCCAT
Source organism: Stenotrophomonas lacuserhaii (assembly GCF_039674585.1). GTDB lineage: Bacteria > Pseudomonadota > Gammaproteobacteria > Xanthomonadales > Xanthomonadaceae > Stenotrophomonas > Stenotrophomonas pennii_A. The sequence continues at coordinate 65,301 of NZ_JBDJNU010000001.1, read as the reverse complement.
CACCCAATGCAGCGTCGTCGCAAAATTGAGGTTGCCCACCTGGGCGGCGTAGGCCTGTTCCAGCTCTTCATGGTTGTGGCAGCGCTGCCGCAACGCCCGCATCGGCGCAACGAGGTCAACGGCGCGATGTCTGCCGGGCTTCTGCCCCAGCAGCTCGGCGGCGCGCTGGTTTATCACCGTGCCCAGTCCATCGCCGTCGACCAGCACGATTCCCGCAGGAACACTTTCCACCAGATCGATGAACTGGTTGCGCACGACGATGTCCTGCACCGCGCCGCGTCGCGCCGAGAGAAGCTGCGCGACACTGGGGCCCAGCAATGCCACCGAGGCAGCGGACTGCTCGGGGTTGGCACCGGTCTTCCAGAGCAGCAGCAGGCCGCTCGATGGGGCGTCGTCCGACGGCGCGGGGATGAACAGCACGCTGCCTGCAGGGCCGCCCAGCGCGGTGAGAACAGCTGTTGGCAGGCGGAAGCGCGAGGCGTCCACCGGCTGATCATTCCAGGCGTGTTCCAGCACGCCACTGCGCGCGAGATTGAAGCCGGAGAACGCGGTCACGGGAAAGCCGGTAGACCATGCGACGCGGCCGTCGGTCTGCACTTCAACCACGATCGCCAGGTCGGCCCCGGACGCGGTACGTGCGAACTGGCTCAGGCTGACCAGGGCGTTGCTGTCGGCCATCTTCAACGGGCCGTCCGATCCAGTCGCTGTTGGAGGATCCGGGTCATTTCATCGGGCGCGGTCATGTGCGGAAGATGGCCCGATGCATCGATGATGTCGAGGGTTGCTCCCTCGATGGCCTCGGCCAGCCAGTGACTGACGGCCACTGGCACGGCGACGTCGACCCAGGTCTGGACCAGGTGCACCGGGCGCGAAACCTGCGCCGCCAGTGCTCGGACATCTGAAGTAAAAATGGTGCGGGAGGTATTCAGCGCGATATCCGGACGCATCCGGAACAAGGCATTGGAAAAATCGGCGATGACCTCGCGGTCATCCACGCCGACCACCATCGGGGCGAAGCCGGCCACCCACGCCTGGTAATTCGCGCTCATGCTGTCAAACAGGTTTTCCAGGTCATCCGGCTTGAACCCACCGGTGTAACCGTCGTCATCCAGATAACGCGGCGATGCCCCGATGAGTACCATGCGCTCGAACAGCTCCGGCCGCGCGATGGACGCAAGGGCGCCGATCATCCCGCTCATGGAGTGTCCGATATAGGTGCAGCTCTGCACGTCCTGCTCGTCCAGGATATCCAGAAGATCATCGGCATAGCCGGCCAACGAACCGTGCCGTTCGAAGTCGTAGGTTTCCGTACCACGGGGACCGCAGCCGGCGAGATCGAATGAAATGACATCGAACCGTTGTTCGAACCACGGACGCAGGGCGGACCAGGCGTTCTGGTCGGTGCCAAAGCCATGCGAAAGGACCGCGATGGGCTTGCCTGCACCGCTGCGGCGGCCGTTGAATCTGTCAAAACTTTCCACGAACAAGGTACCCATGGCGTTTCGTAACCCGCGATAGTAGGCCACGTTGGGGCGAGGGTCCATTACACCTCCGGGGTAGGGGGGATACACCCGGCCGCGGGCGGCACCTTGGCGCAGGGCGGCCGGTTACTGTCCTGGTTCTGCCCTCAGCTGCAATCCCAACGCCCGGCTCACCCCAAGCACCGTCTCGAAATACAGCGGTCGGGTGCTATCCAGTTGCCGGCGCATGGCGTCGCTGCGCATCCCGCAGGCGCGGGCGACCCGGCTCATGCCGTGCAGTTCGGACATCAGCAGCAGGGCGCGCGCGATGCTCGCTTCGTCGCAGTCCTGCAGGCGTAGGCGGGAGTCCAGATGTTCCGCCATCTGCCAGGCCGGATCTGTATTGCGGGGCAGACGATGTCCCGCACTTCCGTTGCCGCCAAGGCTCATTGGCTCCTCCACGCTGTCTGCGCGGCGTCACTGACCAGGGCCTGTCCGGCAAGGAGCAGGCCCTCAACGTGCCGCTCGCTGATGCCGCTGTTGGTGATGCCATTGATGCGGGCCGTGTAGGCGGCATGCAGCAGGTCCAGCACGCAGGCCAATCCTTGCAGGGTTCGCATCGGCACGGCGACGCGGCTGGCGTAGGCGCTTTCCTCACGTTGCTCTGGCGTGTTCTGTAAGGCGTTCTCGACGTTATCGGCGACCAGCCGCAGATGCACCACGCTTTCACCACGGGAGCGCGAGGTTTCGTACTCTTCCAGCCTTCGTTCAAGTCGTTCAATGAAGTGGGGCGGGAAGTCGAGCATTCTGTCGCCCAACAGGGCGTGCAGACGTTTGGCACTGAGCGGATGCTTCGGATCCATCGGTCGTCCTTCGCAAGGCGTGAGGCCACCTGCGCGAGCGCGCAAGGTGGCAGGCGATGCGGGTTGCCATACCGGTGAACAGTTACCAAAAAAGCCGGCGGATCAGGGATCCCCCACATCGCCCGCCATGGAATCCACGGGCAATGCAGTGCATTCTCCGCCGTGCCCAAAGGGCAAAACAGAGCCAAGTTGGTAACTATTCGAACAGGATGGCAATCCCGACTGATGCTCTTCGTCATCAGCACGGCCATCCCACCAGCCATTGCCCCACGCGTACATGGGCGGATCTTCAAAAGCAGGCGGCGTCCGTCGTCCGGTGCGTCGGTATCAGCCCGCGCGTGCCGGGAAAAGTGCACCGGATCCCAGCCGACCCACACCGAATGCCAGCTGCCGCAGGTAGCCGCCCATCGCGCCCGCCGCGATGCCCGCCAGCGCCCGCCGCGCCACGCCAAGCGCCGGCCCCGCATGGCCGCGCAGCCACGGCAAGGTCGCCAGCATCTGCGCCCCCAGCAGCATCGCCAGCACGTCCAGGCCCAGCGCATCCACCACCGGCAGCAGCGGCAGCAGCTCCGGGTTACAGGCCACCAGCAGCGCGAACACCGTGGTCAGCAGGAACAGCGTGCGCTTGCCCGCAGGGGAGGTCGTCCAGCGGACGATGCGTGACATGAGCAACATGGCGGGGCCAGATGGGCGGTTGATCGACAGTGTAGCGCCGGGTGAGCCTCGCGCCTGTTACAGTCCGCAAAACGTCATGGGGAAGGAAGTCCTGTATGAAAGTCGCCGTTTTCAGCGCTCGCCCCTATGACCGCCGCTCGTTGGATGAAGCCAATCAGCAAGGAGGGGCGGCCAACGGGGTCGAGTTCCAGTATTACGACGCCACGCTGGACGTCCACACGGCCACTCTGGCGCAGGATTGCGACGCGGTCTGTGTGTTCGTCAACGACCGTCTGGACGCCCCGGTGCTGCAGGCATTGCATGGAATGGGGGTGCGCGCGGTGCTGCTGCGCTGCGCCGGTTTCAATAATGTCGACCTCGCCAGCGCCGAAGGCCTGGGGTTCTTTGTCGCGCGCGTGCCCGCCTATTCGCCCGAGGCCGTCGCCGAGCACACGCTGGCGTTGATCATGACGCTCAACCGCCAGACGCACCGGGCGTACAACCGGGTGCGGGAGGGCAACTTCATGCTTGAAGGCCTGCTCGGCCGCACCCTGCATGGCAAGACCGCGGGTATCGTCGGCACTGGAAAGATCGGTCTGGCGACCGCGCGCATCCTGCATGGCATGGGCTGCATCGTGCTCGGCCATGATCCATATCCATCGCCGGATTTCGCTGGGTTGGGTGAGTTCGTGCCGCTGCAGGAGCTGCTGGCACGTTCGGATATCGTCTCGCTGCACTGCCCGCTGACACCGGAAACCCAGCACCTGATCAACGATGATTCGCTGGCGCTGATGAAGCGCGGCGCGATGCTGGTCAATACCTCGCGCGGCGGGTTGGTGGATACCGATGCGGTGATCCGCGCGCTGAAGTCGCGGCAGCTCGGTCACCTGGCCATCGATGTGTACGAGCAGGAAAGCGCGCTGTTCTTCCAGGACCGTTCCGGACAGATCATCGACGACGATGTGTTCCAGCGCCTGATGACCTTCCCCAATGTGCTGGTGACCGGCCACCAGGGCTTTTTCACCGCCGAGGCGCTGCAGGAAATCGCAGAAACCACGCTGGGGAATCTCGGCCATTTTGTTGCCGGTACCGACTGTCCCAACAAGGTAGCCAAGGCGTAACAACGGTCGTCATGCGCACACCTGCCGGGCATGCCCGGCACCACCATAGGAAGGCGGACCATGTGGCAACAGAACTACGATCCGCTGGTTAACTCCAATCTTTCGGCGCTGCTGGCCGCCTTGCCGGTGCTGGTATTCCTGCTGGCATTGACCGTGCTGCGGCTGAAAGGGCTGACGGCCGCGCTGCTGGCGGTGGTGGTGTCCGCGCTGGTTTCTGCGCTGGTGTTCGGTATGCCGGCCGGGACCATCGCTGGCGCCGGGCTGCTGGGCATCGCCAATGGCGTGTTCCCGATCAGTTTCATCGTGCTGATGGCGGTGTGGCTGTACAAGCTCGCCATCCGCAGCGGCAAGTTCGAGGTGATCCGCGGCAGCATCGCGACCATCTCCGAAGACCAGCGCATCCAGGTGCTGCTGATCGCGTTCTGCTTTGGTGGCTTCCTGGAGGGCGCGGCCGGCTTCGGCGTGCCGATCGCCATCTGCGCCGCGTTGCTGGTGGAGCTGGGTTTCCGCCCGTTGAAGGCGGCCATGCTGTGCCTGCTGGCCAACGGCGCGGCCGGTGCGTACGGGGCGATCGGCATCCCGGTGCTGGTGGGCGCGCAGCAGGGCGGGGTCAGCCTGGATGCGATGTCGCTGATGCTGATGGCGCTGGTGCAGGTGATCGCGCTGCTGTCCCCGGCGATCCTGGTGCTGATGCTGGATGGCTGGCGCGGTGTGCGCGAGACCTGGCCGGTGCTGCTGGTGGTGGGCGGGGTATTCAGTGGCGTGCAGACGGCGGTGCTGTATCTGCTGGGGCCGGAACTGGTGGACATCATCGGACCGCTGGCGGCGATGGCCGCACTGGCCGGCTTCATGCAGGTCTGGCGGCCCCGCCGCATCTACCGTGAAGCGGATACGCCGCCGGGGCCGGTGCAGCGCTACACCTTGAAGGAGGTGCTGCTGGCGTGGTCGCCGTTCTACATTCTTACCGGCGCCATCCTGCTGTGGAGCCTGCCGGCGTTCAAGGCGCTGTTCGCCGCCGGCGGTGCGCTGGCCAATACCATCGTTCACCTGCCGATCGGCCTGCTGGATGGCCGCGTGCAGGAGCTGCCACCGCTGGTGGAAAACGTGCATACGCTGCCGGCGGTGTGGAATGTCGGCTGGTTGAATGCTTCAGGTACCGCCATCCTGGTGGCTGCCGTGCTGACCGTGGTGCTGTCGCCCCGGCTCAACCTGCGCATGGCCGGGGAGGAGCTGGCACAGGCCGGCCGGGAGATGTGGAAGCCGCTGGCCACGGTGTCGCTGGTGATGGCGGTGGCCTACATCACCAATTACTCCGGCGCCTCGTCCACCATCGGGCTGGCGCTGGCGCAGACCGGTGGCGTGTTCCCGTTGCTGTCGCCGGTGATCGGCTGGATGGGCGTGTTCATCACCGGCTCGGTGGTCAACAGCAATACCCTGTTCGCCCATCTACAGGCGGTCACCGCCGCCCAGATCGGGGTGCCCGAAGCCCTGCTGGTGGCGGCCAACACGGCCGGCGGGGTAATGGCCAAGCTGGTGTCACCGCAGTCGATCGCCATCGCCGCCGCAGCGGTCAAGCTGGTGGGGCAGGAGTCGGCGATCATGCGCACCACGCTGGGCATCAGCCTGGGTCTGCTGGCCTATGTATGCCTGTGCACGTGGGGGCTGTCGGTGTTGCTGGGGTAGGGGAGACGGGGCTTCAAGCGGCGTTGTAGTGCAGTACGGCCTGCGTGCCGCGCGCCTGCACCACATTCCAGCCCACCATGGCCAAGCCGATGGGGCGGGGGATCTCTTTCTGGCCACTTCTATAGTAGGCAAGCATGCGCCGGCTGATGCCGAGCGCATCGGCTCCCGCATCGAGCGACATGCCGTGGTGAGCCATCCATGTAACCAACTGGTGGTGGGAAAATCCGCCGGCTTGTTCCGTGGCCATCGCACGAAGTGTGTCGCTGGCCAGGCTGAGGTCGTCGTTGCCGCCGAAGACGACACCCAGGCGCCACTCATCTGTTTGAACGCGATGAAAAACCGATGCTTCGCGCAGGGGGTGCAATGTCGGGTGGCGCTCGATGACCTCGGCCAGGCTTACATCAGCGCTGAAGCCATCGGCGAAACAAAGGCGCAGAACGCTGCCGTCCCGTGCTTTTACTTCGGTGAGAGTGAAGTGCTTCTGCCTCATGGATTGAGTTCTCTCCAGCGGAATGTAAGCAGTGGGATGTTCGCTTGCGCCCATCCCGCGTTCGAACATGGAAATGCGGTGGAGGGTGGTCACCTGCGTACAGGGTGATGGCGCACCGGCCCAAGCGCTTGATTACGGGCATCGGCGTGTTCCGGCAGGTGCGCCGGATAGTGCAACTATTGCACTGTATGAGGCGGGGGTCCAGCGTTCCATCCACCTGCTACGAGAACGCGCCCTTGGGCTTTCCCAGAGCCTGAAGGAGGAGGCTTGCGTGAGTCATAGGAAAATGCCGTTCAATCACGCGGACCGCGCATTTCGCAACTTTTCTCATGTACGGCGTTGGCGTCAGGCCACACGATGAACGTGCTGGAAGCAGCTCCTCCGGCCGGTGGCGGCCCCTTCTCTCGAGGGCGTCGCCACCGTTTCAGCCTGTCATTGGGCAACGGCGGAAGTGCGGCGTCCTCGTCCTCACAGGGGGGCGTCTGCATGGGGTCATGCCCATCCGCCGTATTTTTTTGTCTTGTGGTTGCCCCCCTTGGGGGCAAGGGGTAGGGTGCCTGGCGGAAGAGCGTGACGACCAACGGTCGTCACCCACCAGGGCGGCGGTCGTCACCCACGGGGTGCGCTTTTCGGGCCGCATGCGCCCCGCGACAGGCGGCTGCGACAACGTGTCGCAGGCCGAAAACGCCGAAAACTGCGTCAGATCAATGTCAATGGCTTTCTTAAATGGGCGGTGACGGCCTAAACTTGAAAGGCTGACTCTTCCCCCGTTCTCCGAACCCGTCGATCCTTGGCAGGTCGGGCCGGCTTTTGCCGGACTGGGCAGGGCGGGGTGGCATTCCCTCGCAATTGGATCGACCGATGATTCCGTTGAAAACCCTTGGACGCTTGTTGCGTCCGGGCCTGCTGTTCGCACTGGCGGTGTTCCTCACCGGCTGCAACACGGCCATCCTGAATCCGAAGGGCCAGATCGGCCAGGATGAGAAGACCCTGCTGATCACGGCTGTCGTGTTGATGCTGCTGGTCGTCGTCCCGGTCATCATCATGACCCTGACGTTCGCCTGGAAGTACCGCGCGTCCAACACTAAGGCCCGTTACGAGCCGAACTGGTCGCATTCCACCGCGATCGAAGTGGTGGTCTGGTCGATCCCCTGCATGATCGTGCTGGTCCTGGCCGTGCTGACCTGGCGGTCTTCCCACGCGCTGGACCCGTATCGCCCGATTGAATCGGACGTCAAGCCGGTCGTGATCGAGGCCATCTCGCTCGACTGGAAGTGGCTGTTCGTCTATCCGGAAGAAAAGATCGCCGTGGTCAACGAGATCAAGTTCCCGGTCAACACCCCGCTGAACTTCAAGATCACCTCCGATACCGTGATGAATGCATTCTTCATCCCGCATCTGGGCAGCATGATCTACTCGATGGCCGCGATGGAGACCAAGCTCCACCTGATCGCCAACGAGACCGGTGAATTCCCGGGCATGTCCTCGCACTACAGCGGTGCCGGCTTCGCCAAGATGCATTTCACCGCGCATTCGGTCACCGAACCGGAATACCGCGCGTGGGTGGACCAGGTGCGTGCCGAACAGGGCAACAGCCTGAACAAGGACACCTTCCGTGCGTTGGGCGAAGAGCGCAACTCCGACTGGCACCCGGTGACCTATTACGGTCAGGTGGAAGAGGGCCTGTTCGACTGGGTCATCGCCAAGCACATGGGTGACAACAAGCACTACGGCATGAAGCACGCCCATGCCGGTGCTGCGGCGGCCGACGCGGGCTCGCAGGAAGACCATGAGGGCCATGCGCCGATGGACGACCACGAGTCCAAGGCGTCTGGCGAGAACCTCGACGCCAACACCAACCACGACGAGCACGCGGGCCACGCCGGCCACGAGGGCTCGGGAGAATGAACATGCTGGGTAAACTCTCTATTGAGTCGATCCCCCACGATCCGATCGTCCTGACGACGTTGATCGGCGCGATCCTTGGTGGCCTGGGCGTTGTCGCCCTGATCACCAAGTTCAAGCTGTGGGGTTATCTGTGGAAGGAGTGGTTCACTTCGGTGGATCACAAGAAGATCGGCGTGATGTACCTCATCGTCGCCTTCGTCATGCTGCTGCGCGGTTTCTCCGACGCCATCATGATGCGTACCCAGCAGGCCATCGCCGTCGGCGGGTCCGAGGGTTACCTGCCGCCGCACCACTACGACCAGATCTTCACCGCCCACGGCGTGATCATGATCTTCTTCGTGGCGATGCCGCTGATCACCGGCCTGATGAACCTGGCCGTGCCGCTGCAGATCGGTGCGCGCGACGTCGCGTTCCCGTTCGTGAACTCGCTCAGCTTCTGGCTGTTCGTGTCCGGTGCGGTGCTGATCATGCTGTCGCTGTGGATCGGTGAGTTCGCCGCCACCGGCTGGCTGGCATTCCCGCCCTTGTCCGGCATCGAGTACAGTCCAAGCGTCGGCATGGACTACTACATCTGGGGACTACAGGTCGCAGGCCTGGGTACCACGCTGAGCGGCATCAACTTCTTCATCACCATCCTGAAGATGCGCACGCCCAGCATGAAGCTGATGCAGATGCCGATCTTCACCTGGACCGCGCTGATCACCAACATCCTGATCGTCGCCGCCTTCCCGGTGCTGACCATCACCCTGGTGCTGCTGACCCTGGACCGTTACCTGGGCACGCATTTCTTCACCAATGACGGTGGCGGCAACGCCATGCTGTACATCAACCTGATCTGGATCTGGGGCCACCCGGAAGTCTATATCCTGGTGCTGCCGGCCTTCGGCGTGTTCTCCGAAGTGATCGCCACGTTCTCGCGCAAGGCGCTGTTCGGCTACAAGGGCATGGTGTATGCCACGGCCGCCATCGGCGTGCTGTCCTTCATCGTCTGGCTGCACCACTTCTTCACCATGGGCTCGGGTGCCAACGTCAATGCCTTCTTCGGCATAACGACGATGATCATCTCCATCCCCACCGGTGTGAAGATCTTCAACTGGCTGTTCACCATGTTCCGCGGTCGCGTGCACTTCACCTCCCCGGTGCTGTGGACCATCGGCTTCATGATCACCTTCGTCATCGGCGGCATGACCGGCGTGATGCTGGCGATCCCGGCCATCGACTTCGTGCTGCACAACAGCCTGTTCCTGATCGCCCACTTCCACAACGTCATCATCGGCGGCGTGGTGTTCGGCATGTTCGCCGGCATCACCTACTGGTGGCCGAAGATGTTCGGCTACAAGCTCAATGAGTTCTGGGGCAAGGCCGCGTTCTGGTGCTGGTTCATCGGCTTCTACGTGACCTTCATGCCGATGTACGTGCTGGGCTTCATGGGCATGACCCGTCGCCTGCAGAGCACCGTCAATCCGGCCTACGAACCGTTGTTGCTGATCGCCGCAGGTGGTGCCTTCATCGTCGGCGCCGGCATCCTGTGCCAGGTCATCCAGGTCTTCGTGTCGATCCGCGACCGCAAGAAGAACATGGACCTGACCGGCGATCCGTGGGATGCCCGTACGCTGGAGTGGGAAACCTCTTCGCCGCCGGCCTTCTACAACTTCGGTACGCTGCCGCAGGTCACCGAGCTGGACGATTTCTGGGCACGCAAGCAGCGTGGTGAAGCCTGGCCGAAGCCGGCCAGGTATTCCGACATCCACATGCCGCGCAACACCGGCACGGGCGTGGTGATCGGTGCCTTCAGCATGGTGTTCGGCTTTGCGATGATCTGGCACATCTGGTGGCTGGCCATCATCGGCCTGGTCGGCATGATCGGCACGTTCATCTACCGCACCTTCGACAAGGACGTGGACTACTGGGTCCCGGCCGCCGAAGTGGAGCGCATCGAAAACGAACACCGCAAGCACCTGGTTGCCCAGGGCCTGGTCAAGTCGGAGCTGAAGGCATGAGCACCCATACCCCAACCGTGAACCACGGGCACGCCGCGCAAGCGGCGGCCCATGGCCATGACGAGCACGAGCACCACGACACCGGCGGCAACACCGTCTTCGGTTTCTGGGTGTACCTGATGAGCGATTGCCTCATCTTCGCTTCGCTGTTTGCCACCTACGTGGTGCTGGTCGGTGGTACCGACGGCGGCCCCGGCCCGGGTGACCTGTTCGAGCTGCCGTTCGTTGCGTGGGAAACCGCGCTGCTGCTGACCTCTTCGCTGACCTTCGGCCTGGGCATGATCGCCATGCACAAGAACAAGGTCGGCCAGCTGTACCTGTGGCTGGGCATCACCTGGTTGCTGGGCTTCGGCTTCATGTGCATGGAAGTCTGGGAGTTCAACCACCTGATCCACCAGGGTTACGGTCCGGACCGCAGCGCCTTCCTGTCGGCATTCTTTGCCCTGGTCGGCACCCACGGCCTGCACGTCAGCGCTGGCCTGCTGTGGCTGCTGGTGATGTTCATCCAGGTCAAGCAGAACGGCCTGACCGCGACCAACAAGACCCGCCTGGCGTGCCTGAGCCTGTTCTGGCACTTCCTGGACCTGATCTGGATCGGCGTGTTCTCCGTCGTCTACCTCAATGGAGCGCTGTAATGGCACATGACAACGCACACGACCATGGCCACGGCGCCGGCGGCGAAAGCCACGGCAGCGTCAAGTCGTACCTGATCGGCTTCGTGCTGGCGGTGATCCTGACCGTCATCCCGTTCTGGGTGGTGATGTCGGGTGATTTCTCCCGCACCGTCAGCGGCGTGGTGATCGCGGTCTCCGCAGTGCTGCAGATGCTGGTCCACCTGGTGTTCTTCCTGCACCTGGACCGCTCGTCGGAAAGCCGCTGGAACGTCAACGCGGCGGTGTTCACCGTCGTGGTGATCGGCATCATCGTCGCCGGCACCCTGTGGGTCATGCACAACATGAACGTGCACATGATGCACTGACGTCTTCGCCACGTTGCCGCAAACGAAAAGGCCACCCCTCGGGGTGGCCTTTTTGCTGGTGCGCTCGCTGGGGACTACGGCGCTTGGTGGGTGACGACCGTTGGTCGTCACGCCGTTGCCTTTGGGCTCTGCAGGATAGTGACGACCAACGGTCGTCACCCACCGAGGGCGGTCGTCACCCACCGAGGGCGGTCGTCACCCACCGAGGGCGGACGTCACCCACCGACCGCGGTCGTCAGGCGACCTTGCGCAGGAACTCGTCCGGGGCCATCGGGCGGCCCAGGTGGTAGCCCTGCAGCTGGTCGCAGCCCAGGCTGCTGAGGTAGTCGCGCTGGCCGGCGGTTTCCACGCCCTCGGCCACGATGTTGAACTGCAGCGAACGGCCCAGTGCGACGATCGAGGACACGATGGCGGCATCCTCGGCGTTGTCTTCCAGGTCGCGCACGAAGGCGCGGTCGATCTTCAGCTCGGTGGCCGGCATGCGCTTGAGGTACAGCAGGCTGGAGTAGCCGGTGCCGAAGTCATCGATCGAAATCCGCACGCCCAGTGCGGTCAGCGCGTTGAGGATCTGCAGGCTGGTTTCCACGTTCTTCATCGCCGTGGTTTCGGTGATCTCCAGCGTCAGCCGGCTGGCCTCCAGACCATGCCGTTCCAGCGTTTCCTTTACCGTTTCCACCAGGCCGGCCGCGGCGAACTGCAGCGGCGACAGGTTCACCGCCATCGTCCAGTGCGGATTGCCGGCGTCATGCCACGCCCGCAGCTGCGCGCAGGCCTGGTCCAGTACCCAGTCGCCAATCGGCAGGATCAAGCCGCTGCGCTCGGCGATCGGGATGAAGATGTCCGGCGCCAGCATGCCCAGTTCCGGGTGCTGCCAGCGCAGCAGCGCTTCAGCGCCCACCGCGGGCGTGCCGGCAGCGACGAACTTGGGCTGGTAGTGCAGCAGCAGCTCGCCACGTTCGGTGGCCTTGCGCAGGTCCTGCAACAGGCGCAGCTGGCGATTGGCGCTGACCTGCATGGACGGGGTAAAGAAGGTGTAGCCATTCCGCCCTTCCTGCTTGGTGTGGTACATCGCTGCATCGGCGTTGGCCATCAGCTCGCGTTCGTCGGCCGCATCTTCCGGATACAGCGCAATACCCAGGCTGGCGGTGACCTGCAGTTCGGCCGCCTCGATCAGGAAGGGCTCGGCCACGGCGGCGATGATGCGCTCGGCCACCACCACCGCATCGTCGGGTTCGTCGATGGCCAACACGATCACGAACTCATCGCCACCCAGGCGCGCCAGGGTGTCCTGCGGGCGCAGCAGGGAGCCGATGCGCTGGCTCACTTTCACCAGCAGGCGGTCACCGAGCTGGTGGCCGTAGGCATCGTTGACGGTCTTGAAGCCGTCCAGGTCGCAGAACATCACCGCCACGGCGTGGTTGCGCCGGCGTGCTTTTTCGATCGCCTGCTCGATGCGATCCTGCAGCAGCGAACGGTTCGGCAGCTGGGTCAGCGGATCGTGCAGCGCAGCCTGCAGCAGCTTGTCATTGGCGCGTTCCAGCGACTCGGCCAGCAGGCCGGTGCGTTCGCGCATCTGGCGGTCGAACAGGGAGGCCACCAGCGCGATGCCGATGGTGCCCAGCGTGGTGACGATGACCAGCACCGCCAGCCATTGCGCATCGATGCCACCGTCGATCACCGCCCCGCACAGGCTGTCCAGCGGGAAGCGGGCGGCGGCCATGCCGGTGTAGTGCATGCCCACGATGGCCAGGCCCATCACCAGCGATGCGGCGCCGCGCAGGCGGCGGGTGTTGCGGCCTTCGATGCGCAGGCGGAAGGCGATCCACAGCGCTGCGCCGGCGGCGCCGATGGCAATCAGAATCGAGGCGATGAACCACAGCGGGTCGTAATCGATCCCCGGTTGCATGCGCATCGCGGCCATGCCCAGGTAATGCATCGCGGCGATGCCCAGGCCCATCAGCAGCGCACCGGCGAACAGGCGGCGGGTGGGCAGCTGCGGACGCGAGACCAGCCACAGCGCATACGCCGAGGCGCCTACCGATACCGCCAGCGAGTACACGGTGATGGCCAGGTCGTAGCCGATCGGGATCGGCAGCTTGAAGGCCAGCATGCCGATGAAGTGCATGGACCAGATGCCCAGGCCCATCGCCGCGGCGCCGCCGGCCAGCCACCAGCGCGCCACGCGCCCTTGCGCGGTGGCCAGTCGGCCTGCCATGTCCAGTGCCGTGTAGGAGGCCAGTACGGCCACCAACAACGAGAAAAAGACGAGGCTCTGGCTGTAGCTGCCAGTCATGGGAGGTCCTTGGAATGGGGGAGGGCGCGCAGGGCGGCGCACATGGTAGCGGCCGGCCTGCCCTGAACCTGAGTGGAGCATCACGCATGGCCGGGGGACCCCTGCCGGAATGGCGCGTCGCAGCGGTTGCGACGGGGCTCGGCTATGCTCGCCCTCCAACGCGCAACCGGAATGATCATGGCCAAGAGCCGCACCGCCTACGTCTGCAGCGAATGTGGCGCCGACTACAGCAAATGGCAGGGCCAGTGCACTGAATGCAAGGCCTGGGACACGCTGTCGGAAATCGTCGTGGAAAGCGCGGCGGCGGCCGGTGCGCCGGCCTCCCGTCGCAGCGGCTGGGCCGGCAAGATCGATCCGCCCAAGGTCACCGCCCTGAAGGACGTGGCGCAGGCCGACCACATCCGTGTCACCACCCGCATCGGCGAGTTCGATCGTGTGCTCGGTGGTGGCCTGGTGGAGGGCGCGGTGGTGCTGGTCGGCGGTGACCCGGGCATCGGCAAGTCGACCCTGCTGCTGCAGGCGGTGGCTCTCATGGCCGCCGAACTGCCGGTGCTGTACGTCACCGGCGAGGAATCGCTGGCCCAGGTGGCTGGCCGCGCGCACCGGCTGGAGCTACCGCTGGAGGGCGTCAACGCGCTGGCCGAAACCTGCGTGGAAACCATCCTGCAGCACGCCGGCAAGGCCAAGCCGCGGCTGATCGTGGCTGACTCCATCCAGACCCTGTGGACCGAATCGCTGACCGCTGCGCCCGGGTCGGTCAGCCAGGTCCGTGAAAGCGCCGCGCGGTTGGTGCGCTTCGCCAAGGAGACCGGCACCGCCGTGTTCCTGGTCGGCCATGTGACCAAGGAAGGCGGTATCGCCGGCCCTCGCGTGCTGGAGCACATGGTCGACGCGGTGCTGTATTTCGAAGGCGAAAGCGGCAGCCGTTTCCGCCTGCTTCGCGCGTTCAAGAACCGCTTCGGTGCGGTCAACGAACTGGGCGTCTTCGCGATGGGCGACAAGGGCCTGAAGGAAGTCTCCAATCCCTCGGCGATCTTCCTGTCCGGCGGCAGCACGCGGCAGCCGGGCTCCTGCGTGATGGTCACCCGCGAGGGCACGCGGCCGTTGCTGGTGGAAGTGCAGGCGCTGGTGGATGCCTCGCCGCTGTCCAATCCACGCCGCGTGGCGGTGGGCCTGGAACAGAACCGGCTGGCGATGCTGCTGGCGGTGCTGCATCGCCACGGCGGCGTGCTGGTCGGCGACCAGGACGTGTTCGTCAACGTGGTCGGCGGCATCCGCGTGCAGGAAACCGCGGCCGACCTGCCGGTGCTGCTGGCGGTGCTGTCCTCGCTGCAGGACCGCGCCCTGGCGGAGAAGACCATTGCCTTCGGGGAAGTGGGCCTGTCCGGCGAAATCCGCCCGGTACCGAACGGCGAAGACCGCCTGCGCGAAGCGGCTACCCATGGTTTCAAGCGCGCCATCGTGCCCAAGGCCAACGCGCCCAAAGGCGGCACGGTGAAGGGCATGGAAGTGATCGCGGTGGAGCGCCTGTCCGAAGCGCTGGAAGCGGCTGGCGCGTAACCTGCCGGCACGGCGTTACCGGCCCTGTAATGCGATGGGCCGGGTGCGCGCGCAGGCTTGCTGGTGAACAGCCCCCTTGTTGTTCAAGGGGGCGCGCCAACGGCGCGGGGATAAGGTGGAATGCGTGGGCATACGACCCGATGCTTCACCGGGTCGTATGCCCGAAGACCAGTTCGATCACGAACTGGCTGCCGAAGAACGCCAGCAACAGCAGCAGCATCGCGCTCAGGGTCCAGTGCACGGCCTTCAGGCCGCGCCAGCCGTAACGGCGGCGGCCGATCAGCAGCACCCCGAACACGATCCACGACAGCACGCTGAGCACGGTCTTGTGCACCAGCTTCTGCGCCAGCAGGTCATCGACGAACAGCACGCCGGTGACCAGGGTCAGGGTCAGCAGGAAGAAGCCGACGGTGATCACCCGGAACAGCAGTGATTCCAGGTCCGCCAGCGGTGGCAGGGCGCGCAGCCAGGGGCGGAATTCGCGGCGGCGCAGGGCGCGTTCCTGCAGCCACTGCATGATCGCCAGCAGCGCGGCGATGCTCAGCGTGGCGTAGGACAGCAGTGCCAGCCAGGCGTGGGTGGCCAGCCGCCAGCCCAGTTCCTTGCTCGGCTCATGCCCATAACCGTGGTAGGCGCCCAGCAGCACCGCCGCCAGCGGAAACACCACCACGCCGAGTGCCGCCATGCGACCGCGCGCGCCGACCAGCGAGGTCAGCCCGGCCATGCCCAGGCCGACCAGCGACAGCGCGGCGAAGAAGTGCATGTCCGGCCCGCCGGCACTCTGCAGTGCCACCTGCACGTGGTAGCCGGCGTGCAGCAGCATCGCCGGCACCGCAGCGGCCAGCCAACCGCGGCCCGGGCGGGGCGTATCGCTGCCGACCGCGCGCACCAGCGCGGCGGTGGCGGTCAGGTAGAGCAGGGCTGCGATGAGAACGATTGTCATCGTGGAAGTTTCGCACACCCCCAACGCAGTGGCGACGGCCCATCGCGCGCGCCCGGGTCGCCGGGGCGACCGGCTATACTGTCTGCCTCATTGTCCCCCGTTCCAGACAGGTTGCATCGCATGTTCGAGTCCCTGACCCAGCGCCTTTCCGGCACCATCGAGCGCCTGCGCGGCCGTGGCCGCCTGACCGAGGAAAACATCCGCGACGCCACCCGCGAAGTGCGCATCGCGCTGCTGGAAGCCGACGTCGCCCTGCCGGTGGTGCAGGCGCTGATCGAACGCATCAAGGAGCGCGCGGTCGGCCAGGAAGTGCTGAAGTCGCTGACCCCGGGCCAGGCCCTGATCAAGGTCGTCCGCGACGAGCTGACCAACGTGATGGGCGCTGAAGCCAGCGACCTGAACCTCAACGTGCCGGCACCGGCGATCATCCTGATGGCCGGCCTGCAGGGTGCGGGCAAGACCACCACGGTGGGCAAGCTGGCCAAGCACCTGAAGGAAAAGCGCAAGAAGAAGGTGATGGTGGTGTCGGCCGACGTCTACCGTCCGGCCGCGATCGAGCAGCTGAAGACCCTGGCCGAACAGGTGGGCGTGCTGTTCTTCGCCTCCAGCGCCGACCAGAAGCCGGAAGCCATCGTGCGCGCGGCGATCGATGACGCACGCAGGTCCTTCGTGGACGTGCTGATCGTCGATACCGCCGGCCGCCTGGCCATCGACGAAGCGATGATGGCCGAGATCAAGGCCCTGCACGCGGCGGTCAATCCGGCCGAAACGCTGTTCGTGGTCGATGCGATGACCGGCCAGGACGCGGCCAACACCGCCAAGGCCTTCGGCGATGCGTTGCCGCTGACCGGCGTGGTGTTGACCAAGACCGACGGTGATGCCCGTGGTGGTGCCGCGCTGAGCGTGCGTTACATCACCGGCAAGCCGATCAAGTTCGTCGGCGTCAGTGAAAAGCCGGACGGCCTGGATGTGTTCCACCCGGACCGTATCGCCAGCCGCATCCTGGACATGGGCGACGTGCTGTCGCTGGTGGAGCAGGTCGAGCAGCAGGTCGACAAGGACAAGGCGCAGAAGCTGGCCGAGAAGGTCGCCAAGGGCAAGAAGTTCGACCTGAACGACATGCGCGACCAGCTCGAGCAGATGCAGAACATGGGCGGCATCGGCGGGCTGATGGACAAGCTGCCGGGCCTGGGGCAGATCCCCGAACACCTCAAGGCGCAGGTCAGCCAGGGCAAGGAAGTGCCGCGCATGATCGCCATCATCAGCTCGATGACCAAGAAGGAACGGCGTAATCCGGGCCTGCTCAACGGTTCGCGTCGTGCCCGCATCGCGCGCGGTTCGGGCACCCAGCCGGCCGACGTCAACAAGCTGATGAAGCAGTACATGCAGATGGAAAAGATGATGAGCAAGATGGCCGGCGGCGGCATGAAGGGCATGATGCGCAGCATGAAGGGCATGATGGGCGCCATGGGCGGCCGCGGCCTGCCGTTCCGCTGATGCCGGATTGCCCCGCACGGACTCATCAAAAGAGGCTCGATGCATGCGTGATGATGGAATTGCTGGCCGGGTAGAACGCTTCTGCCAGCGCTTCAACCTGCAGATGCCGATCCTGCTGGCGCCGATGGCCGGCGCCTGTCCGGTGCCGCTGTCGGCGGCATTGGCAACCGCCGGCAGCATGGGCGCGATGGGCGCGGTGCTTTCGCCTGCGGCCGATATCGGCCGCTGGATGGATGACTTCCGTCGCCGCAGCAGCGGCCCGGCGCAGGTGAATCTGTGGATCCCCGATGCGCCTGCGCTGCGCGATGCGCAGGCCGAAGCGGCAACCCGCGCGCTGCTGGCGCAATGGGGACCCGAGGTGCCGGCCAGCGCCGGCGACGCCGGTCCGGCCGACTTCAACGATCAGTTCACCGCCGTACTCGCCGCACGGCCGGCCGTGCTGTCCACCATCATGGGCGTGCTCGACGACCGCCAGGTGCAACGGTTGAAGCACGCCGGCATTGCCTGGATCGCCTGTGCGACCACCCTGGCCGAAGCGCGTGCCGCGCAGGCCGCCGGTGCCGATGCGGTGGTGGCGCAGGGCTTCGAAGCCGGCGGACACCGTGGTGCGTTTGACCCGGCCCAGGCCGAGCGCCAGCTGGTGGGCCTGTTCTCGCTGTTGCCGCGCCTGGTCGACCATCTGGACATCCCGGTGATTGCCGCAGGCGGCATCGCCGACGGCCGTGGCATCGCCGCCGCACTCACGCTGGGCGCCAGTGCGGTGCAGATCGGCACCGCGTTCCTGCGCACCCCGGAGGCGGCGATCGCGTCGGCATGGGCCGATGCGCTGGCGACCAGTGAACCGGAAGACACCTGGCCCACCCGTGCCTTCAGTGGCCGGCTGGGACGCGGGTTGGCCACCGATTACGTACGTGCGGCCGCCGAAGTCGATGCGCCGCCGCCGCGACCCTATCCGGTGCAGCGCGGGCTGACTGCGGCGATGCGTGCGCAGGCGACACGCGACAACGCCTTGGCTTCGATGCAGGCCTGGGCGGGGCAGTCGGCGTGGATGGCGCGTGCCGAACCGGCCGCTGGCCTGCTGCAGCGCTGGTGGCAGGACGCGCAGGCGCGCCTGTGAGCGCGACGGGCAGCAGCGCGCTGTTCTGCAATGGCCAACCGGCCGATGCGGCGACATTGGGCGCGGCGTTGGTGAATTATGGCCACTTCACTTCGCTGCAGGTACGCGGCCATGCAGTGCAGGGGCTGGACCTGCACCTGCAGCGCCTGGCGCATGCAACGCAGGCGCTGTTCGGCAGCGTGCTCGATGAGCGCCAGGTGCAGCGATGGATGGCGCAGGCGCTGCAGGATGCCGGGGTGGTCGATGCATCGCTGCGGGTGACGGTGTTTTCCCGTGCCTTCGATTTCCGCGATCCGTTGTCCGTGGTGCCGGTGGACGTGCTGGTGGCCGTGTCCGCGCCGGTGCGGCTGAGCGCTTCGCGCGCGGTGTGCAGCGTGCGCTATCAGCGCGAACTGGCGGGGTTCAAGCACGTGGGGACGTTCGGCCTGTTCCAGCAGCGGCGCGAGGCGATGGCCGCCGGCTTCGACGACGCGCTGTTCCTGACCGCGGAGGGTCTGGTCAGCGAAGGCAGCACCTGGAACCTGGCCCTGCACGATGGGCAGCAGCTGGTATGGCCGCAGGCCGCGGCGCTGCGCGGCACCGCCGAGGCGCTGCTGCGGCAGCATTGGGACGGGCCGCAGGGGGTGAGGGCGGTCGCCGCGGCGGAGCTGGACGGAATCCAGGCGGCGTTTGCCTGCAACGCCAGCGGGATCTGGCCGCTGGGGGCCATTGACGGCCGCGCGCTGGCCGGATCGGAGGTGCTGGCAGCACAGGGCAGGGCGGTGATGGCTGCGGTGCCATGGCAGCCGTTGCAGGCGTGAAGGCCGCAAACCCAGGCTGGGGTTGGCTTGGGCCGAACCTGCCGCTATAATCGTCGGCTTACCGCGCCATCCTGGCGACTGGGTTACATAGGAAAATACACCATGGTCAAGATTCGACTGACCCGCGGCGGCGCCAAGAAGCGTCCGTTCTACCACATCATCGTGACCGACGTCCGTAGCGCCCGCGACGGCCGCAACATCGAGCGCGTCGGTTTCTACAACCCGGTTGCACAGGGTGGCGAGAAGCGCATCGAGCTGGACCTGGCCCGCGTTGACCATTGGGTCAAGAACGGCGCCCAGCCGACCGACAAGGTCCGCAACCTGATCAAGGAAGCGTCCAAGTCCCAGGCCGCTGCGGCCTGATCTTGAAGGGCCGCGCCCGTCGCGGCCCATCTGGCATACGCAGATGAAAGATATCGAGCGCCGGATCCTGCTGGGCAGGGTTGCCGGCGCTTTTGGTGTGCGCGGCGAACTCAAGCTCGAGTCCTGGACCGAGCCGCGTTCTGCCATCTTCAATTACCAGCCGTGGATCGTGGTCAGCCCCTCGGGGCAGGAATCCACGCTTTCCGGCGTCCGCGGTCGCGATACCGGCAAGCACCTGATCGCCCGGTTCCCCGACGTGGATGACCGTGACGTGGTCGAGGCCATGCGCGGTACCGAGGTCTACGTGGCACGCAGCTCGCTGCCGCCGCCGAAGCCGGACGAGTACTACTGGGTCGACCTGGAAGGCCTGGACGTCAAGACCATCGACGGGGTATCGCTGGGTCAGGTGTCGCACCTGTTCTCCACCGGTTCCAACGACGTGCTGGTCACCCGCGGCGACCGTGAGCGGATGATCCCGTTCGTGCAGCCGGAGTTCGTCAAATCCGTGGACTTCGATGCCAACCTGGTCATCGTCGACTGGGATCCGGACTTCTGATGCGCTTTGACGTCATCACCCTGTTCCCGGAATTCCTTGCCCAGTCCGCCGGACTGGGCGTGGTCGGCCGGGCGCAGGAAAAAGCGTTGTTCAGCCTGCACGGCTGGAATCCGCGTGATTACGCCGAAGGCAACTACCGCCGCGTGGACGACCGCCCGTTCGGCGGTGGGCCGGGCATGGTGATGCTGATCGAACCGCTGCAGGCCTGCCTGTCTGCGGTGCGCGCGGCAGACCCGACCCCGGCGCCGGTGATCTACCTGAGTCCGCAGGGACGCCCGTTGACCCAGGCCAAGGTGCGCGAACTGGCGGCATTGCCGCGCATGATCCTGCTCTGCGGCCGGTACGAGGGGATCGACGAACGGTTCCTGGCCAGTGCGGTCGACGAGGAGATTTCCCTCGGCGATTACGTGCTGTCCGGCGGCGAACTGGGGGCGGCGGTGATCATCGACGCCGTGGCCAGGTTGCAGGAGGGCGCGTTGAATGACGCGCAATCCGCCGCCCAGGACAGCTTCGAAGGGGAACTGGGGCTGCTCGATTGCCCGCATTTCAGCCAGCCGGCCCAGCATCCGCTGGGTGACGTCCCGGATGTGCTGCGCTCGGGCAACCATGCCGCCATCGCTGCCTGGCGCAGGCAGCAGTCGCTGCTGCGGACCTGGCAACGGCGGCCCGAATTACTGGACGAGTCCACGTTGAACAAGGCTGATCGCAAGCTGCTGGCACAGGGCCGGGACGGATTGGAAAGCGACAACACCCCCTAGCAAGGACGGCCCGTATTGGGCTATGATTGCGAATTACCATCGCCCGTACTGGTCGATGTGCTCCATACATAACAAACGTGCGGCACAGTCCAGTGACCGCATGAGCCCACGCTGTCGAATGACACGCCCACCCGAACATATGAATCGGTGTAACCCATGAGCAAGCTGAACAAAACCATTCTCGCGGACTTCGAAGCCGCCCAGATCACCCGCGAACTGCCGAAGTTCAGCCAGGGCGACACCATCGTCGTGAACGTGAAGGTGAAGGAAGGCAACCGTGAGCGCGTCCAGGCCTACGAAGGCGTTGTGATCGCGACCAAGAACGGCGGCCTGAACTCGGCCTTCACCGTGCGCAAGATCTCGCACGGCTACGGCGTCGAGCGCGTCTTCCAGACCCACAGCGCCATCATCGACTCGGTCGAAGTGAAGCGTCGTGGTAAGGTCCGCGCCGGCAAGCTGTACTACCTGCGTGGCCTGGAAGGCAAGGCTGCCCGCATCAAGGAAGATCTGGCTGCTGCTGCGCAGGCCAAGGCCGCGCGCCTGGCTGCCAAGGCTGCCCAGTAAGACCTGCCGACAACTCCGGTTGTCGCCGCAACGGCCGCCTTCGGGCGGCCGTTTGCGTTTGGGTCCGGGCAGCGGCTATGTTCCGGGGATGAATACGTCTACTCCCCCGATTTCCGAGCGCTATCCGCCGCCGGTGCGCCGCGCACTGCAGCAACTGGACGCCGCCGGCGTGAAGCGCTCGATGTCCGCGCCGCCGCTGTACCGCCTGTTCTGGCGGCTGGGCTGGGGCATCGCCCCGCCGATTCTCAGCACCTTCGCCACCAACGTGCTGACCACTGGTGCGTGGTTCGGCGTGGGCTGGGGCACGGTGATGTGGCTGATGCTGTGGCGCAGTAGCGGCATGACCGGGCTGGGGATGGTGACCACGGCCGTGCTGGCCGGATTGGCCTTCGGCGTGCTGATGGCGGTGATGCTGCGCTACCAGCGGCAGCGCTTGGGCCTGCCACTGTGGAAAGACATCGCGCCCTGAGGCAAGGTCCGCGACACCCCCGGTAGCGCCGCAGGCAGCGGCAGGAGCCGCTGCCAACGTCGCTTGCGACGGCCTGGAGGGTGCCGGTCAGGACGACCGGCATACCCACGGTCGGCGAGCGCAGCGGGCCTCAGCGGAGAGATTCCGCCGAGCACGGCTCGGCGCTACCGGGCACTGGGTAGCGCCGACCCACGGTCGGCGAGCGCAGCGGACCCTGCGCGGGCGGCCTCAGCGCGGTGGCGTGGCGGGCGACACGGCCGCAGGCGCGGCGATGTCCAACGCGGCATCCGGATCGGCCACCGGCGAAGGCGGACTGGCCGGGACTTCGGCCGGCGTGCCATGCGCGGGGCTGTCCAGCATCCTCGCCTTGCGCCATCCGCCCCAGCGGTAATACGCCAGCGACAGCAGCATCGACACCAGTGAGCTGGCCGGGAAACTCCACCAGATCGCATCCACGCCCAGGTACGGCTGCAGCAGTTCGGCGAAGGGCACCCGCACGCCCCATAGCGACCCGGCCAGGATCAGCAGCGGCGCCAGCACCGCACCGGTGGAGCGCACCACGCCGGAAATCACGAAGCTGACACCGAAGAACAGGAACGACCACACCGCGATGTGGTTGAGGTGCCGGGCCGCCTGCAGCGCCTCGCTGCCATCGGGCAGGAACAGCGCCAGCGTGTAGCGGTCCAGCAGGATCAACGGGGCGATCAGCACGCCGGTCAGCAGGAAATTGAACAGCACGCCCTGCCGCGCGGTGGCGCGCACGCGGCCCCACAGCTGCGCACCGACATTCTGCGCGGCCATCGACGAACACGCCGCACCGATCGCCATCGCCGGCATCTGCACGTAGGTCCACAACTGCAGCGATGCGCCGTAGGCGGCTGCAATATCGGTGCCGTACTGGTTGACCATGGTCATCAGCATGATCATCGACAGCGAGATCAGCACCATCTGCAGGCCCATCGGCACGCCCTTCACCACCAGCGCCTTCAGGATCGGCAGGTCCACTTTGAACAGCGCCATGTCCCTGCGCCCCAGCCACAGCACGTGGCGCTTGTGGCGCATGTACAGCAGCAGCGCAACCAGCGAGAGTGTCTGCGCGATCAACGTGGCCCATGCGGCACCGGCGATGCCCAGCTCCGGCAGCGGCCCGAGGCCGAAGATCAGCAGTGGGTTGAATACGATGTCCAGCGCGACGGAGACCAGCAGGAAGCGGAACGGCGTCCGCGAATCGCCCGCACCGCGCATCGCCGCGCTGAGGAACGCGAACGCGTACAGCGTCGGCATCGCCAGGAAGATCACCTTCAGGTAGGCCTCGGCCAGTGGCAACGACGCGGCGGGTGTGCCCATCGCCGCCAGCAGGGGATGCGCCAGGAACCAGCCGGCCACCGCGATCACCACCGACAAGCCGATGAAGAAGGTCGCGCTGGTGCCCATGACCCGGCGCGCCTGGCCGATGTCCTTGGCGCCCATCGCCTGGCCGATCAGGATGGTCGAGGCCATCCCGATGCCGAACACCGAGCCGATCAGGAAGAACATGATGTTGTTGGCGTTGGCCGTGGCGGTCAGTGCCGCTTCGCCGAGGAACCGCCCGACCCAGACCGCATTCACCGAGCCATTCAGCGACTGCGCGATGTTGCCCGCCAGGATCGGCAGGGAGAACAGCAGCAGGTTGCGCCCGATCGGGCCGGAAGTGAGGTCAAGCGGCGCTTTTGCCATGGGTTGGAGATCGAACGGGCGTGCGCGCACCCTAGCATCTGGCGGGTCTGCGGGATGTGCCGGTGAATCATTCACCGAGGGGCGCAGCAGGCAACCGGGGGAAGCTTGATTGCCGCAGGGAAGGCCGCATGTCCTGAACAGCATCTCCTTGAACGAGCCCGCGGAGCAACCCCTGTCGATGACCGAGCTTTCCCTGCCGCAGCCCAGCGTCCGTCTGGATATCTGGTTGTGGGCGGCACGATTCTTCAAGACCCGGAGCCTGGCCAAACAGGCCGTTGAAACCGGCAAGGTAACCGTAGCTGGCCAGCGGCCGAAGTCCTCGCGCGCGGTGCGGGTCGGCGAGCAGCTGACCATCGAGCGCGGCGAAGAGCACTTCGAAATCGCGGTGGCCGCGTTGAGCGACCAGCGCGGTCCGGCGCCGGTGGCCCAGCAGCTGTATGCGGAAACAGACGCATCCAGGGCACGCCGTGCAGAGCAGCGTGCAGTGCGGATCGCGGCGCGTGATGGCTACAAGGCGCCGGAGCACAAGCCGGACAAGCGGGCGCGAAAGCTGATCCGCGCGTTGGGGGACCTGGACGCGCTTTGAGTGTGGGGTGAAAGGCGGTGACGACCAACGGTCGTCACCCACCAAGACCAGTCACCCACCGGGACCAGTCACCCACCGGGACCAGTCACCCACCCGGGGCGGTCCATGCCGCCCGGGTGAGGGGCTGCGACCTCAGCCGTGCAGGTCGTAGCGGTCCAGCTCCATCACCCGCGTCCAGGCGGCGACGAAGTCCTGCACGAACTTCTTCTGGCCATCGGCACTGGCATACACCTCGGCCACCGCGCGCAGCACCGAGTTCGATCCGAACACCAGGTCCGCACGGCTGGCGGTCCAGCGCGTATCACCGCCGTTGCGGCTGCTGCCTTCGTAGCCATCGCCGGCGGCCTTCCACTGCGTGCCCATGTCCAGCAGGTTGACGAAGAAGTCGTTGCTCAGCGTGCCGACACGATCGGTCAGCACGCCGTCCTTGCCACCGTCCACGTTGGCGCCCAGCACGCGCAGGCCGCCGACCAGTGCGGTCAGTTCCGGTGCGGTCAGGGTCAGCTGCTGGGCCTTGTCGATCAGCAGCGCTTCGGCGGGGACGCTGTAGCGGCCCTTGAGGTAGTTGCGGAAGCCATCGGCCGCCGGTTCCATCACCGCGAAGGACTCCACATCGGTCTGCTCCTGGCTGGCATCGGTGCGGCCGGGAGTGAACGGCACGCTGATGTCATGGCCAGCGGCCTTTGCCGCCTGCTCGATGCCCACGCCACCGGCCAGCACGATCAGGTCAGCCAGTGACACCTGGGCGCCACCGGCACCGTTGAAGTCGGCCTGCACGTTCTCCAGCGCGGCCAGCACCTTGGCCAACTGCTGCGGCTGGTTGACCGCCCAGTCCTTCTGCGGGGCCAGGCGCACGCGTGCCCCATTGGCACCACCGCGCTTGTCACCGCCACGGAAGGTCGATGCCGATGCCCACGCGGTGGACACCAGTTCGGCCACGCCCAGCCCGCTGGCGGCGATCTTCTGCTTCAGCGCGGCCACGTCCCTGGCGTCCACCAGTGGATGCGTGGCTTCGGGCACCGGGTCCTGCCAGATGAAGGTTTCGGCCGGGATTTCCGGCCCCAGGTAACGGGCACGCGGGCCCATGTCGCGATGGGTCAGCTTGAACCAGGCGCGCGCGAAGGCATCGGCGAAGGCCTGCGGATCGGCCAGGAAGCGGCGCGAGATCTTTTCGTAGGCCGGATCGAAACGCAGCGACAGATCGGTGGTCAGCATGGTCGGACGGTGCTTCTTCGATGCATCGTGTGCATCGGGAATCACCGCCTCGGCATCCTTGGCCACCCACTGGTGGGCGCCCGCCGGGCTCTTGGTCAGTTCCCACTCGTGCTTGAACAACAGCTCGAAGAAGTCGTGGCTCCACTGCGCCGGGGTGCGCGTCCAGGTGACTTCCAGGCCGCTGGTGATGGTGTCCCCGCCCTTGCCGCTGCCGAAGCGGTTGCTCCAGCCCAGGCCCTGGCGTTCCAGTCCATCGGCCTCCGGTTCCGGACCGACGTTGTCGGCCGGGCCTGCACCGTGGGTCTTGCCGAAGCTGTGGCCACCGGCGATCAGCGCGACGGTTTCCTCGTCGTCCATCGCCATGCGGCCGAAGGTATCGCGGATGTCGAAGGCAGCCAGCAGCGGATCGGGATTTCCGTCCGGGCCTTCCGGGTTTACGTAGATCAGGCCCATCTGCACGGCGGCCAGCGGGTTTTCCAGCTTGCGCGAATGCACGTCGCCGTCGGCATCGTCATCGGATACCAGCACGCCGCCGGCCTTCTCCACGCCTTCCGAACCATGCTTGTAGCGCTCGTCGCCGCCGAGCCAGGTGGTCTCGCGACCCCAGTACACGTCCTGGTCCGGTTCCCAGGTATCCGGGCGACCGCCGGCAAAGCCGAGCGTCTTGAAGCCCATCGATTCCAGCGCGACATTGCCGGTGAGGATCAGCAGGTCCGACCAGGAAACAGCCTGCCCGTACTTCTGTTTGATCGGCCACAACAGGCGTCGTGCCTTGTCCAGGCTGACGTTGTCCGGCCAGCTGTTGAGCGGGGCGAAGCGCTGCTGTCCACGGCCACCACCGCCGCGACCATCGCCGATGCGATAGGTGCCCGCGCTGTGCCAGGCCATGCGCACGAACAGGCCACCGTAGTGCCCGAAGTCGGCCGGCCACCAGTCCTGCGAATCGGTCATCAACGCTTTCAGGTCATTCTTCAGCGCCTGGTAGTCCAGGCCCTTGAACGCGGTGGCGTAGTCGAACTGCGGATCCAGCGGATTGGAGCGCGAGGAATGCTGGTTGAGCAGGTCCACGCGCAGTTGCTTGGGCCACCAGTCCCGGTTGGTGGTGCCTTCACCGGTGACGGCGTGGTTGAACGGGCACTTCGCTTCGCTATTCATGGGTCTCTACCTGTGTACTGGCGAATGTTTATAGGGAACGTAAATCGATGTCCCATCCCACGGTAAGCACCGCGCGCGGGAACGTACATTCGATTCGCTCAACCTCATCAATAGTAAGAAGCTATGAACCCGGAGCGATTGGACAGTCGTGCCCAATCAGGGGCGCTTGCCAAGCAGTCCGCCGCCGATTTTCAGGACATCTCCGAGGCCAAACTGCCCATCGCCGTCCTGATCGAGCAGGGCGCCAAGGCCACCGCCGGCCATGCCAGATGACTGTGCTTCCTGTCCGAGGGCCTGGCTGAGCTGGCCGGCGTTGCCCTGTTGGGCAAATTTCTGGGCCAGGAACGACATCACGATCGGGGCAAGCAGGGCCAGCAGCTGGCCGGACCTGCTGCTGTCCAGCCCGGTCTTCTGCCCTAGCAGCTGCGCAGCCTGCGGACTCTGGCTGCCGAATACGTGGCCGAGGATGCCGGCGCCGTTGGTCGCCTGGCCACCGCCGCCGCCCAGCACCGCGCCCAGCAGGTCGCTGAGGTCGAAGCCGCCTGCAGCACCGCCGGTCGAGGCAGGGCTACCACCCAGATGGTCGCGCTGCAGCGCGTTGAGCAGCGACTGGGCGCCCTGGGGATTGCTGGCGTTGTTGCCCATGGCGCCCAGCAGCAGCGGCAGCGCGGACTGGATCGCCTGGCTGGCCTGGGTGTTGTCCACGCCGAGGGTCTGGGACACCTGCTGCAGGGCCGGACCCTGCTGCAGCTGCTGGAGGAGGGAGCTGGTGAGGGACTGCGTGTTCATGGCGGAACTCCTGCGGCTCGGGGTGGGTGCAGCTCAAGCGCGAACCGGCCGAGCATAACGCCGCCTGCACGAAAGCGATGCGAAGGCTTCACATGGGCGGCGGCGGGGCTTCGACAGGAGCGTCGGCGATTTCCAGCATCAGCCGATCAAAGTCCGGCAGCAGCAATCGATTGCCGTGCCCGCTGAGATGCTCGCGGTCAAAGAACAGGGGGGTAGTCCCGTCCATCGCAGCGCAGCGGTCTTCGGGGCAAAGCAGTGGCAGCGGGTCCCATACCTGCAGCAAGGGATAACGCTCGACCAGGTCATGCAGCAGTGCCATCTGCGGACCGCGCATCGCCTCCATGGCGGCACGCGGGACGGTGAGCCCGGCCTTGCACGCGGGATTCATCCGGTTGAACACGTCCGAACACCGGAAGGGATCGGACTTGAACACCGGCATCGGCGCGCTGATGATCACGTGCACCTGCAGTGCCTGCAGTCGCGCAAGGATGGCATCGGCGTCGCGCGCGGCACCTGCGGCGTCCATTGATGTGCGTCGCATGGCCAGTTCCTGGAAGACCTGCGCCTCGCCACGGCTCCAGTCCAGGCCGCGAAGCTCCTGCATGCGCAGCGAGGAAAGCAGCACGATGTCGCCTGGACGTGCCTCGCGCTCGATCCGCGCCAGTGCGTTGTCCCGTGCCGGCGCGCACCCGCGCGGATCCGCGCGCATCAGGTTGCTGAAGCTGCATCCGGGCACATCAAGGATGATCAGCTGCATGCCGAACTGACGCGCAGCAATGGATGTCATGGGCCGGAAGCTGGTAGACAATGAATCACCCGTCACGAACAGCTTGCGCCCGTGCAACGATGGCGCATCGATCGGCTCTACCTGCATCCATGCAGGATGCAGGTACGTACGCCATACGTAGCTGTCCCGCGTCCTGCTCAGCGAAAGCTGCTCGTTGAAATGTGGCATGGCCCACGCGATGCCGAGGCTGGCAACGACCGCGGCCAAGGCCGTGCCCAGGAGGATCGGCGAGCGCGCGCGCCTTGCAGCTGCCGCATTGCGGATCGGACGTTCGACCCAGTGATAGGAAGCGCTGGCGAGCGCGAACAGGACCACGGGGTAGGCCCACAAGGCAGCGCCCTGCAAGCCGTAGGTCCAGCGCAGCAGCACCAGCAGGGGCCAGTGCCACAGGTACAACGAATACGACAGACGCCCCACGTAGGCGAGCGGCCTGCTGCCCAGTACCTGCAATACGGGACTCTTCCGCTGCTGTCCGCTGGCGGCCGTGCACGCCGCAAGCAGCATGACGGTGCCGATGACCGTGGCGATCGCGCCGGGGAAGGGGAACTGCAGGTTCGATTCGAAGGCGAAGCCCACCACCACCAGCACCAGGCCAGGTACTGCCCAGGCCTGCCAGCAAGGCGATGGCGTTCGCGAGGCGATGCATTGGAAAAGCACGGCACCTGCAGCCAGCTCCCAGAAGCGCGCGGGGAGCAGATAGAAGGCCTGGTCGGGTGCGGCCGCCGCCTGCCACGCGGCGAACGCCATCGAACCCACGGCCAGCGCGGGAAGCAGCCAGCGCACCCAGGCCTGCGAGGGCGAGGCACGCAACCAGATCAGGAACAGCAGGGGGAACAGCAGGTAGAACTGCTCTTCCACACCCAGGCTCCAGCTATGCAGGTAGGGGTTCAGGCTGGCTCCCCAGGAGAAGTAATCCTCGACCTGCCATGCCAGCACGAGGTTGCTGATGCCCAGGATCGCTGCAAGTCCGGTTTGATCGTACTGGTCGCTGCTGCCGCCGCCACGGGGAATGAACAGTGTGGACAACACGAAGGTCACCAGCAGCACCAGCAGCAGGGCGGGCAGCAGGCGCAGCACGCGCCGGCGGTAGAAGTCCAGCAGGTAGCGACCGATGTGGTCATGCGGGCGCGAGGCCAGCGACTGGCTTATGACGAAGCCGGACACCACGAAGAACAGGTCCACGCCACTGAAACCTCCGGGCAGCAGGGATGCATCGACGTGGAAGATGACCACCGCCAGCACGGCGATGGCACGCATGCCATCGATGGCGTTGTCATGACGCGAGGTTGGATCGGACATGGACGAATCTGCAGACGGGAAGCACACAGGATCGAAAGCGCGGCGGCGTCGGGCAAGCGTCAGACGCGACACACGCGGATGCTGTTGGGCAGACGTTGTGACGTGGCGGGGCGCGCTCTGGGCTTGGCCTGTATGTTGCACCCGAACCTGGCCGGTCACGGCGGGCCAAGGGCGCCACGGGGGCGTTGCTGCGTGATCGAAATCTTGAAGCGCCGATGGAGGACCGTGGGAATGATGTCTGTTGGCCGGAGATGGCAGGTCTTGTTCAACCGGACGAGACGCGAACGACGGAAAAGGAGACGGAATGAGCGCTCGTGTTGCAAAGACAGCAGGTGATGTGATCCTGGATCCAATGAAGGGTTGGGAGCGCGTCGAGGCACGCAGCGACTGGCCGTGGCCCCTGTTGGCACTGACATTGGCTACGGTGGTGGCCTGGACGACTTACTACGCGAACGTGGACCTAGCGTGGCTGCAGGACCATGTGCTTGCGGACCACAGTGAGCTGGACGGTCGAGAGCTTGAGTTCATGCGAAACCTGCTCGGGCGTGGCCTGTTGACCGTCCTGTCGGTCGCCAGCTCGCTGTTGGTGGGCGGCGCCTTCATCCTGGTCGCCGCAGCCTATCTGAAGGTGGTCGCACGTACCCGCCGCCCCGATCCCTACGTGAGGTGGGTGGGGCGTGCTGCATGGCTGACGGTGCCGGAGACCGTGATGCTGCTGATGATGGCGCTGCGTTGTGCAATGGCTGACACCAGCAACCTCCCTCCTGAACTGTCCAACCCGCTGTCCCTGGCCCAACTGACCGGAATCGGCGTGGGCAGCCGATGGTTTTCGCTGGCCGGTTCGGTAGGCGTGCAATCACTCTGGACGGTGGCCCTGTGTGCAGCCGGCCTGCGCTACTGGCTCGGCATGGGCTGGGTCCGCGCGCTGTCGATCGCGCTGGCACCGGCTCTGTTGGTGTACGGCGCATGGGCCGTGCGCGTTGCCGCAGGCGCCATGCAATGAACCATCGTCTGGTGACCGATGGCATCGTGATCATGGTGCTGGCGGGCAGCATGGTCGCCGCCCTGTGGGGCGGGCGGAAGCCCGTGGAGGTGCAGTACGAAATCGCGGAGAACAGGCCCCTGCGCGCGTCGGTGCTTGGTTCCGGTACGTTCGACTTCCGCGATACGGCCGCGCTTTCGCCCGAAGTCATCGGTCTTGTGCGCCAGGTGCTGGTGAAGGAAGGGGACCACGTCCAGAGCGGTCAGCTGGTGATGGTACTGGACCAGGAAACCCAGAAGGCCGAGGTGCAGCAGCGGGAATCAATGGTGCGTCAGCAGGCACTGGATATCGAACAGCAGGCAGAGCTGCTCGACATCCGCCAGACCCAGGAACGCCGCAGTACCGAACTGGTGGCCAAGCGCTTGGTCGACCAGGCCAGCCACGATCAGGTCCGCCACGAGGTGGCACTGGCGCGGCTGCGGCTGAAGGCCAGCCGAGAGCAGCTGACACAGTCCATGGCGGCCCTGGTACAGGTGCGTGAGAGCCTGGCCAAGACGCTGATCCGCGCACCCATCTCAGGTGTGGTCACGTCCATCGCCTTGAAGGTCGGCGAGACCGCGGTACCGAGTTCGACGGGCATCGCGGGCTCCAGCCTGATGACCATCGCCGACGTCGGCACCATGGCCGCGACGATCAAGGTCGATGAGATGGATGTGTCGCGGATCAGGCAAGGACAGCAGGCCCAGGTATTCGCCGGATCGGACAGCCGCAGGGTGCTGAGTGGCAGGGTCCAGGAGATTGCATTGGCACCGACGCGAACCGGGCTCGAGAGCGCCAGCGCCCACCAGCGCAGCTACGCGGTCCAGATTGCCCTTGATGGACAAGCCCATGCCGACCTTCGAACCGGGATGAGCTGCCGTGCCGAGGTGTTTGTTGATGTCGGCCGTACACCGGTCGCGGTGCCGGTGCAGGCACTGTTGAGCGAACAGGCCGATGTCGCCCGCCATCGAGGTGCGGCCGGCAAGGCGACGCAGCAGCGGCACTACCTGCTGGTGGAGTCGGGAGGCGCCGTCGTCAGGCGGCACGTCGAATCCGGCGTGTCCGACGACAGCCATGTCGAGATTGTCTCGGGACTGGCGCGCGGCGATCGGGTCATCACCGGACCTGCAAAAACGATGCGGCATCTGCGTGACAACCAGCGCGTACGTGCGGTGCCGGCGATGCTGGAACTGCCCTGACATGCAGCCCATCCTCGCGTTGCAACAGGTCTACAAGCACTACGCCATGGCGGGCGAGCAGGTTCCGGTACTGCGCGGAATCGATCTGACCATAGCGCGCAACGAGTACGTCGCCATCACCGGCCCTTCGGGATCCGGGAAGACCACCTTGATGAACATCCTGGGATGCCTGGACCGGCCCAGTGCAGGAAGCTATCTGCTCGCGGGTCAGCCGGTCACGCGCCTGGACGAGCGCGAGATGGCGGGAGTGCGCAATCGCGCCATCGGCTTCGTTTTCCAGAGCTTCAACCTGATGTCGCGCGCAACCGCGCTGCAGAATGCCATGCATCCGTTGCTGTACCGGAAGATGGGACGCGCAGAGCGACAGCAGCGGGGCATGGACGCCTTGTGCAAGGTGGGGCTGGCGGACCGCGCAGGCCATCTCCCCAGCCAGTTGTCCGGGGGGCAGCGGCAGCGTGTGGCGATTGCGCGCGCGCTGTGCGGCTCGCCATCGATCCTGCTCGCCGACGAGCCTACCGGCAACCTCGATTCCGCGACAACGCGAGACATCATGGCGCTGTTCGACGCGCTCTGGGCGGACGGAAGCACCATCGTCATGATCACCCATGAGACGGATATCGCGGACCACTGCCACCGTGTCATCCGTATCGAAGATGGGAAGGTGACTGCGGATCGGAGGCGTCAGCGGAATGGCTGATCTCCTGCTGATCTTCGAGTCGGCCTGGGCAAGCATACGCGCGCACGCCATGCGCAGTCTGTTGACCGTGCTGGGCATCGTCATCGGTGTTGCATCGGTCATCGCGGTGGTGTCGATCTTCCAGGGCATGGCCGCCTCGATTACGGATCAGTTCGCCGGACTGGGCGCGAACAACCTGACCGTCAGGTCCGAGACCTCCTTCGATGACCAGTTGCAGGGTCGCCGTAGCCGGATATCACTGGAGGATTACCAGCGCCTGGTCGACGGCTTGCCCGGGGTGGGGGAGGTGTCTCCGAGCTTCAATGTCATGGGCGACCATGGCGGCACGGTGCATGCGGGGCGCGCGGATACCTTCACCCGAATCATTGCCAGTTCACCGGCTTACCAGCACTCGCGGCAGGTCTACCCCCGGCTTGGCCGGTTCATCACCGCGGCCGACAACGATTCCCGTCGTCGGGTCTGCGTGGTCGGGGAAAAGCTGCGCGGCAACCTGGAACTGCCTGCTGATCCCACCGGCCAGTACATCCGCATCGGCAGTGAGTGGTGCAAGGTGGTGGGGTTGATGGAAGAGCGCGGCGACGTGTTTGGCTTCAGCCAGGATGACTTCGTCCTGATGCCTTTCGCCACCGGTCTTGCACTGGTGCAGGATGCATCTCAGGTGGATCTCAGTATCGACGTCCAGGTCGCCGATACGGCGGAAATGGAGGCAGTGAAGGAGCGTATCGAAGCGCTGCTGCGTCAGTCCCGCCTCCGGGGAGTCAGCCAAGGGGGCGACTTTCGCGTCGAAACCGCTGAGCAGCTTGGGGATTCGCTGAAGAGCATCATCCACCTGGTCAGCATGGTGTTCGCGGGGATCGTGGGTGTCTCGCTGCTGGTCGGGGGTATCGGCATCATGAACATCATGCTGGTTTCAGTCACCGAGCGGACCCGCGAGATCGGCATCTGCAAGGCGCTTGGTGCCACCCGCCAAGCCATCCTGCTGCAGTTCCTCAGCGAGGCGGCGCTGCTTTCTGCGATCGGCGGGATCATTGGTGTTCTGCTGGGTTACGCCGGCGGCCTGGTCGCTTCTCTGGTCATCCCCGGGCTGCCACCGGCCACGGTGCCGTGGTGGACGGTTCTTCTGTCGGTCCTGTTCTCCGCCGCCGTCGGTGTGGTGTTCGGAACGATCCCCGCCGCCAAAGCAGCCGGGCTGGATCCCATAGACGCGCTTCGTTACGAGTGACCGCAGGTCAACATGCCCGCCCCGGTAGCGCCGACCCATGGTCGGCGAGCGCAGCGGGCCGTGCAGACTCAGACCAGCGCTTTCAACCGATACAGTGCTTCCAACGCCTGCCGCGGCGTCAGTTCATCCGGATCCACTGCCGCCAAGGCATCCAGCGCGGCGGTGTCGTGGGCGGCAAACAATCCGAACTGCTGCGGCGCATCCAGCGCCTGCGGCGCAACCGCCGCCGACTGCGTTTCACCGCCACGCTGCTCCAGTTCGGCCAGCCGGCGTCGTGCCTGCGCCACCGTCGCGCGCGGCAGCCCGGCCAGCGCGGCTACCTGCAGGCCGAAGCTGCGGTTGGCCGGGCCATCCTTCACTGCATGCATGAACACCAGCCGCTCGCCGCCGTTCTGGTCGGTGTGTTCCACCGCATCCAGATGCACGTTGGCGATCCCGCTGCGGCCACCTTCGTGCTGTTCGCCAGCCAGTGCGGTCAGTTCGAAATAGTGCGTGGCAAACAAGGTGTAACAGCGGTTCTGCCATGCGAGGTGACGCGCCACCGCGTCGGCCAGCGCCAGGCCATCATAGGTCGATGTACCACGGCCGATTTCATCCATCAGCACCAGCGAGTGTTCGGTCGCGTGGTGCAGGATGTAGCTGGTTTCGGCCATTTCCACCATGAAGGTCGACTGCCCGCGCGCCAGGTCGTCGCCGGCGCCGATGCGGGTCAGGATGCGGTCGATCGGGCCGATCACCGCACGGCTGGCGGGCACGAAGCTGCCGATGTGGGCGAGCAGCACGATCAACGCGTTCTGCCGCATGTACGTGGACTTGCCGCCCATGTTCGGGCCGGTGATCACCAGCATGCGGCGGTCCGGGTGCAGGTCCAGGTCGTTGGGTTCGAACGGCTGGTCGCGCACCGCTTCCACCACGGGGTGGCGGCCGCGTTCGATCTTCAGGCAGGGCACGGTTTCCAGCTCTGGCCGCGACCAGTCCAGCGCCTGCGCGCGTTCGGCGAAACCGGCCAGCACATCCAGTTCGCTCAGCGCGCCGGCGCACTGCTTCAGCGGCTCCAGGCAGTCGCCCAGCGTGTCCAGCAGCTGCTCGTAAAGCTGCTTCTCGCGCGACAGCGAGCGGTCGCGCGCGGACAGCACCTTGTCTTCGAAACTCTTCAGTTCTTCGGTGATGTAGCGTTCGGCATTGGTCAGCGTCTGGCGGCGGGTGTAGTGCACCGGGGCGCGGTCGGACTGGCCCTTGCTGATTTCGATGTAATAGCCGTGGACGCGGTTGTAGCCGACCTTCAGCGCGGCGATGCCGCTGCTTTCGCGTTCGCGCTGTTCCAGGTCGATCAGGAACTGGTCGGCGTGCGTGGACAGCCGGCGCAGTTCATCCAGTTCTTCATCGAAGCCATCGGCCAGCACGCCACCGTCGCTGAGTTTGAGCGGCGGCATGTCGGCGATGGCGCTGGCCAGCAGGCGCGCGCAGTCGTCGTGTTCGCCGAGCAGCTGGTGCAACGCCTGCAGGCGCGGCGAGTCCAGCGGGGCGAGCACCTCGCGCACCGCCGGCAACAGGCCCAGGCCATCACGCAGGGTGGAGAAATCGCGTGGGCGCGCCGAACGCAGCGCCACGCGGGTCAGGATGCGTTCCAGGTCGCCCAGGCGCCGGAACTGTTCACGGATATCCGCATCCGCGCCGCGGTCGATCAGGGTTTCCACCGCATGGTGGCGCTGTACCAGTACCTCGCGCAGGCGCAGCGGCCGGTGCAGCCAGCGCCGCAGCAGGCGCCCGCCCATCGGGGTGACGGTGCTGTCCAGCACGCCGAGCAGCGTGTTGCGGGTATCCCCATCGACGCGGGTATCCAGCTCCAGGTGGCGGCGCGTGGCGGCATTCATCGCGATCGCTTCGCCGGCGTTTTCCATCGCGATCGACGTCAGGTGCGGCAGGCGCTGCTTCTGGGTTTCTTCGACGTAGCCAAGCAGCGCACCGGCGGCACCGGTGGCACGTGGTTTGTCATCGATGCCGAAGCCACTGAGGTCGTGCAGCTTGAAGAACGCGAGCAGCTGGCGGCGTCCACTGTCGGCGTCGAACAGCCACGGCGCGCGCAGGCGCACGCCCTTGCGCTGGCGCAGGAATTCCGGCCAGTTCTCTTCGTCGGGAACCAGCAGTTCGGCCGGTTCCAACCGGGCGAGTTCGGCTTCCAGCGCGTCATCGGTGTCCACTTCATTGACCAGGAAGCGCCCGCCGGCCAGGTCGGCCCACGCCAGCCCGTAGCCGGACCTGCTGCGCGACAGCGCCATCAGCAGGGTGTCGCGGCGCTCGTCCAGCAGGGCTTCGTCGGTGACGGTGCCGGGGGTGACGATGCGCACCACCTTGCGTTCCACCAGGCCCTTGGCCAGGGCGGGGTCGCCGATCTGTTCGCAGATCGCCACCGATTCGCCCAGGGCCACCAGCCGGGCCAGGTAGCCTTCGTAGGCATGCACCGGCACGCCGGCCATCGGGATCGGGGCACCGCCGGAGCTGCCACGCTGGGTCAGGGTGATGTCCAGCAGCCGCGCGGCCTTGCGTGCGTCGTCGTAGAACAGCTCGTAGAAATCGCCCATGCGGAAGAACAGCAGCAGGTCCGGGAACTCGGACTTGGCGGCGAAGAACTGCTTCATGAGCGGAGTGTGCTCGGCAGTATTCTTCGGAGACGAGGTTTTCGGATTGGAATCAGTGGTTTGCAAGAAACGTCCTTACGGGGTGTAGCGGTCGGTCCGGGTCGCTGGCGGCAAGTAACGGTGTTCGCTGGCACCGCTGTTGCGGCGGCGCCTCGAACGGGTCAGGTCAAGGTTGCGACGGACACAGAGCGGATCGACCAGGGATACGGTTGTTGCGACGGAGGCGGCTGCCCGCATCGCCCAGGCACCAAGTTTAAGCTGACCCACCGGCAAATCCGCGAACTGCGTGGTCAGGGAGCCGGCGGAAGGAGGGCAGGGCAGGCCGATCGTCATGCCACAGCCCGTCACACAGGTCCGAATGGCGTGCCGGGGAGCCATGGGCCGGAGCGTCAGATAAGGTCCCGGAAGGCGCCGCCCCCGGGCATCCCCGGTTGCCATCAAGGCAGCGGCTCGTCCTCGATACACCGCAGGGGGCGGTGCGGATTCCACGTAGCGGGGGAGGCACGAAAGAGCGGCTGGCGGCTTGCACCGCCAGCCTACGGACGCGGGAGGGGACCCGCCCGATGCTTCAGAAATGGTAAGCCGCAGAGAAGGCCACGATATCCGTGCCGACGTCATACTTGCCTTGCAGCGTGCTGCCCGTCGCCGACACCAGTGACACCTCCGGCTCGTCGAGGAAGAGGTGGGTGTAGCCAACGCTGTATTCGGCTGATCCGGAAGCACGATAGGTCGCGCCCAGGGAGACCCACTTGCGGTCGGTATCCGGCACGCGGACATCACGGGTATCGTCGGTGACCGGGCTTTGGTCGGTGGCCAGGCCCGCACGCAGGGTCAGCTTCTCGTTATAGCGGTACTCTGCACCGATCGAGGCGAAGGTCGTGTCCCGATAGCCGAAGTCCAGAGCCCGTGTGGGCTGGGCCGAGTCGAAGTCCAGTCGCACTGCCGCAAACTTGGACCACCCGGTGCGCGTGACATCAGCCATGACCGTCCAACGATCATTGACTTGATGACTGATGCTGCCGGTCAGCGTGGCGGGAAGATTGAGCGCTGTGCTGGCTTGTGTGTCGACAAACCACCCCGGACGGGCCGCTGCCAGGAAGGGAGCGGCACTGGCCGGAACGTCGAAGCTGATATCCGCGTCGTTGAGCTTGTGGTCGACCTTGGACCGGTACGCAATGCCGATGTTGGTGCCCTCCACGGGCGTGAAAAGACCGCCCAGCGTGAAGCCGACCGCATCATCCTTGGCCTCGATGCGGGTATAGCCATCGGCGCTGCCCGGGGCGAAGCCCGGCGCCCGCGCGCCGGCCAGGACCGCACCGAAGTCGACGGCATCGTAGAGCTCGGCTTCTGCGCGTTCGACGAAGACTGACGCACCCAAGGACACATAGGGGTTTATGTCGTAAGAGAACGAGAGGCCCAGGTCGACCGCCTTGATCTCCGTCTTGATCCCGTTGTATCGACCCATCCAGTTGCTGTCGTATTCGGTCTTGAAGCCAAACGGTGCGGTGACTGAGAGCCCCAGGTGAGCGTTGTCACCCAAAGGCGTGTGGAAATACAGGGCCGGGACCGGACTCGTGTCGCCGGCGTCACCGCCATCCCCGCCAGACTGAGGGCGGCCGAGCGCGTCGCGGCCTTGGCCCTTGAAGTCGATGGTGTAGTTCACGACGCTGGCATCGGCCTGGAAGACCCGACCATCCAGCAGCCGCATTGCGGCGGGGTTGTCGGCAATGACGGATGCGTCCCCTGGCGCACTGATCGAGCCCGCGAACGCCCGCCCCAGACCCTTGGCGCTCTTTTCCTTCAACTGGAATGCAGCGGCCCCTGCGTTGCCGGCCACGCTGGCCAAGGCACCGAGCAACGCAAGTGCGAGTAGTGTTTTTGTGGTCATTGCTTGCCCTCCACAGGCAAAGGTAGGTCCGACGGTTCGCATGCAAGGAGATATCCGGGAGCCAGACGTCATTCCTACCGCGTGTCTGGCCTGCCTGGCGCGTCGGCCGGCAGGCCCTGGCGGATTCTTATTCCAGTGACCAAACAAGTCAATAGTCACTTATCAGGGCCTGTTGTGACCTGATACTCGACTGGTCACCGTTTGCCCGCACTTCGGCGCGGCGCTACCCTTGCCGCATGTCTACTTCACTTTCCGCAGCCTTCGATGCCGGGCGTGGCCCCGCTGAGCATGACGTGCGCACCCAGATCATCGAGGCTGCCACCGCCCATTTCAGCCACTTCGGCTACGACAAGACCACGGTCTCCGACCTGGCCAAAGCCATTGGCTTCTCCAAGGCCTACATCTACAAGTTTTTTGCCTCGAAACAGGCGATCGGGGAGGTGATCTGCGCCAATTGCCTGGCCCAGATCGAAAGCGAGGTGCATGAGGCCCTGCAGGGGGTTCAAGCAGCCCCGGACCGGCTGCGGGTGCTCTTCACCGCCATCGTGGACGCCAGTCTTCGCCTGTTCCTGCACGATCGCCGGCTCTATGAAATCGCCGTTGCGGCCGCGACCGACCGGTGGCCGTCCACCCAGGCGTACCAGAGCCGTATCCGCGGACTTGTCGAAGAAATCCTGAAGGAGGGGCGCGATGCCGGGGCGTTCGAGCGCAGGACCCCGCTCGACCAGACCAGCCGCGCGGTCTATCAGGTGCTCGTCCCCTACCTGAACCCGGTGACCCTTCCGCACTTGTCTGGCCTGCATGAGGAAGCGCCTACGGCACTGCAGGAACTGGTCCTCAGGAGTCTTGCTCCGTAGTTAGTGACTATTGACTATATTGGTCACAAGGAACAGAATGCGTCCGGATACCCCACTCCGGAAGGCCGTATGCGTCGCCGCTTTGTAGTCATAGCCCTCTCCTGTGTCACTCCGCTCATGCTTGTGGCCTGTGCAAAGCCGGACGCCAGCGACCCGCGTACTGCGCCGCCCATCGTCCGGGTTGCGCAGGTCCAGGCGGGCGCGGCAAACGCACGCACTTTCACCGGCACGGTCGCCGCACGGGTGCAGAGCGATCTGGCCTTCCGGGTCGGTGGCAAGGTCACCGAACGCCTCGTCGATACCGGGCAGGCGGTCAAGCGCGGCGATGTGCTTTACCGGATTGATCCGATCGACCTGGATCTGGCAGCGGCCTCCCAGCAGCAGGCTGTCATCGCGGCCCGCGCGCAAAGCATGCAGGCCACCGCCGACGAGGCGCGCTATCGCGAACTGGCGGCCAAGGGCGTGGTGTCCCGGTCGGCCTATGACCAGGTCAAAGCGGCGGCGGACGCCGCAGCGGCACAGCTCAAGGCGGCCGAAGCGCAGGCACGGGTCGCGCGCAATGCGAGCCAGTACACCGCGCTCGTCGCCGATGCCGATGGGGTGGTGATGTCCATTTCCGCCGAGCCCGGCCAGGTGGTGGCGGCGGGGCAGATCGTCGCCCGGCTTGCCCGTGCAGGCCGTCGCGAGGCCGTGATCCAGCTGCCCGAAACGCTGCGTCCGCAGATCGGCTCGGTGGCCTCGGCGTCCTCGTTCGGCGGCAGCGGCAGGATCCCTGCACGCTTGCGCGTGCTCTCTGAATCGGCAGACCCCGCAACCCGTACGTTTGAAGCCCGTTACACGCTGGAAGACACCCATGCGCCGTTGCCGCTGGGTTCCACGGTGGCGGTCGAGCTGGCAGGCGCCGCTCCTGCCGGCGTCTCCGCCGGGTTTGAGGTTCCGCTGGGCGCGCTGTTTGATCCCGGCACCGGAACCGGCGTATGGGTGGTCAGCGGCGACCCGCTCAAAGCCAGCTGGAAGCCGGTAGCGGTCAAGCAGCTGGGCGATGACCAGGCCCTGGTCGAGGGCGCCTTGAAAGCGTCGGACCGGGTGGCGGCGCTTGGCGCGCACCTGCTCCGTGAAGGGCAGGTGGTCCGGCTTGCCGACACGGCCAAGAGCGCTGCTGCTGCGAACGGGGCCCAGCAGTGAGTGGGTTCAATCTGTCGGCGCTTGCGGTGCGCGAGCGCGCCATCACGGTCTTCCTGATCTTCCTGGTTTCCGTTGCCGGCATTGTTTCTTTCTTCCAGCTCGGTCGCGCCGAGGACCCCGCGTTCACCGTCAAGGTCATGACCATCGTGACGGCCTGGCCGGGCGCCACGCCCACGGAAATGCAGGACCAGGTCGCCGAGAAGCTGGAAAAGCGCCTGCAGGAACTGCGCTGGTATGACCGCAGCGAAACCTACACGCGGCCTGGCCTGTCCTTCACCACGCTGACATTGCAGGACGGCACGCCGCCTTCGCAGGTGCAGGAGGAGTTCTACCAGGCGCGCAAGAAGATGGACGACGAAGCGGCGAACCTGCCCGCCGGCGTGATCGGTCCGATGGTCAACGACGAATACGCGGATGTGACGTTCGCCCTCTACGCCCTGAAAGCGAAGGGTGAGCCGTTCCGTGTGTTGGCGCGCGACGCCGAAACCCTGCGCCAGCGCCTGCTGCACGTGCCCGGCGTGAAGAAGGTCAACATCATCGGCGAGCAGCCCGAGCGCATCTACGTGGAGCTTTCGCATGGGCGGCTGGCCAACCTCGGGATCACGCCGCAGGCGGTATTCGGAGCGCTGAACGGGCAGAACGCCTTGACGCCGGCCGGCTCCGTCGAAGCCAAAGGACCGCAGATATTCATCCGCCTGGATGGGGCGCTGGACCAGCTGGAAAAGATCCGCGATACGCCCATCGTCGCGCAGGGCAAGACCCTCAAACTGCGTGACATCGCCACCGTCAAGCGTGGCTATGAAGATCCGTCGACCTTCATGATCCGCAACGGTGGCGAGCCTGCCATGCTGCTGGGCATTGTAATGCGCGACGGCTGGAACGGCCTGGATCTCGGTGCCTCACTGGATGCGGAGGTCAAGAAGATCAATGACGGGCTGCCCGTGGGGATGGCGCTGGACAAGGTCACCGACCAGGCGGTGAACATCAGTGCGTCGGTCGATGAGTTCATGATGAAGTTCTTCGCCGCGCTGTTGGTGGTGATGCTGGTGTGCTTCGTCAGCATGGGCTGGCGGGTCGGCATCGTGGTGGCCGCAGCCGTGCCGCTGACGCTGGCTGCGGTGTTCATGGTGATGGCCGCGACCGGCAAGAACTTCGACCGCATCACGCTCGGTTCGTTGATCCTGGCACTCGGCCTGCTGGTCGACGACGCGATCATCGCCATCGAGATGATGGTGGTGAAGATGGAAGAAGGCTACAGCCGGGTCAAGGCATCGGCCTACGCGTGGAGCCATACGGCAGCGCCGATGCTGGCCGGGACGCTGGTGACCGCAGTGGGCTTCATGCCCAACGGCTTCGCCCGCTCCACGGCTGGCGAATACACCAGCAACATGTTCTGGATCGTGGGCATCGCGCTGATCGTGTCGTGGGTGGTCGCGGTGTTCTTCACGCCCTACCTGGGGGTGAAGCTGCTGCCGGAACTCAAGACCGTGGAAGGCGGCCACAACAGCCTCTACGACACGCCGCGCTACAACCGCTTCCGTTCGATCCTGGCGAGTGTGATCGCCCGCAAGTGGCTTGCCGCAGGTTCGGTGATCGGCCTGTTCGTGCTTTCGGTGGTGGGCATGGGCGTGGTGAAGAAACAGTTCTTCCCGATCTCTGATCGTCCGGAGGTCCTGGTCGAAGTGCAGATGCCTTACGGCACGGCCATCGAACAGACCAGCCTGGCCACGAGGAAGGTGGAACAGTGGCTCGCTGGGCAGGAAGAAGCGAAGATCGTCACCGCCTACATCGGCCAGGGCGCGCCCCGGTTCTATCTGGCCATCTCACCGGAATTGCCGGATCCGGCGTTTGCGAAGATCGTGGTGCGCACCGACAGCCAGGACCAGCGCGATGCCCTGAAAGCACGCCTGCGTCAGGCAGTGGCAGAGGGCTTGGTGCCCGAAGCACGCGTGCGTGTGACGCAGCTGGTGTTCGGGCCTTACTCGCCCTATCCGGTGGCCTATCGGGTCAGCGGTCCGGATCCGGACGTCATCCGTGGCATCGCGGCCAAGGTCGAGCAGACCCTGCACGCCAGCCCGATGATGCGCACCGTGAACACGGACTGGGGCGTGCGCACGCCGACGCTGCACTTCACGCTGGACCAGGACCGGCTGCAGGCGATGGGCATGACCTCGGCGTCGGTCTCGCAGCAGTTGCAGTTCTTCCTGAGCGGGGTGCCGGTCACTGCCGTCCGTGAGCACATCCGCACGGTTGAG
This sequence comes from Stenotrophomonas lacuserhaii, assembly GCF_039674585.1. GTDB lineage: Bacteria > Pseudomonadota > Gammaproteobacteria > Xanthomonadales > Xanthomonadaceae > Stenotrophomonas > Stenotrophomonas pennii_A. The sequence goes on along the minus strand of NZ_JBDJNU010000001.1, from coordinate 22,713 downwards.
GTTGTCGCACGGTCAGGCGGGGATACACGCCTGGATCCTGCGCGGATTGCGGACTTCACGTTGGTCGGTACTGCGGGCCAGCGTGTGCCGCTGTCCCAGATCGGCTCGGTCGAGGTGCGGATGGAAGAGCCGGTGCTGCGCCGTCGTGATCGGGTGCCGACCATCACCGTGCGCGGTGACATCGATGATGCATTGCAGCCACCGGATGTATCGGCGGCGATCAGCAAGCAGCTTGAGCCGCTGATCGCCTCGCTGCCCGCGGGTTACGCCATCGCCCAGGCCGGCTCCATCGAGGAATCGGGCAAGGCAATGAGTGCGATGTTGCCGCTGTTTCCGATCATGCTGGCGGTGACCCTGCTGATCATCATCCTGCAGGTGCGGTCCATCTCCGCGATGATCATGGTCTTCATGACCAGTCCGTTGGGGCTGATCGGCGTGGTACCCACCCTGCTGCTGTTCCAGCAGCCATTCGGCATCAACGCGCTGGTGGGATTGATCGCGTTGTCAGGCATCCTGATGCGCAACACGCTCATCCTCATCGGTCAGATCCACGAGAACGAACAAGCGGGGATGGACACCTTCCACGCCATCATCGAAGCGACGGTCCACCGCGCGCGCCCGGTGATCCTGACCTCGTTGGCGGCGGTGCTTGCCTTCATTCCGCTGACCCATTCGGTGTTCTGGGGAACGCTTGCCTACACGCTGATCGGCGGCACCATCGCCGGCACCGTGATGACGCTGGTGTTCCTCCCGGCGATGTATGCCATCTGGTTCAAGGTCCGGGCGGAGAAGACCCCCGTTGCCTGACACTGGCGCGGACCTCTTTTATATGGGAATTGATTCATGAGCATTGCTGACAAAGACCGCATCGTGGTGACCGGAATGGGCGTGGTGAGTCCGCTCGGATGCGGGGTTGAAACAGTCTGGTCGCGCCTGCTGGCGGGGCACTCCGGGATCGGATCGCTGGGTGCCGATCTTGCGGCGGGGACCGGCTGCGAAGTCGGCGGCCGCGTGCCTGACCGCGTTCAAGACCCGGAGGCGGGCTTTGACTCGACCGGGATCATCGCGCCGAAAGATCTCAAGAAGATGGACCGGTTCGTTGAGTTCGCGCTGGTCGCCGCTCACGAAGCGCTCGGGCAGGCGGGCTGGCGGGAAGCCGATGAGCGCGGGCTGCTGCGCACGGCGACCGTCATCGCCACGGGCATCGGCGGGTTTGGATCGATCGTCAATGCGGTCCACACCACCGAAAGCCGTGGGCCTGGCCGGTTGTCGCCGTTCACTGCGCCCACGTTCCTGGCCAACATGGCGGCGGGGCAGGCGTCGATCCGTTACGGGTTCAAGGGACCGCAGGGGGCGCCGGTCACGGCGTGCGCCGCGGGTGTCCAAGCGATTGGCGATGCGGCGCGTCTCATCCGGTCCGGCGAGGCGGATATCGCGCTGTGCGGTGGTGCGGAGGCCGCGATGCATCGGGTCAGCCTGGGCGGCTTCGCGGCGGCCAAGGCGCTCAGCACGTCGTTCAACGACACACCGCAGGCCGCCTCCCGCCCGTTCGATGAGCAGCGCGACGGGTTTGTCATGTCCGAAGGGGCAGGGTTGCTGGTGATCGAGCGGTTGGACCACGCGTTGGCACGCGGGGCGACGCCACTGGCCGAACTGGTGGGCTACGGCACGACCTCCGATGCCCATCATCTGACCGCGGGGCCGGAGGATGGCAGTGGCGCGCGGCGGGCGATGGAGATCGCATTGGCGCAGGCAGGCATTGCGCCGGAGCATGTCGATCACATCAATGCACATGCGACGTCGACCCAGGTCGGTGACCGGGGTGAGCTTGCCGCCATCCGGGCGCTGTTTGGCTCCCGAACCGATCTCCTGATCTCTGCCACCAAGTCCAGCACCGGGCATCTGCTCGGGGCGGCGGGCGGCATCGAAGCGATATTTACCGTGCTCGCTCTGCGCGATCAGGTCGCGCCCGCGACGCTCAATCTGGTTCGCCCGGATCCATTGGCCGAAGGGCTGGCGATCGTCGCCGGGGAGCCTCGCAAGGCGGACATCGCGTTTGCGCTGACCAACGGATTTGGCTTTGGCGGCGTGAATGCCAGCGCGGTGTTCCGGCGCCTGTGAAGACTTCCGCAACTCCCCGCTTCCCGAGCAGAACCGCGCTGCGCTGGGAGGCCGCCCGGGCGCTGAGCCGCCAGTGCATCCTGGACGCGGCCGGAGCGGTGTTCGCGGAGGAAGGCTTCGAGCGCGCCACGATGAAGCGGATCGCTGAGGTCTGTGGCCTCAGCAAGGTGACTCTCTATGCACACTTCCGCGACAAGGAGCATCTCTACACGTCGGTCATGGATGGTCATCTGGCATCGATGCCTTCAGGCGAGCTCGACCTTTATGCAGTGACCGATCCTGGCGACGCGCTGCTTCGCATCACGGAGGCAATCGAAAGAATGGCGGCGGACTCCTCCTGCCAGGCGTTCTGCAAGGCGTTGTCGCGCTCAGGTTGGTCCCGTGATGTTTATCTGAACCGCTGGGGGGTGCTGTTGGAACCGTATCTCGACGTTGCAGAGCGGGTCTTTGCGCAGGCATCGGTGCGCTCGACCAACGCACGCGACAGCGAGATGTTTCTCACGCTCATACTCCTGGAGCGTGGCCTGCCTCCCGGGGCGTGGCCCGTCTCCGACAGTGCTGCAACCGTCGCTCTTTTTCTGCGTAGCTACGGCGTGGGCCGAACCTCGCCGGCCTTGGGTTCCGGGGTGGGGACGTCTTCAATCCTGAGAACTTCGGGACCACCGGTTTCATGGAAGCGGACATGACGTGCCATCTGGATTCTCCTGTTTGTTCAGCCGCCTGTTGATGGCAGTGACTGACGGTTTGCATGGATGGCCCTGCGCTTGATCAGGCTGATCCAAGGGCGCCGGGCTTCAGGAGAACGATAGGATTGGAAGGCAGGAAGCAGAAGCCCTTCTGGCATGAACTCATTGTTCATCGCAGTCGCAACTATCGATAGGATCCGCCAACGCCGCTACGGGCAGCCACGCGCCACCCAGCCCGTGCGCAGCATTTCCTGCAGGGCGGCAACCGCATTGCCATCGGCGTTCTTCGTCGAGCTCGCCCACGCGACAGCCATGGCGGCAAGAAAGATATCCTGCCCGGTGAGGGAGGCCTTGGCGCCGCCAGCGTGCTGCGCAGCATTGAGGAAACGCTCTGACGCGTCGACCAGCGACTGGCACGTCGGCATCAATACCGAGCTCGGTTGAGACCATGCCGCGCGTAGAGGTTCAGGCAATCCCTCGTAGGCGTTCATCCATTCGCCGAGCGCGCCGATCCAGCGGTGTAGCGCGGCGGCCGGCTCGGGCTCGTCTGCTTCGATGCAAACGCGTATGTCTTCCAGATCCGCGTAGTGCTTTTCAAGCAGCGCCGCCAGCAGCGCGTCGCGGGTCGGGAAATGGCGGTAGAGCGTCCCGGGACCTACGCCGGCCCGTTTGGCGATGCTGTCCATGGACACGTCGATCCCTTCCTCTCCAAACGCGATCCGCGCGATATCCAGGATGTGGCTTCGGTTGCGCTGCGCATCAGCACGGGGGAGGCGAGCTTGAGGAAGTTTTGACATGAGGTCGACGGCGGGGTTGATATCCGGAGTGTATCTCCATATAGTCCATCCATAAAGCGGAGACAGTCTCCTTTTCGTAGATAAAGCACTGCACAGCCTCCCGATGGATGCAGCCCCCACACCCCGGCTCCAAGGTCGAACACCGTGAACCACGCGAAGAAAATGCTCCTCGGGCTCCACCTGGGCAACGGCTACGGGTCGCAACCCGGCGCCTGGCGCATGCCGTGGGTCGACCCGACCAACTACACAAGCTTTGATGCCCGCGTTCGCCAAGCGCAGGCCGCCGAACGTGGAAAATTCCAGTTCATCTTCCTGCCCGATGGTCCGAGCGCAGTGGCTGACATCGCCAAAGAACCGCCTCATTTCAATCTGGACGTCATGATGACGCTGGCGGCCGTGGCCCGTTCGACCGAGCGTATTGGCCTGGTCGCCACAGGGTCTACCACGTTCAATGAGCCGTTCAATCTGGCGCGACAGTTCAAGGCGCTTGATGTCATGAGTCACGGTCGAGCCGGCTGGAATGCCGTCACTTCAAGCGGAGACGATGTGGCCGCCAACCATGGTCGACAGATTCCGTCGAGCGCTGATCGCTACGGTAGAGCGCACGAGTTCGTGCAGCTTGTGCAGGCGCTTTGGGGCAGCTGGGGTAAAGACGCATGGCTTCACGATCAAGAATCAGGTCAGTTCGCCAACGCTGATCAGATCAGGCCGGTGAACCTGCGCGGAAAGTTCGTGGGTTCGCGCGGGCCGCTCCACATCCCACCCTCAGAGCAAGGTCAGCCCATCGTTTTCCATGCCGGTGGCAGCCCCAACGCGCATGAGCTGGCGGGCCGTTTCGCCAGTGCGGTCATCGGCGCGTCGTTCACGATTGAAGATGCCCGTGAGCAGCGGATGGCGTTCCGGAATGCGGCAGAGCGGGCAGGGCGCGATCCTGACGAAATCAGCTACATCCCCGGTTTGATGACCACCCTTGCCAAGGATCGGCGCACGGCTTTGGATCGCCGCATCGCCTTGACCGGGCGTTCCTTCCCGCAGACCGCGGCCTATCTGCAACACATGCTCGGCATTCGTATTGATTCCCAGGCGCTCGATCAACCCCTGTCGGCCTCCCAGCTTGCTGCAGCAAGGCCGTCATCCCGCGATCCGCGTTCAGCGCATGCCTTGAAGGTCGCTCGGGAAGGGTGGAGCGTGAGGGACATCCTGGCCCACGGCGTCATCGACTACCACCCCGTGGTCGTGGGCCCCCCCGAGGAGGCAGCCGACCACATGCAAGCGTGGTTCGAGGCGGAGGCGGCAGACGGCTTCTGGATCTCCCCGGATGTCAACGACGACGGCATCGACGCGTTCGTGGACGGCGTGGTGCCGATTCTGCAGGAGCGTGGACTGTTCCACCTGGACTATGAGGGGGCAACGCTGCGTGAGCATCTTGGGGCGCCCGCGCAGTACGGGCTTGACCCGCGAGTGAGTGCATGAAAAGTCAGATCGGCAAAGCCATGCCTGTCACCACCCCAGACTCTCTTCCCTACAAGGACCCGACATGAAAATTGGCATCATAGGCACTGGCAATATCGGCAGCACGCTGGCACGAAAGCTGGTCGCGGCAGGACATCAGGTTCGAGTTGCAAACTCGCGTGGCGTTGAGGGTGTGCGCGCGCTTGCAGCGGACGTTGGAGCGGAGCCGGTCGACATCCACGGCGCGGTGGAAGCCGCAGACGCTGTCATCCTGTCGATCCCGTTCCCGGCCGTGGCGGCCCTCCCCAAGGGTCTGTTTGGCGCCCTTCCGAAGCACGCGCCGATCATCGACACAGGCAACTACTACCCGGGGATGCGCGATCCCAACATTGCCGCGATCGATGAAGGGATGACGGAGAGCGTCTGGGTTTCCGAGCAACTCGGTCGCCCGGTCACCAAGGCTTTCAACAACATCCTGGCGCACTCGCTCGCCGCGCTTGGCAAGCCCAAAGGGCAGCCTGGTCGCTTGGCGGTCGCCGTCGCCGGTGATGATGTTGAAGCAAAGGCCATTGCCAGCGGCATCGTTGACGATATGGGCTTTGATGCGGTGGATGCGGGCAGCCTGGAGGACTCCTGGAGAATCCAGCCGTCGACCCCGGCGTACTGCTGCGATTTCGACGCCGGCGAAATGCAGAGCGCGATTGCAGCTGCCAGGAAAGGCGAAGCCCCGTCCAAACGGGACCGGATGATGAGCGACTATGGCAGCCGTCTCGGCCCCGACGCAGACCACGCGGCGATCGTTGCCCTCAACCGGGAACTCAACGCCCCCTCGCGCTGAACCGTGGGGGCCAATGACGGTGGATTGCTTCTGTGTCTACCTATAGGTAGGATGGGGTCTTGACCCTTGGTGATGCCGCTATGTTTGCCCAGCTTTCCCCCAAAAGCGCCGAGATCGTCGCGCACACACGGACCCTGCTTGAATCTGGCGGCTACAACAGCTTCAGCTATGCCGACATATCGGCGTTGGTGCAGATCAGCAAGGCGAGCATCCACCATCACTTCCCCAGCAAGGTGGATCTGGTGCGTGAGGTGGTGGCGCGCTATCGGGCCGAGGCATCTGAAGGGCTGGGACTGCTGGAACGGCAACTGGCCGATCCCCTGAAGGAACTGACCGCCTACGCCGATTACTGGTCAAGCTGTATCCGGGGAGGCAAGTCTTCCTTCTGCATTGCCGCGATGCTGGCCGCAGAATTGCCGACCATTCCTCCGGAGGTCGCCAGCGAGGTGCGTGGCCATTTCGAAGATCTTTCGGCATGGCTTGCGTCCACTCTGGAGCGTGGCGTGGCGAGCGGGCAGTTCCACCTGGCGCAGAGTCCTGCGCTAGAAGCCCAGGTTTTCATGTCCTCGGTCTACGGGGCGATGCTGGCCGCGCGAGGGCTTGATGATCCGGACGCATTTGAATCCACAGTGCGGATCTCCATCGATCGTCTTACGGGTAACCGTTAAGGCTCGCATAGGCGGCTGCCCTCCCAGTTAAGCGGACAGTCGCACCAGCATATGCGGTGTCAGCATGACCAACAAGCCTATCAACTAGTAGATATATTGCCGTTTCCGCATTTCGACCTTCTGGAATCCATGATGAAATCCGCCAAGTCTGCGTCGTCCCCCACCACCAATCAGTGGCTGGCAGCCTATTACTTCCTCCGGGCAGGCGTTTCCTTGGCCTGGATCGCGCTGGCGGTGCTGCTGGGAAGGCACGATGCAGCCCTCGCCGCACTGCTGCTGGTGATCTACCCGGCGTGGGACGCCTTCGCCAATTATCTTGATGCGCGCAGGAATGGCGGGTTGATCCGCAACCCTACGCAGACGCTCAACCTGGTGATCAGTGCTGTTGTCACCGTGGCCATCGGCTGGGCATTGACCCTCGGCATGCCAGCCACGATCAAGGTATTCGGCACCTGGGCGATCCTGTCGGGCCTGCTCCAGCTGGCAACCGCAGTGCGCCGCTGGAAAACATCCAGCGGGCAGTGGGTCATGATCCTCAGCGGCGCGCAGTCTGCCGCTGCCGGTGTCTTCTTCTTCAAGGTGGCGGCAAGCGGTGCCGCCCTGGGCGTGGTCACGGTGGCACCCTACGCGACGCTGGGTGCGGTGTATTTCCTGATATCGGCAGTGTGGCTGAGGGTGAGGAATCGGCGTCGGCACGCCAACGCACGCGCCGGCTGACAAGTTACGGCCGGACGATCATGCGTTGTTGTCAGGGCGGGCCGGCCAGCATTGCCGCCCGACGTGCGCGATAGACTTCGGGTGTCTGCGGTTTGATGAACAACGCGGTCAGCTCGGGATACTCGCGCTTCACCGCCTGTTCGATGCGGGTGATGCATTCCTCGATCTGCGGCGTGGTGCGGTCGTCCTCGAACTCTGCACTGAGCATCGCAACGACCTGGTTGGGTCCCATCTGCATGGTGCTCAGGCCGTTGGCGCGGCGCACGTCCGGATCGGCGCTGGCTACTTCCAGGATGCGCTCGGCCACATGCGGGTGTGCGGCCTCGCCAACGAGAAGGCCCTTGGTTTCGCGGGCCAGCAGGAAGGCGGTGGCAGCCAGCACGGCGGCAATGCACAGCGACGCCACGCCATCCAGCACCGGCATGTCCAGCAGCTGTGCGGCGAGCAGGCCGAGCATCGCAAACCCCAGGCCGAGCAGCGCCGCGCTGTCTTCCAGCAGCACGGTGAAAGTGGTGGGGTCCTTGCTGCGCCGGAACGCTTCGAAGTACCCCATGCTGCCCTTGGAGGCGCGGAATTCGCGCAGCGCGATCCACCATGAGGTCCCTTCGAACACCATCGAGACGCCCAGCACGATGTAACTCACCAGGTGGTTGGTGGCGGGTTCCGGGTGCAGGATGTGCTGCACGCCCTGGTAGCCGGACACGATGGCGCCGGCGGCGAACACCAGCAGGGCGACGATGAAACTCCAGAAGTACAGCTCGCGGCCATGGCCGAACGGATGCGTTGCATCGGGCCTGCGTTCGGCGCGGTGCAGGCCGTACAGCAACAGCAGCTCGTTGATGGTGTCGACCAGCGAATGTACGCCTTCGCTGACCATCGCCGAACTGCCGGACAGGCCGGCGGCGATGAACTTGGCGATGGCGATGGCGAGGTTGCCGGCGAGGGCGGCGTAGATGACGAGACGGGAGCCGGACGGTTTGGCCATGGCGGGGGAACCGGTGGGGGACTCCATCATCGGCAAGCGGCCGTGCCGGCTGCGTGCAGGGCGCGCTGCAGGCCGTCCCGTGGCAGGAGCGGCATGGCATCATCACGGTCTTGTCCTGCCGTGTGATCGTCCATGAGAGCCGCCCTGCTATGCCTTGCCTTGTTGTTTGCGCCGCTGCTGCCGGCGCAGGCCACGCCGCCCCAGCCCCAGAACGGCGACCTGCTGTTCGTCACCGCCGCCACCACCGGCCTGAGCGGTGCGATCAACGATGCCACCGGCAAGCCGGGCACGCTGAGCTATGACCACGTCGCGCTGATCGCACGTCAATCCGGCGGCGCGGTCGTGCTGCATGCCGATGAGAAGGGATCGCGCGAACAGACGCTGGACAGCTTCCTCGATGATGCCCGTGCCAGGCACCGCCACGTGGTGCTGTACCGCCTGAAGGGCGAACAACGTGCAGCCATTCCGGCGGCCATCGCCAAGGCGCGCACCCTGCTGGGCAAGCCCTACAACGACACCTACGTGCAGGATGAGGACAGCTACTATTGCTCGGATTTCATCGAACGTGCGTTCCGTGCGCAGCGGGTGTTCGCCACCCAGCCGATGAACTTCAAGAACCTGCAGACGGGAGAAGTGTCGCCGTACTGGGTGGAATTCTACCGCAGCCGCGGCATGGACGTGCCCCAGGGGGCGCCGGGCACCAACCCGAACGACATGGCCGCTGCGCCGGTGCTTGAGCGCATCGGGGAGCTGGAATGATGCGCCTGCTGGTATCGAGTTTGTTCGCCGTGCTGCTGGTGGGCGGTGCAAACGCGGGTGAGCGCGCCCCTGCACAGCGCGGCCACGGCCAACCGTACGAAATCATCGGCAGCCAGGTATGGGACGTGCCGGATCCCGCCTCCGGACGCGATTACCAGGTGTTCGTGCAGCTGCCTGCTTCGTATGAGAAGGAGCCTGCGCGCCGCTACCCGGTGCTGTACGTCACCGATGCCGACTATGCCTTCCCGGTACTGCGCCAGGTTGGCCGCCGGCTGGGCAGTTCGGTGCAGGAGTTCATCCTGGTCGGGGTGTCCTACGCCGTGGGTGAGGAAGGCATGCCGAGCCGCCGCCGCGACTACACGCCGACCGTCAACGGCGCAGACGGTGCGCCGGCCGATGCGGTGCATGGCGGCGGGGCGGCTCACGCCGCTTACCTGCGCGACCAGGTGCTGCCGTTCGTGGCCAGGCGCTTGCGCACCGATGAGACGCAGCGCCTGTTCCTGGGCCATTCCTACGGCGCACTGCTGGGCACGCAGATCCTGCTGAGCGAGCCATCGCTGTTTGCCGGCTATGTGCTGGGCAGCCCGTCGTACTGGTTCGACCAGCACGTCATGGAGCGCATGGAGCAGGCGTCCGCGGCAACCCTGAAGGACATGCCGGCGAAGGTGTATTTCTACATCGGCGAGTATGAGGCGAAGCGGGTCGGCGATCCGCGTTACCTGCAGGACGATGACATGGTGGAGGACGCGCGGCGCATGCAGCGCACGCTGCGCAGCCGCGGCTATCCCTCGCTGGTGATGCGGTTGGATGTATTGAACGACGAGGACCACCTGAGCATCGCGCCACGTGGTTTCACGCTGGGCCTGCGCTATCTGCTGCCGGGTAAGTCCGCACCGTAGTGGCGACCTTGGTCGCCACCTGAAGCATCCCGGTAGTGGCGACCTGGGTCGCCACCTGAGGCATCCGCCGAGCATGGCTCGGCGCTACCACGGCCAGTGCAGGACCGCCGCGCAGGGCGCCATCACCGGTTACGCGGGCTGCAGGTGGATCTGCGGGTGGCTGGCGAAGATGTCCAGCACGATGTCGAAGCAGGTGGGGCCGTGGCCCTGATTCGATGCTCATGCAGCGCCCCGCGCGGGAGCGCGTTGACACTGTTGCCGCCGCTTCTGCATTAGATTGCCCGCTTTCCTGGTCCTGGCGTGCGCAGTCTTGTCGACGTCCCCCTACCTGGGCAAGGCCCAACGCGGATTCCCCTTCACTGTCGGGGAGGCGGCCGACCGCGTGCGTGGCCATGACTGGCACGCTACTTCGCTTGGCCATCCGGATGGCTGGCCACCCGCGCTGCGGCATGCCACCAGCCTGATGCTGGCCAGCCCGGAGAGCATGTACCTGGCATGGGGCGATGACCTGGTGTTCCTGTTCAATGATGCCTACAGCCCGATCCTCGGCCCGCGGCTCGAACAGGCGATGGGCGCGCCGCTGCGCACGCTGTGGGCGGACGCCTGGGATGCAGTGAAGGTGCCGGTGGAACAGGCCCTGGCCGGCGGATCATCGCGCTATGTCGATATGCCGGTACGGATGAACCGCTATGGCGTCGAAGAAGAGACCTGGTGGACCTTCTCGTTCTCGCCGATCCATCGTGAAGACGGCAGCATCGGCGGCGTATTCTGCGTGACCCGCGAAGTCACCCAGGCCACCGTGGCGCAGCGGCGGCTGGCCCATGAGAACGAGCGGCTGATCGCGCTGTTTGAGAAATCACCGATGTTCATGGCCTTCCTGAGTGGGCCGGAGCACCGGGTGGAGCTGGCCAATCCGCGATACGCCGAGATGGTCGGGAATCGGCCGGTGATCGGCCAGCGGCTGGCCGATGCGATCCCGGAAGTGATCGACCAGGGCTACCTGCCGCTGCTGGACCAGGTGTACCGCAACGGGGAGACATACACCGGCACGGAGGTCACCTATGACCCGGTCGCTGCCGATGGCGGCACGGCCGAGCCCCGCAAGCTGGACATCGTGTTCCAGCCGGTCAAGGACGAGGCGGGCCAGTCGATCGGCGTGTTCGTGCAGGGCCTGGATGTCACCTCGCAGGTGGCGTTGCAGCGCAGGCTCAGGCGCAGCGAGGCGCGGCACCGGCAGATCATGGACAGTGCGATGGACTACGCCATCTTCGCCATGGACCTGGAAGGGCGCATCACACTGTGGAACGAAGGTGCACGGCATACGCTCGGCTGGACCGAAGCGGAGATGCTGGGGCAGACCCCCGAGCGCTTCTACCTGGAGAAGGATCGCCGGGCAGGCCGGTTCCAGCACGGGATGAAGGTGGCGTTGGCCGAAGGCGGCCTGTCCGGCGAGCGCCCGTTCCTGCGCAAGTCCGGCGAGACGTTCTGGGCGCAGGGCGCACTGACCCTGTTGCGTGACGAGGAGGGCACCGCGATCGGCTTCGTCATCGTGCTGCGCGACCGCACCCTGGAGCGCGCTGCGATCGATGCCCTTGCCGCCAGCGAGCGGCGGCTTGGCGCGCTGGTCGCTGCCTCTTCGCAGGTGCTGTATGCGCTGTCGGCGGACTGGCGCGAGCGCCGGCAGATCCTGCGCCAGGGCGATACCGCGCAACTGCTGCCACCGGACTGGAACTGGCGGGAAGCGTTCGTGCATCCTGATGACCGCGCCATGGTGGATGCCGCCATTGCCGAGGCGGACCGGCAGAAGAAGCCGTTCGAGATCCAGCACCGCACGCCGCTGCGCAACGGCAGCCATCGCTGGGTGTTGATGCGCGTGGTACCCCTGTTGGATGCGGACGGGTCGGTCAGCGAATGGTTCGGCACGGCCACGGACATCACCGGGAAACGCGAGGCCGAAGAGCGGCTGCAGCAGCTCACCGTGACCCTGGAAGAGCGCGTGCGCGAACGCAGTGCCGAGTTGCTGATGACCGAAGAAAAGCTGCGGCAGAGCCAGAAAATGGAAGCGGTCGGCCAGCTTACCGGCGGCATTGCGCATGATTTCAATAATCTGCTGACGTCGGTGTCGATGGGACTGGAACTGCTGGAAATGCGGGTCGCGCAGGGGCGTATCGACGACCTGGGCCGCTACGTGGAGATGGCGCGTTCCGGTGCCGACCGCGCTGCGGCGCTGACCCAGAGACTGCTGGCGTTCTCGCGGCGGCAGACCCTCGCCCCCACCGGCGTGGTGGTGGAGCAGATGGTGCTCGGGATGATGGAGATCATCGCGCGCTCGCTGGGACCGTCGATCGCCATCAGCACCGCTTTCGACGATGGCGGTGCCGCGGTGCAGGTCGACGGGCCCCAGCTGGAGAATGCGCTGTTGAACCTGTGCATCAATGCACGCGATGCCATGCCTGATGGCGGAACACTGGACATCAGCAGCCACGCCGTCGAACTGGCCGGTACCGATGCAGCGGCGCTTGAACTTCCGCCTGGCCCCTATGTGCGCTTGTCGGTGCGCGACAGCGGCACGGGCATGGAAGCGGACGTCGTAGCCAAGGTATTCGAGCCGTTCTTCACTACCAAGCCGATCGGCCAGGGCACCGGCCTCGGGCTGTCGATGATCTACGGGTTCACGCGGCAGTCCGGTGGCCAGGTCCAGGTGGACTCGCGTCCCATGCAGGGCACCACGATGCATCTCTACCTGCCGCGGATGGCCGAAGGCATGCAGGCGCCGGCGGACCCAGCGGCGGCGGTGGCCGAGAACGAAGTGCGACGCGGGCCGATGCGCACCGTGCTGCTGGTGGAAGACGAAACCGCGGTGCGCGTACTGGTCAGTGAGGTGCTGGTGTCGGCAGGCTATCGGGTGATCGAAGCCTCCGAGGGGCCGCCTGCCTTGGACGTGTTGCGCTCGGTGGAGCCGATCGATCTTCTGCTGACCGACGTCGGGCTGACCGGACCCTTGAATGGCCGGCAGGTCGCCGACGCCGGCCGGCAATGCCGACCCGGCTTGCCGGTCATGTTCATCACCGGCTACGCGGCCAGTGCGGCGGTCGGCGCCGGGCACATGGAGGCGGGCATGGAAGTACTGGCCAAGCCGTTTTCCGCGGCCGAACTGGTGCGTCGCGCGGACGCCTTGCTGGCCCGCAGCGAAGACGCGCCCCGGTCGCCACGGCCCACCGCTGGCTGAACAGGGCGACCCGCCTGCACAGTTCCTGCACGGGAATTCACCCGGGTTTGCCAACGCCAAGGGAAGACTGTCGGCATACACCCGGACCGTGAAGGAGTCCCCCGATGAAGATGTCCATCTCCCTTTTGTGCGCTGGCGCCCTGATGGCCGCATCCTCGGCGGTGTCCGCGCAGACCTACGGCCCGCGCGATGAAGGCCGCCGCTTCGACGACGGCAGCCGCGTGGTGTGCCGCAACGTGGAAGTACAGCGCAACAGCAAGGATTCCAACCGCATCGCAGGTACCGCCACCGGTGCGGTGGTGGGTGGCCTGCTCGGCAACCAGATCGGTGGCGGCAACGGCAAGAAGCTGGCCACTGTCGCCGGTGCGGTGGCTGGCGGCGCGGCAGGCCGCAACATCCAGGGCCGTCACCAGCAGAAGACCGGTGATCGCGTGGTCGAGCGTCGCTGCGAGCGCGAGTACAGGTAAGACCGCTGACAGGCGCAACGCGACTGTCATGGCAGCAACAGGAGGGCGGCTTCGGCCGCCTTCCTGCGTTCCTGGCACGCCCGACGACCACGTAGGAGCGTAGCCGCCTGCCGGCATCAGCCGCCCAGCACCCCGGCGAATTCATCCAGCTGCTGCTGGCTGGTCGACCACGCCGTGACAAAGCGCACCGGTACCTCATCGGCGCCCAGCGGCATCGAGGTCGGCAGGCTGTCCGGATACCAGTCGTAGCACTCCGCGCCCGCGTCCCGCAGGCGTTCGAGCAGGGCCTTGGGCATCACCACGAACACTTCGTTGGCCTGCACCGGCCAGGCCAGGCGGATGCCTGCATGCGCCTGCAGGGAGACGGCGAGCACCTGTGCGGCGTGGTTCGCCTGGTGGGCGAGGTCCAGCCAATGGTCGTCCTGCAGCCAGGCGGTGAACTGGGCACCGAACAGGCGTCCCTTGGATACCAGCTGGCCCGCGCGCTTGCGCCGGTAATCGAATCCTTCGGCAAGTTCCGGCTTGAAGAAGACCACCGCCTCTGCCGCCAACGCGCCGTCCTTGGACGCACCGAAGGACAGCACGTCGATGCCGGCGTGCACGGTCATTTCGGCAGGCGTGCAGCCCAGCGCCGCCACCGCGTTGGCCAGGCGCGCCCCATCCATGTGCACGTGCAGGCCATGCTCATGGGCGAGGTCGGACAGCGCCTTCAGTTCGGCGGGCGTGTATACCAGGCCGTTTTCGGTGGCCTGTGCCAGCGACACTGCGGCCGGCTTGACGCTGTGCGGCCGCGCATCGGGCAGCCGCTTGAGCGTATCGCGCAGCGCCGCCGGGGTGATCTTGCCGCTGTCGGTGGCGATCGGCAGCAGGCGCGCGCCACCGGTGAAGAACTCCGGTGCAGTGGATTCATCGCTGATCAGGTGCGCCTGTGCATGGCACAGGATGGCATTCCAGGGCTGCGCCACTGCAGACAGGGCAAGGCAGTTGGCGGCGGTGCCGGTGGCCACGAAGAAGGCTTTGACGTCGTGCTCGAACACGCGCGCGATCGCCTGTTCGGCCTGGCGGGTCCACGCATCGTTGCCATACGAGGCGGCGGTGCCCGAGGACGCCGCGATCAGTGCATCGAGGATGCGTGGCGAAACGCCGGACTGGTTGTCACTGCCGAAATTCATGGAAGGCCTTTCATTGGATGACATTGGCAAAGCGTACCGCGTGCAACCCGCCCGTGGCTTATGGATCTGATCCGTGCACTGCATGTGCAGGAGCGTGTGCGGCGCGCAACGACTCGATCACCGGCAGCGAACGTAAATTTACGTTTTCGGTTGCTCTAATGCGCACGACCGATCTGTCGGGATCGGCACACAACTCGTCACCCCGTCCAGCGCTGCCTGCCTGGCGCGTGCTCCCCCAGGATCCTCCTGCGCACCCGTTGCTGCCGGCCGGGAAGGTGCATGCCCTCGTCTGGCGCCGCACCTCGAAAGGAACACCCCTGCATGTCCCGATCCGCTCCCCCGCGCCGCCGCCGCATGCCAGCGCCCCTCCTGCTTCGGCGCTCGCTGCTTCCTTCGATGATCCTGGGCATGGTGGGCACTGCGCAGGCGCAGGCGCCGGCGCCGGCCACGGCCACGGCCACGGCATCGGAACCGTCCGCGCCGGTGGCTGCACAGGAACTGGATTCGGTGCAGGTGCGCGGTGTGCGCGGCAGTGCGACCGGCGCGGTGGAGGCCAAGCAGGCCAAGGCGGAGATCAGCGATTCGGTGGTCGCTGAAGACATCGGCAAGCTGCCTGACAACAGCGTGGCCGCCGCACTGCAGCGGGTCACCGGTGTGCAGGTGGCGCGTGGCGGTGCGGAAGTCGGCACGGTGCTGGTACGCGGGCTGCCGGACGTGGTGACGACCTTCGACGGCCGCAACGTGTTCACCGCCAGCGGGCGCGGCATTGCCCTGCAGGACATCCCGGCCGACCTGCTGCAGAGCGTGGATGTCTACAAGACCGGCAGCGCGAAGTTCCTGGAAGGGGGCATCGGCGGCAGCATCGACGTGCACCTGCGCAAGCCGTTCGACCTGGACAAGGACACCACGCTTGCCGGCAGCATCAGTGCCGTCCGCGGTGACCAGGCAGGGGACACCAAGCCCAACGGCAGCCTGACCGCAGCACACAACTGGGACAGCGGACACGGGCGGATGGGCGTGCTGGGCAGCGTCTCGCTGCAGCAGCGCCCCTACCAGGAAAGCAACAGCTTCCATGGCACCTACGACCGTGTTGCCAATCCGGCTGATCCCTCCCAGGAGATCTTCGTGCCGTACAACGCCGGCGGGCTGGTGGCGAACAACACGCACAAGCGGCGCGCGGCCAACTTCACCTTCCAATGGGCGCCGACGGACAACAGCGAGGTCTATCTCGATACCTTCTATGTCAATTACGAGGGCCGCAACAACGTCAACTACTGGATGCCGTTCCCCGGCCTGGTGAACCCAGGCAACGTGGAATCAGTGAGCCTCCGCCCCGGCAGCAACGTGATGGACGGTTTCGTCGCGCGTGACCTCTATACCCTGTCCAGCACGCAGGCACACAAGCAGACCTCCGATACCTTCCAGGCCGCGCTGGGCGGCAAGTGGCACAACGACACCATCAGCCTTTCCACCGAACTGGCCTATACCTGGAGCACCAACAAACACCGTGCGATGACCCTGGACATGGGCATGGATGCGCCGTTGATGCATATGCGCGATGCCGGTGGCGTGCCCGATACGTGGGTCACCCACGCCGATGGCTCGGCATACGATGTCACCAACCCGGCCAACTGGTACCTCAGCCAGTACTACGACAGCTGGGACGAACAGAAAGGCGAGGAGTGGGCATGGCGCGGCGACAGCACGTTCCAGTTCGACGCCGGTCCGTTCAGTTCACTCGATGCGGGGCTGCGGATCAGCCGTCGCACTGCTTCCAACCACGGCGGCGATCCGGGCGCGATGGACAACATCACCGGCAGCCGGGTGTACGCCCGCGATGTCCCCGGGCTGGCCGACGTATCACCCGGTGGCATGCTGGATGGCGCCCGCGCGTTCTCCACCGACCGCTGGGCGGTTGCCAACGCGGCCTACCTGCTGCAGCAGACCGCGCAGCTGCGCCAGGTCATGGGCCAGTCGCCGGACGCACCGGCCGAGCTGGCCTCGCTGTTCTTCGACAACCGCGAAGACAACTACGCCGCCTACCTGCAGCTCAACTGGGGCACTACGCTGGGCAGCATCCCGGTGGATGGCCGCATCGGGGTGCGCGCCACCCGGCTGGAATCCGAGCTCAGCGGCACGCGGACCCTCGACGGCGTGGACGTACCCAGCCGGATAGCGACATCGCAGACGAAATTCCTGCCCAACGCCAGCGCCAATTTCTCGCTGCGTGAAGACCTGGTCCTGAGGCTGTCCGGGAGCCAGACCATCGCCCGGCCGAACTTCGCCGACCTCAATCCGCAGTTGAGCCTGTATGAGTCCACCGATACGCTGCCGGCGCGAGGCAACGGCGGTAATCCAGAGCTGCAGGCGGTGGAATCGAAGAACCTGGATGCTTCGCTGGAGTGGTATTTCCAGCCCGGCTCGTTGGTGTCGGCTGCTGTGTTCCACCGCAGGCTGGACGGCTATGTGCAGCGCTATGCCGATGATGAGGTGATCGGTGGCACCACGTATTCCATCACCCGCCCGCGCAATACGGGCGAAGGCACGTTGAAGGGATTCGAGGTGGGTTACAGCCAGTTCTACGACTTCCTGCCGGGCTGGCTGTCCGGCTTCGGGACCCAGCTCAACTACACCCGCATCAGCGCCGAAGCCGAGTCGCCGACCGGGCAGATGCAGCCGCTGACCAATGTGTCCAAGCATGCCTTCAACGCCGTGCTGATGTATCAGTACGACCGCTTCTCAGCCCGCCTGGCCTGGAACCGTCGTACCGACTATACGGCCAGCTTCAACAGTTCCGGAGACCAGCCCAGCGAGATCCGGCATGCCGACGAGGACTGGCTGGACGTCGCGCTGAACTACGACGTCAACGAGCGCGTCACCGTGTTCGCCGAAGCAACCAACCTGCTTGGCGGTTCGACCCGCAACTACTTCGGCAGTCCGGCCTTCCCGCGTGATTTCGCCTCGCCCGAGCGGACCTACACGGTGGGGGCGCGCTTCCGGCTGTGACTGCGGCTGAAGGGGCCATGGTTCGCCGGGAGGGGAGACTCAGTCGTCGAGCCCGGTCACGCCGGGCGCGAGCGGAATCCGGCTGCCGTCCAGCAGGCCACGGCTCAGCCGGCCTTCTTCGATGAACAACAGTTCGCCGTTCTGGCCGTTCTTGATGCTGCTGTCGACCGCGATGACGCGGTCGCCATGGAAGCTGCTGACGTGGGGCATCGAGGTGTGGCCGACCACGATGCGTTTCAGTCCGAGACGATCCAGCACCGCCTGCACGCCATCAGTATCCAGCCGGCCATCGAAATAGCCGCGGTACCAGATCGGGCTGGTCTTGCCATCGTACAGCGACGCGGTGGCCGGGTCGGCTTTCACCTGCCCGCGCGGGAGACCCAGCGAGGACCGGTAGGCGGCATTGGTCGCCGCCGGATCCAGCGCCAGCGCGAGTGCGTCCGGTGAGATGCCCCCGTGCAGGAACAGCGTATCGCCGATGCGCAGCAGGACCGGCCGGGTGCGCAGCCATTGGCCGATCACCGAGTCAGGGCCGTACAGCTGCGGATAGCTGCGACCCAGCAGCTGCGCACTGCGCAGGTACTTCGGGTTGACGTAGCGCAGGTCGTCGTACAGCACCATCGTCTCGTGGTTGCCCAGGACGAAGTGCACCGCGCCGCCCGCAGCGCTGGCCTGCTGCTGCAGGCCATACAGCAGCCAGAAGGCCTCGGTCACCTTTGGCCCGCGATCAAACACATCGCCTGCCACGACCAGTGTGTCGGTACCCCGCGCCCAGCGGTCCTGCGCATCGATGATGCCGTTGGCGCGCAGCAGCTGCACCAGCAGGTCGTACTGGCCGTGGATGTCGGACAGTACCACCACGCGCGGCACGGCAGGCAGTACGTCCACCGCAGCGACCGCCCCGGGGGCGACGTCCACGGGGTGCGGATAACCACAGACCGGCGCGACCTGGGGGGCGGTCTGCTCGCGGGTGACCACCTTGTCATCGCATATCCAGCGCGCCTGCAACTGCTCGCCGTCACGCACGATGTAAGGACCATCGGCGTCGACGTGGGCGGCTGGCGCAGGGACTTCGCGCGCGCTGGATGCCGTGCTTGCAAGCAGGCCGGAAAGCAGCAGAAGGGACGTGGTGCGGCGGATCATGGCGGGACATCCGGAGGGGAATCGGGCAGGGCGCAGTGGCCCGACCTGATCCTACCCGCTGTGCGGATGCCGGGTCAGCGCCGTGCTGCCGACCCCTCGATCGCGGGATGCGGATCAGCCCTGGTCGAGCTTGAGCACCATGGTGTCGGCGGCCTCCAGCACGCGGCCTCGCGGCGTGCGCGGTTGCATGTACGGCAGTTCGCGGCCGCTGTTGCGCTCCACCAGCCGCGAGTGCGGCTCACCCGGGGTGAAGCGTTGCGCCTGGCCCCACTGCCGCAACGCAACCACGACCGGGAACAGCGCAGTGCCCGCGTCGGTGAGCACGTACTGCTGGTAAGAGGTTCCATCGGCGGCCGGCTGCAATGCCAGCACGCCCCCGTCGACCAGGCGGCGCAGACGGTCGCTGAGGATGTTGCGGGCTACGCCCAGACTGCGCTGGAAGTCGCTGAAGCGGTGTACGCCATCGAAGGCGTCGCGGACGATCAGCAGGATCCAGCGGTCGCCGAGCAGCTCGGTGGCGCGGGCCACGGGGCAGGGGGAGGAACTGGGCATGGTCGGCTCCGTCATGGATTCTGGTTGCATTTTAAAACCGAAATGCCTACGGTGCGAGCGGTTGCATTTTGAAACTGATATATGACGAAGCCACGATCCTCCCCCTTTTTTTTCGACCCTACGCTGTTCCTGCTTGCCAGCGCAGCCGGCGCCAGCGTTGCGAACGTGTACTACGCACAGCCACTGCTGGAGCGCCTGGCCGAAGCCTTCCAGATGGATGCCGCGATGGCCGGAATGGTGGTGGCGGCCACCCAGGTGGGCAGCGTGCTTGCGCTGTTGATCCTGCTGCCGCTTGCCGATCGGCACGAACGCCGGGGCCTGCTGTTGCTGCAGTTCGGTCTGCTGGCGTTGTCGCTGCTGTGGCTGGCTGCCGCGCGCGGGAGCGTGTCCCTGCTGGTCGGCATGCTGCTGGTCGGGCTGTTCGGGACGGCCTGCACGCAGGCATTGATCACCTGCACGGCGGCGATGGCCGCCCCTGCGGTACGCGGCCGCCACGTCGGCACCGTGCAGGGTGGCGTGTTCGTTGGCCTGCTGCTGGCGCGCGTGGTGTCCGGGACGGTAGCCGCCGGGCTGGGATGGCGCGTGGTGTACGCGGGTTCGGCGGTGCTGATAACCGCCTTGGCGCTCCTGCTGTGGCGGTGCTTGCCACCGATGCCGGTGGTGCAGGCGCGAGTCCATCAACGCGGCGTCATGGCGTCGATGTGGCGGCTGCTGTGCGTGGACTCCACGCTGCGCGAACGGGGCGTGCTGGCATTGCTGCTGTTCGCCGGCCTCAACCTGTTCTGGAGTGCGGCGTCGCTTGCGCTGTCGGCACCGCCGTTGTCCTGGTCCACGACGGGTATCGGTGCGCTGGGCCTGGCCGGGCTGGCGGGCGCCTTGCTGGCGGGGCGGGTGGGCCGCTGGATGGACCACGGTCATGGGCGCGCGGTGAGCGCTGCGGCCTTGTTGCTGATGCTGCTGGCATGGCTGCCGCTGCTGCAGCTGCCCTCTTCACTGGGATGGCTGCTGCTGGGCATCGTGTTGCTGGACCTTGGCGGCCAGGCCTTGCACGTGAGCAACCAGGCGCTGGTGCTGCGGGCGGCGGAGCCCGTGCACGGGCAGCTGATCGCGCTGTACATGCTGTTCTATGCGGTGGGCAGCGGCATCGGGGCGGCGGCCGGCCCCGCGCTGCAGGCGCACATGGGGTGGACGGGGGTCTGCATTGCCGGCGCGGGCGTTGCGCTGCTGGCCTGCCTCTGGTGGGGCGCGGCGCGCTGTCGCAGGGCCACCCTGGCGCGCTGCACCTGACGCGTCGAGGGCGATGTTATAACCGGTGTGATGGTATCCCCTGCACGCGGGGCGTAGCCTGCCGGCAACACACAGGAGACCCCGATGGGCCACGACCACAACCATCTTCCCACTGAAATCCGCCACGAAAAGCCGCTGTGGTGGGCACTGGGCCTGACCGCCGCGTTCCTGCTGGTGGAAATCATCGGCGCGTTCGTCACCAACAGCCTGGCGCTGCTGTCCGATGCGGCGCACATGGCCACCGATACCCTGGCGCTGATGATCGCGCTGGTCGCGGTGCGGCTGAGCCGGCGTCCCCCCGATGCCCGCCGGACCTACGGCTACGCGCGGCTGGAAGCGCTGGGGGCGATGTTCAATGGTGGCATGTTGTTCGTGGTGGCCGGCTACATCCTGTGGGAGGCCATCGCCCGGTTCCGCCAGCCGCAGGAGATCGCTTCCACCGGCATGCTGGTGATCGCCGCAGTGGGCCTGGCGGTGAACCTGGTGTCGATGCGCCTGCTCAAGGCCGGTAGCGGCGAAAGCCTGAACGTGAAAGGCGCGTACCTGGAAGTCTGGGCGGACATGCTGGGATCGGTGGCGGTGATCATCGGCGCGCTGCTGATCCGCTGGACCGGGTGGAAGGTGATCGATCCGATCCTGGCCGTGCTGATCGGCCTGTGGGTGCTGCCGCGGACCTGGGTGCTGATGCGTGAAGCGATCAACGTGCTGCTGGAAGGCGTGCCGAAAGGCATCGTGCTGGCCGAGGTGCGCAGCAGCCTGTGCAACCACGGCGCGGTGGTGGACGTGCACGACCTGCACGTATGGGCCCTGGCCTCCAGCACGCCGGCGTTGAGCGCCCACGTGGTGCTGCGCGACGGTGCCGATGCGGACCAGGTGCGGCGCGAGCTGGCCGATGCCCTGCACGAGCGCCACGACATCGACCATGTGACCCTGCAACTGGAGGCCGAGCATTGTGGCGATGCCTGCGCGGTGGGACCGGCGCCGGAGATACGCGGCCACGGTCACGACCACGACCGTCACGGCCATCATGGCCATGTCCACCACTGAGCCGGCGCCCGGCGTTCTTTCACCGTCTACAATGGCCGCCTGCCTTCCCGACGTTGGAGACCCTGCAGTGACTCGTAAACTCGTACTGTTGCGCCACGGCCAGAGCCAGTGGAACCTGGACAACCGCTTCACTGGTTGGGTCGACGTGGAGCTGACCGACAAGGGGCGCCAGGAAGCGGCTGCCGCCGGTCGCCTGATGCGCGAAGAAGGCCTGCAGTTCGACGTGGCCCATACCTCCGTGCTCAAGCGTGCCATCCACACCCTGCAGGGTGCACTGGCCGAAATGGACCAGGACTGGTTGCCGGTCAGCAAGAGCTGGCGCTTGAACGAACGCCATTACGGCGGCCTGCAGGGCTTGGACAAGGCGGAAACCGCGGCAAAGCATGGCGAGGACCAGGTCAAGATCTGGCGCCGCTCCTACGACATCCCGCCGCCGACGATGGATATCGAAGATCCGGGCCATCCGCTGCACGACCGCCGCTATGCCACGCTGGACCGCAACGCGCTGCCGGGTACCGAATCGCTGGCCACCACGCTGGACCGCGTGCTGCCGTACTGGTTCGATTCGATCGCCCCGCAGTTGAAGGACGGCAAGACCGTGCTGGTCACCGCGCATGGCAACTCGCTGCGCGCGCTGTACAAGTACCTCAACAACGTTTCGCGCGAGCAGATCCTGGAACTGAACATTCCGACCGGCATCCCGCTGCTGTTCGAGCTCAACGATGACCTGACGGTGCAGTCGTTCCGTTACCTCGGCGACCCGGAAGCCGCGCGCAAGGCCGCCGAAGCGGTGGCCAACCAGGGCAAGGCGAAGTAAAGGCGGTTGTAGTGCCGACCTTGGTCGGCAGTCGTTGCAAAGGTGCCCCCCCAGGTCGGCACAACATTACC